>CAZOFX010000047.1:0-39475 GCA_964579055.1 uncultured Pirellulales bacterium
ACGGGATTTTGAATCCCGCGCGTCTGCCAATTCCGCCACTCCGGCTCGGGCGTTGCTTTCCATCAGGGCGGACATCATACGGAATCGGTTCGCGCCCGTCAACAGACAATTCACCCGCCGGGCCAAAACGAGACTGGTCGGAGGCGCCCGCAATTGCCCGTGCGCGGGCGAGGGGCTATAATCGGCGCCGATGGGTCGTCGAAAGGGGGCTTGTGATGGGCAGCCGAATCGGTAGAAGGACGTTCTTGAAGACGATTGGCACAGGGGCCGCAGTGGGTGCCCTGACGCCGATGCTCGGGCGAGGCCAATCGACAGCCAAGCACCGGTCCGGCGGAGGTGCGAAGCCCAACCTCCTGTTTGTCTTCGCCGACCAGTGGCGAGCGCAGGACACCGGCTACGCCGGCAACGCGGATGTCCAGACGCCTCATCTCGATGCGCTGGCCAGGACCAGCGTCAACTTCCGAAACGCGGTGTCGGGTTGTCCCGTGTGCAGTCCGTTCCGGGCCAGCCTCGTTACAGGGCGGTATCCGCTGACGCATGGCGTTTTCCTCAACGATGTCCTGCTGAATGACGATGCGGTCTCCATCGCGCAGGCCTACAACCGTGCGGGGTACGACACCGCCTACATCGGAAAATGGCACCTCGACGGCAACCATCGAAGCGCCTTCATTCCTCGCCAAAGGCGACAGGGCTTTCAGTTCTGGAAGGCCCTCGGCTGCACGCACGACTACAACAACTCGTTCTACTACGGCGACGAGGACGTCAGGCTCCGGTGGGAAGGCTACGACGCCATCGCCCAGACGCGCGAGGCCCAGCGCTACGTCCGCGATCGCGCCGACGACAGGCCCTTCGCGTTGTTCCTGTCGTGGGGACCGCCTCATGCGCCGTACCACACCGCGCCGGAGAAGTACAAAGCGCTGGTTAACTCTGATGCGCTGTCGGTGCGGCCCAATGTCCCCGCATCGGACCGCCAAAGAGCCCGCGAGGTTCTGGCGGGCTACTACGCTCATATCGCGGCTCTCGATGACTGCCTCGGCGATGTGTTGACCACGCTGTCGGAGCAGGGAATCGTCGAGAACACGATCCTGGTCTTCACATCCGACCACGGCGACATGCTGTATTCGCATGGCCGGCAGAAGAAGCAACAACCCTGGGACGAGTCGATCCGGGTGCCGTTCCTCTTGCGGCATCCGGCGGCGTTGGGTCCCGGCGGGCGAACGATCGACATGCCGATCAGCACGCCGGACATCATGCCCACGCTGCTCGGGCTCTGCGGCATCGACGTCCCCGAGACCGTCGAGGGGACGGACTTCTCACGTGTTGTCAAGGGCGAATCTCCCGCTCCCGACAACGCGGCTTTGATATGCTGCCCGTCGCCGTTCGGGCAATGGACGCGAAAGGCAGGCGGCCGCGAGTACCGAGGTGTCCGCACGGAGCGATACACCTATGTGCGCGACTTGAACGGTCCCTGGCTGCTGTACGACAATGTCGCCGATCCGTACCAGTTGACCAATCTGGTCAACAGCCCTGAGCACGCTCGATTGCAGGAGCAGTTGGAGGAACGGCTGAAGGCCAGGCTGGCGCAGACCCGCGACGATTTCCGCTCGGGCTGGGACTACATCCGAGAATGGGGCTACGAGGTGGACGACTCCGGCACGGTGGTCTACACGAACTGATGGCGATCGAATCGACGACGAGGTGACATCATGCGGCGATGGATATGGAGAGCAGCGTTGTGCCTGTCCCTGGCAGCGGTTCCGCTCTGCCGCGCAGAGGCGAAGCGGCCGGCCAGTTGGACGCGGACGGAGCCGTTGGGGCCGGTGCCCACGCGAATCTCGGATCGTTTACCGCTGTCCGATCAGGGCAATGAGGGCCGCTGGCTCCCCTATGGACCGATGACGGACGAGTTCGAGGACACGGCGCTCGATCCGGACCGATGGTGGCCTCGGAACCCCGGGTGGCTGGGCCGCCAGCCTGCCTACTTCTGGCCCGGCAATGTCACCGTCTCGGACGGCAAGCTCCACCTGGTCATGCGCCGCCAGGAAGTGCCCGAGATGCCCAAAGACAAAGGCTACCATACCTACACATCCGCCGCCGTGCAGAGCAAGGGCCGTGTCAAGTATGGCTACTTCGAGGTCAAGGCCAGGGCGATGAAGTCGCACGGGTCCAGTTCTTTCTGGTTCTACGACAGCACGCCCGAGGAGTGGACCGAGATCGATGTCTTCGAGATCGGCGGCAAGTCGCCGGGTTTCGAGCGCAAGTACAACATGAACGCGCACGTCTTGCATACGCCTACCGAGAAGGAGCACTGGTCCTGCGGCGGCGTGTGGATCGCGCCGTCGGACCTGGCGGACGACTATCACGTCTACGGTTTGGAGTGGGACCCGGACCGGATCAAGTGGTACTTCGACGGGGTGCTGGTCCGTTGGGTCGAGAATACCCATTGGCATCAGGCATTGACGCTGAACTTCGATAGCGAGACGATGCCGGACTGGTTCGGCCTGCCCGATGACGGTGATCTGCCTTCGACCTACATTATCGAATACGTGCGGGCCTGGAAGCGGGCGGATGCCGCTGAGCAGCCAGTGCAAGCCGCGTTGCCGGTGGGCGACGAATACAAGCTCATCTGGTCCGACGAGTTCGACGGGCAGACGCTCGACCTGACCAAGTGGGATTATCGCAGCCTGGGGCCACGCCGCGATGCGGTTAACGTCAAGGAAACCGTCTCGCTGGATGGCAATGGGCATCTCGTCCTGACCACGAAGCGCGCGGGCGATGCGTATCGTACGGCGATGATCGGCACCCAGGACCGGTTCGAGACCACCTTCGGCTATTTCGAGTGCCGCGTCAGGTTGCAGGAGCAGGTGGGGCACTGGTCGGCCTTCTGGCTCCAGAGCCCCAGTTTGGGCGAACCGCTGGGCGACCCGACCGCGGCGGGCGCGGAGATCGACATCTTCGAATACCTGCGCAAGGACGGCGATCGCGTCCATCACAACCTGCACTGGGACGGCTACGGCCAACACCACAAGCACGCCGGAACGACGGCGACCGTCGCCGGGTTGCAGAAGGGCTGGCACACCTTCGGCCTGCTCTGGACCGACGCCCAATACGTCTTCTACGTCGACGGCAAGGAGACCTGGCGCAGCGACAAGGGCGTCTCCCATCGCAGCCAGTACATTATCTTGAGCCTCGAAGTCGGCAAGTGGGCTGGTGACATCGCACAGGCCCAGTTGCCCGACCACCTCTACGTCGATTACGTTCGCGTCTACCAGAGGCAGGGGCAGTAGCTCGTGTGCTATGCGAAGCTGTGGCGGACGGGCTCTTTCTTCAGTTCCGCCAGGGTGGGCAGCAACTCGAACGATGGGATGGGGAAGGCCTCGGTGAAGCGGTCGATGGTGTGCTGGATCTGCGCCATGGTCCGGCCGTGCATCATGGCGAAGAGGTTGTGGGGCCAACCCGGCGCCATGGACGCCGGGATCTGTCGCTCATAGCAATGGCTGACGACACCCGAGTGGGCGAGCCAGCGGCCGGCTTCGACGATGTGCCCGGGATCGACTTGTCCGGCGAACATGACGTTGGCGGTGAAGCCGAGCTTGTGATGGTTCAACACACCCGCGATGCGGCGGATCACGCCGGCCTCGATCAGTTCGGCCAGCAGCGCGAGCATCTCAGGCTCGGCCATCGTCGCAGGACGCACCGCATCGAATGGGCGGCTGGCCACATCGAGACCGTCACGGAGATGCATCAGCAACTGCTTCTGTTCCTCACGCAAGACGACCGGCTCCGTCCCCGGCACCCGCTCAACGTCACGCAGCAGCACGTCGTCGTCGCTCTCGGCGTCGAAGCGCACGTCCAGCTTGAAGACGCGCGTCACCGGAAGGCTGTGAAACTCGACGTCGAAACGAGCTTGAAGCTCGATCAGATTGTGACGGAGCTGCTCGGGGGATTCGGCCTGGAGGGTGAACCACAGATTGAACTCGTGCCGGCGCAGGTAGTTGTGCGAGACGCCGGGGAGGGCGTTGACCGCTGCCGTCACCGTCGGCACCTGTTCGTCCGGCACGCGGGCGGCCACGAGCGTGCTGGCCATGCCCAGCGCACGCTGGTTGAGGACGGCGCAGATGCGGCGGAGCACGCCGGTGCTCTGCAAAAGATGCGCCTGGTCCAGCACCTCGACCTCGGCGCATTCCAGGTCTGCCCCGATCGCCGCAAAGGGCCGGGAAACGAGCGGCAGGCCCCTTTGGAGGCGATTGCACAGACGTTTCTGGAAATCGGTCAGGGACGCGGTCATGGCTTGCCCTTTGGCTCGTACCAGCAGACCGGGTCTTCGGCGAGGTAGTCGCCCGTCATGGTGTAGGCACGGGCACGGCAGCCGCCGCAAATCTTGACGAACGCGCATCGGCCGCATTTGCCCTTGTAAGCCGGTAGGTCGCGAATCTCGTGGAGAAACGGCGAGTGGTCCCAGATCGCTGCGAAGTCGTAGCCGTTCTCGACGAGATTGCCCGCGGAGACGTCGAGGAAGCCGCACGTCTGGACATCGCCCCGGTGGCTGATGAACCCGAAACCTCGGCCGCCCATGCATCCGCTGATGTGTACCTTGGGCAATTCTGCGTTCGTTTCGCGGAAGAGCCGGGCATATTGAGGTCCGCAGGTCACTCGCAGTTCGATGCCGAGATCGGAACGCAACTGGAGCAGTTCACCCAGCAACTCGGCGTATTGACGCGGTTCGAGAATCTCCTCGGTCATCTCCTCGCCTCGCCCGGTGGGCACGAGGATGAAAGGATTATAGCAGTAGGCTCCCAGTCGGCGCGCGAGATCGGCGATGGCGGGCACCTCTTGGAGGTTGCTGCGCGTGATGGTCGTATTGATCTGGAACCGAACGCCCACTCGATTGGCGGTCTCGGCGGCCCTCAGGACGATTTCGAACGCGCCTTCGGTACGCCGGAAGGCGTCGTGCGTCCGGGCGGTAGCGCCGTCGAGCGAGAACGACAGGGCCATCACCCCGGCCTCCTTCAGGGCTGCTAACGAAGTGTCGGTGAGAGCATAGCCGCACGTGGCCATCACCATGCGCAGGCCGAGGTCTCGCCCATGCCGCACCAGTTCGCCGATGTCGTCGCGTTCGGTAGGCTCCCCCCCGGTCATGATGACGACGCACTTCTCGTAGGCGGCCACCGCGTCGAGGATTCTCCTCCACTGCTGCGTGCTCAATTCGTCGCAGCAAACGGCGTCGTCCGCGTCCGCCCGGCAGTGCCGACAATTGAACCGACAACGCCGCGTTACCTCGAACGCAATCAAACGGGGCTTGTTGTTCTGCTCGTGCTTCATGATGCGACGTCACTCTAACGAACGGCCCTCTGCACGTCAATCCGGGCCTGTCTGCGGCGTCTGAATGTGCCTTGCGGGTGGCGAATGCAGCGCACAACCTCCCACTGCCCCCAGCGACCCCAGTTCTACGCCTGCGGGACGCCCCCGGTTCACGATTCGCGTCGGCGCAAAAGGTGGGGCTCTCGGCACGACGCTTCGGGTCGCCACGGCGCGCCTTCCAGGGCAGGTCGGCGCAAACAAAAACCGCGTTCCCGATACCAAGAACGCGGTTTTTACACGAGGCCGATGGGGATCGAACCCACAACCTTCGGATCGACAGTCCGATGCTCTAACCAATTGAGCTACGGCCCCAACCGATTGAGCCGCTACTATAGCGATCGCATGGCAACGCTGTCAAATTTTTTTGCGTGATTCCGCTCAAATTCTGCGGGGTCGGCGTGCCGCTTCCTATGGCGAGATTCCCAGCGCCGGGCCGGGCCGATTTATCTGCTCCTGGCAGGGGTAAACCGTTGATTTCTAAAACAACTGTTTTAAACTGTCGTATGAAACGTCCGTTTTCCAAGGGTGATGATGTCAACAAGACGACGAGCGACGAGGGACCATGGACGACAAGAGCGTTCAAGAGCGATTGATCGAAGCGGCTGAGTCGCTGTTCTGCCAGCGCGGTTTCCAGGACACCGGCGTCCGCGAGATTGCCGCGGCGGCCGGCTGCAACGTCGCCTCGATCAACTACTACTTCGGGGGCAAAGACAAGCTCTATGTCGAGGTGTGGCGTCGCCAGCTTACGGTCATGCGGGAGACTCGCATCGCCGGCATTCGCAAGGCGATGCCGGCCGGGCAGACGCCGTCTCTGGAAGAGCTTCTGAAATCCTATGCCCAGTCCTTCTATGAACCGTTGGTCGATGAGAGGGGACTGACTGATGGGCAACGGCACTGCCGATTCGTGGAGCTGATGATCCGGGAGATGATCGATCCGCGTCTGCCTGCCGAGATGTTCGTGACCGAGATGGTATCGCCGGTGATGGCCGTCCTGTGTGAAGCCGTCCAGACCGTCTGCCCGTGGTTGAAGCCGCCGACCGTTCAGCGTATGATCCTGTCGGTCGTCGGGCAACTGGTGTACGTCGTCGCGGCCCGGAGGATGTTCGAACGATGCGATTGTGCGGATTTGCCCCGACTGGATCCCAAGGAGATGATCGATCACATCGTCAGGTTTTCCGCCGCGGGAGTCCGCGGCTACGCAAAGGAAGAGAGAGAATGAAGGCTCAGGCTGATCTGGTTCTGCGTGTTCTGTTGTATGGCGTAGCGGCTGCGATGGTTGGCGGCTGCATGATGGGCCCGAAGTACTCCCGACCGAAGACGCCGGCCGAGACGGCGCCGGCCTTTGTCCACGCGCCGGAGCCGGTTCAGGAGGTCGGCGATGGGCAGCAGATGGATCGCTGGTGGGAGCGCTTCGGCGACCCGGTCACCGCCGACCTGGTCCGCCTGGCGCTGGAGAACAACTACGACCTCAAGGCCTCCGCTGCAAGGGTGCTCCAGGCCCGGGCGGGTCTGTCCGAAGCGAAAGGGAAGCTCTGGCCCGAGGTCTCGTACGGCCTGACCCGCAACCGCAGCAAGAGCTACTTCAACTTTGGCGGCGGCGGCGGTGGAGAAGACCCCAACAATCCCTTCCTGTCGATGTTCAGCGGGGGCTTCAGTCCTTTGACCACGACGTGGTCGCAAGACATCTCGGTATCGTACCTCGTGGACTTTTGGGGCATGTTGCGGCGGTCTCAGCGTGCGGCGTGGGAGGACCTGCTGGCCTCCGAGGCTAACCGGCAGACGCTGGCCAACTCCACTATTGCCCTGGTAATCCAGGGACGGATCAACGTGGCCGTCGGCCAGAGGCGCCTGGCCCTGGCGAAGGCCAACGTGGAGAGCCTGCAAAACACGCTGGAGATCACGGAAAGGCGATATCGCCAGGGGCTGATCGGGCCGGTGGATGTGCGGCTGGCTCGCGCCAATCTGGAGGGGGCCAAGGCGCAAGAGCCCGCCATCGCCTCGGCTCTGGCGGCTTCGCGTCACTCGCTGGATGTGCTGGTTGGCAGACAGCCCGGGACCTCACCGGCTCTGGCCGAGACTCTACCCGACCTGCCGGAGTTAGGATCAGCTCCAGTCGGGATTCCCGGCGCCTTGCTGGACCGGCGTCCCGACGTGCGGGCGGCCGAATTCGCCCTGCGTGCGGCCAACGAGCGGATCGGTGTCAGTGTCGCGCAGCTCTATCCCAACCTGGTCCTTACCGCCAGCTATGGCCGCAGCGCCGATACATGGGAAGATATCTGGCGGGATTTCTCCGAGACCTATTCCGCCATGTTCAACCTCGCCCAACCCATTTTCAAGGGAGGTCAGCTTCGGGCCCAGGTCCGGGCGGCCAAAGCTCGGTACGAGGAGGCGGCTGCGACCTACGGCGGTGTCGTGCTCGACGCCATGCGGCAGGTGGAGGACGCCCTGATCAGCGAGCAGTTGCTCCAGCGTCAGCTCGAATACACCCAGCTCCAACTCCAGGAGTCCAGAGCGGCCGAAGATCTGTCGAGGCGAAGGTATGAGCAGGGGGTCGAAAGCCTCCTGACCGTGCTGGAATCGGAACGGCGCCGGCGTGTGGCAGAGGAGCAGGTGACCGTCCTCCAGGGACAGATATGGACGAACCGCGTGAATCTGCACTTGGCGCTGGGCGGAGATTGGGCGGGCGCCGATGCCGCGCAATCCCAACTGGTGAAGAAATGAGCGGGCAGGCGATGAACGGCAAAGGCATGGGGCAGGATCGGCGCCGCGACGCGGCGCCGAGGCGGGCCGGGCTGCGTGTGTGGTTGTCTGTGTTCGTCCTGATCCTGGGTCTGATCGCCGTTGCGCTCTTGGTCAGGTTCCGTAGATTCCCCGAACGCGGCGAGCAGGGCGCCTCGCCTCCCCTGGTTCAGGTCCGCAAGCTCGTCGCCAGCGATATCCCCATGATCGTTCAAGGCTCCGGCGTCGTTCGACCCAAGGTCGAGGTGGAGATCATGCCGGAGGTGGCCGGCACGGTGGTGTTCGTCCATTCCGAACTCAAGGCCGGCGGCATCATCCGCGCCAATGAGAAGGTCGTTCAGATCGATTCCCGCGACTACGAGCTGGCCGTGCGCCAGGCCCGGGCGGCCGTGGCGGAGGCGCAAGCTTCGCTGGACCTGGAGAGCGCCGACACGGACCGGGCGCCGGCGTTGCGCGAGCCGAGGATTCAACGGGCCAGGGCGGCGCTGGATTCGGCCCGAACGCAGTTGGAGATAGCCGAGCTGAGGCTCCAGCGGACGACGATCTCGCTGCCGTTCGACGCGATGATCGCGGGCAATGCCGTGAATCTCGGCCAGTACGTTGCGGTGGGACAGCCTCTGGCGACGGCGTGCGGGACCGATGCCTTCGAGGTGGAGGTTCTGCTCGAAAGCGGTGATCTGGCCTGGCTCGACGGCTTTCCGCTGCCGGCTCCTGTCGGCGGGACGGATGGGAATCACGCCCCGGCCGAGGTGCAGGCGGAACTGGCCGGCGGCACGCACACGTGGGCCGGATGCGTCACGCGAATGACGGGGCAGGTGGACCGCGTGTCACGGAGGGTCCCGATCGTGGTGGAGGTTCCCAGACCGCTGGACGACTCCGAAGGCCGACCACCGCTCTGGCCGGGAACCTTCGTCAGTGTCCGCATTGCCGGCAAGACGCTGCATCACGCAGTGGCGGTTCCGCCCGAGGCTATCCACGAGCCCAATCGCCTCTGGCTCGTCCGTGACGGCAGACTGATCGCCCAGTCGGTGGAGATCGTTCGAACCGACGAGGTATACGCCTATGTTACGTCGGGCCTGCCCGACGAGGCGCTGATCGTCACCGGCAGGCTCGACGGCGTCGTCGAAGGGATGGCGGTCCGGGCCTCGCATGAGGTGGATGAAGGGCAATCTGCCGCGCGGCGATCCCGGTGAGGGAGAGGTTCGGACGGCGCTGCACGTCGTTCTCGGAGGCCGTTGGCGCGTGTCGCCTTCGCAACCTGCCCGACAGGAGGCATTCTGGCAGTCCTGCCGGGTTTCCGCGAATTTCTCTGGCAATGGCTGGATGCGCGTCGGATAATGACATGGTGGTTTGGCCGCGGTCCAGAGCGGCCAGGCATGGAGGTGACCATGGAAACCACGGCGAAGTATCGGCCCAACATCCAGATTGCCTCAGACACGGAGGACCTGGCGTCGCGGACGGTCAATCTGTTTGTCTCGTCCGCCCGCGAGGCGCTGGAATCGAAAGGCGCGTTCCATGTGGCTCTCTCGGGCGGCCGGACTCCCCAGCGGGCCTTCGAGAAGCTGGCAGCCAGTCCTGCGGCGCAGGCGTTGCTCTGGCAGCACATTCACGTGTTCTGGGTGGATGAGCGGTATGTTCCCGTCGATTCGCCTCACAGCAATTACCGTCTGGCGGCTGAGGCGCTCCTGAAGAAGGTGCCGATCCCGCCGGACAACATCCACCGAATCCCGACCGAGTACGAGGATATCTCCACGGCTGCGCATTCGTACGAGACGATCCTCCGCAATGCCTTCGGGCTTGCCGAGGGCCGCATCCCGCAATTCGACCTGGTCGTTCTGGGCATGGGCGCCGACGGACACACGGCGTCGCTTCTGCCCAATTCCTTTGCTCCGTTCGATACGAACGACCTCGCCTGCGTCGTCTATGTTATGGACGGGCGGCTCAATCGAATCACCCTGACTCATCCCGTCCTGCGCGCCGCCAGCCGCCTGGTCGTCCTCGTTTCAGGAGCGGAGAAGGCCGAGACGCTCAGAGCAGTCCTGGCCGGTGAGCCCGATGAAGTCCGCTATCCGATCCACATTCTCTGGCCGGTGCTGGACAAGGTCATCTGGTTCGTGGACCGAGACGCCGCGAGTGCGATCTGACGGTCAGCAGGGGTCTGTGCGGCGGGCAGGCAGCTCACTCGGGGATGATCAGTTTGGTTCCGGGACGGATCTTGTTGGCGTCCTTGATAGCCTGCTCGTTTGCCGCAAGGATCTTCTGCCATCGCGTGGCGGTGCCGTAGTATTGCTGCGATATCGAGGAGAGAGTCTCGTCTTTCTGGACGATGTGGAATCGGGTGGTCGTGATCTTCTGGTCCTTTTCGTGGACTGTCAGGTCAGGCTGGCCGGTGCGCGTCTGCGGCGACGCGGTGTTGACGGGCGCCTCCGAAGGAGTGGATTCAACCAGTTCAGCGACCGGCGAGGTCTCTTCAGCCTGCGTCTGTCGTGTCGGAGCGACCGATGGAGCCGGACGGCTCGGCTCGGAGAAAAGAGTGTCCGTCTCCCGGCGGCTCTCTTGCGAACTGGCGGCCGAAGGACCGAGCATCCGCGCCTGCGTGGTCAGGGTCGGTCGTGTCACCACCCAGAGCAGGACGACGCCCGCCAGGACCACGCCACAGATCATTCCGATCTTGAAATCTCTGTCCATTTCGCAGACCAGACTGGAAACCGGGCTTCTGCCCGCGAGAGGGTTAGTGCATCCAACCGGGTGCCGGTGGGGCCTGGCGGCCCCACCGCAGCCCGCACGTTCGGTACCCTATTTGGCCTGTTGCCGGTCTCTGGCGATCAGCAGCAGCGGAGCGGCAACGGCGATTGAGGAATACGTTCCGACGATCAGACCGACGAGGATGACGTAGTTGAAGCCCCGCAGGCCGGAGCCGCCGAAGACGTACATCACGAACACGACAAACAGCGTCGTCACGCCGGTTATGACCGTTCGAGAAAGGGTTTCGTTGATGCTGTTGTTGACCGTCTGAGGCGTGAGCTGGGCCTTGTGCCGGTTCTCGCGGATCCGGTCGAAGATAACGATCGTGTCGTTCAACGAGTAACCCAGCAGCGTCAGGATGGCTGCGATCAGCGTGCCGTTGATGCGGAAGTCGCTGATGAGCAAGGCCGGCCCGATGGCGGTCTGGGCCAGGTAGGTTGAGATGGCGATGGCGCCCACCGCAATCGAGACGTCGTGGAACAGGCAGGCGATGGCCGCCAATCCGAACCGCAGACTGCCGAACCGCAGCCAGATGTAGCCGACGATCGCCGCCAGTGACAGGACGATGGAAATCAAGGACCGGGTCTTGGCCTCCGAGCCCACGAACGGATCGATCTGGGTGACGCGAGGAAGTGTCGTTTCCCTCTGGGTGGCCAGCAGGACGCGGCTTCTCTCGTTATCGACGAACCGTTCCCACTCCTGCTCGCTGAGCGTGCGCAGCCCGGCTTCGGGCTCGACGCTCACGAAGGTGAAAGCATTGACCGGCTGGTTCGGGTCGGCGCTCTTGAGTCCGGGACCGTACACGGCGTACGGATACCAGACCAGGTTCTGTGTGTCGAGTCGGAAGCGAAGCTCCTGAATGCGCTGACGAATCTCTGCCAGCGTCGCCGGCGTCTGAAGCGTGGTCTCCAGGCGGATGCCGCCGATGTAGTCCGCCAGTTCCGGATAGGTATCGACGACTTCCTCGGTGATCTTCTCGGCGGAGGCGATCGCGGGATGGAGGTTCTGCTGAATCTCCAACTGCCCCTGGAAGGCCTGCCGGATGGCATCGGTGACGACCTCTTCGACCTCCGGCTCAGCGATCGTCGCGTTGGGGAAAGCCTTGGTCAGGACCTCCTGGATCATGGCCGGATTGACCCGGCTGGTGGAGACGACGTACGACTGGTCTCCATCGGGCGTCAGCTCGAACATGCCCATCCGCCGGTCGAGCTCGGACTCGGCTTTGCGGATCTCGGCGGTAGCCGCATCTGCTGTCGGACGGCTGCCGCTGAACGCTACCATCGTCCGCAGCTTGTTGATCGCGGTCGTGGTGATTTCGTATTGACTGTAGGTCTTCTCTCCCTCGGGCGTCTCGCCGATCGGCTCGCCCACGCTGTAGACCGTCGCCGCCTGGAGATCGCGATTGTTCAACTGCGCGCCGACCTCCTGGATGCGTTTCTCGACGTCCGTACGCGTGAGGGATACGCCTTCCTTGAGGTCCATCTGCACGCTCGTACCACCCGTGAACTCGATGTCGTATTTCGACTGGCCGCGGACGAAGAACAGCGTCAGGCCGCCGACCACCAGAAGCCCTGAAACCGCGATGAAGATGCCCCTCATGCCCATCCAGTTGACGTTGGGCACGCTGATCAGACGCAGCATGACCAGACGCTCCTTGAGGATTCGCTTGGACACCAGCAGATCGAGGATCACACGCGTCACGAAGATCGCCGTGAACATGCTCGACGCGATACCGAGCATGAGCACGATGGCAAAGCCTTTGATGTCCTCCGAGGCCACGTAGTACAGAATGGCCGCCGTCAGGATCGTCGTCAGGTTGGAGTCGAAGATGGCGGAAAACGCTCGTGCGTAGCCGTTGCGAATCGCGGCCGTCAGGCCGACGCCTTTGGCCTGCTCCTCCCGGATGCGTTCGAAGATCAGCACGTTGGCGTCGACGCTCATGCCGATGGTCAGGATCAGGCCCGCGATACCGGGCAGGGTGAACGTCGCACGCAGTCCGGCCATGATCGCCAGCGTGAACAAAACGTTCAGCAGCAGCGCCACGTCGGCGATCGAGCCGCCGACCGCGTAGTAGACGATCATGAAGCCGATCACCACCGCCAGGCCGATGAGGCCCGATCGGATTCCCTTCTGGAGGTTTTCGGCGCCGACGGACGGGCCGATGACGCGCTCCGAGATGGGCTGTTCGATCAGACGCGCCGGCAGGGAGCCGGCGTTGAGCTTGTTGACCATGTCCGTGATCTGCGTCATGGTGAAGCTGCCCGTGATGATGCCCTCGCTGCCGATCGGGCTGTCGGGATTGATCTCCGGCGCGGAGATGGCGATGCCGTCGAGGAGAATGCACAGGGGCCGCCCGGGGTTCTCTCGCGTGACGTTGTAGAACAGGGCGCCGCCGCGATCGTCCAGGCGGAAGCCGATGGCTCTACGGCCCATATTGTCCGACGAGGGGAACGATTTCTCCAGCTTCCAGCCGCGCCCGCCGGTCGCACGCAGGATGGCCTCGTTGGGTCGGCTGCTGGCCAGCACATAGTCTTTGTCGCCGAACTTGCCGAAGATCGCGGTGCGGGCGCCGAACTCGCCGGGCTCCTCGATCTCACACCAGACGTACTGGCTGTCGGAGGCGGACTTGGGCCCCTTTTCCGTCAGCGCCTGGGTGTACCGTTCGATCTCGGCCTCGCTCAGCTCGGTGCGTCCCCGGGTCGGAAGGATGCGCCACTCGAGGATGCCGGCGCCCTTGAGCATGCGCTGGAGGTCTTTGGGATCGTCGAGCTGGCCGCGGTAGGGACTGTACTTGTCGTACGTGCTGACGAGGTTGTCAATGGACTCGGCTCGATCCGGGAACATCGCCTTGAGCTGTTCGATGCGAGGGATTCGATCCCGTGACTTCGGGTCCATTTCGAGGACGTAAGTGATCTGGTCGATCGTCAGATTCAACTGATCCAGCTTGCGTCTGGCAGCCTCGTACTTGTCGTTGAGGCCCGACTCGGCCGTGAGCTGATTCAGTACGTCCACCAGTTCCTTGTACGTCGTGACGTATTCGGTCAGCGGCGCGACCCGTTCCTCGGAGCCGGCGAAGTCTTTCAGGGCGGTCGCCAACTCGCTTGTGGCCAGCTTGGTCCAGTCGCCTCGGTTGGCTTCGACGCGATCCATCGCCACCCCGGCTTCGCTCAGGGTCTTCTTGAGTCCGTCGAGTTTCTGGTAAAGAGCGTCCCGCTTGTCCTGCGCCTGGCGGCGGGCGTCGTACGTCAAGACCAGAGCATCGATGATGGCCACGCGATTCGGATCGCCCTGCGCGAAGCGGGCCAGCGTCTCGGCACGTTCGGCCGCCGGTTCCTGGAGCGAGCGCATGATGGTCGCGGGGTTGATGTTCCTGGCCAGAAGATCGTTCAGGGCGGCCTCGTACGCCTGCCGCAATTGCTGTGTGGCCTTGCTGGCCAGAGGCATCTGGATCTCGAAGCGCGTGTTGCCCAGAGGCCGCCAGACGAGGTTCTGGATGTTGGCCGGGTCGATGCGCCGGCGCAGCACCGCGATCATCCGCTGGGCGAGGTCCGTCTCCTCAGTGGCGGTCAGGCCCTCCGTGTTGATCGCATAGATCAGGCTGGTTCCACCGGCCAGATCGATGCCGGGCTTGAGCTTCTTGTCGGGGGGGTACAGGCCAATCACCGCCAGCGCCACCAGAATGAGGATCAGGACAATCTTCGGTACCAGATTCTTGTTCATAGCGTTTTCCTGTTAGGTTCTCTCCTGAGTCAGTCTCTCTTCGACCATTCGCGAGAGGCGCTTAATCTTTCCCCTCCTGGGAGAGATTCTTGCCGATCGCGGAGGTGCTGACTCGTATCTTGGTGTTGTTCGATTCGTCGATCTTGAGCACGACCTCGTCGCCTTTGACCTCCACGACCGTTCCGAAGATCCCCCCGATGGTTCGGACCCGGTCATTCTTGTCGAGCGACTGCACCATCTGCTTGTGCTTCTGTTGTTGCTTGCGGGGCCCTCGCATCAGGAACAGATACATGACCACGAAGATGAGGATCAGAGGCAGAAACTGCATCAGCGGCGAGACCTGCTTCGTGGGGGCCGGCGCCGCGGCATCGCCGCCGGGGTCCTGCACGACGGCGGTGCCCTCGTCGCCGCCGGTCACGGGCTCCGAACTGATTCGCGACGGCGCTTCCGTGTTGTCTGCCTGCGCTATGATCCACACGTTTGCCATGATGCATTCCTTTCCAAGGCCCTGGGTATATTCGCGATAGCGTATACAGTGGGGACAGAATTGTCAAATTCAAATGGGATTGCCGTGTCGAAAACCCTTCGAGCGGCGGGGCTTATCGGACGCCCTCGCCTCGGGCGAGCTGGGCGGCGGCCCATCGCTCGAACCCGCCGGCCTCGATCTGCCGACGAATCTCGGACATCAGTCGCTGGTAGAACCTCAGGTTGTGCAGGGACAGCAGGATGGGACCGAGCATCTCGCCGCAGTTGAAGAAGTGCCGGATCGCTCCTCGTGTGAAGTGCCGACACGCGTAGCAGTCACAGCCTGCCTCGATCGGTTCGCCCGAGTCGATATGGACGCTGTTGCGGAATCGCAGGGGACCCTGACGGGTGAAGGCGAAGGCGTTGCGTCCGTTGCGGGTCGGCAGGACGCAATCAAACATGTCCACGCCGGCCCGGACCGCCGCGATGATGTCCGCGGGCATCCCGACGCCCATCAGGTAGCGCGGGCGGTCGGCCGGCAGCAGGGCGGCGGTGTGTTCGGCGGTGCGAACCATGTGCTCGTGGCCTTCTCCGACGCTGAGGCCGCCGATGGCATATCCGTCAAAACCGATACGAACGATCTCCTCGGCACAGTGGCTACGAAGCGCAAGATCGATTCCGCCCTGGACGATGCCGAAGAGCAACTGTCCCTCGCGGGCGTGGGCGTCTTTGCACCGCCGGGCCCAGGCGATGGTCCGATCCACGGCCCTTCGGAGCTGCTCGGGCTGGGCCGGGAAGGGGGTGCACTCGTCGAAGCACATGATGACGTCGGCGCCGAGCCGATTCTGGATGTCCGTGGCGGCCTCGGCGTTCAGATGGACGCGCGCGCCATCGACGTGGCTGGCGAACTCGACGCCTTCGTCGTCGATCCTCGTCAGCGCACTGAGGGAGAACACCTGGTAGCCTCCGCTGTCGGTCAATATCGGACGACTCCAGGCCATGAAGCGATGGAGCCCTCCGAGCCGCTCGACGACCTCCGCCCCCGGGCGAAGCATGAGATGGTAGGTGTTGGCCAGGATGATCTCCGTGCCGGCGGCCTCGATCTGGTCCGGCGTGACGCCCTTGATGGTTCCGGCGGTGCCGACGGGCATGAACGCCGGGGTCTGGACGGGCCCATGGGCCGTGTGCAACACGCCGCGACGCGCGCCGCAGCGAGGGTCGTTTGCGATGATCTCAAAATGCCGCATGTGGAATTCGCTGTTCTGTGGTCCAGTGACAGATCCTATCGGCCCCATACGACCGATAAGACCTGCAGGACCTATGCTTCAATAGAGGCTCGCGATGGCCGAGCCGGGATAGTAATATTGCAGGATCTGCTCGGCGGTTTTGCCGAGCCGAGCCATTCCTTCGGCGCCGCACTGGCACATGCCGACGCCGTGGCCCCATCCGCGTCCGGACAGGAAGGCCCAGCCGTTGCCCCAGGCAACGACGTGACAGATCGTGCTCTGGATCTTCCGCCCGCTCGGGTCGAGCGACAGGCGGAGGTCCTCGGCGCGCAGAGTGTCGGTCTGGCCCGTCGAGCCGGTCAGGCGGATTCGGGTGAGGCGCGCGAACTGGCCGTAATCGCTCTTCTCGATGGCGACGATGCCGGTGATCTCTCCGAGCCTGGCCAGACTCGGATACCGCGCGATCAGACGGTTCGTGACCGTGGTCTTGTCGAACTGGGCCATCGGCCAGAAGAACAGCCCCATTTTCGCGACCTCTTTGCAGTAGGGGCAGGGCACCGCCTTGAGCGGTCCGAAGGCCTCCCCGAAGACGCGTTCGCAGTCTTCGGTGTGTCCGCCGCAGATCGAGCTGAAGTAGGCCGGGAACAGGTCGCTTCGGCCGGTGCGGGCGTCTTTGGAGACCAGGACTTTCCCGTACGTGGCATTCACGGCGTTCCAGACCTGCGCCGATTCGGCGCCGATGCCGCCATACACCTGGGTGGCCTGCGTGCTGCTGACGTCCCAATCGCGATTTGCGCCGAAGCGTTTCTTCGTGTAGAGGCAGTAGGTCCTGGCCGCGATGGTCTGGGCCCGGAGGGCCTGCGGCTCCCAATAATCCGGCATCTCGGCGCCGATGACGCCGGCCAGATAGGGCTCGAGGGGTACGAAGTTGACCGCGCGGAAAGTCCGGCCGTCTCCGTTGAGGATGAGCTGGAGTCGGCCGCGGTAGCGCTGCTGGTTCAGGGTGAACACATGGGGCTGCTCGGTGCTGATGACCACCCTGTCGCTCGGCTGGACGGCGGTTCCCACCACGATCTGTCCGTCGGAAAGCGTCACCTTGACGGGCCCTTCGAGTGCCGAGGCCATTTCGCCGGCCGGGACCGCCGCAGCATAGTCGTGATGGCCCACGTGCAGGACCGACGCCGACGCCACCGTGCACTCCGTGGCGTTGGACAGCAGAAGGACGCGCACCCAGAACTGCGATTCGACATCCATCTGTGGCGTGGGCCGGACGATCTCGCGCCGGCCGCACCCTGAAAAGAAGGCCACCGGCCCGAGCAAGACCATGAAGACAGCCATGCCACGCCTGCTATGTGTCGCGGCATGAAAGCTCCTCACGGGGGCCACGTTCGACAATAGCTGGTTAGGCAACGGCACAGGCATCCGGCATAAGCGAGTCGACTACTCGAGATTCCGCAGCGACAGGCCAAGACCCGAAAGGGCTTTCTTGATCTCGTTCAGGCTGGTGACGCCGAAGTTCTTGCAGCCGAGAAGCTCGGCCTCGGTCGTACGCGTCAGTTCGCCGACGGTGTGGAGGTTGAGCTTCTGGAGGCACTTGCGAGCCCGGACGGACAGTTGGAGATCGTCCACCAGCTTGTTCAGAAGGCCCTGGTCTTCCGGGCTGCTCGGGCCGGCAAGCTCTCCCGAGGCCAGGTTCTTGTCCTCCAGGGCCATGCCCAGGCGCAGCCCCTTGGTTTCGAGAATCGCCTTGATCTCGCGAAGAGACGTTTCGCCGAAGTTCTTATAGGACAGTAACTCCGCCTCGGTGATGTTGAGCAGGTCGCCCAGCGTGCGGATGTTCATCTTTCGCAGGCAATTCCGGCTGCGGACAGACAGCTCAAAGTCGGAGATGGGCGTTTCGAGGATCTGATTCTTCCGGCTTCTCTTCTTCTCTCGCTCCTCGTCATAGTACATCGTCTTGGAGCTGTCGACATCCTTCTTGAAGAGCAGGGCGCGCGGGTGGTTGGGATGGCACTCCAGTACCTTGTCGACGCAATGGCAGGCCTTTTCGAACTCCCCGCGGTCTTCATAGAGCACGGCCAGATTCAGCAGGGCGCTGACGTAGGCCGGCGCGCAGGCGATGGCCTGCTTATAGTAGTCGATGGCCGTCGACTCGTAGCCGGACAGATCGTGACGATACGCCAGGTGAAACAGGGCCCGGTGATGGTCCGGGGCCAGCTCCAGAACGGTCCTGTAGTTCTGCACAGCCTTGTCGTATTCGCCCAGGGTTTCCTGGAGGCGACCGAGCTGGTAGTGGTATTCGGCACTGATATTCTCGAAATTCTTGCAGGCGTCAAGCTCCTTGGCCGCGGCGTCCAGGTCGCGCCCCTCCCGGTAGGTCGCCACCTTCTCCAGGTTGACGTTCAGCGAGTCTGCCCCGCAATCCAGGGCGCGTTGCAGGCAGTTGACTGCCTCGGCGTACCGTTTGCGTCTGCGGAGCGCATAAGCCAGATAGGTGAACTTCTCCAGGCAGTCCTTGGCCTTCTGGAGCTTTTCGACGGCTTCGGCGTGCTTTCCGAGCATGAACAGCCCGATTCCCGCTGCCAGGTTTGCTTCCGCCGATGTTCTGCCGCATTCCGCCGCGACCTGCTCGGCGAATCTGGTGCGATGGGACTCATTGGAGTTGACGACGCGCGACAGCGTGTGCAACTCTTTCATCGACGGCAGTTTCTCGGCGAAAAGGTTGATCTCCAGTCCGGCGGTTTGCTCCATGGATATCGTCTCCCAAAAGGATCTATTCACGTCGGTCCTATGTCGGCCCCTGAAACGGACAAACCGGTATTATAGGCAGGCTGCCGCCCTTTGCAACAGCTTTTTGCACGGGCCGCGGCGCCCGCGACGACGGGGGCAAAGACCTGGGGCCTGTGTCTGAATTGGCACAGGCCCCAGAACAGATCGGCAAAAGGGCGGCAATCCCGAGGTGTCCGCCCAGGAGCGAGACGGCCTCGTGTCCATCGGCCCTACTGGCCGGAGGCGGGATGGCCGAATGCGATGTCGTCGATGTAGATCAGACCCTTGCCGCCTGCCGCCGGATTGTCGCGGTCACCGACGCCGACATACATCTTCTCAATGCTGTTGAGCCGGACCCCGGCCGAGCTGAAGTCGCTCAGGGGAATCTGCCATTCCTGCCAAGCCGGGGTAACCGTCACAGCCGGATTGCCATGCGACACCGCCTTGACCTTGCCGCTGGTGTCTTCGAGGGCCACGTAGAGCGTATCCGGCGTATTGCCGGTCGGCTGTTCGGCGCCAATGCCGGCGTCGAGCCACTGGCCCGTGACATTGCCCGTCGTGGCAACACTGGAGAACGCCGCCAGCGTGGCCACGTTGGCGTTGTGGCTCGTCACGGCCAGGCCGATGTACACGTCGGCTGCCATCGCGATCTGCACGGGAGCCGCCGGCGCAAGATCCACCCAGGCGCTCCCATCTTCGGACCGTTGCGCGGTGAACGTGTTGCCCGTCCGCGTCAGCTTCACCCAGTACGGCGCGGTCAGGCCGGCCGCGTCGGTGTTGGCGCTGGCGGCGTCCGCCTGCGGGCGGCGCTGGAACGACACGCCGTTTGCGGGGGTCACCACCACCATCGCATGGGTCGAGCCGGCCTCGAGGCTCTCGCGGATCATCACGCCGGCCTTCGCCCAGACGTCGCTGGGCGCGATGCTGTCGACGCGTGCGACGATCGAGCCGTCTCCGCTGAGCTCTTTGTGGACGAAACGGAACTGATCGGAGGCGCCCCAGATGTCACTGCCGATAGCGCCCACCAGGACGCTGCCGTCCGCTTGCTCCAGAACGCCCGGCGCGCTGCCGCGCACATACAGCATGAGGGTGTCGGCGCCGTGGACCGTCCAGTCCTGGGCGGAATCGAAAGTGCGTTCGGCCTCGGAATACCAGGGGGATGCGGTATTGTCGTAGGCCAGCGGCATCGACTGCGCGCTGTTGTGGATGATCGTCTGCTCGGCGAACGGCGCATCGAGGTAGCCGACCATCGAGCCGGTTTCGTTCTCCCAGCCGTCGATCCAGGTTTGGAAGATGGCTTGGCCTGCGTCGAGGTCGTCGGTGTAGCCGGCGAAGTCTTCGATCACGAAGTACGCCTTTGTGGAGAAGCTCCAGACCTCGCCCTCCCAGACGGCGGGCGCACCGGCTTCGTTGACCTCATCGACTCGCCAGTAGTACGTTGTGCCCAGATCGAGCGAGCCGGGATCGTATCGGGTTTCGGCGACGCTGCCGGCCAGGGCGACGCCGCCGGCGACGGCCTCCCGGTCGCTGCCGAAGTAGACGTGGTGTGACGTTGCGGATCGGCCTGGGCGCCAGCCGAGCACGATCTGCGGGTTCAGGCCGATTTGGCCGGATGTCGGTTCCGGCTCTCTCGCCGCGGCGGGGATCTGGTAGAAGCGGACTTCGCTCAGGCCGTACTGGCCCAGCATGCCCCATCCGCTGTTGACGGTCAGTCGGACGAACCGGGCCGCCGCCCGCGCCATGTCGATCCGGGTGTCTGCGGTGTACGGAGTCAGGCCGCTCGCCTGTGCCAATTCGAAGTCGCCCAGCGTGGTCCAGTCGACGCCATCGGTGGAGGTGTCGATGGTGACACCCTTGAGGCCGAAGCCGAGGATCGGTTCGAACTGGACGTTGTAGTTCCAGACCCGCATCTCCGCGAGCATGTAGAGCCGGTCGAATTCGTACTGAATGACAATCGGCTCGCCGGCAGACGGTGCACCAAGCCACATGTCGGGTCCGTTCATCGAATGCTCGTCGTTGGCGTTCAGGCCCGATCCGTTGACGGTGTTCTCGATTCCGGCGCCCGCCTGGGGGATCGCATTGGTCGTGGCAATGACCGCTTCGATGGGATAGGCGTAGGGTTCGGTGGTGAAACTCCAGACCGTACCCTTGAAGATCTCATTGCCGGGGGCGGCGTTGACCTCGTCGACGCGCCAGTAGTAGGTCGTCTCGAATTCGAGCAGGCCCGCCGGATCATACATGTTGGCGTCCTGGCTTCGGCCCAGAAGAACCCCCATCGGATTGGCTCGGTCGGCGGCACTGACGTCGTCGAACGTGCTGCCGAGATAGACGTCGTGTGCAATCGCCGTTTCGCCGGGCCGCCAGTTCAAGACCACGTCGCGTCGCACGTCCACGGCGCCATCGGCAGGACTCGGAGACGAAGCGGTCGGATCGGCAAATCCGCTCATGGCCGCTGCCACATCCTCGGCGGACAAGGGCCTGTCGAAGATCATCACCTCGTCGAGGATGCCGTTGAAGGTGCCGAGTCCGTCGGCGGTGTTGACCACTCCGATACCCGTTCTGAGATTGCCGAAATCACCGCTCGGCAGGCTCCACGAACCGGTCAGTTTCTCCTCGCCGTTGAGATAGACGGCGCCGGTCCCGGCCGCCGCGTCGTGGGAGCAAGCGTAGTGCGTCCACTCATCCTCGATCAGGTGCTCGCCCGTCAGGTACAGATTGCTCTGAGGGCTCGTGTTGGACTTAAATCGTAGTTGGCCGCCATCGGGGCTCAGCTCCGTCCACCAGTACATCGTCCCGTCTCTCTGACTGATCAGACCCTGATAGGCGCCAGTGGCGCTGACGCCGGCCCACTTGGCCCACACGGCCAATCCCAGGCCCGCCGGGCCGTTCGTCTGCCAGGCGCCGAGGTTCACGAAAGGCGAGCCGTTGCCGCCGACGAATTGCAGGGCATTGCCGTCCTTGCCGGGGACCCACGCCAGTTGACCGGTCAGGGTTCCCTCGTGGGCGCCGGTCTCATCGACGGCGGTCAGACCCGACGTCGCGTCCAGTCTGTAATAGGCGACCAGCCCGTCCGGCGCCACGGCCTGCCCGGAGCAGGCCATCGCCAACACACAGATGCCGGCTATCGTCAATCGCTGTCGATTCACCCTTGATCGTCTCATGCCGAACCTCCTTAACCGTGTGCTGTTGCAGGACTTGTACCATCCCACCCTCAGTCCAGATGGATCGCGGCAATGCGCGTCCGCCGGGTTGAGCGAGAATCTTCAGGACCGCCTCCATAGTAACCGATGGCACGACAAATCAGAAGCGAAGAATGCACACGGAAAAGCGACTCTGCGCCTGCGCGGGCGAAATCGAGCGCCTGTCCGGGCCAATACCCCCATGCAGCGAAGACGAAAGCGTGGCTCCGGCCGGTGAGGACCGAAGCCACGCTGCGTTGCTGCTGTTGATGCGATGACGTTGTTTGCCTGCATCCCCGCAAGGGCGAATGATTGTTCGCCCCTACTGGTTTGCGGCCGGGCGGCCGTAGCCGATATCGTCGATATAGACCGTACCTATGCCTCCCGGCGTAGGAGCATTGCGGTCACCGGCGCCGATGTACATCTTCATGACGCGGCTCAGATTCGCGCCGCTCAGGTCGCTGTACGGAATCTGCCACTGGTTCCATCCCGTTTTTGCCGTCGCGGCAGGGTCCGGGTTCTTCACGACCACGATCTTGCCGGCGGCGTCCTCCACGGCGACGTACAGGCCCGCGGACGCATTGCCCACGGGCTGCGTAGCGCCGATGCCGGCGGCCTGCCACTGCCCGCTGACGCTTCCCGTGGTCGAGATGTTGGAGAACTCGGCGCTGGTCGGAATGGCGGCATCGTGACTGGTCAGGGCCAGCCCGATGTAGACGTTGGCGGTCATCTGAATCTCCAGCGCGGGACTGACGGCGATGTCCGCCCAGCTCGTACCATCGGCCGAATGCTGCGCGGTGAACGTGTTGTTCGTTCGCGTCAGTTTGACCCAGTACGGCGCCGCCAGGCCGGCCGCGTCCGTATTGGCGCTGGCCTGTCCGGCGATCGGACGCCGCTGGAAGCTGATGCCATGGTCCGGCGTCACCGCTACGAAGGCGTGCTTCGAGCCGGCCTCGAGTGTCTCGCGAATCATCACGCCCGCCTTGGCCCACTCGTTGCTGCGCTCCAGGCTGTCGACGCGGGCGATGATCGAACCGTTGCCGCTGAGGCTCTTGTACGCGAGGCGGAACTGATCCGCGGTGTCCCAGATGTCCGTCCCGATCGCGCTCATGACGATGCCCTGGGCGCTCTCGACGAAGGCCGGCGCGTTGCCTCGGAAGTAGAGCACCAGCGTGTTTGCCCCGTGCGCGGTCCAGTCCTGGGTCGCTCCGAAGTCGCGTTCGGTCTCGGAATACCACGGCGAGACGCTGTTGTCGTACTGCAACGGCATGGACTGCTTGCCGCTGTTGACGATCGTCTTCTCGGCGAACGGCGCATTGAGGTAGCCGACCGTCGAGCCGGTGTCGTTGACCCATCCGTCCATCCACGTGTCGAAGATTGCTTCGCCTGCATCGACGTTGTCCGTGTAGGTCTCGAACCCGTCGATCACGGCATACTCTCTCGTCGCAAAGCTCCAGAGATCGCCTTCCCACGCGCTGATCGCCTCGGCCTCGTTGACCTCGACGACCTTCCAGAAGTAGGAGCTTCCGAACTCCAGATCTGTGGGGGCCAGGCTCGGCTGAGCGACCGTGCCGGCCAGCGCCAGCGACTGCTCATCGGAACCGAGGTAGACCTCATGGGAGACGGCCTCTCTTCCGGTCTGCCACCTCAGGACGGCGTCCGGGTCCACGTCCGTGGCGCCGTCGGCCGGCTGCGGCTTCTGCGCGTAGACGGGGATTTGCAGGAACCGCACTTCGCTCAGGCCGTACTGGCCCATGATGCCCCAACCGCTGTTGATGGTCAGACGCACGTACCTGGCGGCCACGCCGCCGAAATCCACCGTCGTATTGGCGGCATAGGTGGCCTTCGCGGTGGCCCTGGCAAACTCGAAATCCCCCAGCGTCGTCCAGTCGGCGCCGTTCTCGGAGTACTCGAGGGTGACGTTCTTGGGGCCGAACCCGAGGATCAGCTCGAACTGCACGTTGTAGTTCCAGACCAGCATCTGATAGAGCTTCTCGACTCTCGGGAATTCGTACTGGATCCAGGTGGCCTCGCCGACCGGGGGCGTGGCCAGCCACATGTCCTTGGCCGCGACCGAGTGTTGATCCTGGGCGTTGAGCCCGGAGCCGTTGATGGTATTCTCGATGGGGCTGTCTTCCTCGCTGGCGGCATTGGTCGTCGCGATGATGTCCTGGACGGCGTAGGCGAAGGACTCGGCGGTAAAGGTCCAGACGTCTCCCTTGTGGATCGAGTTGTCCGGCGGCGCGTTGACCTCGTCGATTCGCCAGTAGTACGTCTGATCGAATTCCAGACGTCCGGGCGGATCGAACGTTGCGGCGCTCTGGCCCTGGCTGAGCAGCACGCCCAGCGGATTGGCGCGACTGGCATTGCTGACATCGTCGAAGACCGTGCCGAAGTAGACGTCGTGCGTGTTGGCAAACTCGCCCGGCGTCCATTCCAGAATGACCTCTCGCGAGACGTCCGTGTCGCCGTCGGCCGGGTTCGGGGCGGAGGCCTTCTCTCCGCTTCCCTTGACGAGAATGCCGGTTCCCCAGGAGGCCGGGATCTGCCAATCGGCGTTGCTGCCCGAGAAGGTCGAGACCTGGGCCTCGCGGCTGTCGCCGCCGTCATCGTCATCGTTGATGAAAACGTCGATGCCGATCAGATCGCCCATGGCGGGCGCCGAACCTTGGAGCGACAGCCACGGGAGCCTCATCTCGATGCGCCAGCCGGTGTCGGTGTTGACCTGGGCTTGTTCGACTCCGTCCAGACTGGTGTTCGTTCCCTGGATGTCATCGGCGGTCCAGCCGAAGGTGTACTGGCGGTCGTTGTCCGCCAGCGGCGAGCCCGGGCCCTTCGTATTGCCTCCGTCGAAGTAGAACTCCGCGCTGTCATCCAGATACGCGCTTCCGGAGTTGTTCTGGAGGGAATCGTCGTTGACATCCACGATCACGTAGATGTACAGCCCATCCCACATGGCTCGCCAACTGCCGGAGCAGTCCGCGGGCGAAGAGACGGTGCCGTCGATGGTGGTCTTGATGTACTGCGTTGCGGCGATCGACCAGATCGGGTCGACCTCTCCGTCCAGAACAGGGGGCTTGATGACCGAGGGAATTTCGAGGTCGTAATCCTGCGCCGCCGCCGACCCGACCAGGCCCAGAATCAAGACCAACAGACACATGGTTCTTCCGCGCATACTTGTCCTCCTTTTCAATCAGCCTATGGCATTGCATGATGCTGCATTCACTTCTGATCGACTTGTCAGGTCCCCGAGGGGCAGGGTATGGGCCGCGGCACCTCCTTTCCGAATAGGCGACAGGCAAAATCGTGAAAAGACGGATTATCTCTGGGAATGGATATAACCTGAGCACGTCCCCCCTTGCGCCATGTGTGCAACGCAACACATTGCATAAGGGCCTCCGAGTTCGATGCGCCGCAGGGCGGCTCGCTTCACACCCGCACGACGGCCTCAAGAACCCACACATCCGTACGTTCTTTATACCAGATTGAGCCGCCGCAAGCAACACGGTTTTGCGTCAAATCGGAGACCGGCGGCATGTTGCAGCCACCGGATCCCAGTGACGGAGCCGAATCGGACGGTCGGAGGGTCGACCGGAGCGGTCGCCTTGCCGCCGGAGGCCGGCGCAAAGGTGGTCATATACCGGCGGGAAGGTCGGAATCAGTATCGAATGCGCCCAATGTGGTCAAAGGTGGACCGCACCACCAGTGCCGCCCAGTCCTTGTCGGTGTCCACCGCCGGCTGGCCAATGGTTACCACGCCCGGGCCGGAGGTCATCGCCAGCGTCCCAACCTGGAGCGGGCCGCCCTCGCGAGGGTTGAACCATCGAATGCGGAAGGTCCCCGTCGCGGTCCCGAGGTCCAGGTCGGTCGTTCCGCCCGAGGGCATATAGATGGCATACACCGTTCCAGGCTCGGCGAAACAGTAGTCGTCTTCGGCCGAGGTAAGCTCGTCGTGAGGGTTCATCCGTGCGAAGGGAAGGTCTCGGATGAACTCCACCGCGTAGCGCGTCAGGTCCCACATGTGCTCGCGGCTGCGCCAGGTTTCGCAGTTCAGGTCGTTGTGCCCGAACCGATAGCCGAAATACCATTCGACGCCCGCGCCGCCGGCCAGGAGGTTGGCCCAGAGGTGTTTCTTGCGTACCTCGTCGTGGGCGTAATCGTCGTTGTCGGGCTTGACCCCCGTGTGAGACGGACCGATCTCGTCCAGACAGACGAACCACTGCCGCCCGGCCTCCTTCGAGGCGTCGAGCCACTTGAGCGTCTGGGCGTGGGTGTCGTTGGTCTGGAGCGAGGGCCCTTCGAAGTCGGGGAAGCCCAGCAGCGGCGTGTAGGCTTCGTCGTACTTTCCCGGATACGTGTGGCAGACGATCGGATGATCGTACGGGTCGATGTCCCGGATGTACTTGCAGAAGGCCTTTCGCTGGGCGTCGGTGTTCGTGTTCTCCTCGCCCAGATTCCAGACCAGCGCCAGGTGATGCCCGAACCGCGCGATCAGCTCGCGGTAGTAGAGCTTGCGCTGCGGGCCCAGTTCGCCTGCGTCCAGACCCTGATCGTTCTCCGTCTCCTGCGTGACGACGTGGAGCATCAGGCCGAGTTGGTCCATGTGCGAGAACACGATGTCCCACTGATCGAGCTTGCTGCAATCGAAGCGCAGCTTGTCGCCCGGGACGACCCAGGGCCACACGTCTTTGCCGTCTCCGCCGTCGACGTTGTAGGTGAGGAAGTAGACGCTGTTCATGCGTTTGGATGCGAGGTAGTTCAGGGCGCCGATGATGGCCTTGCCCTTGCCGTCTTTCCAGGTCGGGTCGCCTTCGCGCCAGTCCTGCAGGTGCGGCTCGTAACGGTGGATGAACTTCGGCCCGGCCGCCTCGCCTTCCCGCAGCAGATCCTCGGTGTCGTAGGTGTCGTCGAAGTCGGCGTAGGCCAGGAAGTTCTCGGGACTGTCGGCTCCGGCCTTGATGAAGTACTCGCCCGTCTGGGCGAATTGCAGGTAGCGCGCCCCGGTGTATCGCAGCAGGCCCTTGGCCCGCAGGTCGGGGGCGAGCTTGTCGGTGGGGTTGACGACGAACGTGCCGGTGACGCCGTTGAACGCGGCAGGGGTCCCGACGTTCGGGTCGGTCATCAGGGCCACCTCCGGACCGGTGCGGAATGACACGGTGTAGGTCCACAGGCCGGCCTCGTCGGGAACGAAGTGAACGCGCCAGCGGTTGCCGCTGTTGGCGCCGGTATTAGCGGCGTTACCGTCGGCGGCGTAGTAACCCGGCACGACGTACTTCCGGTCCCATCGGGTGAACGTCACGTTCAGGCGATAATCGAGAAAGGGATTGGGATCGGAGATCTCGTTCGTCTGGGGCCCTTCGAAGGTCAGCGTGACGGCGTGCCATTGCATCAGGGGACCGGCCGCGACCGTGGCGGCTTGCGGCGCGCGTGTGGCGCATCCACAGGCGAACGTCAGCCAGAGCAGGACGAGCAGAATCGGCCCGTGTCGCTTCATATCGAGGCTCCTTTTCCGATCAACCATTCTCAATCGTCTCGGTATGGTAAGGGGCGGCCCAAAACCTTGGCAATAGAATTCTGCCCCGCTCGTAGTGTGCCCGTGAGGGCATACAAGGCAGTTGCGTCTCACGACGCCACTACAAACGATCGCTTTACCGTGTCCCAGCGAGCAGTGCAGCGGACAGCTCGGCATCGAGCAGCATGTCGGAGCTGGACAGAGACTGATTGTGGACCTGGATCGCCAGCACGTTGGCGCCGGGCACGAGCACGTCGAGATAGTCGGTCAGATCGACCGGCTCCCGCTCGCAATCGCCGCAGCAGGCTTCGTGGCTGAGCAGAGCAGGCTGATCGTGTGCAGGCTCGTCGGGTTCGGCAAAGCCGGCGACGCGGATACCGTTGATGTAGACGAAATACCCATCGTCGAAGTCGACGGTGAGCGTCAAGCGGCTCAGTTGCGAAGGGTCTTCTACGTGGAACTGCCGGCGGGCGTACACACTGAGGTAGCCGTTGCGCATGTCGGGCAGGTTCGTGGCGATGCAGGACTCATAGCCCGAACCGGTCTCGTAGCCGATCGGGGTCGGGCCCGACGGCCAGGTCGAGTCGTCGAACGATAGCGTGTTCCAGTTGGCGGGCGGCTCCTGGGTCCCTTTGAAGTATCGCCAGGAATCGCCCGAGACGACCAGCGGCTCGATGAAGGCGGCCGCGTTGAGATACGTGATCTCAGAGTTGCCGGTCAGCTCGGCGTTGACCGGATTGCCGAGCGTCACGCGGATTCGACGAATGCCTTCTACGGACGTGATGCCGAGGGGGATCTGTCTGACGGTTTCGCCCGGAACAAAGTGCAGCGTGTCACGGTCTATCATGCTTCCATCCGCCTCGACTGTGTAATCGACGGAGACGTTGCTCGTGGTGAAGGTGCTCAGGCGAACGGCAACGGTCTCGCCCAGCTCGGTGACATCGAGCACGTTCGCATCGACGGCCAGGCCGATGCCGACCGTGCCGGCGTCGGTCGGCAGGAAGGGCGCCAGGTGGGCCGATTGGTTCGGGTCGGCCTGCGGGTCCCACGGCGCGTTGTCCGGGAAGTACGGGTCGGCAAGGCTCAGATGGTTGTCGCATATGTCCATCTGCGAAAGGTGCACGGACCAGTCGTCCCACGCCTGGCCCCAGACGTCGCGCCGGTTGAACAGCAGCAGGGAGTCCCGCACGTGCAGGAATCCGTGGTAGCTCCAGTCGTAGTTGTCGCCGAAACGCGCGCCGACGAGATTGGCGGTCGACAGGCAGCGGACGACGTCGACGTCGGGCGAGCCGAAACCGCATTCGATGCCCTGGCCGCAGTTGAGAGCGACGGAGTCCGTGACATCGGCGTCGCGCGCCTCCGACCAGGCCATCGCCTCGTGGTAGCACGATTCGAACCAGCAGCGTTCGACCTTCACCGAACCGCCGGAGCCGGAGCCGGCGTCGATGCCGTCATCCAAAGCACAGCCGATCAGGCAATCCGTCAGCGAGTGCGCGCCGCCGGTCAGGTACAGCCCGTCGTTGTCGTCGTCGGCGAAGGGCGCCGCGGCCGACGGGAATTCGATCAGCGCGCAGTCGTTCAGGACGACCGAGCCTCCGTTGTATTGGCCGGCGGTGATGCACTTCTGCACGAGGCACCGTGTCATCGTCAGATACGCGTCCTCTCCATGGCCGGCCTGGCCCTGGTTCTCGACGAGGAAGCAGTCGGTCAGCGTCAGGCGCGCACCGCCGGCCAGGAAGAAGAGACACTGCTCGTGGCGGTGGCTGTGGCCATAGTCGGAGTGGTTGTCCAGCCAGTCGCCATCGGCGCCGCTGCCGGTGAGGATGGTTCCTGTGAAGGTTCCTCGCGAGCCCCCGGTCTCGAACAGGAAGCCGCCCCACGGGACATTGCGGTGCTGGCAGGTGAACACGACCGGGTGTTCGACGGTTCCGTTGACGATGATTTTGCCTTCGACCACGATGTCCGTGTCGGGATCGACGAGGATGACACTGCCTGCGCCGATGATCAGCGTCGCGCCGCGCCGGATGGTCAGCGCATCGCCCGTGATGCGGATGCGTGCGTCCTCGGGCCAGCTTGTCGCTGCGGCGACCTCTCCGGAGACTGTTTGCCATTCGGTGGTTGCCTCAATGACGATCTCGCGTGAAGCCTGGAGGGAGTGGATTCGACCGCTGTAGAGCAGGGGGCCTGGGTCGGTCGCCGCCGGCAGGAAGACCGAGCCGACGCCTCGCAGCAGGTCGAGCGGGTGGTCGGGGAATTCGGCGGCCTCGATCGCGCCGTTGACGCCGAGTCGCCTTCCCGCCTCGTTCTCGACTCGGGCGACGACCGGGATTTCCAGTCCGGCCGGGTATTCTGGCGGTGCGACGAGCTTCAATCGAGCGCCGGCGAACTCACCGGCCGCCGAGGCGATCGTCGGGTAGGGCGTCCAGGGCGGCAGGCCCCATTCCGCGTTGCCCCGGCTGCTGTCGCGAACGATGAAGCGGACCGTCTCGTTCTGCTCGGCCCCTGAGGCCGCTTCGGCCCGGCGGACGTACAGCTCGTAATAGTCGGCTCTGTCGACAGTTACGGAGACATCGGTCGCAACCGGCTCGCCGTTCAGGGTGGCGGTGGTCTCAAAGCCCTCCTCAGATGCTACGATGAAGGAGACCCGGTCTTTGTAGACTTCCCGGTCCTCGACGCCTTCGACCCATGTCTGTGCCCATCCTGCCTCGGCCCAGACGAGAACAAACGCCAGCCAGAGCAACATCGCCGGCCAACCGTTGCGGTGGCACGCCGATTCCCACAAACCCTGAAGAATACAGCACTTAGTTCTCCGTCCCATATCCCTCACTCCACAGGCAGGGTCCCGGTCTGCCCAACCCAGACCCTTCCGGACCCGCTGTCCTGGCTGGAAATTGGCTTTGTTCCTTTGTCGTCGAATTGCCATAAAATATTTAATGGAAAGGGGTTAAAGCTTATTGTTGCCTCCACAATTGGGTTTGTTTCGCACGAATGCCTGCCATAGATTTCCGCGCTTCTTGGGCCATGACCCGGCCCGCTTCGGATCAAACGCTCAGACCGGGTCGTGTTCGTTAATCAGAATACTAATGTCGGCCCGGCGCGTCAAGCCAAATCCCGATATTTTCGTCTTTCCAAGAAGGGAGTGCCGACATGCGGCCCCTTTGCCCGGCGCAGCAAGAAGGCCGGACCTCCGCGATCCGGCCTATGGGGTTGCTGAACTTGGTGGGGGCGAATAATCATTCGCCCCTACGAACGTGTGATTCGTTCGCGCCGGCCTCCAGATGCCGCTCTATGGCTCCTCCTCGCTTGCCTCCGCCAGAACGATGTCGCACGTCGTGTCCACGCCGGCGGGGAGAACCACCTGCCGAGTGCTTTCACGTCCGTCGGCTCGCACGACGAGTGTCACCTGCGTCCAGCAGGACGGCAGATGTCCCAGGCTGTAGCGGCCGTTGGCATCCGTTTGCGAAGCGAACCCGGCCTTCCACTCTTCATCGAGCCCCCCTGCGCGGAGCGTGCTCGATCCGATCTGCAATTCGATTGCCTTGGCCAGAACCAGGGCATCGGCGACGGGAATGCCGCCGGCGTCGGTCACCTGTCCCGTGACGACGTCGGCCGGGCCGGTCACGAGCACGACGTCGGCAATCTGAGGGTTGCCGTCCATAGACCCGTTGCCGGCGAGTTGGCCCGGATCGCCGGGCAAGTTCGCGAGGAAATCCTCTTCGCTTCGGATGGTGAGTGTCACACCCTGATGTGTCTCTTCCACGCGTTCGTCCGAATCGTCTGGCTCGTCGGAGACTCTACGCCGAACCGGCGCGGGCCCGGAAGGCGGTCGGATCACGGTCCACGCCACGCTGTAGGGATCGCTGTCCGTGTAAGCCCAGACGAACATGGGCAGGTCCACCGCTCCTATCGTCTGGCTGCCGTCTGTCGGCGGGGCGGGCAGGGCGAATGTCCCCTGGGCATCCGTCTGACCCGGTCCGGCGTAGGATGCGAAGATCCACGCATCGGGCACGACGTTGCCTTGCAGGTCGACCACCGCACCGGCCAGGACTACGAGGTGCCCCCCGGAGGTGTCGTCATCGTCCTGCATCGCCTTGACCTCTTTGTCGCCGGAGCGAATCGAGGTGGTGTGCAGAATGAACACATACCAACGTCCGGGGCGACCGTTTACGGCGGAAACAAGGAACTCCTGGCTGGTGACCTCCGTTTGCCCGTCACGCTCGATCTCGTACTGACATGGAATCCTGAACCTGGGCGAGATGTACCTGATCGGCGCCGGCTGTCCAATGGAAAGGATGCGCACGGGCCGCAGGTGGCCATAGCGTTCGGTCAGCATCTCGGCCGGAGCACCGCCGCAGAGATTGCCTGCCTTGGCGTAATCCCCTTGCGCCCAGGCTTCCAGCATCTGACGAAGGACTTCCACGGCAGCCTCCTCGTTAGTCATGTCGCCTTGCGCCATCCCGACCTCCTGCGTCACCTGGTCTATCAGGACGGTGCCCTCCGGGAAGTTGCGTTCGAAGAGTCCGGGGTCCATCGCCTCGTTGTATCCCAGCACCTCGATGCCGTGGTGGATCGTTCCTCCGTCTTCCTGGCCCCAGTAGTCGTCGATTCTGACGACGAACTTCGTGACGGGATCGACCACCAGAGTCTGTTTCAGGGGCTTGCCGTCCGTGCGCGTCACGTGGACGGTCATCCGGTACGCCTCGCGCACAGACTCTTCCATCTCCATGACGGCCTTGCCCTCCGCCACCAGCGCATCAATCCCCTTGACGATCGTCTCCGGATCGAACTGCTCCAGTCCCTCCAATCCGCCGCCGGTGTTCTCGACGTGCGTCATCAGATGAATGCCCCACGGCGGCGGATAATACTGGCTCAGGACGTTGTCTTCCCAGATCGTCACAAGCGTGTTCTCCGGACCTTCGCCCTCATGTTGCCGGAAGCGCATCAGGTTCCCGTCTTTGTCGAACTCGGCCCAGAATTCGTCTTTGCGTCGCTGTTGGAAGTAGGTTTGGATGTGGAACGAGCGTTTGCCTTGCATGGCTTCCACCGTCTGCCCGAAGGCGTAGGCCGGCGTCGTCGTCTTGACCATCATGGCGATCAGCACCCCTGCAATGCCCAGGAATACCGCCGCCGCAGCGAACCTCGTGACTGGACTTCTCATGATGCTTCTCCTTGTCCTCGGCTGTCGGGCAGCCGTTTGTGGTTTGGCTTGTTTCAGCACGTCGAGCAGGTGGCCGACAATCCGGTCATGCGTCCGGGCGTCCGCCGGACGACGCAGGTCTTTCACGAGCTTCTGAACATCTCTTGCAGGAATCATCTTTCCACCTGTCCGTTCAACATTGACCGCAGTCTGTCTAATCCATACCGGTACCGGCTCCACGCCGTCTTGGAGGCCACGCCCTGCACGCGGGCGATCTCGCGGAACTTCAGACCCGCCTGCAAGTGGAGCAGGACAGCCTCTCGCTGCTCATAAGGCAACTCGGCCAGGGCTGCCTCCAGTCGCTGCCGCTGCTCATCGGCAATGGCCTCCTGGAGCGGCTCACACTGCTGCGATGGAACGGCCTGTGCCGCTTCAAGCGGCTCACCTGAACGGCGTCGGTCTTTCCGCTGGTAGTCCCGCGCACGATTCGCGACGCATGTGACCAGGTAGCCTTTGAGACTGCCCGTGATCTCGAAACTGCCGATGGACTCGATGAACCGGACGAATACGTCCTGCAGAACATCTTCGGCCTGATCCGCGCGGCCGAGCAGACTCTTGGCGAGCGTGAGCAGATCGGTCTCGTACCGGTCGTAGATCCGGCATAAGGCCCGCGGGCTGCCTTGCTTGAGCCGCCAGACAAGATATCGATCTTCGAGCAGCATCGTTGGTGCCCTGACGTCAGAACCATCAACATTCACCAATATAACGCACGACCCATCGCGTTTCCTCTAACCGGAGTCAGAACTGCATTCGCGAGGCGCATAAAAAAGGCCGGGCCCAGTGGACCCGGCCGGCCTCTCTCACAAGAGGTCAATCATGGTCTGAGCTTGAACTCGTACTGCCTGACCTCGGCGTCCCTGGGGTCTTCCTTGGCACGGCAGCGCAGGGTGAAGCGGTCGGCGCTCTTCTCGTATTCGAAGGGCTGCCCGCTGTACAGGTCGAGCGGCGTGCCGGCAGGGAGCGTATCCGGAAGGGTTCCTGTCCTCGCCTTGATGGCGTAGAGGTCTATCGCCGTCTTGATGGCATTGAAGTGAGTGTGCAGTCTGATCGTCAACTGATACAGCCGACCGGCTGCCGGCAGCAAGGCCGCCGCGAACAGGGCATCCGGATTGTCCTGGAACTCTTTCCTCGGCTTCTCTTCCAACTCGCCGAGTTGAGCACACGTTTGTGGATACGGCTGCCCGGCTTTCAGGGTTTCGGCGAGGGCGGCAATGGCGTCGAGCCAATGCCTTCTGGTTCCTTCGAAAAAGGCCTCGTCTCCCGCTGCAATCCGCTGGTACGCTGGACTGGCGCCGAAGTTTTCGTCATCCTCCCCCGCGATCTTCAGGAGCGTCTCGACTCTGTCTTTTCGCATGATGGAAGCCCAGAGTTGGCCCTCCTGCCTCAAGGCGCTCTCCAACGAAGGAAACGCGTCCTGAATCCGGCTCAACTCGGCCTTCAACCGGTCCAACGCGTCGACATCGCCCGGCAGCGCTGCCAGCACGGCCTGGACCGTGCGGTTGGCCTGGCCGCCGACGGCTAATCCAATCACGTACGTCATCACCGGTCTGTCCACGCTATGCAGGGCCAGTTGGTACATGACCGTGCAGCGATCCAGCGCGGTACGATAGTCGCCTTGCTCGACGAGCCGCCGCGCCTCGGCCGAGAGCAGGAAACCGATGAACCGGATCTCGCGGAGAGTCACCAGCGTCAGGCCGGGGCCTTCAGAGTGGTCGTAGCCCCAGTCGCAGTGCGACAGGCTCGCGGCCTTCACGACGTACTCGATCACGCGCCGATTCCTCTCGATATGCTCTCGGATCGTCTCATTGAGGTCGATCTTGCCGACCTGGAAGTCGTGGAGCATGTCCCCCATCGCGGCATCCGGCTTCTCATAGAGCAAAAAGGCCTGGTAGTAGAGCAAGGCCGCGTTCTCGATTGATCCGCTCTCTTTAGACATGGTCTTCATGATCTCGTCCTCTCACAGGTTGAGTTCCTGAATCAACTCTCTGACGGAAATCCTCTCGGGCCAGGTGCCAAGTCGCTGGGCGGCCATTTCGCATTGCCGGTCGACCGCCTCCAGGCCGCCGCGCCGAAACGCCGCATTGAGGCATCCCACGGTCAGCAGATCCGCGGCCGATGATCCTCCGCCCTCACGCGGCTGCGACACGGCTTGCGGCACTTCATGGGCTGTGAGCCGGGCAAGCTCCGCGAGGAGGTGCTGAAGAACCGCCTCGTCGGCCTCGTGCTTCGACTCGACCTTCGCATGGCTTATGGACTTCTTGATCGCTCTCAGGGATCGCATTGTGTCACCCACTAGTCAACAAGGCCCGCAATTTCAGGAGCCCGCTACGGTAGCGACTCAGGGCGGTCTTGAGCGGCACGTGCTGGAATTCGGCAATCTCCCGGAACTTCATCCCGCCCTGCAAGTGGAGCGTGATGACCTCCCGCTGCTCACAGGGCAGCAGGGCCAGTCCACCAGCGATTTGCTTCAGTTCCTCGCTACAGATGGCCCACTGGTCCGGCCGGACCGACTCGGAGGCGACCGATTGGACCTCGTCGAGGCCGACCTGCCCGCGCCGCCGGCGGTCGCGGTTGGCGTTTCGCACGCGATTGGCCACGCACGTCGCCAGATACGCCTTCAGCGAGCCGGTCAGCCGGAACTGAGGCGCGCCGCCGATGAACGCGACGAACACGTCCTGGACGACGTCCTCCGCCAACGTCGTCTCATTGGACAGCGAAACGGCCAACCGGAGCAGATCCTCTCTGTACTTGCCGTAGATGCGGCATAGCGCGTCGCGGCTTCCCTGCTTCAGCCGCCAAACGAGATATCGGTCTTCCAGCACGACGCCGAGCCTCCGAATCCCGATGGCCATCGGGGATCGATCCACATTCGCCTATATAACACCCGCCCGACCGGTTCTACTCATTCGAAAAAAGGTCGGCGAGGCAATTTGGCTGGCGGCTGAGCATGCGCATGCAAAAGGCCGAGCCTTCCGCCAGCCCGGCCTCTCATGATAGTGCAAGGCTGCGCCTATTTCTTGACGCCGTACTCGAACGTGTAGGGCTCGTTCTTGTCCAGGGCCTTGCCTTGGCAACGCAGGACAAAGCCGTCCGCGGTCTTCTCGTACTGGAATGGTCCGCCACTGAATGGATCGTGCGGCAGCCCCTCCGGCAGGCTCTCGGGCAGTTGGCCGGTTCTTGCTCTGGATAGGTACACCGCGACGGCAGTCCGCAACGCCTTGGAATGGGCGTCCAGTCGAGCTGAGAGGGCGTAGATTCGCAGGAACTCAGGCGAGAAACAGGCGGTCAGAGTCGCATCTGGATTTGCGTCGAACTCCTCGCATGGTTTCTTGTCGAGCTTCTGAAGTTCCGCATAGGCTTGCGGATAGGGCATCGCGAAGGCCGCTTCGACGTGGTCCATGAAGTCGTTCCAGTAGGCGATGTTCCGGGTGTAGAACGGCGCGTCGGCAGTGCGAACACGCTCCAGAATTTTCGTCTTGAGATCGCAATCGTCCAATCCGGTTTGTACCGCGTTGTCGATCTTGTCGGGCGACATGGAGACGATCGCCGCCTCGCGTTTCCACTGGAGCACTGGCTCGATCGCAAAGGGTTTCTTGTCGAGTTCGACCAGTTGTGCTTGCAGCCATGTGAGGGTCTCTGTTTCCGGCGGCATCAGCGACAGGAACCGCGTGACGCGCCCATGCGTTGCCGCGTTGATCGCAATCCCGACGAGATAGCAGATCAGCGGACGCTCGTTGAGATGCCGCGCCATGCGGTACATGGCCACGCAGCGCTCCAGGGCCGTCCTCGTGTGCCCCCGGTCGAACTGCATGGTGGCCTCGGCCGCAATGAGGAAGAAGATGTTCCTGGCCTGGTTGTGTGGGGGCAGCAGCACCTCGGTGCCCTGAGAGTAGTCCAGGCCCCAGTCGCAGCGGTCGATGCGCGTGGCATCGAGCACCATGTCGATGATGCGTCGGTTCTTCGCGAAGTACGCCTCCAGCGTCTCATTGAGCTCGATCTGGCCGTGCCAGTAGTCGTCCCGCATGGACGCGATCTCGTGGTCATCCTGAAAGAGCATGAAGGCCTGGTAGTAGAGCACGGCGGCGTTGTCCGGCGGATATGCCACGGCCGGCGACGCGCATGCCGCAAGTGTTAACACGAACAGCAGCACTGCCAGATGGCTTCGTTGCGTTGTCATAGGTCCTCACCTCCAAAGGTCTTCCGTTTCCGTTTCCACGTGTGTCAGGAGTGCCTCGATCGAGAGAGTCTCGTCGCGCGTTTGAGGTGTCCCGAACGCCTCTCTGTACTGCTTCTCCACCGCCTCGATTCCGCCTTGTCGAAACGCCTTCTCCAGTGAGATGGCGGTCGCCAGTTCGATTGTCGAGGCGGTCCGCTTTCCCGGCGGCGCCGGTTTGGGTTCCGGCCGCCTGCTGCGGCCGACGAGCAGCGCGACGACGGTGACCGCTGCCACCACAGCAACCAGAGCCATCACCCACGAGCAGGGCACCGGCCACCCGGTGGTGTGCGAGGGGGATTTGCGCTGCACTTCAGCCAGTTCGTCCAGAACCCGGCGGTCACGCTTGGCGCCGATAGCGACGTCCAGATTCGCCTGTTTGAAAGATCGTTCGATGTTTCTTTCCGATCTCATGGTTTCAGCTCGCCATTGAAGGTGGACCGAAGCTTCGCCAGTGCGTAGCGATACCGGCCTTTGGCGGTGTCGACCGGGACCGCCTGCGAACGGGCGATCCGGCGAAACGTCATGCCCGTTCGCAGGTGCAGCGTGACAGCCTCCCGCTGCTCGTAGGGAAGTTGGGCCAGCGCATCGCTCCATCGCCGCAATTCTTCGTTGTATGCGATCCACTGCTCGGGTGTCGCGCTCGGCGAGGCCGCCTCCGCCGCCTCGTCCAGCCCGACGGTCTGCTGGCGTCGTCCGGCCCGGTTGCGGTTGCGTGCGTTGTTAGCGACGCAGGTCAGCAGATACCCCTTCAGACTGCCGGCAAGCTTCAGCGTCTCGGCCGACCGGGCGAAGGACACAAAGACGTCGTGCACCGCGTCCTCGGCATCGCCTTTGTCCCTCAGCAGCAGGGCGGCCAGCCTCAGCAGGTCGGTTCGGTAATTCTCGTAGATCCGGCACAGCGCCTCGCGGCTGCCGCGTTTGAACCTCCAGATGAGCACCGTGTCTTCCAGCATCCGCACCGACTTTCCCAAGCTCAGGATCACCGTCATTTATACCACAAACCAGACGCCTCTTTGGGTATGGGAAAATGCCGAGATTTCTTTCCGCCCGCCTCCCGCCGACAAGCGCGCATGAAAAGGGCCGGACCAACGGCCCGGCCGGTACAAGGGTTGTTTCACACCATGAGTTGTCTGCGACTACAACGGCTGGTAGCCGGCGGGGATCTCCGGCTCGATACCCTCGGCCAACAGGTCCACGTTCCAACGGAACTGGTCCAGGGTGCCCGTCTGACGGATGCCGCCGTTACTACCTTCGAATTCCCCGAGGACGGGGTAGCTGGTTCCCACGCTGACCCAGAGCCGTGCTGTGCCGCCGTCCGGGCCCGTCGCTTCGATGCCCTCGCAGAGCACGCCGTCGATCGTCCTCTGGCCCAACGCACGGTGTTCGAGAGACAGGGCCATGTTGACTAGGTCCTGGGGGTTGGTCCAACCCTTCTGGGCCCGCGCGCTCTGGACCCGCTCATCGCTCATGGCCTCCTTGTTGTACATCTTGTGATCGTGGAGCACCCCGATCAGGGTCTTCGTATCCAGATTCGTATAGATCGTACGGTGTATCTGACCATCTCGATACCAGTCCGCGCGTGAGAGCGTCGCGGAACGCCAGTAGACCGTATAGGCATTGGGCCAGTCGTCGTTCGGATCGCGCGAGCCGGTCCCTCTGGCCCGGAAGATGACGCCCGGGCTGGCCTCCACATTCTTGACGACCTCGGCCCAGACGACGCCGGAGGTGCCTCCACTGCCGAGGAACTCCACGATTCCTATACCGAGTACGGCGATGATCACCGCCGCGATCCCGAGCTTCACAATCGAATTCTTCATGATCGTTCTCCTTGTTCCGACCGGGTAAAGGGCCGGAATTGCTTCTCTGGATTGATTTTGGGCGTCCATCATGTCCGTGAGCAGTTGGTCGCGAAACGGCGGACCAGCCGTGAAACGCAGCTTCTGTTGGATAGCCCGTTCGACTTTCTTTTTCGGTCTCATTCTTCTGCCTCGCCGTTCAAGGTGCTTCGCAGTCGATTCAGGCCGTACCGGTACCGGCCCAGGACTGTGTTGACCGACGTCTGTTGAAGCTTGGCGATATCGCGGAACTTCATGTCTGCCTTCAGCCGCAGCAGCACGACCTCACGCTGCTCGTCGGGCAGTTGGGCGACAGCCTCGTTGAGCCGGACCGCTTGCTCCGTGAAGCTCACTACGTCGTCGGGTTCGACCGACTCACGGGCAGGCCCGGCTTCGCGGCTCGACGCCTGCACCTGCCGCCGCGAACGCCGGCGATAGTCTCGAACGCGGTTGACCACGCTCGTCGCCAGGTAGCCGCTGAGCCGGCCCCGCAGCCGGAACCCCGGACCCA
>CAZOFX010000048.1:0-13553 GCA_964579055.1 uncultured Pirellulales bacterium
TGTTCACCGGCCGTGAGTTCGACAAGGAGACCGGCCTCTACTACTACCGCGCCCGATACTACAACGCATCAATCGGCCGCTTCCTCCAAACCGACCCCGTGGGCTACGGCATGAGTCTCTACGCTTACTGCGACAACAATCCAATAGGGCGCACAGATCCATCAGGATGCACATGGAGTGCCAACCCGTCAAAAGATATAGACGACGCCGTCTTCGCGTGCTTTGCCGATATGGGTCTTGCGGGCAACTTCCTGGAGCAGACAACGGTCAGTGCTATCCTATATGCGATGTTCTTTACTTGGGACGACGCCAATGATTGTTGGGTCTTCACTCCGCCCTCCGGCTACTATGATCCGTGTGACCTTGAATCGCTAATTAGGGCGCTTGCAGACGGAGTGATGGGTTTCTCATCTGCTCAGGATTCGTCGGACTCTTCGGGCGAAGATTGGTCTGACGCGGTTTCAGGGCCAGGTTTTGGAAACATACCTAAGGAGGATAGAAAGCCGTTTGCTGACTGGCTTGAGGGCTACAAGAAGTCGCCAGAGGGACGCCGCGCGCCGGATGACCACTATCCCAAGGAGCACCTCGACGAGATGTACGAGCAGTGGAAGGAGCTGGGTAGACCTCGGGGGCCACATACAAAAGGCCCCAAGCCTTGGCATCCTGTCACCATCGGCGATATACTTGGTGAAGCCGTGAAAGAGGCTTGGCAGGATCCCTGGCGGTCCGGCAACACACAAGTGCTCGTTATCGGAGGCGTAGTCGTCGTCGGAGTGGTCGTTGTAAGTGTGGTCGTCGGTGGCTGACAGCCTTGCATGGCGAAAGACCGTGATCAGCAAGTATTGTCGTCTCCCGTGACACCCGCTACGCCAGAATGCATGAGCCGATTCTCAGTCGACCATAAGCGGAGTTCAACGGTGAGAGTACTCGGATGTCTTTAGAGGGGAATCATGGCACGCACAGGCGGCAAGAAGAAGAGACGGAGAGTCTATCGCGATCAGTATCGGTATATACTCTTCAAGATTCACTCGAGAGACCTCGACCCTGCAAAGGTCACCGAGGCCCTTAAGGTTGAGCCGACATGGGCGCATCGCCGAGGTATATGGACCGCGCCAACCGGCGCAACCCAGGAGTTCACCGAGGGTTCTTGGGCTATCGCCTCTCGTTTGCGCCGCAACTGCACTTTGGAGAACCATATACGCGATGTTTGGGATCAGGTCTCTGGGCGAAAAGCATCATTGAGACGTATTCTCAAGAAGGCAAGTGCCGACCTACACGTATCTGTTCAGCCGCACCGTGATGTAGTGAATTGGAACCACGTGTTCCCGGCGGACGTACTGAGGGAGTTCGTAGATATGGGGATACACATCTGGTTTTCTTTTATGGATCCGTGTGCATGGGCGCGTATAGGGACGGGCAAATAGGTCGCGCGCATCAGCCTTTTCGATAATCAGCAGGCCAACGGGCGGGCCGTGACTTGGAACGAGGCATGATGCGCTTGTCGGACAGGTGGGTGACGCAGCGGGCGGTTCGTTTATGGACGGGGTGCTTCAGGACCGGATCAGCGGGGAGGTGGGCTGGCAGCAGAAGTCGTACCCGCTGGGCGGGGACGGGAAGCACGCCCTGGTCTGGGTGTACAGCAAGGACAGCGGCAGCGAGAGCGGCTCGGATCGGGGCTGGGTGGACTACCTCCAGTGGACGCCCAGTGGTGGAGGCGGCGGATCGTCGACCACGTGGGGGTTACCGCGGACGTATCACCTTTTACGATGTCCGGTACCTGCGATTCGCACGTAGCGCGTTGCGACCTTCTCACGCCGGATACGGTTGCATGGGAAACACCGGAGACAGACTCACTTGTAGATTCTGCATGGGCTGAAGCCCATCCTACGGGATTATTTGAATGCAGTAGAGGAATCGGTTGGAGCGGAGGAAGAGACGCTGGTTGCTGATGGCGGGAGAGGCGTTGAAGTCGCTGGCGTCGGACGGGAACTGGTTGTGGGCGAGGATCCGGAATTCCGGCCGGGCGGGCAGAACAAAGGCGCCGCCCTTTCGGGTCACGACGTAGATTCGGCCCTCGGCGGCAACCGCGGAGGCGTAGACCGCGAATCGCTCGACGACCGGCAGCTTCTCGCGATACCGAAGCTCGCCGGTGGCGGTCTCCACGCAGCAGGCCTGCCCGTAGGCGTCCACCCAGTACATCAGGCCGTCCACAATCACCGGCGACGGCGGGCTGGCGACGTCCTTGCTGGACCAGACGATGTGCGTGCCGGTGACATCGCCCCGGCCGCCGAGGCGGACCGCCAGAGAGCCATGCTGACGCGGGCCGCCGCCGTGGATGTACGCGACGCCGTCGACGACCACCGGGCTGGGGATCATGTCGTCGTCGATGCCGGTGCGGGCGAACCAAAGCTCCCGGCCGGTCAGCGGATCGAGTCCCCAGACCACGGACGGGACGGAAACGACCAGTTCCGCGCTGCCATCCCCCTGCTCGGCCACGACAGGCGTGCTGAACGACAGCCCCGTCTTGGAAGAGTCTTTCTTCCAGACCTCTCGGCCCGTTCGCGCATCCAGCGCGTAGAGGGCCTTGCTCTCGTCCCAGGCGTTGACGAAGACCAGGTCCTTGTAGAGCGTCAGGCTCGTCGCAGCGCCCCACTGTTTCTGGTCCGTGTCGGCGCCAAGGCTGGTCTGCCAGAGCTGCCTGCCGTTCGGATCGAAGGCGAGCACGCCCGTCTTGCCGAAGAACGTGAAGATCCGCTGCCCATCCGTCACGGGGGTCTGGCTGGCATAGCCATGCTCGCGCAGCATGCCTCGGTAGAGGTCTTCCGGCTGCACCGCCGGCACGGCTGTGTCCCAGAGCAGCTCTCCATCGCCGGCGCGGATGCACACGAGATGGCGCTTCAGACCGTTGGGATCGCCCGGCTCGTTCGGGTCCAGGCCGTAGCCGGAATAGCACGTCACATAGACCCGATCGCCGAAGACGATGGGGCTGGACGAACCCGGCCCAGGCAGCGGGGTCTTCCAGGCGAGGTTCTCCGTCTCGCTCCACGTCAGGGCCAGACCGGTCTGATCGCTGACGCCCCGCGCGCCCGGCCCGCGAAACCCCGCCCAATCCGCGGCCGATGTCGGTCCTGCCGATGTCACCATCCAGACGACCATCCACGCTGCTGCATATCGTCTCACTGCGCTGCTCCCTTTGTCTGTCTATGCGATTGGCACGTTCCTGCTCATCCCGGGGAATCCTCCTGCCGTGGGCTTCCACCGGTCTCATTATACCGACCGGCTCGTGCCATGGGTAGAGTGGGGTTACGCCCGGGTGCATAACCGTTTCTGCGCTGCTCGCTTGGGCACACTGCGGAAGCACGAAGATCGAAGTCCGAATTTCGAAACAAGCCCGAATGAACCAGAATCCAAGCTCGAAACACGGAAGACATCGCGTGCAACGCGGCCCGGCCCATGCAAACCGGGCCAAATCTGGAGCATTTGGACTTCGTGTTTAGAATTTGTTTCGAGTTTCGTGCTTCGGATTTCGAGCTTGTCCTCGCCGGCCATGAATCGGTGCCCGGCAGTGTGGGCCTGACCGAGCCGGATCGCAAGAACAGTCATGCACCCGTTGGGTCTATCGACTCCGATCCACATAGGCTTCAAGCCCATCCTACTCGTAACGCAGTGCTTCCATCGGGTCGATCCGTGCCGCGCGGCGGGCAGGGATGTAGCTGGCCAGCAGTGATGCTCCCGCCAGAGCGAGCGATACGCACGCGAAGGTCGCCGGATCGGTGCGGGTCACGCCGTAGAGGAAGCTGGAGATCACCTTCGTCAGGAGCAGCGCTCCGATCACGCCGATTGCGACACCGACCGATGCGAGCTTGAAGCCCTGCCCCAGCACCGCTCGCAAAATGTCCGCCTGGCGCGCGCCCAGCGCCATGCGAATCCCGATGTCGTGCGTCTGCTGCGCCGCGCTGTATTGCAGCAGGCCGTAGACGCCGACGGTCGCCAGGGCCATAGCGATGGCGGCAAACACGCTCAGCAGGAGCATGACGAAACGCCGGGGCGCCAGCATCCGCGACAAGGTCGTCCTCAGCGCCTCCATCGTCTCGATTACCTGGTCCTTCTCCAATTGCGTCACCTGCTCGCGGATCGCCGGAGCCAACACCGTGGGGTCCCCTGCCGTCCGCACCAGAACGACCGCAAACCGGTTGCCGAATTCTCTTCCCCGGCCATAGACCACGCCTCGTCCCGGCTCGGGCGTCTCGAAGCTTCTGACGGTATCGACCACTCCTATAACTCGGACCGGCCAGTCGCCGGAGCCGTGGAAAAGCAAGGTTTGCCCCACGGGGTCCGCATCGCCGAAACACTGGCGGGCAAAGTCCTTATCGATCACGACGTTGTCCGGCCCCTGATCCGTGACCGTCTGACCCCGGAGGAACGGGATGCCCATCGTGCCGAAGAAGTCGGGCGTCACGAGCACAAAGCGGGCGCTGTGCACCTGCGTCGAATCGCTCTGGCCCGCAACGGTGAAGTCCATGTTGAAGAACTCCATCGAGCCCAGGGCCTCGCCGACCTCCGTGCCGTTAAAAAGCCCCGCGACCGAGTCGACGCCCGATATGCCTGGCAGCCGCTCCATCAGCGTCCGGAAGAAACCATCGGCCCGGCCCGCTCCGGCGTATTTCGCTTCGGGCAGGACGATGTGAACAGCCAGCACGCTATCGGGCCGGAATCCCAGGTCCATGCTCGTCAGCGCGATCAGACTGCGAACCAGCAGGGTCGCCCCGATCAGCAGAATCAGAGAAAGCCCGAGTTGTGAGACCACCAGGGCGCTGTGAAGACGTCGCCAGCCGCGCCCGGCCGAGGTCCGCCCGGCTCCCTCCTTCAAGGTCTCGCCCACGCTCACGTCGGACGCTCGCCAAGCGGGCATCATGCCGAAGAGCAGACCGGTCAGCACCGACACGAGCAGCATGAAACCGAGAACCGTCAGATCGATACGCGTTTCCTGCAAACGCGGGACGTCCGAAGGGCACAAACGCACCAGCGTCTTGATCGTGGCGAACGTCAGCAGCAATCCGAGGACGCCGGCGCTCACGCTCAGCAGAAGGCTCTCGGTGAGCATCTGCCGCACGACCCGCGGACGTGAAGCCCCGAGGGCCACGCGCATCGCCATCTCGCGCTGCCGCACCGTCGCGCGGGCGAGGAACAGATTGGCAGCGTTGCCGCAAGCGATCAGCAGGACGAACCCCGCCGCCCCGAGCAACAGCAGTGGCACCTTGCGGTGACCTTCCACCATGTTGTCCAGCAGCCGCTTGACGCCGACCTCGCCCGCCTCGACCTTCGCCTGAGGCGCGGTCTGACGGAGTTGCCCGGCCAATACCCCGAGATTGGCGTCCGCCTGCTGCAGCGTGACACCCTTCTTCAGGCGAGCCAGAGTGTAAACGGGCCAGGTATAGTCCCCATAGCCAAGTTCGGAGAGAACCAGCGGCCTCCACAGCGGCGTGGACTGCCCGAAGGGAAAATCGAAACCCGCCGGCATAACGCCCACGATCGCATAGCTCTCACGCTGCAAGACCGTCTTGTCGTTCTGACCCTTCGCGCTGGAGATCAGCATGACGTCCTTGCCCAGCACGTCGGGATCGCTGCCCATGTGCGCCTGCCAGAACTTATGGCTCAGGATCACCACGTGCCGGCCCGCCGGGGTCTCGTCTGCGGACAGGAATCCTCGCCCGAGTGCGGGCTGGGCCCCGAGCATAGGGAACAGGTCGGCGGTGACCTCCCAGACGTCCACTTCGTGCGGCGTCTCGATCCCGCTCACGTAGAACGTGTTCCGCCAGTACCCGGCCACCGTCTCGAACACCTCGTTGTTTTCACGCAGATACGGAAAGTGAGCGCGGGCGTCAAATCTCTCATCCATGCGGACGCCTTCCTCCCAGATTCTCACCAGGCGGTCGGAATTCTCGTAGGGCAAAGGCCGCAACAGCACCGCGTTGACCACGCTGAACAGCGACGTATTGGCCGCGATCCCCACCGCCAGAATCCCCACGACCAGGGCCGCAAAGCCGGGACTCCGCGCCACCATCCGAAAACCGTACCGAACATCTTGCCACAGCGTCGTCATTTCACGGCTCCAGTGTTCGGTTCACAGTTGGCAACTGTCAACCGGGAACCGTCAACTCATCCCTATTCGTAGCGCAACGCCTCCATCGGATCGACCTTCGCCGCCCGGTGGGCGGGCAGGTAGCTGGCCAGCAGCGCCACGGTTACCAGCGTAGCTGCTACGCCCGCCAGCGTGGCCGGATCGGTCGGACTCACGTCATATAGCAGGCTGGAAAGGACCCGCGTCAAAGCCAAAGCACCGATCGCGCCGGCCGCCACACCGATGAGGGCCAGTCGGACTCCCTGGCCCAGCACGGCCGTCAGGACGTCCCTTTCTCGGGCCCCCAGCGCCATGCGAATGCCGATGTCGTGGGTCTGTTGGGCGGTGCTGTATTGCAGCAGGCCATATACGCCGATCATCGCGACGGTCAATGCCAGGCCGGCAAAGAGACCCAGCAGGATCATGACGAAGCGGCGCGCCGCCAGACTGTCAGAAAGAGTCGTCTCCAGCGTTTCCATCCGGGTCACGACCTCCTCCTGGCTCAGGGCTCCGATCTGCTGACGCAGCAGCGGAGCCAATCGTATCGGGTCGTCTTCCGTTCGCACCAGGAAGATCATGTCCGGAAAACCCGCGGGCAGATGCATGTAGATGGTTCCTTCGGCCGGGTTGGGTGTCAGGAAATCCCGGGTCGTGCGCGCGACTCCCACGATCGTCAACTCGTACCCCTCCTGGACAAGGACGCGGCCGATGGGATCATCCTCAGGAAAGTATCGGTTTGCCAGAGTCTCATCGACGACAATGTGATTGGTGTGGTCCTGCTCCGCGAGATCCCGGCCTTTCACAATCGGGATGCCCAGCGTCTGGAAAAAACCGGGACTGAGACAGGTCCATTTGGCCAAAGGAGGCTCCTGGCCCTCCGGCACGGGTTGGCCTGGGACAGAGAACGACAGCTCTCCTTCCAACTCGCCCAGTTGAAGGCAGGCGCGCACCAGCGCCGCCGAACGCACGTGCGGAAGATGACGGACGCGCTCGATCAACTCGTCATAGAATACCTGGCAGTGCTTGCCATCGGGATACTTCGCCGCCGGCAGCACAATGTGAGCCGTCAGCACGTTCTCGGGCCGAAAGCCGAGGTCCATATGGTGCAGTGCGATCAAGCTGCGAATCAGCAGGGTCGCGCCGACCAGGAGGATCAGCGAGAGAGCGATCTGCAGGACGACCAGACTGCCGCGCAGTCTGCGCCGCTGCCGTGTGATCGAGGGTCGCGTCCACCCGCTCTTGAGACTCTGGCTCGCGTGTGTGTCCACCGCCCTCCAGGCGGGCATCGTGCCGAACAGCAAGCCGGTGAGAAGGGAAATGCCCAGGGTGAAGCCAAGGACGGTCCCGTCCACGCGTGCGTGTCCCAGGCGCGGAATATCGGCGGGGCACAGACCCACCATCCCCTTGACGGTCAGAAAGGTCAGCAGCAGTCCCGCCAGGCCGGCGGCGGTGGTCAGCAGCAGGCTCTCGGTCAGCATCTGCTGCAGGACCCGGCCGCGCGAGGCCCCCAGGACCATGCGCGTAGCCAGTTCGGGCTGTCGCGCCGCAGCGCGAGCCAGGAACAGATTGGCGACGTTGCCACAGGCGATCAGCAGCACGAATCCCGCGGCGCCGAGCAGCAACAGGAGCCCGTGGGTCTTGCCGGCCAGCACTCGGTTCTGCATCCGATCGAGTTCGATCTTGCGGTCGGCGCGAGTCTTGGGTTGGGCTTGCTTCGCTTGTTCGGAGCGCACGGCCATCTCTGCGCGCGCTTGCTCCAAGGTGACGCCCCGCCTGAGGCGGGCAATCGGGTGCACCGGCTGGCCCTCCTCCCAGATGGGATCGCGTTTGAAGATCAGTGGCACCCAGAAGGGCGCCGGACGCCCAAAAGGAAACTCGAAATCGGCGGGCATCACACCGACAATGGTGTAGTCCCTGCGATCAAGACTCAGGCTGGTGTCGCGGTTCATCTCGTCGCTGGTGAGACTGATCGTTCTGCCGAGGGCGTTCGGGTCGGCGCCGAGACGATCGGTCCAGAAGCGATGGCTCAAGACGACCACCTGATCGTTTCCCGGCTGTTCTTCCTCCCGCCGGAACGTTCGGCCCAGCAAGGGGTCGACACCCAGCAGAGGCAAGAGGTTCGACGACACCGCATTGGCCCAGACCTCACGCGACTTGTCGATACCGACGACGTAGAAGCGCTGCCGGGCATACGCCGCGACGTCCTCGAAGACCTGACTCTGTCGATACCACGTGAGGAAATCCTGGTGCGACGGGGGCCCGGACCCCCATTTCGACTGTTCCCAGAGCGTGACGACGCGCTCCGCGTCCCGGTAGGGCAGGGGCTTGAGCGCCACGGCGTTGACCACGCTGAACACGGCGGTGTTAGCGCCGATGGCCACGGCCAGGATAAGCACGACCACCACGGTGAAGCCGGGCGTCCGCGCCAGCACGCGCAATCCGTACCGAATGTCTTGCCAAATAGTTCCCATGCGTCTCTCCTATTCGTATCGCAGCGCGACCATCGGATCGATCCGTGCGGCCCGGCGGGCGGGGACGTAGCCGGCCAGCACCGAAACGATCGCCAGTAGAGCGACCGTCGCGGCGATGCTCAGCGGATCGAGGGGACTGATGCCGTAGAGTCCGGCGCGAATCAGCCGCGCCAGTGCGCCGGCCAGCAGGATTCCGAGCGAAAGCCCCATGAATGTCGATACAGCGCCCTGGCGAAACACCAGAGCCAGGATGTCGCGCCGGGTCGCGCCCAGGGCCATGCGAATGCCGATCTCGGGGGTCCGCGACGCGACCATGTGGCCCTTGACCGCGTAGAGGCCCAGCCCGGCCAGGAACAGGGCCATGACCCCGAACATGGCCGTGAGCCGGGCGGCCACTGCCGCTTGTCGTATGGTCCCGTCGTTGCGGTGCTGGTCCATCAGGCTCGCCACCGACACGACCGGCAGGCGTGGATCGATCTTGCGGATCTGGACGCCGAGGTTCCGAACCACAGCGGCTTCCGTGCCCGGCGTCGTGTCGGAAAGACGCAGATGGATGTAGACGGGCAGATGGTCATCGCGGATCGGCTCATAGATGTGGGCCCAGTTCCAAGCCTGACCCGAAAGATCCAACAGACTCGGCACTACCCCAACTACCCGGCACACGTCCAGTTCCGAGCCCCACCCATGCTGGATCAGACAATCCACGACGTTGCCGTCTGGGCGGAGCTTGCGGGCCAGCATTTCGTCGATGATCACGACCCGTTCCGCATCGGGGGCGCTGTCGAGCGGCCGGAAGGGCCGGCCCCGAAGGAGCGGGATTCCCATTGCCTCGAAGTAGCCGCCATCGGCCTCGAACAACAGCGGTCCTCTCTCCAGCAGGTTCCTGGAGGGGTCGTCTGCGACACCGGGCTCGTAGGCGATGAATCGTTGCGAGAAACCATGTCGTGTATCGCCGACCGGGAACGACGTGGACAGCCCCGCGGCCTGGATGCCGGGCGTCCCCTTGAGGCGATCCGCCAGCATCTGGCAGGCGGTCGCGGCCTGGGTGTGGGTGTAGCCGCCCGCCAGCGGATCGATCCGGACCACCAGCTTGCCGGCCAGATCGAAGCCCGGACGGGTCCGCGCGATCTTCAGCGCCGTGCGCGTGAACAGCGTCGCGCTCATCACCAGCACGACGGACAGCGCAATCTGAAGGACGACCGACAGCCCGCGCGGGATCAGACGCCAGCGTCGACGCGTCGAGCGGACCACCCCGCCGCCCGACTCCTTCAAGTCACTGATGACATCGCGCGCCGATAGACGCAGAGCGGGCCGGAGACCGAAGAGGACGGTGGCAATCAGACAGAATCCCAGGGTGGCCCCCAGGACGCGCGCATCAAACCAGGTCGTCAATCGAATCGGCAGGGTTCCCGCAGCCAGCCAGGCGTTGAGAATCCGAACGCCCCAGAAAGCGGGAATCAAGGCCAGAATCCCTCCAGACAACGCCAGCAGGAACGATTCGAGGAACAACTGCCGGACGATCCGCAGGCGTCCCCCTCCAATGGCCATCCGAATCGCGATCTCCCGCTGCCGCGCCGCCCCCTGGACCGTGATCATGCTCGCCAGGTTCAGGCAGGCGATCAGCAGAACGACACCCGAGATTCCCATCAGAACCGCACTGATAACGCTCAGGGTCTTGCTCTCATCCTCGTCCTCCCCTGCCCCCATTCGCGCCAGGCGAGCCAGGTACGGCTTGGAGTCGTCCTTCCACCTCCTGGGGTCATACTCCTTCAGGCGCGGGGCCATCGCCTGCAACCTCGCCTCGGCCTCGACCATGTCCAGGCCGGGTTTGAGCCTTCCGATCATCGTGACCGGCGGATAATCCCAGATCGCCCTCCTTCGCCCTTCGGGCCTTTCCTCATCGGGGTGATCGACCACGCCATGGGCGCCCAGAGGCAGCCAGAGATCGGGACCCGAGGCCGTCGTGCCGGTGAAGCGTTTCGGCGCTACGCCCACGATTCGGACTGGCGCCGCATTGATGAACACCTGCTGACCCACGAGATTCGGATCGGCTCCCAATGATTGCCAGGTCTTATGGCTCAGCATCACCACCGGCTCGGCGCCGTACCGCTCCTCCTCAGGCTGGAAGGTTCGTCCATACGCCGGAGCGACCCCCAATGCAGAGAAGTAGTTGGCCGAGACGTACATCAGGTCCATGTGTCGAACCACGTCACCCTGGACCCAGGTGCCGCGGCAGTAGCCATAGTTGTGGGCGATCAGATCGCTGAACACGGGATTGTCGTCGCGCATGTCACGATACATCTCATAGGCGACCAGGCCGAGTTCGCGAATCCCGCAGTACACCAATCGGTCCGGCTCTTTCACGTGCATCGGGCGAAACAGCATCGCGTTGACCACGCTGAACATGATCGTATTGGCGCCGATGCCGATGGCCAGCGTCACCAGAGCAATCGCCGTGAACCCGCGATTCTTCGCCAGCATCCGCAGCCCGTACCTGACGTCCTGCCACAGCGTTCCCATTTCTATCTCCTATTCGTAGCGGAGCGCCGCCATCGGATCGACCTTCGCCGCCCGGCGGGCGGGCACGTAGCCGGCCAGCAGCGAGGCGGCCCCAAGCAGAGTCATGGTGACCACGATGCTGACGGGATCGAGCGGACTGACGCCATAGAGCAGGCTGGCGGAGACACGCGCCACGCCCAAGCCGAGCAACAGGCCGGCAGACAGACCCACAAGGGTCAACAGTAGTCCCTCGCGCAAGACCATGCCCATAATGTTTCCCTGTGTCGCGCCCAGAGCCTTGCGGATACCGATTTCCGAGGTTCGTGAGGCAACCATGTAGCCCTTGATCGCGTAGATGCCCAGCGCCGCCAGAAACAGAGCGGCCGCCCCAGCAGCAAGCGCCAGTCGTGCGCTGAAGCTGGCCATCCATACGGAGGCATCATCGCGATACCTATCGGCAAAGGTCGTCACCGAGAGCACGGGCACATGAGGATCCACCTGACGGATCTCCTGAGAGACCCGCTGCACCAGGGCATCTGCCGATTCCATGTTCCTGGCGTACAGATAGAAGTACGGGGACAACTGATCCGGTCGGGTGGGTTTGTACATCTGCGCGTGGACCTCGCGGTCCGCGATGCCCGGCATGTGGGCAACGATTCCGACCACCCGGTAAGGATCGGAATACTCCGTGGAGAAACCCCATTCGATGAGGCAGCCAAGAGCATCCCCGTCCGGGCGGAGCTTGCGCGCCAGAGTCTCGTCGATGACGGCGACCTTCTCCGCGTCCGGGACGTGGTCGAATCGATTGAAGAGACGGCCCTGCAAAAGTGGTATCTCCAATGCCGTGAAGTAGTCGCGGCCTACATCGGGTGCAGCGGCCCACCGCGCGATCAGTTTCCTCGTCCCGCTCTCTTCTGTTCCCCGTGCAACCTCGTAGATCGACATGACATCACGTCCACCAAGAAACAGGTGAGGCGACATCCCCAGCGCCCTGACGTCCGGCAGGACTGCCAAGTGGTCTGCCAGAGCTTCGCACGCTTGGATGCTGCGAATCCGGTCGTATCCGGCAGAAAGGGGGTCGACCTGGACGACCAGCTTGTCCTCCAAAGGGAACCGCGGGTCGGGCCGGGCCAGGTATATGGCACTCCGTGTCAATAGCGTCGCGCCCAGCACCAGCATCACGGCCAGCGCAATCTGACCCACCACCGAGAGCCCGCCGTGCCTTCTCCGCAGCGGTCCGAGCGCGCTGCCGCCGGCATCCTTCATCTCACTGGCAAGGTCACGTTTGGAGAGCTTCAGAGCAGGCCGGAGCCCAAACAGCAGCGTGGCAATCAGGCAGAAACCTACCGTCGCCCCAAGGACACGCAGGTTCAGGCTGGGCTGTAGGGTTCGCAATTCCGGATCGTTTGCGGCCGCAATCCACGCGCGGAGGATGCTCGTACCCCAGAAGGCAAGTAGAAACCCGAGGACACCTCCCGATAGCGTCAGCAACCCAGACTCGACAAACAACTGCCGGATGATTCGCCAACGGCCTCCACCGATAGCCATACGGATGGCGATCTCACGGTGGCGCGAGGCCCCCTGGATGATGAGCATGTTCGCCAGATTCAGGCAGGCAATCAGCAGGATGATCGCGGAAACCGCCATCAGGACGAGACTGAATATGGTTGTCCCGAGACGTTCGTTTGCAGGGTCAGCATCTACCATGAACCGGCCGGGCGGGCGCAAGGCAAGTGATGAATTGGCCCTCCACTGCCTGGAATACTCCAGTTTGAAACGCGGAACCAGCGCTTGCAGTTGCGCCTGGGCTACCGACATGCTCACGCCCGCCTCGAGCCGTCCTACAACACAAAGCCCCGGGTAATCCCGGTCCGGCCCGGCGTTCGCGCGTCGCGTCGATCCCCTGGCAAGCTCGGCCACCGGCAGATAGCTGCCCAGCGGAAGCCAGAGGTCAGGACCGATGAGCGACACGCCAGTGAAACCCTCAGGAGCAACGCCGACCACTTGGCAGCGGACGCCGTTGGCACTGAGGAACTGGCCGACCATATTCGGATCAGCGCCGAGCTGCCGCCAAATGCGATGGCCGAGGACCATGACCGGCGCCCCGCCCACCCGCTCCTCTTCGGGCAGAAAACCCCTTCCTTGCGCCAGGGACACCCCCAGAGAAGAGAAGTAGTTCGCCGAAACATACGTCGCGCGCACCTGTCTGACCGAGTCTCTGTGAACCAGAGTGACGGGCCTGGGATCATCGCCCTGGGCCATGAGAGCGCTGAAGGCCAGACCACTGTCACGCACCGTGAGATAGGCAGAATAGGCAAACCATGGGAATAAGGCGTCCTGGATCGCACAAAACGCCAACTGCTCGCGGTTCTTCACCTTCGTCGGGGGCCGGAGCAGCAAATCGGACATGGTGAACATGATCGTATTGGCGCCGATGCCGATGGCCAGCGTCACCAGAGCAA
>CAZOFX010000048.1:13568-39239 GCA_964579055.1 uncultured Pirellulales bacterium
GACGTCCTGACCCAGCGCTCCCATCGCATCTCCCAAAACTGAACGTGCCCAACTGAACCGCGTCGCCTCGCTCGGTCACCAGCTCTTGAGATGCCTCAAGTGCGTGGGCAGCAGGCTCTGCCTGTGTTCCCGGGGTCCCTGGAAGGAACGCAGGCGACGCTCATACTGTGTCAGATGAACATCCGGGACTGTGCCCGTTAACGTCACCGGCTCGCGCCAGCTCTCGCCGGCCAGCAGCGACCGCTCACAGGATTGGAGCCTATCCAGGTGATACACCCAGCCGACCCTGGGGGCTTGATCGAGGAGCAGCCGTACTATCTCCAGGGCGGTGGCGTTATCCTTTCGCCACCGACAGGCCATCAAGAGATCGCAGCATCGCACGATGTCCTTCCACGTAAGCATGTAGCCCTGCCTCTCCTTGGCTTTCAGCAGGGCGAACTGTTCATTCCGCAGGTCGCCCAGCAGCTCGGCGTACAGGGGATTCCTTTCCCGCTTCTCGGGCTCCGGGTCCGACCAGTAGTAGAGCACTTCATACGCCACGATCGATTCGATAAGCTGGTCGATGATGGCCGGGTCGTCAGGGGCCTTCTCGTGTGCGATCTCGTCGAGGAGCCGTGCCGCGTAGATGTACGGGTATGCCGTGTCAGACAGGCACCCGCCAAGCTCCCAGAAGAGATTGCGCAAGGCGATCCCTGTCGTCACCAGCCCGTTCACATCCAGCGTGTCGATGCGAAGCTTAGCCTGGAGCTCCTGGCCAAGCCGATCTCGCACCCGCTCATAACGAGGCCATTTCGCGACGCAGGCATCATGCGTCATGAAGATTTCCGTCCTTCCGAGCAGCCGCGCCTGGGGCCTGGGAGCCTTGAGGTCCACCCCGAGCAGGCTCAAGCCGCTCACATCCGGCAATTCGAGATGATCGAAGTCGCCGAGATAAGGCTCTTCCAGGGTATGCCGGGCAAACGCCTCCTCCAAAGGCGTCTTCGGCGTGCTGTCGGGCGGCTTCTGACTGGAGTCATGGTCGTAGACCTCATAATCGGCCGGGATTTCCGGCTGGAACAGGCTCTCCTCCAGCGGCACGCCCCACTGGAACTGGTCCTGGATCGTCGTTCTCCGTACCGGAGATCCTTGCATGACAAAGCTCATCTCCATCCACACCGGCAGTTCGGTTTGAATATCGATCCAGAGCCGGATGAAGAAGTCATCCAGTGGAGGTACCTTTTCCCCCTCCGGGACCAGCACACTTGGATCGCGCAACTCGGCGCCTCGGACCGGCTTGCCTTCGATGACATCCGTGCCGATCTCCACGTAATCTCCTGTAAGAATCCTCGCCACCTTCTGCCTGGGATAGTCCTTCTGGAACCCCTCGATGTCCTTTTCGCTCAAGGGGCTTCGATAGCACAGCTTGGGCGCCCAGGCGCGCGGGAAGAAGCTCAGACACAGTTTCTCCCGCAGTAGCATGTAGCTCCGCCGGACGAGTTTGCCCTTTTCGTACTCTTCGCTGAACGATCCATATGTCTCGGACCGATAGTTTTTAGATTCCTTCTCCACGGCGAACTCGAAGCCGTTGGGCCGGGGTCCGGAGGTCTCCACCTCGCGGCTGCGGAAAACGCAGGTGGTCAAGCCGTTGATCTTCCTGAGCACCACCGCCCAGACGACGCCGGGGATGCCTCCAAAGAAGTACGTCCCGATCCGAGTGCCGGCCGTCACCACGGCGGCGGCCACGGCCAGTCTCATCAGCGGGCCTTTCATGATCCACCTGGCCACCGGATGAGTCTGTATGAGATATGGCACGTGCGCCCGCCGGCCCAACGCCGCCTCTGCCGCAGACAGGATTCGTTCATCCGCCGAAGCGTTCGGCTCGAACCGGATTGTCCGAGCCACGGATTCAATCTCTCTTGCCTGTTTCATGGCTATGTCCCTTCCCGCAGGAGTTCGCGAAGTTTCTCGATGGCATACCGGTACCGGCTGTGCGATGTCCGCAAAGACACACCCTGCACCACGGCAATGTCCCGGAATGGCAGACCGGCCTGAGCGTGCAGCACGAACACTTCCCGTTGCTCAGGCGGCAGTTGCCCGACGGCATTCAGCAATGCCGCCGCCTGCTCGTCTTTGACCAGTTGTTCGGGCGGACTCAGCACGGCCGACCCGCAGGCGCGCCCTGGGCAATCGCGGACTGCCCCTGCGCAACTCGCCCGTCTGGCCTCTCGCCGGACCTTGTCCCGCGCCCGATTGACCATGCAACTGGCCAGGTAGGCCTTCAGATTGCTGGCTATCTTGAGCTGTCCGGCGGATTCGGCCAATCGGACGAACACATCCTGCAAACAGTCCTCTGCCAGGTCCCTGTCGCCGACGAGCGCCACACCGATCGTGAACAACTCGCGCCCGTACTTCTGGTAGATCCGGCGCAAGGCGTCCCCACTGCCGTGGTTCAGCTCTCTCAGCAATAACCGGTCTTCGAATGCCAGCATCTATGCACTCGGTGCCATACCCACGCCTGCGTAGAGACGCTTCATCTGGTGGAAACACGCGCCTACACGAGCGTAAGCATGACACCCGTGTCGAACGTTCAACTGCCCATAGACGAACGTCCTCGCCGTTCTACTCTAAGAAAACCGCCCGGCGATGAACTGCGTAGATCCTCTCCGGCAGACGCACAGTGTGCATCCTGCCGGCATCCGCCGTCCGCACCGCACGCCCTGCCGGAGGGTGTCCATTTCCGCATCTCCAGACCCTTTCCTTGCCCCTTTAGACGGCCGAGCCGCCGAAACGTTACCCTGCGAAATGCGACTTCTCGCAGATTCACTGCGGAGCGTCCGTCGGTCCCACCACAGTGAGCCGGCTGTTGGGGCCGCCGAGAAGCCCGTTCCCAGCAAGCGAACTGTTTCCCTTTTCCGGCTTGATTTATTCGCTTGCATTGGCCGGATTGCCCGCCCATAATGGGGATATTGAAGCGGGTTCGCCGCCCCTGATCCGAGCTGCCGGAGAGTATGGCTTTTGCTTTTGTGATCATCGGCGGGAGGCCGCCATGATGGGCTGGAGACGACGTATGAGCCGATGGCCGCAACAACGCGTGGTTCAGAACCTGGACTGGGAAAAGGAGCGGTGAATCATGAAAACGATCCCCACCCGGACCGGCATGATCGTGATCGTCTCGTTCGCGATCATTGCCTTCAGCCTTTCGTTCCTGCTGTCGAAGCTGCCCGGCCGCAGCGAATGGGAGCGATACCGAACGCAGTATCCCGAGAAGGCGATCCAGGCCAACCTCAGGCAGGTGGTCATGGCGGGCAGCGCCTACCTCAGGAGCAATCGCGTCCCTGAGGTGACGTACGAAGACCTTCTCCGCGACGGGAGGTTTCTCGAACGCGCCGTCGATCCGGTGCTGGGCGAGGACTACCGCACGATTCGCCTGTCGTCGAGAGACACCAAAGTCGCGGTCGTCACGAAGGACGGCAGGACGATCACATACGAGTTCGGGACCCTCAGCATGGGGGGAATCGATCCGGGTCCTGTCAATCTGCCGCAGATGCAGGTCGACGCGAATCAGGCCAACGGTGACTCGTGAATCGCTGCGCATGGTGCACCACCGACCCGGTCTATCAGGCCTATCATGACGGCGAATGGGGCGTCCCGGCGCACGACGACCGCAGGCTCTTCGAGATGCTGGTTCTCGAAGGCGCCCAGGCGGGACTGAACTGGCTGACGATCCTGAAGAAACGAGAGGGCTACCGCCGGGCCTTCGACAACTTCGATGTCGAGAAGGTCGCTCGTTATGGCCCGAAGCAGATCCACCGCCTGCTGAACGATCCCGGCATCGTCAGAAATCGCCTCAAAGTCGAATCGGCCGTGCGCAATGCCCGCGCGTTTTTGGATGTGCAGTCCGAATTCGGCTCCTTCGACGCGTTCGTCTGGCGGTTCGTCGAGTCGACGCCGAAGCAGAACGCCTGGACGTCCTTGTCCCAGATCGCTGCCCGCACGGAAGAGTCGGACGCCATGAGCAAAGAACTCAAGAAGCGCGGGTTCAGTTTCATCGGTTCGACGATCTGCTACGCCTTCATGCAGTCCGTGGGGATGGTAAACGATCACGTCGCCGATTGCTTTCGATACAAAGAGGTGGCGCAGCTCGCCCGGCCCACCGTCTGAGGGCCACCCCCGTCCTGCTGGGCGCCTTCTGGCGCAGCGGGTGGCAGCCCTTTGCACGCCTGAAAGGGGCCTTGCACGAGAATCGGTGCAGGCGCCTCCGCACACTTGCGGCACTTTTTTCTTGCCTTTGCCGGCCGTTTCGGCCATGATAGAATCCGGATTGGGCGGCTCTAACGATTGTGACGCAGTTATCCTGAGGAAAAGGGAGGGATACTCGCATGACGTGCAACCATGGGGCAGGGCGAGCCAGGAGGGGCTTTACGCTGATCGAGCTTCTCGTCGTGATTTCCATCATCGCGGTGCTGCTGAGCATCCTGATGCCCGCGCTGGGCGTCGTCCGCGAGCAGGGCCGACGGATGGTTTGCGCCCAAAACGAGAAGAACATGGGCCTGGGCCTGTTCGTCTATGCCAACGACAACGACGGCAAGCTGCCCATGAATGAGGTCGACCGTTGGCTGTTCGACGTCTCCTACTGGACCACAGACATCATCCTCAAGACGGGCGCCTTCGACCGGCACATCTTCTATTGCCCGTCCTGGAAGCAGCGGGACAGCATCCTCTTCTGGCGCTACGGCGAGAACTTCGCGGCTGGAACGCCGGAGAGCGCTCTGACGCCGGAACCCACGGCGGAAGCGACTCGAAAAGACTACCACCGCATCATGGGCTACTACTGGCTCATCGACAGCAAGAACGCCCGGGGCAATCAGCCGATGAACCCTGACGGGGTGACGAAGCGGTGGGTCCGGACGACAACGTCCACAAAGATAAAGGGCTCAGACAAGCAGATACCACCGGCAACAATGGAGCTGATCACCGACGTGACCGCCAGCAACGGACCCGACCGGGAAGCCGCCGATTTCACCCGCGCGCAGGGAGGCTGCTACGATCGTTGGCAGGTGTACGACAGAACCAATCACCTCAAGAACAGCACCAAGCCCTCCGGAGGCAACATTCTCTTCCTCGACGGTCATGTCGATTGGCGCAAGTTCCAGGAGATGGAGCACCGCTGGTTCTACAATGTGTTCGCGAACCCCTGCATGTGGTGGTAGGTTCCGTGACTTCGTATCGCTTCTCGTACGTCTTGACTGCGATCCTCATTTTGTCGCATGCGTGTTCTCTCTGCGCGCGCACTGAAGACCCTCTACAGGCAGGATTTCAGGAGCCGCCACTGCCGGCTCGACCGTCGGTCTACTGGGCGTGGGTCAACGGCCTGACGAACCAGAACCGCATGACCGCCGAGTTGGAGGAGATGAAGGCCAAAGGCATCGGCGGCGTGTACATCTTCGACATCGGCGCGCAAGATCCTCGGGGCATCGTGCCGGCCGGTCCCGCCTTCATGGGACCCGAATCGCTTGACGCCATCGGCCACACCGTCCGCGAAGCGACGCGGCTCGGCATGGAGGTGGGCCTGGTCACATCGAGCAGTTGGAATTGCGGCGGACCGTGGGTCCCGCCCGAATACGCCAGCATGGGCCTCTACCACTGCCAGATCGCCGTGACAGGCCCGATGCGCCTCGATAGCCCTCTGCCTATGCCCGCCCTGCCCGCCGCAGCGACGCGAGGGCCCGACGGCAAGCCGGCATACGTCAAGAGTGTGGCGGTGCTGGCGATTCCGTCGCCGCAGCGACTGGCCGGCCACGAATTCGTCTTCGAGCTGGCGCCGCCCGGGACGCATACCGTCGACCGCGTGGTACTGTACAACACGGCCAGCGGCGACGAGAAGCGCTACGGCCCGATGCACCTGTTCGCCAGGGACTTTGCCGTCTACGTGTCAACAGAGAGCACTGAACCCAACAGCTTCCGCCGGATCGTGCAGGCAGCGCTTGAGCCCAGCACGGAGGCCCAGACGTTCCGCTTCGAGCCAATCGAGGCCCGCTACGTCAAGCTCGTCGTCCTGTCGGGTCACAACGCGCAATTCGACCGGGTGCAGTTGGGCGAATTCGAGGTCTACTCGACGGATGGCGTCAACGTCGCCAACGCCTATCACCCCGACGGCAGCAAGACCGCCGCCAGTCTGCTGCACAGCAGTTCCGCCCTGGGCAGCGAGACGGAGCAGAACTGGACCGCCGCCAACATCCACGACGGCGTCAAGTCGGGCGCGGCCGGAAGCTGGTCGTCCGCCGGCCCGCCTCCGCTGGTGATCGAAGCCCCGGAACACATCGTGGACGTGACGAACCGTATCGACGCGAATGGCCGCCTCGATTGGGACGTGCCGGCCGGCGAATGGATCATCATGCGTTTCGTCTGCGCCAACACGGGCCTCTCCTTGAGACTGCCCAGCCCCAATTCCGGCGGGCTCGCCATCGACCATTTCAGCGCCGAGGCGACGAGGTTCCATTTCCAGTACCTGCTCGACAAGCTGCACGAGGAGTTGGGCGACTTCAGGGGCACGGCCCTCAAGCAGATGTACGTGTGCAGCTACGAGCTGAGCGGCTCGACTTGGACGCCGGACTTCCTCGCCCAATTCGCCAAGCGTCGCGGCTACGACATGACGCGGTATCTGCCCGTCCTGGCGGGCTGCGCACTGAAGGACCACGAGGCGGCCCAGCGATTCGAATACGACTACCGCAAGACGCTGGGCGATCTGCTGGTCGACGCGTTCTACAAGGCTGCGGCGGAGCTGTCGAACGAGCATGGCCTGCTGCTGTGCGCCGAAGCGGGCGGGCCGGGACCGCCTTTGCACCAGGTGCCCGTCGACGCGCTGAAGGCGCTTGGGGCGCTGGACATTCCGCGAGGCGAGTTCTGGAAGGAGCACAATGTCTGGGTCGTGAAGGAGACTGCCTGCGCCGCCCATATCTATGGCAAGAGCCAAGTCGATATGGAGGCGTTCACGAGCTGGCGGCACTGGCAGGATGGCCCCTTCGAACTCAAGCCCATCGCCGACCGCGCCTTCTGCGACGGCGCGAACCATTTCACGTTCCACACCGCCGCCCACAACCCCTCGGCGACCGACCGGCCCGGCTGGGTCTATCACGCCGGAACGCACATCAGCCCGAGCATCGCGTGGTGGCCCAAGGCCAGGCCCTGGATCGACTATCTGGCGCGATGCTCGTACATGCTCCAGCAGGGCCTGTTCGTCGCCGACGTGTGCTACTACTACGGCGACCAGGGCTATAACTTCGTGCCTCCCAAGCAGATCGATCCGTCTCTCGGTTTCGGTTACGACTACGACGTGACCAACGCCGAAGTCATCCTCACGCGGATGAGCGTCAAGGATGGCAAAGTGACATTGTCTGATGGGCTCAGCTATGAGCTGCTGGTCCTGCCCGAACGCGACGACATCGACCTGGACGTCTTGAGAAAAATCGAGCAGATGGTCAAAGACGGCGCCACCGTCGTCGGTCCCAAACCGACGCGGTCCAACGGCCTGGCCAACGCCGCCCGGCGCGACGCTGAAGTCCGGCTAATCGCCGACCGCCTGTGGGGCTCCTGCGATGGCACGACCGTCAAGGAGCACGCCTACGGCCAGGGCAAGATCATCTGGGGCAAGACCCTGCGTGACATCCTTAAAGAGCGCGGTATCGGGCCGGATTTCGCAGCGTTTTCCGTCCGCAGCGACGTTCAGTATCCGCTGGATTACGTTCACCGTCGCACACCGGAGGCGGATATCTACTTCGTCAGCAACAAGACCGACCGTTGGGAGGACATCACGTGCACCTTCCGCGTGTCGGACAGAACGCCGCAACTCTGGATGCCCGACACCGGCGAGATTCGCTCGTGCCCGTTCGAGCGAGACAACGGCGGTGCTACGCGCGTCCCGCTGCGACCGGCCCCCTATGGCAGCGTGTTCGTCGTATTCGCAAGAAACGCAGACGCCCTGCCCATGATGAAGGAAGTCCCCTCGGGGCAAGCCGGCCACGAGATCGCCGGGCCGTGGGAAGTCCGCTTCGCGCCGGGCTGGGGCGCGCCGGCCTCGAAGACCTTCCCCAGGCTCATCTCCTGGACGGACGTTGACGACGAAGGCGTGAAGTGCTTCTCGGGAATCGCATCCTATCACAACACGTTCGGCGTCCGCGCCGATCAGATCGGGCCGGACAAGCGCATTGTTCTCGACCTGGGCGAAGTGCGATTCATCGCCGAGGGCTACGTCAACGGGCATAGCCAAGGCATTCTCTGGAAGCCCCCCTTCCAGGTCGATGTCACGAATGCCGTCAAAGTCGGCACGAACCAACTCGTCGTCGAGGTCGCCAACACGTGGTCGAACCGGCTCGTCGGCGACGCCCGATCGCCCGACGGCCCAAAATTCTGCCGGACCAACATCGACAGATCTCTCACGTGGCAGGTCCCCTGGAAAGACACCCCCCTGCTCCCCTCCGGCCTCCTCGGCCCCGTGCAATTGATCATATCCAGCACTGCACCGGCGGCGTCTCGGTAACAGTCGATTTTCGCTTGCCCTTTTGGACAGGCCGGAACAGAATGACGTCATGACGCGATGAGTCGATCCTCATCGCAGATGTACGCGCACCAGAAACGAAGGAGAGCACCATGAGACGAAAGACATCCCCCCAAGCCGGCCTTGTCGCCGCGATTACCTTGGCAGTGGTCGGTTCGCTGTTTATCCCAACAGCAGTTGCCGAGACCCAGGAGCAGCGGGACGCCCGAATGGCGTGGTGGCGACAGGCGCGCTTCGGCATGTTTGTGCATTGGGGCCTGTATTCCGGCCTGGCCGGGACATGGAACGACAAGCCCGTCGGCACGCGAGGCGGGATGGAGTGGCTCCAGCAGCGGGTCCGCGCCGACACATGGGAATACGCCCACCAGGCGGTTCCCAAGTTCCGTCCGGCCGAGGGTTTCGCGAAGGAATGGGCCAAGCTCGCCAAGGAGGCGGGCTGCCGCTACGTCGTCTTCACCAGCAAGCACCACGACGGGTTCTGTCTGTTCGACTCGCAGTACACCACCTACGATGCCCGCGACCTGGTCGGACGGGACCTGTGCAAGGAGATCACCGACGCGATCCGCGCCGAGGGGCTCAAGGTCGGCTACTATCACTCCGTCATCGACTGGCACCACCCGCAGTACGACTACGACAAGGCCAACCAGTTGCCCCACCCGCTTCGGGGCCAGCCCTCCCCCAACGGCCCGCGCCATCACGACATCTACCTGGATTACCTCCACCACCAGGCCCGCGAGCTGTTCAGCAACTACGGCACGCTCGACGTGATCTGGTGGGATTACTCGAAGGAGGGCAACGAGGGGCCCTTCTGGCGGTCGGACGAGCTGATGGCGATGGCGCGGCAGTTGCAGCCGGGGATCATCTCGAACAACCGCCTCTACCACATCCCGGACATCGAGAGGGACGACTCCTCGGACCGGCTGCGGAAGTGGAAGCCCGGCATTCCCGGCGTCGATTGGGAAGTCTGCATGACCATGAACACCACCTGGGGCTACTCCGACCACGATGACGCCTGGAAGTCCAACGAGACGCTGATCCGCAACCTCGTCGACATCGTCTCCAAGGGCGGCAACTACCTGCTCAACATCGGGCCCAAAGGCGACGGCTCGATCCCCCAGCAGAGCATCGACTCGATGCGCGCCATCGGCAAGTGGATGGCCGTCAATGGCGAAGCGATCTACGAGACGACCGCCAGCCCGTTCGAGCAGCCCGCCTGGGGCCGGTACACCAAGAAGCCGGGCAAGCTCTATGCCCACGTCTTCGACTGGCCCGCCGATGGCAAGCTGTTCGTCCCGCTCCAGGGGCAACGCGTGACCAAGGCATATTTGCTGGCCGACGCGAGCCGGGCCGCTCTCAAGACCCAGACGACCTCTGACGGTGTGACGATCCAGGTCCCGAGCCGGGCGCCGGACGCTATCGCTTCCGTGATCGCGATCGAGTATTGACCAATGAACAGAATGCAGCGAATGGTCCTGATTGTCGCGAGCATCGTGCTGATGGGGGCGAATGATGATTCGCCCCTACGCGCGGCGGCGCAGGACGACCTGACCTCGTTCGTCGTGGTCAGTCCGCGCGACAGCCGGTATTTCGAGCTGTCCAACGGCAGTCCCTATGTCCCCATCGGGTTCAATCTGGTCGGGCCGCCGCGAGAGGACGATTTCGACCGACTTTTCCAGATCATGGCGGCCAACCGCATCAACTACGTCCGCGTCTGGCTGGCACACGATGGCTGGAACGTCGAGCACGAGAGACCGCTGCAATTCGATCCGGCCCGCGCCGCGATCATCGACCGATTTCTCACCCTGGCGAGAAAGCACGGCATCCGTGTCAAGATGTGCCTGGAGTACTTCCGCGACATTCGCGCCGAGCGGAACCGCTGGTCCGACAACCTGATCTACCATCAGGCCAGTGGCGGCCTCTACGAGAGCATGCACGAGTACCTCTCTTCCGATCGGGGCCGCGATCACTTCAAGGCCAAGCTCGACTGGTACGCGAATCGCTACGGCGATGAGCCGGCGGTCTTCGCCTGGGAGCTGTGGAACGAGATGGACGCGGTGCGCGATTCCGAATGGCTCGACTGGACCAGGGCCATGCTGCCCGAATTGCGCAGGCGATTCCCGCGAAATCTCGCGATCCAGAGCCTCGGCAGCTACGACTGGGAGCGCAAGCGTGACAGCTATCGCACCCTGTGTCTGCTCGAAGACAATGATGTCGCCCAGGTCCATCGCTACCTCGACGAGGGCGCCGGCTGGGAAATCTGTCATGGCCCGGTCGATGTCCTGGCGGCCCAGGCGGTGCGCGAGCTGATCGCGTTCGACGCGGGCAAGCCCATCATCCTGACCGAAACCGGCGCGGTCAAACCGCGTCACACCGGCTGCTCGGAGCTCTACGCACAGGATCCCGACGGCACGCTTCTGCACGACATGCTGTTCGCGCCGTTCTTCACCGGCGCGGCCGGCCCCGGCCACGTCTGGTGGTGGCGGCAGGCCATCGAGGAGCCGAACCTGTGGCACCACTTCGCGCGGTTCGCCCAAGCCATCGAAGGGATCGACCCGCCCGCGGAGGCATTCGAGCCGGTCACGGTGCCGCACGAACGACTGCGCATCTACGCTCTCGCCGGCCGCCACACATTCCTGGCCTGGTGCCGCGATGCGCAGAACGACTGGCGAACGGAACTGCGTGAAGGCCGCGCACCCGAGACGCTGACCGACGTCCGAATCGACCTGTCGAGCGCGAAGATTCCCGCCGGAGCGAGCGTGCAACTCTACGATCCCTGGACGGACACGCCGTCGAAAGCGACTCTCCACAACGGCACCGTCACCATCCCGTCCCTGCGCCGCTCGGTCGTCGTGCGCATCGAATCGACAATCCCATCAGTTCGGTGAGCACGATGGAGGATGGAACCATGGATCAAATGCGGATCATCTTATTCGGCCTCGTGCTCGGGAGCGCGGGCTGCGGCACGTTGCCGGACGGCAGCCGGTGGGGCCAGGACGCCTTCACCTGCTTCGACTCGAACCGGATCGCCAAGGCGGCCCGAGACGCCTTCCTGAGCCCCCACACGCTCATCCCGCTGGCCGGAGCGGCAGTGTTCGCCATCGACGATTTCGATGAGAGAGCCTCCGACTGGGCCACGAAACACACCCCCATCTTCGGCTCGGAAGAAGACGCCCGCGAGGCCAGCAACGATCTCAAGACCATCCTGTCCGTGGAGGTGCTGGCGACGGCCCTGGCCACCCCCAGCGGCGACGAGGCGGGGCCGTGGGCGTACGCCAAGCTGAAGGGACTGGCCGTCGAGGGCGGCGCGATCGGGCTGACGCAGAGTCTGACCGGGGCGTTGAAGAGCGCGGTCAGCCGGGACCGCCCGAACCAGGAAAACGACAACAGCTTCCCCTCGGGCCACAGCTCCTCGGCCTTTGCCTACGCCACGCTCTCGAACCGGAATCTCGATTCCATCGATCTGCCAACGGGCATTCGACCGGTGCTACAGACTGGCAACGCGATCCTCGCCGGCGGCGTCGCGTGGGCCCGCGTCGAGGGACGCAAGCACTACCCTTCCGACATCCTCTTCGGAGCCGCACTCGGACACTTCGTGACCGCCTTCATCCACGACGCCTTTCTGAACCTTCCCGACCCCGAGCGGGCCAGCCTGACGACCTTCCCCGTCGAGTCGGGGGCCGGGATCCAGTTGGCGATCCGTTTCTGATCGGACCGTCTCGGTTGCATCTATGGTGCCTGCGGCCGATCCGGTATACTGGGTACGGCAAGGCACGCACGCCGCGCGACAGCGCGGGCCCGGACGTGCAGGGCATATCCGAAACCTTCAGGGGAAAGGAGAGCCGATGGAGACGCAAGACAGACCACGAGTGAGCCGGATTTCGCGCCGGCAGTTCCTCCGCAGTTCGGTGACCGCCACATCGGTGACGGCGCTGACCGCCGCATTGCAGGTCCGAGCGTACGCCGGCGGGACGGGGACCATGCGGATCGGTCTGGTCGGCTGCGGCGGACGCGGCACCGGCGCCGCGGTCCAGGCGCTCAACGCCTGCCCGCGCGCCAGGCTCACCGCCATGGCCGACGCCTTCGAAGACCGGCTCGGCGGAAGCCTTCAGGGCGTCTCGACGGAGCACCCGGACCGTGTGGACGTGCCGGCCGAGCGCCGCTTCGTCGGGATGGACGCCTATGCACGCGTGATGGATACGGACGTGGACCTGGTGATCCTGGCGACGCCGCCGGGCTTTCGCCCGCAGCAGTTCGACGCGGCGGTGACCGCCGGCAAACACGTGTTCATGGAAAAACCTGTCGCGGTGGACGTGCCCGGCATCCGCAAGGTGGCCGCCGCCAACGAGCGGGCCAAGGCCAGGGGCCTCGCGGTGGCGGTCGGCCTGAACATCCGCCACCAGAACAACGCACGCGAAGTGATCGGCCGCGTCCACGAAGGCGCCATCGGGCAGATCATGTTCCTGCGAGCCTACGGCAACAACGCCGGCGTGTGGGTCCATCGGCGGCAAAGCGAAGAAACCGAGATGCAGTACCAGATGCGCAACTGGTACTACTTCAACTGGCTCTGCGGCGACCTGATCGTCGAGCAGACCGTCCACGCCCTCGACCTGGTCGACTGGGCCAAGGGCGACCACCCCATCGACGCCCAGGGCATGGGCGGACGGCAGGTGCGCATCGGACCCGACTACGGCGAGATCTACGATCACCACGCGGCCGAATACACGTACCGCGACGGCACGAAGATGTTCCTGTTCTGCCGGCACATCCCCAACTGCTGGAGCAGCTTCGGCGGCATCGCGCACGGCACGAAGGGCCAGGCGGATCTGGGCAGCGGCGTGCTGACCGTGCAAGGGGAAAAGCCGGTTCGCTTCGATCCGGGCGTCGCGGGCCACCAGGCCGAGCACGACCATCTGTTCGCGGCGCTCGACGCGGGCAAACCCTGCAACGAGGGCGATTACGGCGTCAGCAGCACGATGACCGCGATCCTCGGCCGCATGGCGACTTACTCGGGCCACATCGTCAACTGGGACGACGCCATGAAGTCCGAGACGGATCTCGGTCCGGATCGCTACAGTTGGGACGCGGCTGCTCCGATCACACCGGGACCCGATGGCCTCTATGCCTGTGCCATGCCTGGCCAGAAGGGACCTTACTGAGCGATCCGTGGTCCCAGCACGCGCCGTTTCCGCAGGGCAACGGCATGGCTTGATCGGACGCAGAGTCACCTTGTAGAATGAACGCGTCGAGTGTTACGGACGGCGTCATACGGACAAAGGAAAACGATGACCGAAGAGACGGACCACAGACCCGATCAGTCGGAGATACTGCAATTCGCCTCGCTGATCGCGCATCAGCTCAAAAGCCCGATCAGCACGATCAGCACGCTGCTGGACGTGCTGGCCACCGAAGTGGCCGGACCGCTGACGCCGAAACAGAAGGACCTGATCGCCCGCGCGAATCTGCGATGCGAGGAGGGCGTCGCCACCGTGCGTCGAATGCTGGCGATCGTCTCGGCGCTGAGTCGACGGGAGGAGATCGGCAGCGTCGTGGATATCGCCGGCATCGTCCGCAGCGCCCGGACACGCTACGAGGAAAGGGCGATCGAGTACGCCCTGACCTTCGTGGCGGAGACGGACGACGAATCGGTGTACGTGCGCGGCACGGAACCGGCCCTGGCCGAGGTGCTCGACGCACTGATCGACAATGCCTTCAAGTACACGCCGTCGCACGGCCACGTCCGTCTGACGTTGACAGCCGACGCATCGACGCGCCTCGTGCACCTGTGCGTGGCCGATTCGGGCGTAGGCATCCCGGAGGGCATGCGAGATAAGGTCTTCGAACCATTCTGCCGCACGGCCGCAGCGAGAAGCTCCACCCGTGGAGGGACCGGGCTGGGGCTGTCGTTCGTCAAGGCGGTCGTGGAGGAACTCGGAGGGACGGTCCAGGCGGGAAAGGCCGATCTCGGCGGCGCGCGGATCGACATCCGGCTTCCGATGGCGACGCCCAGTCAGATCGAGACCAGCAAAGACGCCGAGGAGTCTGGTGCGGTGAAGGTAGTCATCGTCGGCGGTGTGGCGGCCGGTCCCAAGGTCGCGGCCAAAGTGATCCGGCTGATCCCGCATGCCAATGTCACCGTGGTCGAGAAGGGCCAGTTCCTGTCGTACGCCGGCTGCGGCCTGCCCTATTATATCTCGGGGCAGGTCAAGAACCATGCCGAGCTGATGAGCACGCCGATGGGAGCGCTGCGCGACGCGGTGTTCTTTCAGAAAGTCAAGAACGTGCGCACCCTTAGCAGGACCGAAGCTACCGAAATCGATCGCGCCGCCAAGAAAGTCCGCATCAAGGAACTCGGCAGTCAGAGAGAATCGTACCTGGAGTACGACAAGCTCGTGCTGGCCACGGGCGCTTCGCCCATCCGGCCATCGATCCCCGGACACGACCTCGACAACATCTTCTGCCTCCACGGCGTCCAGGACGCCGAGGGGATCAAGGCGGTCCTCTCCGGCGACCGGGCTCGCGATGTGGTCATCGTCGGCGGTGGCCTGATCGGCATGGAGACGACCGAGGCCCTGGCCCGCAGCGGCTGTCGCGTGACCATCGTGGAGATGCAGCCGCAGACGCTGGGCATACTGGACGCGGAGATGGCGCGGCTTGTCGAACTGCACCTCGAATCCAAGGGCGTCAAGGTGCTGACGGATACGAAGGTCCTTTCGTTCGAAGGCGACGGCAAGGTGCATCGCGTGGTAACGGATCGCGGGGTGCTGCCGGCCGATCTGGTCATCATGGGCATCGGGGTCCGTCCGAACACCGCGCTGGCGCGAGCCGCCGGATTGGAGATCGGCGAAACGGGCGGGATCAAAGTCGACGAGCACATGCGGACGTCCGATCCGGACATCTACGCGGCCGGCGACTGCGTCGAATGCACCGACATCCTCACCGGCCGTCCCGCCTATGTCCCGCTGGGGTCCACCGCCAACAAACAGGGACGCGTCGCCGCGGTCAATCTCTGCGGCGGTGAAGACTCCTTTCCAGGCATCCTGGGCAGCACCGTCTGCAAGGTGTTCGACTACTGTGTCGCCCGCACCGGTTTGACCGAACGAGCCGCCAGAGAGTTGGGCTACACCGTGACCGTCGCGATGGCGCCGGCCCCGGATCGGGCCAACTATCTGCCCACCGCCCGCATGCTCCTGCTCAAGCTCGTGGTCGATCACGACACGCGGCGGCTTCTCGGCGTCCAGGCGGTCGGGCCCGGCGCAGGGGACAAGCGGATCGACGTGGCCGCCACCGCCATCGCCGCCGGAATGACCGTCGATCAGGTGGCGGGCCTCGACCTGAGCTACGCGCCGCCCTACTCGCCGGCGATGGACAACCTGATCACCGCCGCCAACGTCGCCAGGAACAAGCTGGACGGGCACATGGTCGGCGTTTCGGCAGCAGAGGTCCACCAGATGCTTCAGGACAAGATGGATTTTGTCTTCCTCGACGTGCGCACGCCCGGCGAACACGACCAGGTGCGCCTGCCCGGCGCGACGCTGATCCCGCTGGCGACGCTGCGCGGACGGATCGAGGAGATACCGAAGGGCAAACCCATCGTGACGTTCGGCCAGATCTCACTGCGCGGATACGAAGCGGCCCTGATCCTCCGGGCCTCCGGATTCGACGATGTCCGCGTTCTGGATGGAGGCATCGCGATGTGGCCCTATGAGAAACTGCAATAGCCGATGGTGGATGTGCGAGGCAATTCGATGCTCCGACGATGCGTGGTTCTTCTGTTGATCCTAATCGCGATGACGGAAGCGAAAGCAGGTCAAGCCGGTGCGTCTGATTCTCTGTCCGAAGCGGTCCAGTGGCTCGAAACGGAGGCGCACCGCCTCATCCGCGCCGCGATGCGCACGATGGCCGACGGCACGGCGGCGTTCCCGCCCCAGGTGGGCATCGGCTACGAGGCATTCTGGCTGCGCGACTACGAGTATACGCTGGAAGGGTCCGTGGATTCCTATTCCGACAAGGAGCTGACCGACGCCTGCCGGCTCTTCGTGCGCAGCCTGGACGCCGACGGCGCCGGCGTCGACTGCATCAAGTTCGACGGCACACCGATCTACAAGCCCGGCTTCGGTTCCATGGGCATTCATCCCGTGGCCGACGGCTCACCGTTCACCGTGGCCGTCGCCTGGCACACGTACCGACGAACCGGGGATGCGCAGCTCCTCGCAGAGATCATCGAACCGCTCGTCAGGACGATGCACGCGGTCCCGCGCCATCCCGACACGGGCCTCGTCCGCATCGCCCCGGGCGAGCCACAGGAACGCTGTCCTTACGGCTTCACCGACACGATCCGCAAGCAGGGAGATGTGCTGTTCTGCTCGCTGCTGTACGTTCAGGCGTGCCGCCAGCTTGCCGACCTGCTGGAAGCCTCCGAACGCGATGCCGACACCAAACGCTGGACAGCGGAAGGCGAACGTGTGACACAGAGCATCCGCAGAGTCTTCTGGGATGGACAGGTCGGCCTGTTCCGCGCTGCAACGGCGTGCTGCCGCGAGCACGACATCTGGGGCTCGGCGTTCGCCGTCTACCTCGCGGTCGCCGACACCGAGCAGTCGCAGGCCGTCGCACGGTACTTCCGTGATCACTACGGCGAGATCGTCCAACACGGGCAAGTCCGCCACTTGCCCGGCGGCGTCTACTGGGAGAAGGCCGTCTGCGATCGCGACGCATACCAGAACGGCGCCTACTGGGCGACGCCAACGGGATGGTTCGTCTACACGCTCGATCTGGCCGACCCAGAACTGGCCGATCGAACCGTGGTCGACCTGGTCCGCGATTTCCAGGCCGGCGGCGCCTGCGAGTGGATTCTCGGCCAAAGGCGCCAGCTTCCGAACTACCTGGCCAGCGCGGCCCTTCCCCTGGCCGGTATCCACCGCATGCTCGAATGCCGAAGCCAACGGCCGTAGGCGGCCCGGTTTTCACAACCGGTTTCCTCAAGTTCGCTTCGTGTGCTCTGTGCCTCTGTGCATCGACCGAGATGCAGTATGGGGGGGGCCGTTTCGATGCCGCACACGTGCTTCTGCCGGCGACCCGCAGGGCAAACAGACTCCTCGATAGGCAATTCCCCAAGGCGGTATCAGGCAATTGGATGACGGCCAAGCCCCCTCGCTGGTCCGTATGGCAGCTACCGCGTGATCGATGCGTCGCGTGGTCCGCATTGCCGATCGAGGCAGCACAAGGGAAAGGATGCCCCTGATGAATACGCCGGGCATACAAACGTCTGATGTAACCGACTGTGCTCACGACCGACGTACACAATGCCGCGGTGTTGCCGCGCCGGTGGATAACGGCAGAGCAGCCATGTGCAACACCGTCAGGATGGAGGGAGGCGTTCGTCGCCAGGCCGGTGGTCTTGTGCCGATGGGAGATGTGGTAATCTGCGGGCGGTGGCCTGGGCATGCATCAACCACCTTCACCGTGACAACGGGGGATTCATCGTCTGTAGGAATCGGATTGCCCCGGTCGTCAAACCACGCCACCCGAGGGCTCCAAAGCGAACGGCATCTGCCACCTCATCGTTGTGGCGACGGTATAGGAGGACCTTTTTCAAATAAGGGAGGTAGTGTTATGAACAAAACGGGAATTGCGAAATGGGTGTTTCTTCTGGCGGCGTCCGCCACATTTGCACCCAAAGCGGCGTTTGCGCAACCGTACGATGTGGCATGGACGTTCGGCAGTGTCGACAGCGAATCCTATCGGCTCGACGCCTTCGAACCTGACGACATCGAATTTGCGCCCCTAGGCAGTGAGGACCCGGTCTTGCCGCTGGAACTGGGCATCCGGTATCAGGTCACTGTCACCGATTACGCCTTTCACCCTTTTGAGATCATAGCTAAGGGCTCGTCCGCATCGCAGGATACCGTGCTTCTTTCCATGACCATCCGAGGCTCGTTTGAGTCTGATCCGGAGGTGGCGTGGGAAGACGACCGCCAAGGCCACGTCCGGTTTACCCTCACGGAGGCTCTTTATCGCACGATGAGCGAAGGCGGACGCAATCCGGGCTATCGCTGTCAGGCGCACGCGACCACGATGCGCGGCGATTTCACCGTCGCCGGTCTGCCGATCGCTGCACGCATCAAGCCATCGCCGGTCCGGGTCATCCTGGAGCCGGTGGCATCGGGTCTGGTCGCGCCGGGTTTGCTGGTGCCCGATCCGACCGAGTCGACGAGATTGTACGTCGTGGACCAGGCCGGTCAGATCTACACCATCGATGACGGCGTGTTGGCGGAGACACCCCTGCTGGATGTGCACGACCTGATGGTGCCGTTGCGCGGCGTCTACGATGAGCGGGGCCTGCTCGGTCTGGCGTTTCATCCTGGCTATAGCGACACCGGCAGCCCCGGACATGGCCGCTTCTACACGTACACCAGCGAACCCGTGGGGGCGCCGGCCGACTTCACGCTGGATCTGCCCGACACCAGCCAGATGAATCACCAAAGCCTCATTCGCGAATGGCAGTGGGACGGGACCAGCCCGTCAATCGATCCGAACACCTCCCGCGAGGTCCTGCGGATTGACCAGCCGCAGTCCAATCACAACGGTGGGCACATTGAGTTCGGACCGGACGGTTATCTCTACATCGCCCTGGGTGACGGCGGCGGCGCCAATGACACCTCACCCGGCCATGGACCTGAGGGCAACGGACAGAACATCCATACGATCCACGGCAGCATCGTCCGGATCGATCCGCTGGATCCGGCCTGGACCCCCGACAGCCCGGATGCGCCCAGCGTCAACGACGCCTACCGGGTCCCCGCCGACAATCCGTTCGTCGATGTCGACGGCGTCGATGAGATCTACGCGTACGGGTTCCGCAATCCGTATCGTTTCAGCTTCGATCGGCGCAGTGGCGCACTGATCGTCGCCGACGTCGGCCAAAACCGCGTCGAGGAGATCAACTTCGTGCGGTCAGGGCGCAACTACGGCTGGAACCTCAAAGAAGGCACATTCCAATTCGACCCGGAAAGCGCCGAGGTCGGCCCGCCCGTGGATGATCCCAGTCTGAGTGATCCCGTGGCACAGTACGATCACGACGATGGTATCGCAACGGTCGGAGGCTACGCCTATTATGGGAACGGAATCCCCGAACTCTGGGGACGGTACATTTTCGGCGACTTCTCGCTGAGCTTCTCGACGCCGCGAGGCCGCTTGTTCGAGGCCGACCTGTTCACCGGCGAGATTCAGGAACTGCTCATCGGCCCGGCGGGTGATCCGCTCGGGATGTTCGTCAAGGGACTTGGCGAGGACCAGGCCGGCGAAGTTTATCTACTGGCCAGCGGCATGGGCGGTCCGAGCGGGAATACCGGGGTGGTCCTCAAGATCGTCGCGGTGCCGACGGAGTTCACCACCGACCTGTCCGCCGGTCCGGCGGGCACTGACGCGACGGCAACCGGACAGGCCCGCTTCACGCTCGACGCGGGTGCCGGCGCGGTCTCCTATGAACTTGACGTGGACGGCATTGTGGACGTCACTCAGGCACATATCCACATTGCCGACCAACCGGGCGGTAATGGGGGTGTGGCGGTCTGGCTCTATCCGCCGGCACCGCCGGCCATGCTGGTCCCCGGCGAATTCACCGGCCGGCTGGGCGAAGGCGCCTTCGCGGAGACCGACTTCGTCGGGCCCCTGGCCGGGATGACGATGGGCGATTTGCTGACCGCGATCCGCGAGGGTCGGGCCTATGTCAACGTCCATACCAACGCGTTTCCAGGCGGCGCCATTCGCGGCACGGTGGAGGCGACACAACCCGAACCCCCGACGGGTGCGGTACTTGCCGGAACGGATGCAGGCAGCGATTCCGCGGCAACCGGCTTGGCAATCCTGAGACACAGCACCGATGAGGCGCTGTCCTACGAACTCAAGGCGCAAGGAATCGAAAACGTCACCCAGGCGCACATCCACATTGCCAACGACCCGGGCGGTGACGGCGGCGTGGCCGTCTGGCTCTATCCGCCGGCGCCGCCGGCCCAGTTGATCCCGGGGGAATTCACCGGTCAACTCGGTGGCGGCGACTTCACGGCGGCCGATTTCGTCGGACCTCTGGCCGGGATGACGCTCGCCGATCTGATGGCCGCAATCGCGGAGAATCGCGCGTATGTCAACGTCCACACCGAGCAGTACCCGGCCGGTGAGATTCGCGGGTCGCTGGAGTGAATGGCTATACCGTCGGCGTCCTCCTGCCACACCGTCGCTGACACATCCGTACCAGGAGGCTGCGTATTAGGGAGGCGCAGCCTCTTTCCTTTTGCCCCATCCGGAAGGACGGAAGACCAGGCCGGATGCTTGCAATCCCACGGAATCATGCTATTGTAGAATCATCGTGCACGATCGCCGGCCATGATTGCCCCGTCAAGTTCGAGCCGCAGATACAGATGGAGATCGAACCATGATGAAGCAAGTGAAGATTCTACTGTGCGTAGTGGCGCTGACGCAATCCGTGGTCTGGGCCGCGGGCGTGGAGCTGCCGCAGTTTCGTCCGCTGTTCAACGGCACCGACCTGACCGGCTGGGTGAACGTCAACACCGCTGCGGAAACCTGGAGCGTTCGCGACGGCATGATCGTCTGTAGTGGGCACCCCATCGGCGTGATGCGCAGCGACCGTCAGTACGAAAACTTCCTCCTGCACATCGAGTGGCGGCACATGGAGGCGGGCGGCAACTCCGGCGTGTTCGTCTGGAGCGAGGGAGCCGTCCCCGAAGGGCAGCAGCTTCCCAAGGGCATGGAAGTCCAGATGCTCGAGCTCGACTGGGTCAACCAGCACAAACTGAAGGACGGCTCGCTGCCGCCCATCGCGTACGTCCATGGCGAGCTGTTCGGCGCCGGCGGACTGGAGGCCACGCCCGACAACCCGCGCGGAAACCGGAGCAAGTCCCTCGAAAACCGCTGCAAGGGCAAAGGCGAGTGGAACGTTTACGACGTCGTCTGCGTCGATGGCACAGTCAAGCTGGCGGTCAACGGCAAGTTCGTCAACAGCATCCGCAATTCTTCCGTCAAGAAAGGCTATCTCTGCCTGGAGTCCGAGGGCGCCGAGATCCACTTCCGCAACATCTCGATCCTCGAACTGCCGCCGGGCATCACCACGCCCGAGAACACCGCTCCCGCCGTTCCGTAGATCCCGTCAGAGACTCTCGGGATCACGGAAGCATCCACATCGTCACGGCGTCCTGGTCTTTGACGATGATGCGATCGCCCGCAATCACCGGATGCGCATAGGTGGGAGTTTGGGCGACCTTGATCCGGGCCACCTCCTCGAACTGCTTGTCCGTCGGCTTGAAGACGATCAGTTCGGAGTTGCTCGGCAGCGCCATCAGGCAACCTCCGGCATCGACGATGGCGGCGAATCCGCTCCGATCCCGCTGTGTCGCATCGGTCCAGGCGGTCTGGCCCGTTTGGGCGTTGATGCAGAACAGGTTGCCGGTGTTGGACAAGCCGAACAGCAGACCATTCTCCAGCACCGGCGTGTTGAACTGCGGCGCCAGATCGGGATTGCTCCAAAGCTCTTTGGCGACGAAGCTGTCCCCCTGCTTCTCGATCTTCACCGCCTTGGTGCCGCGCCCGGCGCCGGTGTAGATCACCGTCTGGCCGTCGACGATCGGGGTCGCGGAGTTGTAGGCGCGCCCCGCCGGCACGAACGGCAACTGCCACAGCAGCTTGCCGTCGGCGACGCCGACCCCGATGATGCTCTTCTCCGACAGCGTCACGATCTGTTTGGTGCCCGCCACCGTCAGCAGCACGGGCGAAGCATACTCGGGCCCTTCGCCGCCCCAGCGCCATTTCTCCTCGCCACTGGCCAGGTCGAACGCGATCAGCGCGCCGTTGCCCTGCCCGCCAAGATGCGCAACGGCCATTCCATCCACGACGATCGGCGAGGTGCTCGTAAAGAATCGCGGCACGACTTTGGGGAACGGGTCCTTGCGCCAGAGCACCTTGCCGCTCGCGGCGTCCAGGCACGAGACCACGCCTCCCACGCCCAACGTGATGACCTTGCCGTCGGCCACCGTGGGCGAGCTTCTGGGCCCCGGGTGCCGAGCGGCCGCGCCGGTCACCTCCTGTGCCGCATAGGCGTCCCGCCATACCTCCTTGCCGTCGCCGGTGTTCAGACACAGCGTAACTTCGTCGCCGCCCTGCCGCGCGAAGACGTAGAGCTTGTCGCCCACCAGCGCAGGCGTCGCGTCGCCCTGCCCTACCGTCGTGGTCCACTTCTGCGCCAGTTCCGTCGGCCACTGTTGCGGTGCCGTGAACCCGGCTACCTTGCCGTCCCGATGGGGCCCCCGCCATTGAGGCCAATCCTGCGCCAGGACGCCGCCTGCGAGAACCAGAATCACACAGCCGGCCATCACGACCCTCGATCGATTCGTCCTTTCCATGCGAGCCTCCTTTACAAATCCCAGTTCATGGCAATCCCGATCTCCATCGGGACAAGTCGTCTTTTCATAGGTCCTATCAGTCCTATCGGTCCGATGGCTCCTATACGCCCCATGCCCCATCGCGGTTTCGCTCCGCGCAAGCTCCTGCGGGCACACTGCAACCGTTCCATTCCCCATCCGGATGATCTCACGCAATCTGCCCCCCAATTATACGACTACCTCCCCTCCGCAAGAAAGCCCCCACTCCCAACTTTCCGCCCAACCGCCTCGGGCCAAACCGCCCTTTCACTGTGCCGCGAGGAAGATCGCGAGCAACGCGTGAGAATCCTACTGCCGGGGCCTGGTCGCACATTGCAGCGCGGCGGCGATGTCGACGGTGCGAGGAGACTGCCGGCCTTCGAAAACGGTGGGCCGACTGGTCTCCATGAGAATGCGTTTGACGTCGGTCGGGGTCAGGTCGGGCCGCACGCTCTTGAGCATCGCGACGAATGCCCCGGTCACAGGGGACGTCGAAGAGATCGACAGAAACGGCTGATACTCGGAAGCTCGTCCACGGCGCATCCAGTCGGCATACTGGCCGGTGAACACCACCGAATAATCGTATTGCAGGATGTTGACGTCGGGCTCGCGATCATCATCGCCATCGCGGGGCCCAAGCCAGGTGGGCAGCAGATTGCCCGGGTGAGGATAGTGAATGAACGCGGTGACGATCCCTTCGGCGAGGGCCCGGTCGACGGCGCGGTCGAGCCGCATACGATGCTCGGGAGCGATCCCGCCGCCCGAATACGTCAGCACATCGAGGTCATGTTCGATCGCCCAGTCGATCGCTCGAATCATCGCATCCACCCGAGCCGAGTCGTCGGGCGAGTAGGTGCCCAGCGCGTAAATCTGCGCGTCGGGCGCGATTTCGTGCAAGGTCGACGCCATCCAGAAACCGTGATGGCTGACCTCGTCGAAGGATTCAGCCCAATCGCCCGTCTGGAAATTCCGTCCACCTGCGTATAGGCCAGAGTGGACCTTGAAGCCGAAGGAATGGTCGAGGACGCCGACCTTCACTCCCGCGCCCTTCGAGATCGCCCAGGCCTTGTGGATGTTGTGGATCGTGAAGTACGTGGGACGCGAGTTGGCGTTGGGGAAGTAGAGGGTCCCCGGAATCTCCGGCTGTTCCGATTCTCCAGTCGCGGCGTTTCCCGCGGCCAGCAGCGACGCAAGCCCAACGAGGCCACAAGCCGGCAACAGCCACCAGTCAACGGACCGACGGACCCGAGAGAGGCCCAACACAAGCCTCGCGAACAGCCTGTCGATAGAGAACATGGACGATACCTCCGCAATGAGCGCCTCGACTCAATGGTCCAGGACGATGTCGATGCCAGTGATCGTGCTGCCCTGGCTGGCAGGCAGCGGGCGCTCCTGGGGCTCCCGCCAGCTCGTGCCGTCCCCTTGTGTCGCCGCGAACTGAGCCAGGGCCTTCCAAAGACGCCGGCCGGGAATGAGCTGGTCTTCTGCGATCAGCGGGACGCGCGGCACATTCGCCGGGTCCTGGCGGAAGCCTTCGCCCTGAACACGGATCTCGACCTGGGTATGCAGGGCGCCGATGGCGTCGAGACTGCCCCCGTTGAGGTAGCCGGCGACGCGGTAGAGATTCACCGGCTCGAACGACGTCAGAGTGTACACACCGTTGGCATCCGAAATCGCGCGTTTCGTGTCGGGCAGTCCGACCTCGGACATGGGGACGAGCGTCCCCGTCACCTTCGCACCAGCGACGGGCAGGCCGTTCGGATCGACGATGCGGCCGGAAACCGTGATGAACTCCCCGTGCAGCACCAGAGGAACCGTCTTGTCGCACTGCGTCGCCCTCGGCGCCGACCACCTCGGTTTGCCTTCGGAGTCGATCATCATGGCGTAGATGTTATAGGGTCCGGTCGGCAGGCCCGTGAACGCGTACCGACCGTGGGAATCGGTCACGGCGTTTCGTTTGGTTTCTCGGTTTGCGACCGTCACCGTCGCGCCTGACGCCGGCTGCCCTCCGAGAATCTCGCGGAGGACCTGCGTGGCCTCCTCCCGCGATTTGCAGTTGGCGAGCTTCTCGCATTTCTCAGGCGAGCAGTCCGGCGTCGCGTCCACGACCGTACCCAGGATCGTACCCATCCCGCGCTGCACCTCCTGGCCCCATGTGGCGGCGACAAGAAAAAGGCTGAGTACAAACACGACGCCGGCTTCTGACATGGCGATACTACACGAACTGATATGCGATCTCATGGTGATTTCTCCCAAGGCGCGTTCGAGCGTCAATGCAGTTGCGACACAACCTTCATCAGCCCGGCCAGCACCCAGATCACCAGTGACGGCACGGCCAGCGCAATCGCGGTGTGCCGCAGCCAGCGACTCACGCCCAAGTACGAGCCGGCCAACGCAAACGCCAGGATCACCGTCAGGCATCGGGCAAACAAGGCGTACTGAGGCGACCACACGCTTACCGGATGCGGATTGGGCGGCAGCGTCTGGCTCCAGGGTCCCATCAGCGGCGCCACGAACGCGTTCGAATGGCTGATGCCGCCCCGCTGGGCCCCAAAGGACAAAAGCATGCCACCGCACGCCGCCAGAAGGCACACACCGCCGTAAACGATCGAAAGAAGGAGAATGCCGCGCTTGGAGGAGACGAGCGATTCGTCCATGACCTGCCCTGCCTTTCTCTCGCTCTGGTCGATGGTTGTTCGACCGCCGCAC
>CAZOFX010000049.1:0-12947 GCA_964579055.1 uncultured Pirellulales bacterium
CGGATGTACTGGCCCACCTCGTTGTCCTGCTCGGTGGGAAACGGCCCGGCGCCGACGCGCGTCGTATACGCCTTGATGACGCCGATGTACTTGTCCACCCTTCGCGCCGGCACGCCGCAGCCCGCCGGAAGCCCCAGCGAGCTGGAGTTCGAGCTGGTCACGAAGGGAAACGTCCCGTGGTCGAGGTCCAGCAGCGAGCCCTGCGCCCCTTCGAAGAGGATCGATTTGCCCTGTTCGATGGATGTGTGCAGCAGTTCGGTGGTGTCGGTAATGAATGGCCCGAGCCGCTCGGCATACCGCTTGCACTTGTCGAAGATCGCCGAGGCGGCCATCGGCTCGGCCCCATAGAGTGATCCGAAGAGTTTGTTCTTGTATTCGAGGATGATGCCGAGCTTGGTCCTCAGCGCATCGAGGTCCCGCAGGTCTCCCACCCGCACGGCGTAGCTGCGCCCGACCTTGTCGGCGTAGCACGGCCCGATGCCGCGAATCGTCGTGCCGATCTTGCCTTCGCCCAGCGATTCTTCGCGGAGCTGATCCTCCCGCTTGTGGTAATCCAGCACGACGTGGGCGTTCTCACTGATGAAAAGACGACCGTCGAGGGAGATGCCGCGTCCGGCCAACTCGTCGATCTCGCCCAGGAGAACCTCCGGATCGACCACCACAGCGTTGGCGATCACGCACGCGACGTCCGAACGAATGGAACCGCTCGGCAGAAGATGGAGCGCGAAGCGACGATCGCCGATGACGACGGTGTGCCCGGCGTTGGAACCGCCTCCGAACCGCACCACCATGTCGCACCGCTCGGCAAGAATGTCGACGACCTTGCCCTTGCCTTCATCGCCCCACTGCAATCCAACCACGCAGATATTCATTCCACTCGTGCGTCCCAAAGCGTGTCCAAGACCGGTTCCCAAAGCAAACCGCCATAGCCTACAGACGCAGCCTATGGCGGTCAATCAAATATTCCCGGCCCGCTGGGAGGGGATCGTCAGGTGATTTGTGCGACGAGGTGATCGAGAACCGGCCCGAGGTTGTCGTATTGCCGGTCGCTCAGTCGGTGACGGACCTCGGCGCCGCCGGAGTCTTTGTAGACGATGGTGAAGAACCCTTTCTCCTCGAAATGCGTTTTGTCGATCGCTTCGATCGCGTCGTAGGGAATCCGCTTCTTGCCGGCGATGACGAGTTCCTTCTCGTCGGCCACCAGCTTGCGGCCTCGGACGGCACAAAACCAGACGCCGATGGCCACCGCCAATCCCACGAACACGGGAGGAGACTTCCGGTTGAATCCGAGCACGCCGTTCGGATGGCCCTGCTCGTCCGTGTGCTCGTCGATGAAACTCTTGTTGAGGTAGCCGTCGTAGGCGAACCACGCCCCCAGAACCAGACACACCACGATGTAGATTTTGAAGTTGGTCCGCTTGTACTTGCTCAGGGGCGCCTCTATCGCCATCGATCCTCTCCTACTGGAACTACGTGGAACGTCGTTGCGCGATGACCTCCGTCAGAGGTTGCACGAAGTAGTGGACGATTTTCTCGGCCATCAGGCTCTCGGCGAGGTGACACTGATTCTCGAACGAGGCCAAGGCGTCGAATCTCTCCTCCGGGTTGGGGTACTGGCGAACGGTCACGGAGAGCGTGATGCAGTCCTCGCGATTGGGCTCCTTCTCGCCCGGCTCGTAGACGCTGGTCTTGGACTCGATGCTGACCCTCGCCTGGGTCCGCAAGTCATCCGACAGGGACACGACCATGGAGGGCGAGAAGACGATGGGCTTGCTGTGCGGCAGATCGAGCAACCAGTTGAACGCACTGGTCCCGAACAGGGCCTCGGCGATGACTTCGTCGTGCTGGCCGGCGCAGTCGAAATCCATAACGAACGACAGGTCGATCGAGTCGACGTCCAGCGGCGTGACACCGAGCATGTACGGCATCAATTCCAGGACCAGGCGGTCCTGGCGATAGGCGTCCTCGAACGTCGCGGGATTGGCCATGCCCGAGCCGATGCGGTCCCCTTCGAGGCTGATCCATCGATATGTCCCTGCGGTGTGGTCCTCCTCGAGGTAGTAATCGTTGTTGTCGCGACGGAGGAACCGTCCCATCGCCGGAAACTGCTTCTGAATCCGGTCGAAGAAGGTCAGTATCGTGTCCCTCTCTCCCGGCAGATCCAACTCCGTGTTGACGTAAAGGTCAACGTAGAAGTCGTCACAGAGAGAACTATAGCTATTGGCTGACATGGGGGCCGAACCCTCCATATTATCTACGGTGTCACGTTTTCAGGCCGGCCCGGAGGAACATCCATACTATCGAACCCCCGCCGGTTCATATCGATTATACGCTCAGAATACGCGTTTTCACATTTATTTTCACCTGATCCTGTCAAATCTGCCCAGCTTACGCGGCACACCATACCCCGGGCCGAAGCTGGTGTATCTCTTTACGATAGCAGAAGATAGATTAGACTTCCGACAGACAGAGCGTAGCAGTAGAAGCCGAAATACCTCAGTTTGGCCACCTTCGATACCACCAGCAGCATTCTGAGGGCTCCGACGCCCACCACCGCGGCACAGACCGCGCCGATCAGGGCAGTGGCCAGACCCACCCCACCCGTACCAAGGCTCTGCCAGTGCCCGGCCGTTTCGAGCACCGTCGCACCCAGAATCGCCGGTATTCCTATCAACATGCTCAACTCGACCGCTCGATTTCGCTGAAGGCCCAGAAGAACGGCGACGCCAATGGTCGCGCCGCTCCGCGAGATCCCCGGCAACACTGCCACCCCTTGGGCCAGGCCGACGAGGGCAGCGCCTTTGAGCCCGAAACCGGCCAGATCGAATGGGCTGGTCTTGCGTCGGTCAGTCAGCCAGAGCAGCGTTCCGGTCACCGCCCACATCAGGGCGACGACGAGCAGGCTGCCCCGCGCCTCGGTGAATATCTTCTTGAGGGGCAGCACGAGAATCCCCGTGCAGAAATTGGCAACCAGCACCATGAGAATCACGCGGGTCAGGGACAGCGATCCGGCAGAGGCGGTTGGCTCGCCGGCGTCGCGACCCAGGGAGGCCGGATGCCGCAGGAACTGATACAAGGGTTTGCGAAACACGAACAGGACGGCTGCCACTGTGCCGACGTGCGTCGCCAGGTCGAACAGCAGCATCTCGGGACTTTCGGCGTCGAAGCCGAACAGCGTCTCGAACAGAACCAGGTGCCCCGAGGACGAAACGGGCAAGAACTCAGTAAGGCCTTGGACGATGCCAAGGAAGACGGCTGTCAGGATATCCATTCCATCTCCGCAACGCAGCAATCCGGATCGACGCGGTTCGGCGAAACCCTCGGCCAGATCGTCATGCGGCAATCCACAGCTTTATGACAATCGAAAGGACGACCGCCGCGAAGACACCCGCCAGCAGATCATCGGCCAGCACTCCCCAACCTTCCGGCAGAGCCTCCAGCTTCCCTATCGGCCAGGGTTTGGTGATATCGAAAGCTCGAAACAACAGAAACCCTATCGCCGCCACCAGGCAGCACTGTTTCATGGACAAATCCGCCGGCAGGAACCAGACCGCGATCAGGAAGGCCACCGCCTGCCCCGCCACCTCATCGATGACGACCTCGCCTGGATCGGTCCTGCCCGCCAAGGCCGCGACGGCCGGCGCACAGGCGACACAGGCCACGGAGGCGGCGATCACGAAGGCCGCCATCACCGCCGCAATGACCGCCGCCGACACATCGAGATGCGCCAGCACCGCAAAAACCACTACCGGCGGCAGCGATCCCCAGGTCCCCGGTGCAATCGGCAGCCAACCCAACCCGAAACACGATGCGATCCATCGTTTCCAGCTCATAGGGCCAAGACAATACCCCCCCGCCGCCACCACGTCAAAAGGAAACGCGGAACGCGAAAAAAAGGGCCTGCACTTCGGTGGTGCAGGCCCCTTCGACAAGCGTGTGGCGGTATGGAACCCGCGCTATTGGGCGGGCGTGCCGATGAACTCCACTTCGGCGATCTGCATGAGCGTCTCGGACTGCCCGCGGAGGGCCGGGAACACGATCTGATAGAACTTGTAGGCGACGGTGTTCTCGAACTCGATCGGCGTAGCGTTCTTGGTGAAACGCGGCCAGTCGGCTTCCCCGGCGAAATCGACGATGTCGCCAGCGGCGATCAGCGTGTAGGGTCCTTCGATCGTGCCATTGGAGCCGGACAGCTCGAAGGAAATGGGGTCCCGCGTGGGCACGTCGTTGGCGGTCGTGAAGGTCAATCCCGTGACGACGGTGGAACCGATCAGAGGCGCCACCTGGAACCCGGTGGCCATGGCGCCGCCCTTGCGGTGCAGATACTTCGTGCTCGACTTGTTGTCGACGGCCAGGGCGGGGTATTCGGCCGCAGGCCAGTCGTTGTCATTCGGAACGCCCTGGACGGTGTCGCCCGGACCGGTGATATCGGCAGCGACGGCGGGGAGAACCTCAGGGTACAGCCGGATGTCGTCGATATACAGAGTGCCCTTGGCGCCGGCGCCTTCGATGCCGATGATCAGCGAGCGAACGTTGCTGACGTTGCCGGCCTTCGACAGATCGATACTCCACAGCAGCCAGGTCGGACGGGCCAGGTTGATGGCGGGGCCATCGTACGCGATCTTGGTGCTGTTGATCTTGACGTACAACTGACCGTTGTTTCCGGCCGCACCGTAGAAGTGCAGCGACAGGCCCTTGATGCCATGCAACGACCAGTTCTCTGACAGTTCAAGCTCGGCCTCCGAAGTGGCGACAGACGTATTGTCGTAGGACAGGGGCATCGATTGCCGCCCGCTGTGGACAATGGTCTGTTCGGCAAACGGGGCGTTGATGTGGCCTACGGTCGAGCCGGTGTCGTTGACCCAGCCGTCGAGCCACGTGTCGAAGATCGCCTCGCCGGCCTCAAGGTCGTCGGTGTAGCTTTCGAAATCATCGACCACCATGTACTCCTGGGCCGTAAAGCTCCAGAGGCTGCCTTGGTACGCGGTGATGTCTTCCGCCTCATTGACTTCATCGATCCGCCAGTAGTACGTCTGCCCGAGCATGAGGCCGTCAGGGCTGTACTCGTGCTCGGCGACCGTGGCGACCAGAGCGGCGCCGTCGGTGACGGCCTGCGCATCGGCGCTGACGTACACCTGATGCGAAGCAGCTTCGCGGCCGGGACGCCAGTTCAATGTTCCGTTGACATCGAAACCGGTGGCGCCGTCGGCCGGCTCCGGGCCTCTCGCCCGGACGGGCTTATGGAGGAAACGGACCTCGCTGAGACCGCACTGGCCCGTGGGCCCATAGGTGCTGTGAACGACGATGCGGACGAACCGGGCGAGGAGGCCCGCGAAATCCACCGTCGTATTGTGGGCATATGCGGCTTTCGCGGTCGCCTGGGCAAACTGGAAGTCGCCGAGTGAGGTCCACGCGGCGCCGTCCTCGGAGTACTCGACCGTCACGTCTTTGAGCCCGAAACCGAGCATCCTCTCGAATTCGCTGTTGTAATTCCACACCCACATTTCCGCGAGTTTGTAGACCGCATCGAACTCGTACTGGATGTAGGCAGGCTCAGCGCCCGTCGGGGCCCCCAGCCACGCCTCGGTCGTCTTGAGAGAATGCAGGCCGTTCTCATCGAGCCCCGAGCCGTCCACGGTGTACTCGGGTTCGGCCCCCTCCATCGTCGCGGTGTTGCTCGTAGCGATGATGTTCTGGACCGGATAGAGGAACGGTTCGGTCGTGAAGGTCCACACCGGCCCGGCGAAGATCGTATCGGGCGTGGCGTTGACCTCATCGACGCGCCAGTAATAGGTCTGCCCGAACTCCAGCAGGCCGGCCGGATCGTAGGCCGTGCCGCTCTGGCCCTGGCTGGCCAGGACTCCCATGGCGTCGGCCCGGCTGGCGGCGCTGACTGCGGCTGCGTCCGTGCCGAAATACACGTCGTGCGACGCGGCGAACGAGCCGGCGGTCCAGCCCAGCACGGCGTCACGAACCACGTCGATTTCGCCGTCGGCCGGAACCGGCGCGACGGCTCCGGCTTGGCTCTCCGCCAGCGATTGCAGCACGATCTCGTCGTAGTAGACCGCCGAGGCGCCGTTGGCGAACAGGTCGATCGCTCCAATCGTCCCGTGGTCGTTGTCGTCCCACTGGCGGGTGTCGATCCGAGCGCCGTTGTAGTACTCGTCGACGGTGTTGTTGTCGAGGTCGATGACATACTTGAGCTGGACCCACTGGTCGAAGACGACCGTAGTGGTTACTGCGCCAGTCCATGTCGAGATCGCTCCGCTGGCAAGATTGTACTGCGACTGGATCGACCAGTCCTGATTGGCGCCGTCATCGTAGCTGTTGAGCAGGATGAAATACGTAACCCCGGTGCCGCCGGAAGGGATGTACTGCATGGCGCTGAACACCCACACGCCGCCGGCCACGTCGAACTCGTGCGCCAGATCGGAGGCGCCGGCGATGGCGATCGAATTGCTGCCGCTGTAGGCGAACGCATCGGAGACGGACGCCCCTGCCGCGGCGGCGCCGTCCCAGCCCTTCCATCCGCCCTGTCCGTGGATGGCGCTGCCGGCGACATAGGACTCGAAACCTTCGTTGAGCACACTGGCGGAGGCGACGGCTCCTGCACTCAACACGAGCAGAGCCATCACCGCAAATCGGAGACTTCTCATAGCACCCACTCCTCCAAGATGTAGTTAGGCAAGGCAAGAATGGTGCACGCCAGGAGCGCAACAAGCCGCCCTCTGCGTTAGCGCACATCGGGCCCCACCGGACACCGATCCAGTATAGCAATGAGGCCGATAAGAATCAAGAAGAACCCGCTGAAATGGCCCGAAGATGGCAGGACCCGGCGGACGCGCATCAGCGGGAGCAATACTGACAATAAGGCCAGGTGCGCATCGGCGTATGAGGGCGGGTCGCCATTTGGCGAGCACCACCTCGCGACGGTGGGCGGACGACCGAGCATATTGTGAGACTGCGGTGCATTTTTGCTCTTGACTATTGTTCGGCTTTCCGTCTTTATGGCGTTTTTCCCCAGCCTGAACCGTACAATAGGACAAATCGACGGTTGCAGACCTCTGTTCTGGGTTTGACTCTATGAAGCGGATCATTGAAGAAGTCTTTGAAGCGGAAGAGAAGGTCAGCGCGATTCTGCGGCAGGCGCAGACGCAGGCCTCCGAGATTCGCCAGTCGGCCGAACGGGAAATCTCCGAATCCCTCGGCGGCGCGAAAGACCGGGCTCGGCAAATCATCCAGACGGCTATCGAGCAGGCCCGGAAGGAGGCCGAGCGGATCCGCGACGAGAGGCTCCGAACGGCGGAGTCCGCCCGCGATGGACTCGTCGGCAACAGCACCAGGAACCTGGACGGTCTGGTGGAGACCCTTTGCCAGGTGGTACGGACGACGGAGTACGAAACGGACAGCCACTGATGGCCGGCGCATTGACCAAATACTCGTTCATCAACGCCAAGCTGCGGGCGCGGATCAGCCAGATCCTCCCCGACGAGCTCTTCGGGCAGTTGGCCCAGTCGGCGTCGGTGGACGCGGCGCTGGCTCTGCTGCGCGACACCCCATTCGCCCATCTGGAAGAGGTCTACGGCAGCACCGGCGATCTCCGCCTGGCAGAGATCGAGCTGCTCAGGGGCGAGATCGAGCTGTACCGGAACATCCGTCAGTATCTCCATGAAAGCTCCCGGCGTCTGGTCGATGTGCTGCTGAGCCAGTTCGAGATCGACAACCTCAAGAACGCCATACGGATCTACTTCGACCGCAAGGTCCGCGGGCACGTCGATGAGTCCGCGGCGCACTACATCCTGTACGAACCGATCCTCCATTCCATTCCGATGGACGTCATCGTCCACGCGAAGGATTTCGACGAGATCGCCGGGATTTGCCAGGGAACCCCGTACAAGGCGATCCTCCAGAAATACGGAGCGGTGGTGGAATCGGAAGGCTCGCTGTTTCGCCTGGAGGTGGCGTTCGATCAGTTATACTACGGCAACCTCATCGATGCCATCAACGGACTGGATCGGGTGGACCGCGAGGTCGCCATCCGCCTGATCGGCGTCGAGATCGACCTCCAGAACATCAGTTGGATCATTCGGTTCAAGAAGTTCTACGATCTGCCTCTCGAAGCGGTCGTGGCGGCGCTGATTCCCGGAGGCTTCCACCTGAACCGCGCCACGATCGACGAACTGTATCAGGCCCAGAACGTCACCAGCGTGCTTCAGAAGTTCGTCGGGGGCGCCTACCCGGGTCTGTCGGCTCTTCTGGCGTCGCAGGCTTCGGACAGCACCTCGCGTCTGACATTGATTCGGCGCATCCTGGAGGAAATCCGACGGCATGAGGTTCAGCGCATCCTGGCGGGCTACCCGTTCACCGTCGGCATCATCCTGGCCTATTTCATCCTGAAAGCGGATGAACTGAGAAGAATCCGCATGATCCTGAACGCCAAACAGCTCGGCCGGTCCCTGGAACGCATCGAGAACATGCTATGATTCTCACGACTGCGATGACACAACTCTTTGCCGTGGTTCTGCGCCGGGATAAGGAGCGCGTGACCGAGACGCTCCTTCGCGAGGGGGTGCTGCAGTTCCTCAGCACGTCGGAGCTGGACATCGAGCCGCGGCACAATCTGCCGGGCACCCCGTCAGACGCGCCCCTGGCCGAGTTGTCCGAGATGAGGAAGCGGATCGAGGGCATCCTCCACACCGTCGGCACCGTTCCGTCGGCGCCGCAGGAAGCGGATCTCAAGAACCGCGCCCCGGTCAATCTCGCCAAGGAGGCGGAACGCCTCGACAAGATCGATGGAGAACGAGAGAGCATCCGGGAACGACAGCGTGCCCTTCAGCAGGAGATCCTGAAGCTCGAAGATCTCCGGCGACAGGTGAATCTCTACGGCGTCGACCTCGGCAGGCTCCAGGCGCCGGCGCGGCAGTCCATGCTGTCCATGCAGACGGGAAGGCTCCCGACCTCCAGCGCCAAGCGCTTCGAGGAATCCCTGAAAGGCTTGCCCGCCCTGCACATGGCGCTGGGACAGCAGGACGGCATGGTCCATTACCTGCTGCTCTCGATGAAGCGGGATCAAGAACACATCGAACGAATCCTCTCGAGTGTCGGATGGGCCAAGGTGGAGCTTCCGCAGGAAGTGCTCTCGGCTCGCAAGAATCTCGCCGGAGACCTGACGGCCAAACTCCAGGCGCTTACGGACGAGCAGAAGAAGCTCCAGGATCGCGTCACCGATCTGGTCCGCCAGGAAGAGCCGCACCTGAAGGACTTGTGGGTCCGGCTGCGGATCCAGGAGTTGTGCGCGAAGATCCAGACCAGCTTCCAGTCGTCGTCGCGCACGGTCATCTTCGCCGGCTGGCTGGCCTCGCCGATGAAGGAGCGGCTCAGCGCCAAGATCGCGGAGGCCTGCGAAGGCCGCTGCTACCTGGAATGGCACGATGCGGACAGCGACGAGACCATCGCCTCCGAGGTGCCGGTCCAGTTCAACAACCCCAAGGTGCTCGCTCCGTTCCAGATGCTGGTGAGCAATTTCGGCATCCCGCAGTACGGGACGATCGACCCGACGCCGTTTGTGATGCCGATCTACCTGATCATGTTCGGGTTGATGTTCGCCGACGCCGGACAGGGCCTGGTGCTGACACTGATCGGGGCCCTCAGCGCGTACCTGACTCGCAACAACCAAGCCAAGCGCGGCACGTACCACCTCTCGTGGCTCATTGCGTGGTGCGGCCTGTCGGCCGTCGTCTTCGGCGTGCTGTTCGGATCGTACTTCGGAAAGGCGCTGTTTAAGCCGCTGTGGTTCGATTTCCATGGAATCGTCGCCGGCCACGCGGAAACGAGTTCCGCCATCCGCGACGTCTACGACATCCTGTCGATCACCGTCTACTTCGGCATCACCGTCATCGTGTTGGGCCTGCTGTTCAACTGGTTCAACCTGATCCGCACCCGCCGATGGGTGGAACTGATCTTCGACAAAGGCGGTATCCTGGGCGGATGGATTTATGCTGGAGGCGTGTACATCGCCTCCTACATGGTCCATCACGGCTACAAAGAATTCCCTTCGGGCAACACAGTGTTCCTGCTGGTGGGCCTGCCGGCCCTGCTGCTATTGATCAAGGAGCCGTGTCATCATTTCGCCCACGCCAAGGCGCACGCCGAGAAGGCGGCCAATCCGATCTTCCTCGTGCTGACCTTCCTGATGGAGTGGATCGTGGAGCTGCTGGAGATCTTCAGCGGCTATCTGTCCAACACGCTGTCGTTCATGCGAGTGGCCGGCCTGGGCATCGCGCACGTGTGCCTGATGATCTCCTTCTTCACGCTGGCGGGCATGACCAGCGGCGTCTTCTCCGTCCTGATTCTCATCGTCGGAAACGTCCTGGTAATCGGCCTGGAGGGCCTCTCGGCCGCGATCCAGGCTTTGAGGCTCAATTACTACGAGTTCTTCACGAAGTTCTTTCACGGAACCGGAAAGCTGTACACTCCGATCTCGCTGAACAGTGAGCCATAGCTCGGAAAGAAAACGCAACGTCACATGCCTGGACAGGTCCGTCCGGGCAGGTTGTCGCGAAAAACAAGAAAGGATGAAACGCAATGGATGAGCCGGCACGCAAACTGAAAGCCACAATCACGCAAAGTCTTATCGCCCTCATGACCGTTCTGGCGATCGTCGGGACGCTGTTCTGTTCGAATGCCCTGGCGGCGGAGACCACCCACGACAGCGCGACGGTACAGCCGCAGACCACGCCGGAGTCGGCCGGAGTCATGAAGTTCGGTCTGCTCGCGGCCGCCGTCGCCTTCGGCCTCGGCGCCATCGGCGCCGGATTCGCCATCTCCCACGTCGGCGCCGCCGCCATGGGCGCCGTCGCGGAGAAGCCCCAGATCGCCGGGCAGGCCCTGATCTTCGTGGCCCTGGCAGAGGGCATCGTCGTATTTGGATTCATCACCGCGCTGATGATTCTCGGGAAGCTGTAGTGACACCATGAAGTACTCGATCATAGGCGATGAAGATACCGTCCTGGGTTTCGGCGTCGTGGGCGTCGCGGGCAGAGTGGCCACCAACGCCGAAGAGGCCCAGCGCGCCTTCCAGGATCTCCTGGGCGACAAGGAAACCAGCATCATTATCATCACCGAGCGCGTGGCGGAGATGATCCGATCGATCGTGGACCGGTATCTGTTCACGGAGAGCTTTCCGCTGATCGTAGAGATTCCGGATCGCCACGGGCCGGTGCCGGGCCGCCCGGGAATCAAAGAAATGGTCAACACCGCGATAGGACTGAAGATATGATTGGTGAATCCCGACCCGTGCGTCTCGACCGTCGCCAGGAAGGCCCATTCCTACGAGAGGACCGTGCTGATGAAGCCCGTTGAGCAGGGAAAAGCGGCTCTGATTTCCGGCATCGAAGCAGACGCCCACGCCGAAGAGCAACGGCTCCTGGCGGACGCGCAGGCGCAGGCGGCCGAGAAGAAGAAATACGCCCAGCAGAAGATCGACGGTATCCTGGACGAGGCCCGGGGCAAGGCGGCCGAACAAGCCGAGTCGATCAAACGAAAGGCGATCTCGGGGGTAGAGCTGGAGATCAAGCGGCGCAACCTCCAGGTGCGCGACGCGCTGATCCAGGACCTCATGGACCGAGTCGAGAAGAGGCTTGTCGCGATGATCGACGGGCCGGACTACAGAACGGTCCTGACGAACTGGATCGTGGAGGCGGCCATCGGGCTCGACGCCGACGCCGCAACGGTCAACGCCTCCGAAAGGGAGCGGCCCCAGATCGATGCGGCCATGCTCGAACGGGTCCGCGAGGCCGTATTGTCGAAGACCGGAAAGCACGTGACGCTGACCCTGTCCGATGCGCCGCCCCTGAAGGGCCAGGGCGTGATCCTGACGAGCCGGGATGGACGGATGGCGTTCAACAACCAGGTCCGCACGAGAATGCTGCGAAAGCAGCGCCAGATGCACAAACTGATTTACGACGGGCTGTTCGCCGGCCTGCGAGAAGAGTGAGTATGATTGACAGAATCATAGGGCGGGTCAAGCGGGTCAACGGCCCGGTCATCGAGGTGATGGGCATCACCGACGCGGAGATGTTCGAATTGGTCCGCGTCGGCGAGGCGAACCTCATCGGCGAGCTGATCAAGCTCGAAAAGGACAGCGCCGTCGTCCAGGTCTACGAAGACACGACGGGCATCGCGCCGCACGACCCGGTTTACGGCGCCGGCATGCAACTGTCGGTCGAGCTGGGGCCGGGCATGATCGGCACCATCTACGACGGGATCCAGCGACCGCTCGAAGCGATTCGCGCGATCTCCGAGATCTTCATCCAGCGTGGCATCTCCGTTCCCTCCCTCGATCGGCAGAAGAAGTGGCACTTCGTCCCGACCGCCAAGGCCGGCGACCGCCTGGCGGGCGGTGCGATCCTCGGCACCGTCCAGGAGACCCCCAATCTCCTGCACCAGATTCTCGTGCCGCCGACCGACCAGGGCGTTCTCGAATCCATCGTCGCCGAAGGCGACTACACGGTCGCCGAGACGATCGCGGTCCTGAAGAAGGACGAGGGGAAGAACAAGGACCTTTTCCTCATGCAGCGCTGGCCGATCCGGGTCCAGCGTCCGACCAGCAAGCGCTTGCCCCTGGAAACCCCGCTGATCACGGGCCAGCGGGTGATCGACGCCCTGTTCCCGGTGGCGAAAGGGGGAACCGTCTCGATTCCCGGCGGCTTCGGCACGGGCAAGACCATGACGCAGCAGGCGGTCGCGAAATGGTGCGACGCGGACCTGATCGTCTACATCGGCTGTGGCGAGCGCGGCAACGAGATCACCGACGTCCTGACGGAATTCCCCGAACTGATCGACCCGCGAACCGGCCGGTCGCTCATGGAGCGGACGATCCTGATCGCCAACACGTCGAACATGCCCGTCTCGGCGCGCGAGGCCAGCATCTACACGGGCATCACGAT
>CAZOFX010000049.1:13047-39004 GCA_964579055.1 uncultured Pirellulales bacterium
CAGCACACCAAGCGGTTCATCCGCTGCTTCTGGGCCCTCGACCGGCACCTGGCCAACGCACGTCACTACCCGGCCATCTCATGGCTCGACAGCTACAGCGAGTACCTCAGCGGCATGACCGGCTGGTGGGAGCAGGAAGTAGGCCCGCAGTGGTTCGCCGACCGAACCGAGATCATGGAGCTGCTGCACCGCGAGGTTCGCCTCCAGCAGGTGGTCAAGCTGGTCGGCCCGGACGCGCTGCCCGACACGCAGCGGTTCATCCTGGAGGTCTGCACCCTGTTCAAGAACGCCTTCCTTCAGCAGAACGCCTACGACAAGATCGACGCGTATTCGACCGTGCAGAAGCAGGCCAAGATGATGCACATCATCGCTCTGTACTGGCAGCGCGGCTCCGAGGCGATCAAGAACGGCGCGACGTTGATGCAGCTCAAGAAGATGAAAGTGTATCAGGACATCATCAAGATGAAGTTTTCCGTACCGAACGACGATCTCTCCGGCCTGGACAAGATCGAAGCGCGCCTGGAGCGTGCGATGGATCAGATGGAGGCCCTGCATGCCTGACGCCAAGAACAGCCGCCTGTTGTCCGGCCGCGAGTACGTCGGCGTCGACAAGATCGACGGCCCGCTCATCTTCATCCGCAAAACCCATCCGGTGGGCTACCGGGAACTGATCGAGTGCGTCGACAAAGACGGACATGTGCGGCTGGGCATCGTCCTCGAATCGTCCACCACCGCCGTGGTGGCCCAGGTGTTCGAAGGAACCTCCGGCTTGACCCTGCCCGGGACGCGCGTCCGCTTCTCGGGCGAGCCCCTGACCCTTTCTGTTTCGAAAGAGATGCTCGGGCGCGTCTTCGACGGCTTGGGCCGACCCATCGACGGCGGACCCGCCCAGCGCAGCGACGTCGAATTGGACGTCAACGGCATGGCCATCAACCCCACGTCACGCCAGTACCCGCGCGATTTCGTGCAGACCGGCATCTCCGCCATCGACGGCATGAACACGCTGATCCGGGGCCAGAAACTGCCCATCTTCTCGGGCAACGGGCTGCCTCACAACGAGCTGGCCGCCCAGATCGCACGGCAGGCCAAGATCCGCGGCACCGCGACGGAATTCGCGGTGGTGTTCGCGGCGATGGGCGTCAAGCACGACGTCGCCCAGTTCTTCGTCCGCTCTTTTGAAGAGAGCGGCGTGCTCGACAACGTGGCGCTGTTCCTGTCCCTGGCCGACGACCCGTCCATCGAGCGGCTGATCACGCCCCGGACGGCGCTGACCCTGGCCGAGCACCTGGCCTTCACCGAGGACATGCACGTGCTGGTCATCATGACCGACATGACCAACTACTGCGAGTCGCTGCGGGAGATCTCCACGATCCGAGGCGAGATCCCGTCTCGGAAAGGGTATCCCGGCTACCTGTACTCGGACCTGGCGGAGCTGTACGAACGCTCCGGCATGATCAAGGGACGCAAGGGCTCCATCACCCTGCTGCCGATCCTGACCATGCCGAACGACGACATCAGCCATCCGGTCCCCGACCTGACGGGATATATCACCGAAGGCCAGATCGTCTTCGAGCGGGAGATGGACGGGCGCGGGATCTATCCGCCGGTGGCGGGATTGCCTTCGCTGAGCCGCTTGATGAAGGACGGCATCGGGGAAGGCATGACGCGCGAAGACCATCCGCACCTGGCCAGCCAGCTCTTTGCGGCCTACAGCTACGTCAAGGACGTCCGCAACCTCGCTTCGGTCATCGGCGAGGAGGAGCTGACCCCGCTCGACCACAACTATCTGGATTTCGGCAAGCTCTTCGAGCAGAAGTTCGTTTCCCAGCGTAAGGATGAGGATCGCAGCATCGAGCAGACCCTCGATCTGGGCTGGGAGGTGCTGCGGACGCTGCCCGTCGAAGAGCTGCACCGCGTCACCGACGAAGAGATTGAGAAGTATTACGGAGGTTAGAATCGAATATCAAAAGGCAATGAGCAAAATTTCGGGATCGCCTTCGGCGAGAGCATCGAACCGCATTCGCGAAGCGAACACCGCGATTTTGATCTTTCCATTTTGGTTCTGGAATCTGAATGCGAAGCATTAGATCATGGCCCAATTGACTTATGCACCGACGAAGACGAACCTGCTGCGTTTGCGAAGCGATCTGAGCTTCGCCCGGCAGGGATACGAGCTGCTCGACCAGAAGCGGAACATTCTGATCGTCGAACTGCTGGCGCTGCTCGACCAGACGGTGGACTTCCAGAGCCGCGTGGAGAAGGCGCTGGAGAAAGCCTACGAAGCGCTCGAGGAGGCCATCCTCGATATGGGCAAGCTCAAGGTCCAGTACCTCACGGGCGCCGCGCACATCACCGCGGACATCACGGTCCGTTCGCGAAGAGTCATGGGCGTGAGCCTTCCCGTGATCGAGACGCAGTTCACGGAGTACCCGCCGTATTACAGCCTCATGGGCAACAGCTTCTGGATCGACAGCGCGCTGTCGTTCTTCAAGGAGGTGCTCAAGCTGCTCGGCAAGCTCTCCGAGCTGAAGATCTCCGTCCTGCGGCTGGCCAACGAGGTCAAAAAGACCATTCGCAAAGTCAACGCGCTCGAGAAGATCGCCATTCCCGACCTCAAGGAGACCGTGCACTACATCGAGAGCCGGCTCGAAGAAAACGAACGCGACATGTTCGTGCTCATGAAGATGGTCAAGGAAAACCTGGAGAAGAAGAAGGCAGCAGCCGAGGGAGGCATCTCGTGAGTACCCCGAAGAAGATCCTCGTGTACGTTGATGGGACCGAACAGTCGATCACGGCCGCTCAGTATGCCATCTGCATGGCATCCTACTTCCGGGCCGATCTGATCGCGCTGTACGTGATCAACACCAAGGCCATGGAAGATCTGCTCAAGGCCCGGATCTTCCTCCAGGACGAGCAGGTGGAATACGAACACGACATGGAAGCCGATGCCCAGCGGTATTTGAACTATGTCAACGAGCTGGCCATCAAGAAGGGCGTTTCCCTGATCCCGCGAAGCAGTCGGGGCAGCGTCCACAAGGAGATTGTGAACTTAGTCGACGAAGAGAACGTGGACCTTCTGGTCATCGGCGAGCTGGCCCGGATTCGGAGCCGGCGCGACGAGCTGTACGACGAGACCGAACGCGCCATGCGGATGGTCTCCTGCTCGGTGCTGATCGCCAAGGATGAAGACAAGGTCTGGCAGATGTATGAATCGCTGGTCTGATGCGGCGATGGATGTTGTGGGATCCCACAGGGTTTTCAGGAGAAGCAGGGCATGTCGTTGATTGACTTGGTACAAGAGAAGATCGTCAGAATTCCGCTCGCCTCGACCGATAAGGCGGACGTTCTGCGAGAACTCGTTGCGATACTCAAAGATGCCGGCGAAATTGAGGATTACGACGCCGTGCTTCGAGCCATTTGCGAGCGAGAAGAGAAACTGAGCACCGGACTGGAAAACGGGATCGCCGTTCCGCACGGAAAGACCGACGCGGTGTCTACCCTGAAATTGGCGCTGGGCATCGCGCCGCAGGGGATCGACTTCGCCTCGATCGACCGAAAACCGTCCCAGTTGTTCTTCATGCTGGTGGCGCCGCCGAACCAGTCGGGGCCTCACGTGGAAGCCCTGGCCGAGATCGTCAAGCTCGTCCAGTCGAAGGCATTCTGTCGAGCCGTCACCGCCGCCAGGGACTCCCGCGAAGTCGTCGAACTGATCAGGGGAGAATAAGAAGGAACACACCCTGCGCAGGAGCGTTTGAAGCCTTCGGATTTGTAGCATTCGGGTTTGTTTCGGATTCCGTGCTCAGGGCTTCGGGCTTGCACCCGCTAAGGGTGAATGGCGGCCTGGAGGCTCTCGCGGGCGGCCTGGATCGTCCGTTCGATGTCCGAATCGGTGTGCGCCAGCGAGACGAACATCGCCTCGTACGCACTGGGGGCCAAGTACACGCCGCGTTCCAGCATCGACGCGAAGAACCGCTTGAAGCGAGCGATGTCCGTCGCCTGCACGTCGGCGAAGTTACGCACGGGCCGGTCGCAGAAGAACCCGCTGAGGATGGATCCGACGCGGTTGATGGTCAGGGGCACGCCCGCCCGGGTTGCGGCATCGGCCAGGCCCGTTTCCAACGCCGCCGACAGCGATTCCAGCCGCTCGTAACAGCCCGGCTCAGCCAGCAGATCGAGCGTCGCGACCGCGGCAGCAGTCGCAAGGGGATTGCCGCTGAGCGTGCCGGCCTGGTAGACCTTCCCCGCCGGAGCCAACTGGTCCATGATCGGGGCCCTGCCCCCGAACGCCGCCAGCGGGAGCCCCCCGCCGATGATCTTGCCCAGGCACGTCACGTCGGCACGCACACCGTAGAGTTCCTGCGCGCCGCCGTGGGCGATGCGGAAGCCGCTGATCACCTCGTCGAAGATCAGCAGAGCACCGTCTTCGTCGCAAAGCCGCCGCAGCGCTGCGAGGTAGCCGTCCGCCGGAGGGACTACCCCCATATTGGCGGCCACCGGCTCGACCAGCACCGCCGCAATACGATTTCTGTGGTTTTCGAAGGCGGCGGCCACCGCTGCGGCGTCGTTGTACGGCACCACCACGGTCAACTGCGCCAATGCCTGCGGTACGCCCGGGCTGGACGCGGTGCCGTGCTCGGCCACGCCGGAACCGGCCGCAACCAGAAACGAATCGCTGTGGCCGTGATAGCAGCCGGCCATCTTGACGATCATATCCCGCCCGGTGAACGCGCGAGCCAGCCGCACGGCGCTCATCACCGCCTCGGTCCCGCTGCTGACGAGCCGGACCTTCTCGATGGAAGCCATCGCGCCGACGATCCGCTCGGCCAGTGCCGTCTCGGTCAAGGTGGGCGCCCCGAAAGACGTCCCCTTATCGACCGCGGCGTGAATCGCGGCGACTACCGCCGGATGGGCGTGCCCCAGAATCATCGGACCCCAGGAGCCCACATAGTCGATATACTCGCGGCCATCGACGCCAAAGACCCTGGCGCCTCTGGCGGCGGCGATGAAGACCGGTCCGATATCCACGCCGCCGAAGGCGCGGACCGGGGAATTAACCCCTCCGGGCAGGAACCGGCACGCCGCGGCGTAGGCCGCCTGCGATTGGACATGTCTGCCGTGCGTATCTATCATGAGCGTGCCATGGTACGCCCATCCATCGGCGGATGCAACCGCCACGCCGCAATTCGCAGGTCGAGGCGCCGTTTCTGCACGCCGCGTAGGAGCCAACTCTACATTTTTCTTGCAATGAGCTGTCGGTTGCCGTATCTTTAAGCCCTTTGTGTTTCAATGGATAACAGGCGTATGTGTCCCTAAACCCGGAGCCGGAATATGAACTTGGTCAAATGGTTCAGAAAGAATAACAAGAAGGTCATGGCGGTCGTGGTCATCGTGTTGATGATCGGATTCATCGGCGGCTCGTCGATCAGCTACATCTTTCAGGGCCATGGCGGTCGGGACAAGGCGGTCGCCTTCTACGGCAAGCACAAGATCAACTACTATGACCGGGAAGAGGCCCGCCAGGAACTCGAGCTTCTCATGAGACTGGGGGCAGCCCAGGTCTTGCAGGCCCAGGACCTGCGTGGAATCGTCCTGAGCGAGCTGCTCTTCTCCCAGGATCGCGCCTCGGCCGAGGTGCTCGACTACGCCAGACAGTTGATTCAACGGAACCGCTACCGGGTCGGCGACAAGCAGCTCAGCGCGATCTACGCCAGAACGGCGCCGACGGACGTCTACTGGATTCTGTTGCGGGAAGAGGCCCGCATGGCGGGCATTCACGTCAGCAACGAGGACGTCGGCCGGTTGCTGACCCAGGTCATTCCGCAGTTGTTCAACGGTCAGACCTACGCAACGGTGATGCAGGCCACGGTCAACCAGTACGGCAGGCCCGAGAGCCACATCCTGGCCGCGTTCGGGAAGGTGCTGGCCGTGCTCCAGTACGCCGAGACCATCTGCTCGGTCGAAGCGGTCACCGATGTCGAGGTCCGTCATCTGGCCAGCTACGAGAACGAGACGATGAACGCCGAATGCGTGCAGATGAGGGCCGCCTATTTCGCCGACAAGAGCGCGACGCCTTCGGAGACCGAACTGACCGCCCAGTTCAACAGCTACAAGTCGATCCTCCCAGGCGACCCCAACGAGGCCAATCCCTACGGCTTCGGGTACAAGCTGCCCGACCGGCTGCAACTGGAGTACATCGCCCTGAAGCTGGCGGACGTCTCGTCGGTCGTTCCGGCGGTCGCGCAGGAGGAAATCGAGACGTTCTACCGGGACAACCGAAGCCGGCTTTTCACCGAGCAGGTCCAGACCGATCCCAACGATCCGAATTCCCCGAAGGCAGATCGGGTCAAGGACTTCTCGGAAGTCGCCGTGGACATCCGGGAGCAGTTGACTCTACAGAAGATCACGACGAAGGCCGAGCAGATCCTGATCGACGTCCGTAACGTGGCGGACGAGAAGCTGGCGCCGCTCAATTCGAGGGAGGAGAAGCCCACCGCGGAGGAATTGAAGAAGGGTGCCGCAGACTATCAGAAGATCGCAGAGGACTTCGGCGTCAAGCACGGCGTTCCCTTGTACTACGGGCGAACCGGACTGCTCAGTGCGGTGGACCTCCAGAGCGACAAGTATTTAGGCAGGCTGTTTCTGACGGGATACGGAGCGAATCCGGTCCGGCTGGCACAGGTTCTGTTCAGCGCAGAGGACTTCGGCGAGCGTGCCGTGACGTTGATGTCCGTTCCGAAGGCCCAATTGTTCCGGAGCATCGGCCCGGCCCATGACCTCTCGGCTGCCAGCAGTCGCGACCTGTCCGACCAGATCATGACGCTGGTGCGGGTCGTGGAGATCCAACCGACGGCCTCGCCCGAGAACCTCGATGTCACCTACAGCACCCGAACCCTGCGGGTCGGCGATTTGGCGAGCGACGATGACGATGTCTTCTCGGTAAAGGAGAACGTGATCGAGGACCTGAGAAAGCTGGCCACCTGGGACGCGACCAAGACCAAGGCGCAGGAGTTCATCGCGATGGCCACCAAGGACGGCTGGGACAGCGCCGTGGCCAAGTACAACGAGTTGTACGGGGCCCAGGCGAAGGAGGATCCGAACGACCCGAACGTATTCGAGGTGCAGTACCTGACGGGCCTGCGGAGGATCTCGGCCGAGCAGTTGCAGGTGATCGCCACCCAGGCCGCCAGCAATCCGGCCGCACCGGAGTACCTGCGCCGGCTGGGCATCGAACGCCGCTTCATGGACCGGCTCTATGCCCTCCTTCCGGCCGACAAGGACACTCTGGCGGAGGTCCCGCTGGTCATGGAGTTCAAGCCCGACCAGAGTTTCTACTGCCTCCGCAGCCTGTCCATCCAACGGTTGAACCAGCAGCAATTCCAGAGCCTGCGGCCCATGCTGCTCGGCCGTGAGGAACACGCGGAATCGCAGTCGCTGGCCGTGGTCCATTTCAATCCCGAGAACATCCTCAAACGCATGGACTTCCGCTTTGCCGAGCAGCTTACCCCCGTGGTCGAGAGCGGACCTCCGGAACTGCCACAGGACCCGGTGTGATGTCCCAGACGTGGAAAGACAACCATGCCTTCTTTCTGATCGTGATCGGCCTGCTGGCTTGGGTCGTTCCCGGCGGCGGGCATTTTGCGCTGAATGAGCGACGCCGTGCGATCGTCATCTGCGTCACGGTGGTCCTGACGTTCCTCGTCGGGCTCCACGTCGGGTCGATCGGGGTGATCGATCCGGTGAACGCCAAGCCCTGGTACGTGGCCCAACTGATGAATTCGCCGGCGGTCTTCTTCCTGGGGCAGATCAGCGCCTCCGGGCAGTTCCCGGTCTTTGGACGGGCCGGCGAGATCGGCCAGATCTACACGAGCATCGCCGGACTGCTCAATCTGCTGTGTATCGTGAACGCAATCTATACGGCGCATCTGCTGGGTCTCAAGGGGGCGCGTGCGTGAGATGACGACACTGACTTGCACGTTATTGGCCAGCTTCACCACGCCGATGCGGATCGACACGAATGCCGCGTCGATGCTTTGGCTGATTCCGCTCGTGGTGGCTATCGCGGTCGTTTACAAGGCGACCAAGGTGCACCAGGTCCGCGCCAGGGCGTTCGCGAAGGAGACCGCGCTGCTGATCGGCTCGATCATGGTGTTCATCGCGGTCGCGGCGTTGATTCTCTACGGCGTCGCCTGGCTGGTCACCGAACAGCTTCCCGCCATGGCCGGCGGGTCCGCCTTTTAGCCGCCGACCTGCTCGGCCGATCGCTGCAGCACGCCCAGCTCCACCAGCGCGTTGTACGCCGCCTTCTGCTCGGCTTCTTTCTTATTGGCGCCCCAGGCGCTCGGGAAATGACGCTGGTCGATCACCACCTCCGACTCGAAGCATTTGTTGTGATCGGGCCCCTTCTCGTCGAGCAAAACGTACGACGGCGCGACGCCGAACTGCTCCTGCGAGCATTGTTGCAGGAGGCTCTTGAAGTTGCCGTGGGCCTCTTCGGAATCCACCTGCTCGATCAGGGTCAGGAAGCTGCGCACGATCAGGTCTCGCGCCGCGTCGAAGCCGCCGTCGATGTAAACGGCCGCGATGACCGCCTCCAACAGGCCGGCCGCCAGCGAGGTGGGTAGCGCCTTGCTTGAGATCATGCCCTTGCCGACGGTAAGGAACCTGGGCAATCCGAGGCGTTTCGCAACGCGGGCACACGTCCCGCGGGAAACGAGCATGCTCTTCATCTTCGTCAGCTCGCCTTCAGCGTAGCGGCTGTACTTGTCGAACAGCGTCTCGCAGATCACGGTCGAGAGGATGGCGTCGCCGAGGAATTCCAGACGCTCGTTGCTGTCGAGACGGCTGTCGACCGCGGAGGAGTGCATGAAGGCCCTCTGGATCAGGGCTTCGTTGGAGAACTCGTACCCGAGAATCTGCTCGATCTGGTGCAGAACGTCTTTGTCCATGTGGCATCATCCCGCCGCGCGGCGCATGCCGCCATGGCGGGCACAAGTGCCCTTCTATGAGCATCCTGCGAGCAGATGACGAATACCGCTCACGTGAACGGCCTTCGTGACCCGCTCCACAGGGTAACGAACCTGTCGGTTTCCTGCGTTGGACGCAGCAGCACCCTATGGTTCGGCGGTCACTGACCCGGGACTACCCGACCATTTGCAGGCTGGCCAAGGCTACGAACTTATCGTCCACGATTTCGAAGATGCCGTCAAGCCCTGTGATCGTGAAAATGCCCTTCGTCGCCGGTGCCACGCTGCAGAAGACCAGCCGGTGTCCACAATCGCCGACGAGCTTCCGCAGCTTGAGCAGCTTGGACAGGCTGGAAGACGTGATGATATCGACCTCGGAAAAATCGATAACCACTTCGCAGTCCCCACGGTCGCGGACCACTTCGGTAACCGTCTTGAGTTCGTCACCCAGCTCAGGCTCCTGAGGCAGATCGACGAGAATGATTTCCTCCGACCAGTTCTGAATCCCCATGTTCAATCTCCTTTAGTGTTACGGTGCCTTCGATACTCACCCGTATTATCGGCGCACAGACAGGCGGCATTAACGAAAAACTCAGCCATTCGGCTCGCCTCCGACAGCACCCGATAATAGGCCCAGCGCAGTGGAGCGGCGTTCAAGGCGGGGCGATTTCCCAGGGATTTCGCAGTGCGCCGGCAAAGGGCCGCCTGGCCGGTGGCAGCCGCCGGGAGGCGGTCAGAGTTTTCGGTCCAGCTTCCGATAACTGATGGCTTCGCTGACGTGTTCGGCCCGGATGTCGGGGGCGCCGTCGAGATCGGCGATGGTCCGGGCCACCTTGCAGATCTTGTCGTGGGCCCGGGCGCTGAGGCCCAGCTCGACCATGGCGGCCTTGAGCATCATCTCGCCGGCCTCATCGAGCCTGCAGAACGCCTCCAGTTGCTTGTGGTTCATTCGGGCGTTGGTCATGGCGCGTCCGTCGCCGAACCGTCGCGTCTGGACCTCCCGCGCAGCGATTACGCGGCCGCGCAAGGTCTCCGAGTCGATCTGCCTGGCCCTGGACCGCAGCTTGCCGAAGGCCACCGCCGGAACGTCGATGTGAATATCGATCCGGTCGACCAGAGGTCCGGAAACCTTGGCCAGATACTTGACGATCTGGCTCGGCGTACACTTGCAGGCCCTCAATGTGCTGCCGAAATAACCGCACGGGCACGGATTCATCGCCGCAACCAGCATGAACTGGGCCGGAAACTGGATCGTCCGCTTGGCCCGCGAGACGATCACAAAGCCGTCCTCCAGCGGCTGACGGATCATCTCGAGCACGTGCCGGGGGAACTCGACGAATTCATCGAGAAAGAGAATCCCATAGTGAGCCAGCGACAGCTCGCCCGGGCGGGGCGACGAGCCTCCGCCGATCAGGGCCGGACCGCTGGCCGAGTGGTGCGGCGTGCGAACCGGACGCGTCGCCATCAGCGCCTGGTCCTTCCTCAGCAGACCAACTGCCGAGTAGATTCGCGTGGTTTCCAGGCTCTCGGTCAGGCTCAGCGCAGGCAGGATCGTCGCCAGACGCTGCGAGAGCATGGTCTTGCCGGCGCCGGGCGGGCCGATCATCATGATATTGTGGGCCCCTGCCGCAGCGACCGTCAGCGCCCGCTTGACGGTTTCCTGGCCTTTGACGTCGGAGAAATCGACCTCGTAGTGGGATGCGACGTCAAACAGCGCGTCGATATTGGTGACCGTCGGCTCCAGGGGCAACTGCTCGGACAGGAACCCGACCGCCTGCGAAAGCGAACCGACGCCGAAGACCTCGATCTCCTGCACAACGCCGGCCTCCTGGGCGTTTTCGATGGGCACGATCATGCGTCGGAAACCGTGGGCCGCCGCCGTCATAGCCATGCTCAGGACGCCGTTGACCGGGCGGACCCGGCCGTCCAGGGCCAGCTCGCCCACGATGACCGCATCTCGAATCACCGGGCCGGGAAAAACCCCCTCGCCGATGAGCATGCCCAGGGCGATGGGCAGATCGAAGGCAGGTCCGGCCTTCTTGACGTCGGCCGGGGCCAGGTTGACGATAGACTGCGTCTTGGGGTACGGGTAGCCGCAGTTGACGATCGCGCTACGAACCCGCTCGGCGCTCTCCTTGACGGCCGCATCGGGAAGACCGACGATGATCGGCTTCTCCAAGCTGCGACGGGCGATGTCCACCTCCACCTCGCAGAGAACCCCCTCGATCCCTTCGAGGGTCACACTGTGCAGCCTCGCCAGCATCTGCTTCCTTCAATCGATTCCGCACTGAAAACACCAATTCTATTCTATCTTTCCCATTTTCACAAGGAAATTCGCAATACCACCGGACGCGGCAGGAGATAATCCAATTGAAGCGGGTGCAGGGCTTAGGCTATAATAGTCGGAGGATTGGGAAGACCGCCGCTGAGAGGATTCAGAGGAATGGTCCGGAGGGAAGCCACATAGAGACGCCAATCGTGTGACTGAGGGACAAGCCAATGAAAACCGTCGTTGTCAACCTGCTGTCGATGGTTCTGGTGCTCGCCTGCTCGTTGCGATGCGACGCAAAGGGAGAGGACGGCACTTGTGAACCATCGCCGCAGCAAGAGGACAGTCGCACACGACTGGAACTCCCCACCACTCCACAGGCAATCAGGAAGGCTCTGCGGCAGTATGTGAACACGTCCGATTGGTCTGACACTCGAGAATTCAATTCCCTGCTGCCATTGGGAGACCGAATTCTGCCGTATATCATTGAGGCGGCCAAGGCCGAAAACGGCAAGAACTGGCGGGTCTACAGTCTTCTGGGCCGTCTCCTGAATCATTGCAGCGAAGACGCGCGACGCGAAACCGCGCCAAAGCTGCTCGAACTGCTCACCGACGAAGATACATCGATCGATCAGGCGAACGGATTGCTGATCATGATCGGCGCCCTGGAAGAACCAGGTCTCGTCATTGAATCGGACCTCATCGAGCTTCGGCGCACTCGGCCCGAGTTGGAGGACAGAATCAATTACGCTCTCATCGACATCGAACCGGCCAACTCCGGAAGCATTTACGCAGCGTGGCTGGCCCACAAACCCAGTGAGTCCCTTCTCAAGAGCCTGGCCTTCCGCGGATCGAGGGCGAGGAGTGCCGGCCCGGCGGTTACAAGACTCCTGAGCCATCCTAACTGGAGAATTCGGCTCGCTGCGGTCGAGACGCTGTGGCGCATCGGCTGCACGGAAGCCATCCCCGCCCTGATTGAATCGCTGAATGACCCGACGGATGTTCGGCTCAACCACATGGCGGCCGAGTCGCTCGGCAGACTGGGAGCAAACTCGGCGGTGGAGGCCTTGAGAAAGACGGCAGTGAATCATTGGCACCCCGCCGTGCGCGATAGGGCCAAAGACGCGTTGGAGCACATTGTCTCAGGAAAGCCGTATAAAGAGGCCAGACCCGGGTCGCCCGAGCGTCTCTCGGAGTACTTCGGGCGGAGTTACTGGGGCATCAAATCCTCGACGCCAAAGAGACCTGAATTTCTCCAGGAGCCGCTTGACCTGAAACTCCGCAAGTCAACCACGTGGAAACTGTCCCACAAAGGCAAGACCGTCGCCCTCGACAGCGACGATGAGGCCGAGCAGAGAGAGGTCGAGGAGAAGCTGCGGGAACTGTCGTACAGAGGCGAAACCGTCGTCCTTGGCAGCGACGATGAGGCTGAGCAAAGAGAGGCCAAGGAAAAGGGCGCCACCATCGTCGTGGATGACGGTATGGTTATGTATCGAATGCCCATCGAACAGGTCCCGGATGTCGCTCTGCGAGTGGAGAACGGGTGGTTGGTGGGCCGCGATCGGGGGGAATTTGGAGGCGAACTGGTGTTCGTCCCCGACGAGGGAGAGCAGAGCTTTGTCCTCAAGGAGAATGTAGAGGATCTATTCAAGCTGGGAGAGAGATATATCGCGGTTACGGGCCTGTCGCACCTGGGCATTCACTATGGCTGTGTGTACGGAATCAAACCGGGCGAGAGTGGGCAATGGGTTGCGGAACTCTGGCGCACCCTGCCCGGCGCGCCGAACTCGTGTGGGAAACTCCCCTCCGGCGAGATCTTTATAAGCACCAGTGGCGGAGGAGACGTCATCCTCTCCGTAGACGGTACGCTTAGGATGGCCTCCCCCTGAGTTGCCTCGTGAGACAGGCAGATTGCCGCTCGGGCGGGCTCTCAGTCGGTGCGGCGGGCGAGGGTGCGGTAGAGGGCGGCGAGGGCGAAGAGGAGGGTGCTGGCCAGGACAATGCAGGCGCCGGTGGGCAGGTTGAGGTAATACGAGGCGATGAAGCCGCCGACGGCGCTGAGGACGCCGAAGAGGGTGGATGCGAAGACGACGGCGCGGTGGCCCCGGCAGATCTGATAGGCCGCGGCGGCGGGATTGGTGATCAGGCTGAAGATCATCAGCCCGCCTACCAGCGGCAGATTGACCGCCAGCACGATGCCCGCCAGACCGAGGAACAGGGCGTAGACGAAGGTCTCGTGCACGCCGGTGGCCGAGGCGATGGTGCGGCTGAAAAGCAGGACCTTCAGTTCCTTGTTGAACAGCATCGCGAAGACCGCGAAGGCGACGGCAGCGACCGCGATCACCACGACGCTGCCGGCGCGAACGAACAGGATGCTGCCCCAGAGCAAGCCGAGAATCTCCGAGCGGCTGTCCTGCACCAGGCCGATGCCGAGGAACGTCAGGCCCAGCATCAGCGAGAACAGGATGGCCAGCGCCACGTTCGGGTCGATTCGCGAGCGTCCCGGCCGAATCCCGGCCAGGCACATCGAGGCCAGAGACGAAACCACCACCGGCCCGACCGTCGGATCGAGGCCCACCAGATAGGCGTACACCGACCCGGCCATCGCGGTGTGCGAGATGAAGACCCCGATAAAGGGAAGACGCAAGGCGACAAGATAGACGCCCAGCAGGCCGCAACTGGCGCCGGCAATCGCCCCCGCTGCTATCACCAAGTAGAAGAATGGGTCCATACTCGACTCAACCGCATCCCATCAAGCGCCAGAGCCGCTGACCGTGTATCGGCGTCCTCCTGCAACCAGCGTCTGGAAATCGCCGGGGTAGGCCTTTCGCAACACCTGCGGCGAGAGAACCTCATCGGCGTCTCCGTCGGCGACGACACGTCCATCAGCCATCAGCACGATCCGCTCGCACGCCGGCGGCAGCACGCTCGTCTCGTGCGAGACCATCAGCACGGTGACGTGCGTTTCACGATAGAGCCGTTCGATCATCTCAGAAATCTGCTGCTTCCAGTAGAAATCGAGATTCGCGCAGGGCTCGTCGAGCATCAGCAGTTCGGGGTCCTGCGTCATCGCACGGGCGATCAGGGCCTTCTGCTGCTGTCCGCCGGAGAGACTGCGAAACGTCTGGTTCCGCCGGTCCGACAGGCCCAGTCTGTCGATCCACTCATCGACGATCGCGTAGTCCTGTCTGCTCAGGCGGCGCAGCAGCGGACGCACGCTGGTCCGTCCCATCGCAACCACCTCGCGCAGCGTGAACGGCAGCTCGGCGTTGTACTCGGTCGATTGAGGGATGTAGCCGATGCGTTTGCGAAGGCTGCACTTTCGCCAGGAGTTCAACCGGGTCAGGTCCACATCGTCGATGCGCACTTGGCCTCGGGTCGGCTCGATCAGCCCAGAGCAGACCTTCAACAAGGTGGTCTTTCCGGCACCGTTGGTCCCCAGAATGCCAACGAAGGAACCCGCGGGAATGCTGAGGCTGTTGATCTGTAGGATCGTCCGCCCCGAACGGCGCACGTCGATGCCGGAAAGAGCCACCGAACCGGCCGTCATGGCGCGACCGCCGCGATCAGACCTTGCACGTTGTCACGCAAGAGCCGGTCGAAACCCGTCGCCTTGTCCGCCTGCGACGGGAAGTTGCTGAACACCACCGCCTTGGCTGCCAGGCGGTCCGCCAGGGCGCCCGCCAACGCAGTTCCCTCCTGCTGATTGGCGACGACCAAGCAAATCTCCTGTCCGGCCGCTTGCTTGAGACAGTGGTCAATATTGGAGATGGTCTCGACGTCGCTGCCCACGAAGGTCGCTACCACTTCCAGTCCGAGCCATTCGGCGAACTCTGCCTGATGGTTCGACGCGAGCGCCTTGGCGCCGGTCGCCTCCGCCGACTCGACGGATGTCCGCAACTCATCGCCTAATGCCGCCAGACGCTGATCGACAGCACCGAGGCGTGCTTGGAACTCAGCATCGCGATCGGGGTACGCTTTCGAGAGCAGCGCCGCCACCTCGCGGCAGGTTGAGAGGTAGGCATCGGGGATGCATAGTCCAGCCAATCCCGTGACCAGGTGCGTCTGGAGACCGCTGTCCTTCAGACGCGTCAGATTCGCCTCGGCCTTCTGCTGGAAATCGAACAATAGCAGCATTCGACAGTTGCCAAGCTGCCTGACCTGGGCGGGCGAGATGTCGAAGTGGCCCGGACACATCCCCGGCGGCGCCAGGCACATGATCGCCGTATCAGACCCACACAGGTCTCGCACCACCGCCTCCAGGTAGGAGTTCGTCACGGCGATCTGCGGCGCATCGGGCGCGGCCGAGCTGTCCCGGCAACCGCCTGCCATCAACAGCGTCGGAAGAAGAACCGCCAGCAAAATCCCAAGGCCCCACGTTCTCATCTGTCGTCTATCTCTCGAAGGAACCGATCTGATTGCCGTTGCGCAGCCGCAGCCGTGTGATGACGCCCTGGCCCGTCTGCGGGTCGAACCACGTCGCGCGAGGCACCGGGTAGTTCAGCTTCCGCATCCGCGCGTCGTCGAAGTTCGGCCCCTGGCTGTACAGCACCCAACCGACCGGCGACGTGGCCGGATCGCTGTAGGTCTGCCCCTCTTCCTGCTCGTGGTCGGCGAAGCCGTCGGGAACCCAGAGATACGCGCCGTCGTCCACGACATAGGTGCGGTTGTAGATCAGGGTTCCGACGGATCGGTACTTGTAGGTGTAGCCCCGGTTGAAACGGTCTTCGATCCCCGTCGACAGAAACGTCTCCGGCGGCGGCGCCGGCAGATAGCCCGCCCGCGTCAGCTCGAGCGGAAGCTGATAGAAGTGCTCGCCCAGCATGCAGTCCACCCGCGTGGGCGGATACTCGCTGTCGTGGTCGAACGAGTAGGCTTCGAGCGCCAGGCCGATGTCGCGCAATTCCGCATTGACGGTGAGCACCTTCGCTTGGAGACGGGCCCGCCCGGTCACGGGCAGCAGAATCCCCATCAGCGTCGCGGTGACGGCGACAACCACCAGCACTTCCATCAGCGTGAAAGCACGTCTCACTAAAATCCCTTCAGCAGCTCACTGTTCCAGTGCCAGCGGTTCTTCGACGGACTCATCGGCCCGGCGATGTTCCGGAGCGGCCAGAACCTCGCCGTTGCCGTCATAGTTCAACACGAGAAGGCGGTAGCCATCGACGAGAGCGGCGCTGTCCTGATCGAGGATACCGATGACATCGATGACCTCGTTCAGATTGTATGAACCGGCGTAGATCCCGTTGCCGCGTCCGAGCTTGACCGGCAGCGTCTTGACGCCGTCGGTGATTGTCAGCACGCCATACGGGCCCCAGCCGTTCGGGTCCGCGATGCTGACACCTTCGATCTTGATCAGACGCGACTGATAGGCCTCGCCGCCGACGAGTCGGGCCGGATCGAAGATGCACTGATCCTGGTCGTCTTTAAGATCGTCCAGCGTCACTACCTCCGGCCTGGGCAGCCCGACGCCCTTCTCGAGAAGCTCGATCGTGAAATCGCGCTGCGGATCGTTGCTGTGCTGCTCGTTGACGTTGGTCTTGCCCTTGTACGAAAGGAAGTAACCCGTGACGCGAATGCAATCGCCCGGGCTGAATTGTGCGGCGTTGAGCCGCGTCAACTCCGCGACCCACTGCTCGTTGGAGTAACCGCCGTCGGGCGAGACCCAGGGCAGATTGCTGTACATCTGGCCCATCCACACGGCGGTACCGGCGTGGTCGTCGCCCTCGCCCTGGAAGAAGATCTGCCATTCGGCCGCAACGTTGTACATCTGCATCATGGCGTCATCCGGCGTCGGGTCCAGCATGTCGGCCGGGTTGTTCAGTACGATGCCTTCGAGCGTCACCGTTTGTGCAGCCGTATAGGTCGACTCCCCCGACGCGTTGACGGCCTGGAACTCCGTGTGCGTTGCCGCCCACAGCGAACCCGTCAGCGCCAGTTCGATCAGTGTGCCGACCACCCATGCGTTTCTCATATTCCGTCCTCCGCCCCCTCAAACCCTGAAACGTGGCACATACGAAGCACCACTTCGTGTTACCATGCATAAGAATATCGCATTCGTGCTACCTGGCACAAGGCAAAAACCGCCGGTTCGTGCAGTTTTTTTGAGGCCAGCTCGCCGCGTGCCGGCAAGGGTGTCAGAGACCGAGGAACTGGATGGCCAGGCCGCAGAGCAGAATGGTCGCGCCAGCCAGGGCATGGCTGTACCTCTGGACAGACCGGAGCGGCAGGAAATCGAACCCGGCCCGCCCAAGCATCACGGTCGCCAGCATGGTCGCCAGAGTGATAGTCCCGAAGACCGCCGTGACGACGACAAGATCCAGCAGGCCGCTACGGGCCGCCGGATACATCAGCAACGGGATGAGAGGCTCGCAAGGCCCGAAGACGAAGATCACGAAGAGAACCCAGGGGGTAATGGTCTTGGCGCCGTCGAGGTCATGAACGTGCGAATGCTCCCCCAGATGCGTGTGTGAGTGCAGGTGAGGCCGGGCCGGGTCGGCAAGATGGGCGTGAGGTTCAGGGTGCGGATGCGCGTGCTGGTGCGGATGATGGCGGTACACCAGCCTGATTCCCCAGACGAGATAGGCCAGACCGAAGGCAATCAGCAGCCAGGCGGCGACATTCCCGCGGAACGATTCGGCTCCCACCAGACCCTTGAGGGCCAAGCCGAATGCGACGCCGACGAACCCGAGGATGACGGAACTGCCGATGTGACCGACGGCACAGATGGAGGTAATCAACAGGGTCTTGGCGGTGGACCACTTACGGGCCCAGGCCATCATGATGAACGGCAGGTAGTGGTCCGGCCCCAGCAGCGTGTGCAAAAAGCCGATGGAGGCAGCCGTTACCACGAGGGTCTTCAGTTCCTGTGTCAAAGTGGCTCTTCCCTTCCTTCTGCGGGCCGGGCAACCGATGGCCGGTAGCGATCCGACTGCGTGGTTGACAAACCGCCGTGTAAGCCATATTAACGGCACGGAGAACTGGTTCAAGCAATTCTTTCATAAGGAGAACTAATGGCATCATCACAAAAGGCCCTCGCTATCGACCTCGACAAGAAACCTGACTATCAGAGGCTGCTCGAAGGCGAGCCGCAGACCTTCGGGATGCGATCGGGCCGCGTCTACCTCGAAGCAGGGAAATCCTGTGGCCAGCACAGCACCAAGGACCACGAGGAACTCCTGATCTTCCTGGCAGGCCAGGGTGTGGTCCACATTGGCGGCGGCGAGGACCTTCAGGTGGGTCTGGGTAAGGTCGCCTACATCCCGCCAAGGACCCTGCACGATGTCGAGAACACCGGCGCCAAGCCGCTGGCCTATATCTACTGCGTTGCCCCCGCGCGCGTCGAGTGATGCTCCGCCTCACCGGCCCGCCAACCCGGATTCTCGGAATCGGCGCTTGCCAAATCGCGCCGGCGCGGTATAATGGAGAATGTAGGTATACGCTCTTTTCTTCTATATCTTGGTTTTGTTTCTGAGACGGCTGTATAGATCATACCCTTGCTCTATATTCAGTAATGCAAAAGCCGTCTCCAAAGAGCCGAAGTCTCACCGCTTCGGTTCTTTTTTTGCGCCCTGCCCAGGCCCACCACTCGTTCTGGTTGCCGAACAGCCCCGAAGACCTGAAGCGCGGTCGCGCCAGGCCTCGATCCGGCAAATCCCGTCCGTGCGAGAATAAACTCGCGACCGCGAGCGTCTATTGTCTTGATCGCCGCTTCCGAACGAGAAGGCGAATCTCCGTCCGGTTGACCTGGCGCCGACCGATGGGTATATTAGAGGGGGTTGGCTGTAAACACGGTTCCTTGCTCTGTTGGAGAAAAGCTCATGGACCCTGAGAAAGACAGCCACGTGCAGCAGTTCAAATGGCACATCGTTGTCGTCGGCATCACGGTAGCCGCGGTCATCTTTCTGGCGTTGTTCACCCGGACCTTCGAGAACTCCGAGACGCTGCGCAATCTCGTGTTTCTGCTGGGCTCGCTGATCTTCCTTGCAGCAGTCTTGGCCATGCTCGCGCGCGTCTCCGGAATCGTCGAGACGCTTCGCGACAACAGCGCCAAGATGGCGGAAGCCGCCAAGGCCCTGGAGGACATCCGCAGCGATCTGATCCGGATCAATCACAGCACGCGCGTCAGCGACACGGTCAAAGCGATCGCGTTCCGAGAGGAGGACCGGCAATCGTTGCGTGAAGCCGTCTTCGAGAAGCTCAAACAGAGGGACTTCGACGGCGCCTACGAGATCATCGACGAGATCAGCATCCACTCCGGCTACCGGACATTGGCGGTCGAGCTGCGCCAGCATGTGGACAGCTACCGCAACGCCACCGAGGACGAGCGGATCGATCAGGCCATCGAGCGCATCAAGACGCATTTCCGCAACGCCCAGTGGGCCCGGGCCAGTATCCAGATCGAGGCGCTGATCAAAGAGTATCCTTCGTCGGAGAAGGCCAAGGCCATGCGCCAGCAATTGCTCGACAACAAGGAGGAGCGAAAGCGGATTCTCATGGCCGCCTGGGACGACGCCGTCCAGCAGGGAGACACCGACCGCAGTCTGGCGATCCTTCGCGAACTCGATATGTACCTGACGCCGAACGAAGGGCTGGCGTTGCAGGAGGCGGCCAAGGACGTCTTCAAGACCAAACTGCACAACCTGGGCGTTCAGTTTGCGATGGCCATTTCGAACAAGGAATGGGACGGGGCGCTGGAGGTCGGTCAGCAGATCATCCGCGACTTCCCGAACAGCCGGATGTCCACCGAGATCAAGGAGAAACTCGACGTCCTTCGCCAGAACGTCGAAGTGCAGCATGCGTAGAGGCCGCTCCTACTGAAAGTCGAAGAGCGACTGCGTTTTGATCATCGTCACCTGATCGGGGTAGGCGGCGAAGGTGTGAATGTGCAATTCGCTCCGCCGTGCCTCGAAATCCACGTAGCAGAACGGCTGCAATCCGTCGAGCTCCAACTCCGGGAACTTGACGAAAACCCCGCGGTTGCGGGCAAACCGCTCCAGATCGGTGTAGCTCTGCCGATACAGATTGGAGCTCATCTTCTCGACCTGGAAATCGGTCATGTAGCTGACGCCGCGACTGAGCGTGCACTTGTGTGTGCGCGGGCCACGGAACTGGAACCGCTCCACCAGACCCCGGTGCGGAAGCAACTGCCCCGGCGTGCTGACGACCTCGCTCAGACAGACGTCGCCCGAAAAGACGCTCACCACGTGGGTACAGCCGGTCACCCAGATCTGGGCTTCGTATTTCTCCGTCTTGAGCTGCCGGCAGGCGTATAACTGAAAGAGTTCCGGGTGGAGAGGCCTCTGGAAAAGGCTGAACGTCAGTTGGTCAACAGCAACGTTGGTTTGTGGCGATTCCATTACGAAAAACCCCAAAAACACGGCCATCTATTTCAGGGTATTATAGCAAAATCGAAAAAGTCATTCAAGCGCAATATCAGTACTGGCAGGCCGTTAGGAGCCCCTTATGGGACGATTATCTCACAAGCCCATGGCAGAGCGAGACTAATAACCATAGGGTTTTTTTTCGGCGTCCGGTTCGAAAAAAAGTGGAACTCGTCGGGTGATTAACGGTCGAAGAAAAACGCATTGATCAGTGTAGCGATAATGTCGTAAAAAGCGTGTGTGCCGGCTGTGATTCCGAAGCCTCGAAGGGCGAACAGGGCGGCGAAGTAGACTCCTGCCATCGTCCGAAAACTGAATTCCGTCCAATTGAACACCGCACTGCGGCCGAGCTGCCCGTCCAGAACGATGATATGGTGGTGGGCGCTGAACAGGGCCGCGGAGATCAGCACGCTGGAAACGATGGCGTTGGAATGACTCAGGCCGATCAGGTCCTGAAAGAACATCATCAGCAGACAGATCAGGATCAGTCGAAAGACCAGTTCTTCGTAGATCCCCGCGCCGACCCCGGTAACGATGCTGGCCATCAGCGTATGCGAGGCGACCTTCGAACCGGCAGCCAGAGGCACGATCGGAGCGGCCGCGACACCGGCCGGTCCTTCCGCGATGGAGGCGACCGCCACGGGGGTATTGCTGTCGGGCCTCGGGGGCTGACCCGGCGCCACGGAAGGCCGATTGAAGAACAGGCTCAGGACGATCAGCGGAACCGCCAGCAGCACGCATTCGATGACCATCGGAATGTAGTCGCCTGCGCAGAAGTACCAGCTCTTGCGCGAGGCCAGTTGTAGACCGATAAGAATGAGGATGACAACCAAGGGCGGCGCGATCCACGCGATTCGGCTGCTGGTGCCCAGATACTGAAGCAATTGCTGAAGCCAGACGAAGGCCACCACGCGGACCTGGGAGCGGTTCAGCACGTCCGTGTTGATCAGAATCGTGCCGAACTCGTAGAAGACGATGAACGGCAGGAGGAACACGATCGCGTACACCGGCCGGCTGGTGCGCTCCAGGTAGGAGTTGCTCGCATAGTTGAGCAACTGACTGGTCGAGTAGTCCTTCCTGTCCTTCTTCTTGCCGGCCATCCGTGAAGCACCACACATCCTGTTCCTTCGGCCCCCGGCCCGGCGTCCGATCGCGAGCTCCCTGGGCGATAACACCGGGGCAGTGTACTTCAGGTCACATTCGAATACAATAGCATCGGCTGCGACTTTATGTGACCTGACACACAGCGACCGAAGCCAACCGGTGGCAATGCCGGCATGACGTGGTGGAGAGCCTTGTCAAATGACAACGACACGACAGCAGTTGATGGAAATCTACGAACACCTCTTCCGTGCGTTCGGGCCGCAGCACTGGTGGCCGGGCGAGACGCGATTTGAGATCATCGTCGGCGCGATCCTGACGCAAAACACGAGTTGGGCCAACGTCGCGAAGGCGATCGCCAATCTCAAGGAGGCCCGACTGCTGGACCCTGACAGATTGCATGCCCTCGACTTGGCGGAGTTGGAGCCGCTGATCCGTCCGGCCGGCTATTTCCGCCTCAAGGCCAAGCGACTGCGCAACTTCACCCAGTGGCTTATCGACAACTACCAGGGAAGACTCGACGCCCTCGACGCCATTGAGACGCATCGCCTGCGAGAGGAATTGCTGGGCATCTCGGGCATTGGCCCGGAGACCGCCGACTCGATCGTGCTGTACGCACTGGACCGGCCGGTCTTCGTGGTGGACACCTATACCGCCCGCGTCGCGGTCCGTCACGGCCTCATCGAGCCGGACATCGACTACACCCAGTTGCAGTGCCTCTTCGAATCCAGCCTCGAACCGGATGTGCGGCTGTTCAACGAGTTCCACGCCCTGCTCGTCCACGTCGGCAAGGATTTCTGCAAGCCCAAACCCCGATGCGCTGCCTGCCCTCTCAACGACCTGCCCCACCACGTCGAAAGCTCGTGCGACCCATAGGCCACACAGAATCCGTGCCCAACGCCTGGGGGTTCGGGGTGGACGCCTGAGCGCTTTTGCGATCAGGCTCGCTCAGACGTTGTCTGACGGGTATCGATTCATGGCCGGCGAGGACAAACTCGAAATCCGAAGCACGAAACTCGAGACAAATTCAAAGCACGAATTCCAAATGCCCCAAACTCGCCTCGGTTTGCATAGGCACGGCGGAGTTGCACACAATGGCCTCCGTGTTTCGAGCTTGGATTTTGGGTCATTCGGGCTTGTTTCGAAATTCGGACTTCATTATTCGGGCTTCTGCGGTATGCCCAAGCAAGCAGCGCAGAAACGGTCATGCGTCCGTTCGGGTTTCTTTTCTTGAAGGGTGGGATGGTGGGTGCTATAGTCACCTGTGTTCGTTGACACCAGAGACCCAATCGTTCTGTTGTTCGGAGGCATGGCCATGTGTGAACACTGCACGCGACGGGAGTTCTTGGGAACGGGAGTGGCCGGTGGATTATTGCTGGCCGGCGCAACATGGACGCACGCCTGGGCTTCGCAAGCGTCGCTGGCCCAGCCGCGGGGCAAGTCGCGCATTTGCGTGGTCTTCAGCGGCGAACCGGCGCCGGGGGACCGCGACTGGGGGGCCGACAACAGGCAGGTGGAGGCCGCGAAGGCTCGCTTAGCCAAGGCCGAGAAGGATCTCGGCAACGTCGAACTGGTCATCGGCGAGTCCAGGAGCGCCGAGCAGACCGCGGCCCTGCTGGCCGAGGCCGGTCCCGGTGTTCCCGTCCTGGCGATCAACACGCGGAACTTCGCGCTCACGCAGGTCGTCAAGCCGATTCTGGATGGGGCGCATCCGATGATCGTCTTCTCGCTGCCCGCCAGTGGGCACGACTGGATGTACGCGCCGCGATGGCACCGCCAGGGACACCGTGTGAGCCTCCTGGCCAGCAGCAGCTACGACGAGCTGGAACGAGCGCTTCGTCTGCTGAGGGTCGTGCCCATGATGAACCAGACGCGCGTCCTGCTCTTCCCGCCCGCTCGCGGCACCGCCTCTGCCCAGTCTCCCGACGAAGTCAAGAAGCGTCTGGGGGCCGACGTCGTCGCCGTAGAAGAGAAGCTGTTCGACGAGATGACGGCTTCCGTGGACGACCGCGCCGCTCGAGACGAGGCCCGCTGGTGGACGCAGAATGCCAAGGAGATCGTCGAGCCCAACGAGGAGGACATCCTCAAGGCCGCCCGCATCAGCATCGCCCTGCAAAACCTCATGGAGCAGCAACAGGCCCAAGGGCTGGCGGTCGGCACCTGCATGGGCTGGCTGTCGAAGGGGTTCCCCTGCCTGGGCTTCGCCCGTCTGCGCGACAAGGGGATTCCCGCCGCGTGCGAGGGCGATATGGACTCGCTGCTGACGATGATCCTGTTCCAGTACATGATCGGCAAGCCGGGCTTCCAGGGCAACGCAACGTTCGACACGTCCCGCAACGCGCTGTGGACCGCCCACTGCACCGCGCCGCTGAAGATGGACGGACCTGACGGCAAGAATGCCCCGTATCTGCTGCGCGGGCATTCCGAGGTCGCCGGCAGCGGTTGTGTCCCCGAGGTGCAGTACCGACTGGGCGAGACCATCACCCGAACGAAACTGGTCAACCTGGACACGCTGCTCATCTCGACGGGCAAGATCATCGAGGTCCCCAAGCGGGCGGTCCACGGCTGCCGCACGCAGATCGTCACCGAGGTGCGCGACGCCGCGAAGATGGCCGCCAACTGGAGCAGCGTACTGGAAACCGAGGACGCCATGACCCTGCTGCACCGCGTGGTCTTCTACGGCGACCACATGACCGACGCCCGCCACCTCGCGCCGCTGATGGGCATGAAAGTCGTCGAAGAAGGCTGAACCTACCCCGCTTGGCCCGTAGGGGCGAATGATTATTCGCCCCTACTTCTGGCGCACTGCAAGCAGAGTGTATCGGGGTCAATGCTTGGGCTGCGCGTGTCTGGGTGGAAACCCGAAGCACGAAACTCGAAATCCGAGACAAATGCGAAGCCCGAAATACAAAGGCCCCAAATGCTGACGCCGGTCACGGGTTCGTTTTGGATTTGCCGTTTTCGACCTTCGGATTTGTTTCGGATTTCGTGCTTCGGATTCCGGAATATGGGTGCCTCGGCAGGAGCTTCATGCGGGCAGTGACCCGAGCGGAAGATCGACCTCTTCGACCCGCCAAGCCGCGTAGGCCAGCGATTCATCAATGTCCTGCGGTTCGAGGTAGGGATACATCGCGAGGATGCGCTCCCTCGAATGCCCGGAAGCGAGCATCCCGAGGATCATGCCTACCGTCACGCGCATTCCCCGAATACAGGGCTTGCCGCCCATGACATTGGGATCGAATGTGATTCGAGTCAGCTTCATCATACAACCTATTGTATCGAACAACCCTGCTGGGGGCAAGTCGATTTGACCGCGGTCTGTACCTTCGCCCCTACCGGACCAGGGAGCGTCGGTTGGCGATGCGAGACAGGACCAGGATGAAGACGAGCCAGCAGAGGGCCGCCAACGTTGCGGCGGCGGGGGCGTTGACCAGTGGTTTCAGGTCGTGTGATAGTAACTCGGCGGCCAGAACCACAGCGTACATCAGGGCTATCAGCAGAATCATGGACAGGATCGGTCGGCGGTAGAACACCAGGTGGATCATCGCCGCGACGGGCAGCAGAACCCAGGGCCCGTAGAAGACCCGGGCGCTGATGACGTGGTAGGTGAGCCGCTGGCCGTAGACGTGGAAATCAGGCAGAACGTTTGCCAAAGGCACTGACAGCGCCGCTACGAGACCCATGAACACCGTCACCAGAACCGCCCCGGTCGCCGCGACCGCCAGCGTCGCAGTGAACCGCTCGCGCCGGCCGCCGGCCGTCAGCACGCTGGAATAGAGGGCGCCGTGGGACAGACCCATCGCCCCGGCCACGATCGGCAGCGCGGCGAACAGAATCACCATCAGATGCCCGCCGAGGTAGCCGAGGAAGACCGTCATCACGACCACCAGGACCAGGACATTCGTCCATTGCGAGAGCACCAGGGCAAATGAACTGTAAACCGCCCCCCATACGCAGCGTGCCATGCTCAAGGGACGGCACTTCATCATGCCGCCGAGGAACAGCTTCTGAACCCACGGACGCGGATGGTCCTTGAGCCGCGTCCAGGGCGCGGCGCTACGGTACTGAGGCGAGCGCCGCAGCTTGTCGCGGTCGAACACCTCGGCGAATCCGATCCACGGACGCAGGCAGTTGCGCCGGGCCAAGTCCGCTCGCGTCAGGTACAGCCACATCGCCACAGCCGCCAGGACTCCGGCCGCCATGACCGCCAGCGGGTGCAAGACCACGATCCGTTCGAGCCG
>CAZOFX010000050.1:0-37731 GCA_964579055.1 uncultured Pirellulales bacterium
GCCGGACCGGCTTACATCTCCAGCGACCATCCGTCGCGATAGTGCGGATGGACGTACTCGTCGGCCTTGGCGTCGTTGGTGACCTTCATGTTCTCGCCGTCCCACTCGAGCTTCTTGCCGACGTTCTCCGGACGGATCGCGAGGTTGCCCATCGTGACCATCTCGGTGAGCGGGCCGGAATACTCGAAATCGGAGGTCGCCTTGCCGCCCGTTTTGCAGGCCTCGATCCAGTTGCCTTCGTGGCTGGTCGTGATCCTCTTGAGCGTCTGCGCGGGCTTATTCTTGGCAAACTCGCGCATGCGATCGTACGGCAGCAGTTGCGGATTGTCGCCGTATTCGCCGCAGCGGAGCACGCCCTTGCTGCCCATGAACAGCACGTTGCTCGACGCCTGGTCCAGGGGTCTGGCCGCCTCCAACTCCTTCGGACGCGCGGGCTTCAGACCGCCGTCGTACCAGTTGACCTTGACCGCCGGCATGCCTTCGCGCGCCGGGAACTGGTAGCGAACGATCGACCCGGACGGGAACGTCTCCTCGTTGACCGGCGTGCAACTGGCCTCGACGCTGGTCGGGTACTTGAGCTTCAGCGCCCAGAAGACCGGATCCAGCACGTGGCAGGCCATGTCCGCCAGCGCGCCGCCGCCGAAGTCCCACCAGCCGCGCCAATTGAACGGCAGGTAGCATCGGTTGAACGGACGCATGGGGGACGGTCCGATCCAGAGGTCCCAATCGAGCGTGCTTGGAACCTGGTGCACTTCGCTCGGTCGACCGATGCCCTGCGGCCAGACCGGACGATTCGTCCAGGCGTGGACTTCCTCCACGTCACCGATCACGCCCGCCCAGATCCACTCGCAGATGTCACGAACGCCGTCGCCCGAGTGACCCTGGTTGCCCATCTGCGTGACGACCTTGTACTTGCGGGCGGCCTCGGTCAGGGCGCGGGCCTCGCCCACCAGGCGCGTCAGCGGTTTCTGCACGTAGACGTGCTTGCCGCGCCGCATGGCCGCCATGGCCGCGACCGCGTGGAAGTGGTCCGGCGTCGCGACGATCACCGCCTCGATGCTCTTCTCGTTGTCGAGCATCTTACGGAAATCCCTGTACTGCTTGGCCTGGGGGAACCTCTTGAACGTGTCGGACGCACGGTCCCAGTCGACGTCGCACAGAGCGACGATGTTCGCCCCCGCGTCGGCGCAGGCATTCGTGTTCCCACCGCCCATGCCGCCGGAACCGATAGCCGCGACGTTGAGCTTCTCGCTCGGCGGCGTGTTGCCCTGACCGCCCAGCACGTGACGCGGCACGAACGTGAACGTCGCCGCGGTGGCGGCCGCCGCGCTCACAAACTGCCGTCGTGACATTCCGGCCGCCTTGCCTGCAATCGGCTTCTTCTCCGTCTTTTCCATAATGGTCTACCTTTGTCGAATAGAGCTGTTCTCGTCAGGCACGCCTTCTTATACGTTCATTTCCAGCGGACCCCAACCCGCGCGAGGCTCGCGCCAGGCCAGGTCGTTGATGGCCGGATCGCTGGTGATCTTGCCGGATTCGTCCAGCTCAAGCTTCTTGCCCGCGCGGGCGCAAAGGTTGCCGAGTTGAATGTTGGCCGCCATCGGACCGGAGTAGCTGAAATTGGACTGGCTGAACTCGCGCGGCTTCTCGCCCCGGCAGGCCATGAAGAACTCCTTGTGATGGCCGGGGGAGCGTTCGAGCAGTTGCGGCGGACGGCCGAACTCCTTGCGCCGTGCTTCGGGGATGATCAACGGGGTTTCCCAGTAATCGCCATTGACCAGCATCTTACCCTTGCTGCCGATGATCAGATTGCCGGTTCTCGGCAGTTTACGTCCATCGACTTCGAGTTCCTCCGGGGTATCCGGCATGAAGGGCTTGCCGTTTCCATCGTTGCCCTCGTACCAGAAGGTCTTGAACCCGGGTCGGCCGTCTTTGGCGCGGTAGGTGCTCTTGACCACCATCCCGGCGGGCCACATGTCCTTGACGGGACCGGTCATGATGAACGGCTCGGCCGTGGCCGCATAGCCCGGATTCATGATCGAATAAATGCCGTCGGTGGTGTGGCAGGCCATGTCGCCCAACGCGCCGGAACCGAAATCGACCAAACCGCGCCAAGCGAAATCATGGTAGGTTCTGTCGCCCTTGTACGGGCGCATCGGGGCCGGGCCGATCCAGGCTTCCCAGTCCAGGTTCTCAGGGACGGGATCCGATCCTTCCGGACGGTCGCCGCCCTGCGGCCAGATCGGACGATTCGTCCAGGTGTGGAATTCCTTGATGTCGCCGACGGCACCGGCCTTGACGTACTCGTATGCCAGTCGCCATCCGTTTCCGGCGTGGCCCTGATTACCCTGTTGGGTGACGACCTTGGGATTCTTGGCGTAGGCGGCCGCCAGCAGTTGCGCCTCGCGAACCGACCAGGTCAGCGGTTTCTCGGTGTAGCAGTGAATGCCCATCGACACAGCGGTCATCGAAGGGGCGAAATGCGTGTGATCCGGCGTCGCGACGAAGACCACGTCGAGCTCCTTGGCGTGGTTCTGGAACACTTTGCGCCAATCCGTGTAGCCCTTCGCCTGCGCCCATCCTTCCTTTTCCAGCACGCCGCCCCACCGGGTCTTGTCGACCTCGGCGAAGGCGATGCAGTGACAGCCTTCTTCGTGAGCAGCATCCGTATGGGCTCCGGCCCGTCCGCCGACCGCGATGAACCCGACCTGGAGTTTCTCGTTGAGTCCCTGGGCCCGGATGAGGCTCGGGAAGCCGACGGCAGAGACAACTCCAAACGCGGCCGAGCGTTTGACAAACTGACGACGTGTGAGGTTCGACATGAGCTTGGCTCCTTCACTTCTGGTGAATAATAGACTCGACCCTTATGTTACAAAGACCACCCATCGCGGAACGCCGGACGCACGTACGCGTTGGCTTCCTCGTCGTTGGTCACCTTCATGTTCTCGCCGTTCCATTCGAGCTTCTTGCCCGGATTCAGCACGGCTAAGTTGCCCATGACCACGGTCTCGGTGAACGGACCGGAATAATCGAAATTGGAGCTGGCCGCCGGACCGCCCTTGCACGCGCGGACCCAGTCCTGTTCGTGTCCGCCGGGCCCGTTCTCGATGCGCGGAATGCGCTTGGCCGGACGGGTGTACGCCCGCATCTTCGGCTCGGGAATGATCCGCGCGTTCTCGCTGTAGGTCCCGCACATGATCTTGCCCTTGCTGCCGACGAAAATCGAGCCGCTCTCGGGAATCTTGCGTCCGGGTTCGAGATCGTCCGGCCGCTCCGGCAGCATGCCGCCGTCGTACCAGTGCAGCTTCACCGGAACCATCGCCTCTCGCGCCGGGAACTGGTAGTGCACGACCTCCGCGGTCGGATACGTTTCCTTGTTGTCGAACCGCGTCCACATCGTGGGCACTTCGTACGAATGGCTGGCCTCCACGCTGACGGGGTATTTGAGCTTCAGCGCCCAGAAGGCGGCATCCATCACGTGGCAGCCCATGTCGCCCAGCGCGCCGGCGCCGAAGTCGATCCACGCGCGCCAGTTGAACGGAAGGTACGTCGGGTGATACGGCCGCATCGGCGACGGACCGATCCAGAGGTCCCAGTCCAACCCTTCGGGAACGGGCGGCGTCTCTTTCGGCCGGTCGAGGCCCTGCGGCCAGACCGGACGATTCGTCCAGCAGTGCACCTCGTAGACGTCGCCGATCGCGCCGTCCTGAATCCACTCGCAGACCATCCGCACTTCCTCGCTCGAATGGCCCTGGTTGCCCATCTGCGTGGCGACCTTGTACTTCCGCGCCGCTTCCGTCAGCATGCGCGCTTCATACACGGTGCGCGTCAGCGGCTTCTGCACGTAGACGTGCTTGCCCCGCTGCATCGCGGCCATCGCCACCACCGCGTGGGTGTGGTCAGGCGTCGCGACAATCACCGCATCGATGTCCTTCTGCTCGTCGAGCATTTTGCGGTAGTCTTTCCACTTCCTGGCGTTCGGGTACTTCTTGAAGACGCTTTCTGCGTACGTCCAGTCCACATCGCACAGCGCGACGATGTTCTCGGTTTCGCACGCGTGGACGTTGTTCTGGCCCATGCCGCCGATCCCGACGCCGGCGATGTTGAGCTTCTCGCTCGGCGGCGTATTGCCCGCTCCCCCCAGGACGTGGCGGGGTACGAACGTCACAGCGGCCATGGCCGCGGCCGCCGTTCCCATGAAATCCCGGCGGGAAAGCCGAACGCCCTGCCTTTCCGTACTGACCTTCTTCATCGTCTGATCCCTTTATCAATGATGCCGTCACCCGCCCAGAGAATCATCCCCAAACACAGCGATCCTCATTCAGTCCTGATCCGGTTGATCGCATTTTGCGCCTGCTCACGCAGAGTCTCATTTTTCGTGCTCTGAATCACCCTGGCCAGCATCTCATGACACGGCTGCGGATGTTGCTCCAGTATTCTTTCGGCAATCCTGACGACCGCCGACTCGGCTTCGGCCTGAAGCGACAGGTCGTCCAGATACTGGGAGGCCATTTGCAGGGCCGGCAGCGTCCCGGCGTCGCCCAGGCCGGCCAGCACGCGTTTCTTCTCGTTGGCATCCGGAGCCAGCGCCATGGCCTTCTTGTACAGATCGATAGTCTCTTCAGCGGACCGTTCGCTCGCCAGACCGAGCAGACGCACGAAACCTCGCAGCGCCACCACCTTGTGCACGGGGCTCTCCGAGGTCTGCGCGACCTTGAGCAGATCGTTGAGCGGTTCCGGCGCCGGCCAGTCCGACAGCGCGCGGATCGCCGCATCCTGAAGCGCCGCCTCCCGGCTGGTCAGCGCCGTCCGCAGAGCGGGCAACGCGCTGTTGTCACCGATCCGACCGAGGATACGAAGCAGCGAGGCCCGGTTGCCGGTCTCGTCGACGTCGGGCAGCGCTGCCAGGACGGACGCCGCCTGCCGATTGGGATCCTCGATCTTGTGGGCGACGGCCGCCACGGTCTTCTCGGCCTCACCGCGGTCCGACTCGCTCTTCAGATTCAGTGCCAGGTTCACCAGGGCCGGCAGATCGTTCGGAGCGGCAACCACCTTTAGGACCTTGAGCGACTCCAGACGCACTTTGCGATTCTCGTCGATCGCCGCCTGTAGCAGAGAGGCTACTGCCTCGACGATGTTGCGCTCGCCGACCGCGCGGATCAACTCCACCTTCACGTCCGGCTCGGCAGCCGCAAGACTGCTGACAATCGCGGCGTTCAGGTCCGAGCCGCGCAAACGATAGAGACTGTCCCTGGCGGCTTTCTGTTCCTGCCCGCGTGCGGTCGCGGCGCGCTGGGCCAACATGGGCACGTCTTTGACGCTGCCCAACTGCCCGACCGCCCGCAGCGCCGCCACACGGACCGATTCGTCCTGGGCTTTGGCCGCCTCGATGACGGCAGGCAATGCCGTCGCATCGCCTCGATCGGCCAGAGTAGAAAGCAATTGCACCTGAACCGCCGGCGAGAGCTTCGGAAGCTCCTCGGCCAGCGACCGGGTGATCGCCTCGCCCGGGATGTCGCGCACGATGGCGATCGCGCCGGCCTGCCGCTCCGGATCACCGCTCTGGAGCTCGCCCATCACCAGGTCGATCACCTCCTGGTTGGTCTCATCGGCCGCCACTGTACCAATCGATATGGTGAAGCACGCAATCCACACTACGAACAACAGACCACGTCTTGTCGCCAACAACCTCATCTATCCTATCCCAAAACCAAAAACCGGATCATCTCCTTCGAGCGTGCAGAGCCGCCGCCATCCGGGCGATCCGGTGACGGCGTCGGCATCAGCCTCTACCGGTTGCCGCTGCCGGCGGCGCTGAGCATCCCGCGCAGAGCCGCGGTGCGGACCAACTGAGGCACGCCCGCCTTGTTCAATTCGCGATACATCTTCAGCGCGCCGGCCTTGTCGCCTTCGGACACCATCTGGTCCGCACATTTCAGGCACGCGTCGTACGCGACCATCTTCAGCTTGTCGGGGGCGCTGTCTTTGACCTGCGTGAGCACGGCCGCCGCATCGGTGCCGCCGATCTTGCCCAGCGCACTGATCGCGGCGCCGGCCAGCAACGGATCCGAGGCGGTCGCCAGCTTGCCGACTTCGGAGGCCGCGCTGCGACACCCTCGCTCGCCCAGGGAGTTGATCACGCCGATCTTGGCCTTGCCTTCGGCCTTCGAGACGGCCTCCGACAGCGCCTTATCCACCGCCTCGCCCGGAATGCGTTCCAGCGCGTAGCGCGCCATATCCGAGAGCTTCTCATCGGTCAGCATCGGAGCCAGCACGGGAACGGATTGCTCCGTCCCGATGATGCTCAGTTCACGGCAGACGTACTGCTTGCCGGCGTATTTCGCATCGGATTGCAGTACGCTCAGGAGCCCCTTCTCGATGCTCCTCAGCTCGTCCGCCTTGCCGTACGCCTGACGAATCGTCTCACTCAGGGTCGTCAAAGCCTCCCGGCTGTCCCCGAATTCATACGCCTTGACCTTCTCCAATAGCTGATCCATTTCTGAACCCTTTACTGAACTGGCTGCCGGTTTCGGTGTCGTATCGACCTCGAGGTCGCCCAACGCGAACTGGATTCCGCGCAGGCAGTGCTCCAGCACGGGAGTCGTCCACGTCACCGCGTGGTCGTGGCCGAGCGAACAGTAGAAGACGCGCCCCTGGCCCCAAGTCTTGATCCATGCGGTCCCCGTGTCGGCATCGGTGGGCTTCTCCGCCTTCTTGGCGGTGGCCTCATCGCTCAGATCGAGGCTCATCAGCACCAACTGCTTCTGGCGGGAATACAGCGGCGGCTCGGTCCGATAGATCTCATCCTTGAGCTTGAAGCCCTTGCCTCCGAACGGCAGCATGAGCGGATGGTCGGGCTGGTCGATCTTGAACGCCCACGTTCCGTCGCCCGTCCAGGGATGCCCGCTGAACGTGCCGCCCATCATCTCCTGCGCCTCGGGCCACTGATAGAAGTTGTCGGTGGCCGCGTGGAGGCCGATCATGCCCTTGCCGCCCTTGACGAATTCCATCAGGCTCTTGGCCAGCTCCGGCGTGTCCTTCGGATTCAGCTTGAGCTGCGTCGTGTTGTTCAGGCACACGGCGTCGAACTGCTTGAGGTTCTCCGCGTTGAAATCGTTCAAGTCTTCGCTGAACACCACGGAGAAGGCCCCGGTCTTCTGGCCCATGACCTCCAGCGCCTTCATCCAGTACGGAATGGAGCTGTGCTTGAATCCCTGGCAGAGGTTGAACACGAGAATCTTGCGTGCCTTGGCCGGCTCGACCACCGCCTTCGTGGGCATCGCCGCTTCGATCTTCTGCACTTCCTCTGCGGAGGGGTCCTTGAGCCCCTGCGTCGCCGCCGACAAGCACGTCGCCATCAGCAGCACGCTCAATCCACTGAACAACGCCCTTCTTGCCGTCCTCGCTCGGTACATCATATCTGCTCCTTTCGTTGGTTCGTCGCCACCGCCCGCGACGTCATCCTCGCGGATCGACTCATTCCCGATTCGTTTTCTACAGATGCCACGGAGCCCGCATGGGGCGTGACAGCATCCGATTGGCCGCCTCGTCGTTAACGAACACCTGCTTGTCCGGGTCCCACTGGACTTTGCGCCCCAGAAGCATGGCAATCTCCCCGAGGTGCCCGACGCTGATCGACCGATATGCCACCTCGATCGGCGTGATCGTCTTCTTGCGCGTCTTGACACAATCGAGGAAGTTCTGCTGGTGGTCGCGGCTCTCGTACAGTCGCATCTCGCCAGGACCGATCTTCTCGTTCCACAACTCCGCCGGGTTCGTCGCCTGCCGGCCGCGATCCACATGGATCCAGCCCTTCTCGCCGTACCAGACGGCCCCCATGCCCTTGGGCACCAGCCTATCGCTGGCAACGACCATCTCGACGCCGTTGGCGTACTTGCACGTGAACTTGTACTCGGTCGGCACGTCGTAGATGCCGTCCTTCGGGAAAACGCCTTTGCCCTCGATCTCGACCGGGCCGGTGTCTTCGAGGCCCAGGCCCCAGTGGGCGATGTCGATGTGATGGCCCGCCCAGTCGGTGAGCTGACCGCCGGAATAGTTCATGATCCATCGCCAGTCCCAGTGTGGGGCGTTGCCCCCGTACTTCATGAACGGCCGCCACGGCGCCGGTCCCAGCCAGAAGTCCCAGTCCAGCCCTTCGGGAACAGGTGAAACCGGGGGATTGCCGGTGGCGCCGCCGGTGGGCAGGCCCACCTCCACACGCGTGACCTTGCCGATCCGTCCGTTGCGAACCAGCTCGCAGGCGTGGTGGAAATTTTCCTGGGACCGCTGCCAGCTTCCGGTTTGCCAGATCCGGTCGTAGCGATGGACCGCCTCGACCATCATCTTGCCTTCGTGGATCGTCCGCGCCAGCGGCTTCTCGCCGTACATGTCCTTGCCGGCCCGCGCGGCCATGATCACCGGAATGGAATGCCAGTGGTCCGGCACTGCCAGCGACAGCGCGTCGATGTCGTCGCGGGCGATCAGCTCGCGGAAATCGTGGTACGTCGCGCAATCGCTGTTGCCGTACTTCTCGTCGACCCTCTGCTTGGCGGCGTCACGATGTCCCTTGTCCACGTCGCAGACGGCGAGGACCCGTGCGTCGCCCTTTTCGAGAAAACCGTTCATGTTCCCGCTGCCCTGCGAGCCGACACCAATGCACCCCATGGTGATCTTCCCGCTCGGTGCCCCGGCGCCAAACACCGACGAAGGGACGATGTACGGAAACGCCACCGCCCCGGCAGTCGCCCCCAGAAACTGACGACGCGACACATGTCTTTTGGTCATGCTTATTGCTCCTCACTTATGCCGCAGACTCTACCTATACGCCGGATCACAGATGCCACGGACTACGATAGCCTCTCGACAGGAGGCGGTTCGCCTCGTCGTCGCCGACAAACACCTCGCGGGCCGGGTCCCACTTCAGCGGCCGTTGAAGCTTGTACGCGATGTTGCCCAGGTGGCAAACCGTCACGGAACGGCATCCCGTCTCGATGTCACAGATCGGCTTGCTGCGTTTGCGGATCGCATCGAGCCAGTCCACGTAGTGGTTGTTGCACTCGTACAGATGAATCTTGTCCGCGCCGAGCTTGACGTCCTTCAGTTCGTCGGGCCAGGTCTTCAAGTGGCCGCGATTGGTCTCCACCTTGCCTTCGGTGCCGGTGAACAGCACGCCGTTGGCATTGTCGCGGACCATCGTGACCCCGTTGGCGTATTTGTACGTGAGCGCCTTGTAGTCTTTGCCGTCGGGCGGGATGACCTCGACCGGCCCGCTCTCGTCCATCCCCAAACCCCACTGGGCGATGTCGAAGTGGTGGGCGCCCCAGTCGGTCATGCCGCCTCCGCCGAACTCGCTGTGGTTACGCCAGTTCGGGAAGCCGTCGAAGCTGATGTTTGGCGAGAGCTCCTCGTTGTAGGGCTGCCACAGCACGGGTCCGAGCCACATGTCCCAGTCGAGGTAGTCCGGCACGGGCTGAGCCGCCAGCGGCCGGTCCTCGGGCGGGCCGCCGATGCCGACGGTGACGTGCTGAAGCTGCCCGATGTATCCGTTGCGAACCAGCTCGCAACCCAGGCGGAAATGCCAGTCGGAACGCTGCATGCTGCCGGTCTGAAAGACCCGGTCGTATTTCCGCACCGCGTTGACCATCGCCCGCGCCTCGGCCACCGTCTGCGAAAGCGGCTTTTCGCAGTAGATGTCCTTGCCCGCCTTGCACGACTCGATCACCCCGATGGCGTGCCAGTGATCGGGCGTCGAGATCACCACGGCGTCGATGTCGCCGCGGGCGAGCAGCTCGCGGAAATCACCATAGGTATCGCAGCCTTTATAGGACTGACCGCTCTTGCCGGCGTAATGGTCCTCGACGATCTTCTTGTTGCGCGCCAGCTTGAGCTTGTCGACGTCGCAGGCGGCCACCACGTGCGTGCCCGGCGAATTCAGGAACGACCGCGTCAGGTGCTGGCTCTGTTTGCCGCAGCCGATGAACCCCAGCGTGATCCGCTCGCTCGGAGGCGTCTGCCCACCCTGCGCAAACACCGACGACGGAATCACATAGGGAAATCCCACCGCCGCCGCAACCGTGCCGGTCGCCCGCTTGATGAAACCGCGTCGATCCATACCCACTCGTGTCATGGAACTACCCTCGTACCTCGGTGAATCTCACGGACGCCGCCGACGTCGCGCCGTCCGGCCCCCACAGGAATGTCGCAACCGGATCGGTCAGGATCGCTTGGGTATCGGGATGGATACAAACCTTCTGGCGTAACCACCCTCCGGGCAAGTTGGCGCCGGACTCCGCCGCGCCGGATGCTCATGCTGCTTCTCCTGCAACCGTCAAGGCCCGGACCCTCCAGAGGTCCAGGCCTTGCGGAAGTCGGTTTCGATTATCTGTCGAACTGCGCGTCGAAGGCGATGGCCGAACGCTTGAAGTCAAACTTCTTGACCGCGGCACACGCCTCTTCGGCGCCGTGCTCACGATCCATCCGGCTGTCTTCCCACTCGATCGAGAGCGGGCCTTGATAGCCGATGTCGTTCAGCGCGACGATGATTTCCTCGAAGTTGATGTCACCGTGTCCGATCGAGCGGAAATCCCAGTAGCGACGCGGATCGGCGAACTCGGTATGGCCGCCGAACACGCCGACGGTGCCGTCTCCGTGTCCCCACCAGACGTCCTTCATGTGGCAGTGGAAAATCCGATCGGAGAAGGTGCGGACGAATTTGACGTAGTCCACGCCCTGATAGCCGAAGTGGCTGGGGTCGTAGTTGAACCCGAAACACTCATGTCCTTTGACCGCATCGATCGCCCGCTGCGCCGAGGCGATATCGAAGGCGATTTCCGTGGGATGCACTTCCAGCGCGAACTTGATCCCTTCGGCCTTGAATGCATCGAGGATCGGCATAAAACGCTTGGCGAAGTCGTCGTAGCCGGCCTGGATCATCGCCGGGGACGCCGGCGGGAAGGAATAGACCAAATGCCAGATGGAGCTGCCGGTGAAGCCGTTGACGACCTTGACGCCGAGCTTCTTGGCGGCTTTGGCCGCGTTGATCACACTCTGGGCCGCCCGCTTCTTCACGCCCTCGGGCTTGCCGTCGCCCCAGACGCTCTCGGGAACGATCGACTTGTGACGCTCGTCGATCCTGTCGCAGACGCACTGGCCGGTCAGATGCGTCGAAATCGAGAACACTTCCAGGCCGTGCTTCTTGAGCATCGCGCGCTTGGCCTTGCAGTATCCATCGTCCGCCAGGGCCTTGTCCACCTCGAAGTGGTCGCCCCAGCAGGCCAGCTCCAATCCATCGTATCCCCAGCTTGCCGCCTTCTTCGCCAGCGTCTCCAGCGGCAGGTCCGCCCATTGCCCCGTGAACAGTGTGACAGGTCTAGCCATCTCGTAACCTCCTTTTGTGGTTCAGTTTGGAGCCCTTTCCAGAGCGATTCCATTCTCCGGGAAAGAACGCTTACGGTCCTCTGGTTATTGCGGTCTGGCCGATCGTGAGCATCTCGACGTGCGTGTTCTCCATTGCCGAACTGACCTCATACAAGACTGACGCCGGCCCTCCCTGGCGGCGCCAAAGGCACTCATTATACCGGTGGCCAAAACGCTGGCAAACGCAAATTCCCGGCAAATCCCACTTCAACAAGGCCCCATAAAACCTACCTAATCTGTGTCAGTCTGAGCACATACGCGTGCTCGCAGGGCGCCTCATCGACGGAAAGAGTGGGGACCTGGACCACCACGTCACGGCCGGACCGCCGCCAGTTCAGGGGTTGCGCCAGGCCCAGCATCGTTACAGTCGCGTCGGGGGAAACGTCGATATCTTTCAGAACCATCTCTTTCTGTGGCCAGCGGGGACAAATCGCATAGAGCGTATCACCCTTTGCTGTGAAAAATGCCGCAATAACCGCTTTGTCTCCCGCGGGCGGCCCGGTCAGTTCAGTGATGTCGTATTTGGCTTTGTATTCCGCCCCATAGGCCACCTCGGGACGGTTGCCTTCCGTCCACTGGATCGTGTTCCGCCAGGGTCGCGTGCCGTAGATGGCTTCGCCGTTGACCCGGAGCCAGTCGCCGATCTGGATCAATCGCTCTTCCATGATCACCGGGATAGTGCCGTCGCCGTCCGGGCCGATGTCGAGTAGCAGGTTGCCGCCACGACTGACCAGATCGATGAGCATGAGGATCAGCTCACGGGATGTCTTGTAGTCCGACAGCGTCTCGGTCCGGCTGTAGCCGAACGAATGGGCCATGCCCCGGTTCTCCTCCCACGGGTGGCTGGCATCGGCCATACCGGCGCCGTATTCGGTCGTGTAGTAGCCGCCATGCTTGTGGCGAATGTCCTTGCCCCAGCGGTCGTTCACGACCACATCGTCGCGGCAGGGCGATTCGTTGAACAGCCACGCCAGAAGTTCCTCGCTGCGCCAGTTCTTGTCCGGCATGTCCCATTCCCCGTCGGAGAAGATCACCGAAGGCTTGTATCGCGTCACCACGTCCTTGAACTGCGGGATCATGTGCTTCTCGACGAAGAGGGTGCGGTCGGCCAGCCAGAGGGGGTTGTACCACTCGTACAGCGAGTAGTAGAAGCCCATCTTTAGGCCCTTGGCGCGGACCGCATTGCCCAAGTCGCCGAGCAGGTCGCGATGGGGTCCGATGTCGACGCTGTTCCAGGGCCGGCCCCAGCTCTTGTTCGCCTGCTCGCTGGGCCACAGGCAGAAGCCATCGTGGTGCTTCGACGTGAGCACCACGTACTTGGCGCCGGACCGCTGGAAGACATTCGCCCAGTGAGCCGGATCGAACAGCTCGGCCTTGAACATCGGGGCGAAGCCCGCATAGGGAAAGTCGGCTCCGTACGTGGCGCTGTGATACCGCCACCAGGGCCCGTTCTTGGCCTTGTCGCCCGTGATGCGATTCCAGTACCACTCGGAGTACTCGCCACGCACCGACCAGGCCGGGACAGAATACAGGCCCCAATGAATAAAAATCCCGAACTTCGCGTCGCTCCACCATTGCGGCGTCGGCCGCCCATCCAGCGACTCCCACTTCGCGTCATACTTCTCCGCCGCCCCACACACCGCCGCCCCTGCCAGCAGCACCAGCCCACACGCACCCAGCAGAATCCGCCGTTTCATCGGATCAACTCCTTTCCAGGCATTCTCACAACCGCAACCGGCGCGCCCAACCCATCGCCCGGCGAAACGCATCATAGCCCCGGCATGGGACCGAATCCAACGAAAAGAGTCCACCGACGGGAAGCACGCCGAGCCGGTGGCGCCCGCACATAGATGGAATGCGTCCAAGAGCGGTTGATTCACCCGCGGACGTGTGCTAACATGATGGTGGCAATGGGTATCAGGCTGGGAGAACACCGTTTGGTCGAGAAGATCGCAACAACGCAGACCGCCGTCACGCACGACCGCCGTGAGGAGAGCATGGAGGCGAAAGCCCGCTGGTTTCGGTCTCTGCCGCTCTCCGAACGGATGGAGATGCTCTGCTGTTTCACCGATCTGGCGCTGACCATCAATCCCGCACTCCAGGAGCGCAAAGATGCTCAACCGGTTGCAGGACGTGTTCAAGTCCTTTCAGCGACATGACGTGAAGTACGTTGTGATCGGCGGCATCGCCTGCGTCCTGCACGGCGTGCCCCGCGCGACGTTCGACCTGGACATCCTGATCGAAGCCACACCAGAGAACGCCGAACGGCTGCTCAACGCCCTTCTGGAAGCCGGCATGGGCACCGCGTCGTTGACTTCCGCCGCAGATCTGCTGGCCCACGAAATCACGATGTTCAAGGACCGCGTCCGCGTGGACGTGCAGACCTCCACCCCGGGCCTGACATTTGAGCAAGCATGGACGCATCGCCAGGTGGTCTCCTACCAGGGCCAACAATTCTTCATCCTCTCGCGTAACGATCTGATCCGCTCCAAGCGCGCCGCCGGCCGCGACATCGACCTCGAAGACGTCCGCCTCCTCACAGCCGCAGAACCGCCCGACCAGCCACCGCCCCCAGTCCTTTGAAAGCGCTGCATCCCATTTGAGGAGTCCTCCTCCGCGTCCCGGCCGTCCATGCTCCCATTTTTGTTTTTCGAACCTGTTCTCAAGTCACTCCGCTCCCTGACCGATAGCGCGCGCAGCGATGGATTCTTGCACCTTCGATGAGACCGCCAGCACATTGAACATAGCGCGGGTCTGATTGCCGGGGAGTGCAGCTAAGCATTGAAACGCTCTGCGAAGCTCGTTGCTCGGATGTCTGCGCATCGTCCGTGTATCGCAGGGTTGGTGTATTCCTTGAGAAGACGCTGCTATTCGGAGGTCTGCGATCATGACACACATTGAGAGCTTGTTGGGCGAATACCTCGATTGGAAAGGATACGTGGTAAAGACAAATGTCAGGGTTGGACGCCGAAGCCGTGGCGGATGGGAGATGGAATTGGACATCCTGGCATACCACCCGACTGACCACAAAGTGCTCCACTACGAGTCCTCCCTAGACGCCGACAGTTGGAAAAAACGCGAGGAGAGATATAAGAAGAAGTTCTCGGCGGGAAGACGGTATATTCGAGCCGAGGTCTTCAAGTGGCTGCCAAAGAGGACACCGGTTAGGCAAATCGCCGTCTTTAGTACGCATCCCAAGGACAGACACAGAATTGCCGGTGGAGAAATCCTATCGGTCGACGAACTCATGGCTCAGATTCGCAGGGATATCAGCAAGGAGGGCCGAATGAGCAGAAATGCTGTACCGGAACAATTCACTCACTTGAGAACCCTCCAATTGTCGCATTGTGGTTATCAAAGGCCGCTGGAGTGAATCACGACCGAACAAGACGCTTGGCGATGTGGGGCGTCAGGAGGCTTTTTCCAGGCGCTCGGATATCCAGACTTTGATGATGGATTGACGCGGGACGCCGAGGCGGCGTGCCTCTTTGTCCAGCAGGCGGACCATGCAAAGAGGGAAATCGACGTTGACCCTTTTCTGCTGCTGTTCGGGTCCACGGCCAGTCGCTGATCACACGCAACGCCCGGCACTTCAAGGACATCCCCCACCTCATCGTCGAAGACTACTGACGCACCCCGCTGCTTCAGCGGGGGCCGCTTGTCGCGGATTCGCGTAGGCGGCATAGTCTAAGGCCAGTTCATCTCGCGACGGAGTCTCGCCTCGGCCGATCTGGAAGCGGTAGCGCAGGCTCAGCGTCTTGTCCTTCTCGATGGTCTTCGTGAAGAACGCGCCGAAACGGCCGTAGTCACGGTAGGCCGAGAAGACGGTGCCCTTGGGATTGTCCGGGTGATTCATCTGCTGGACCCAGTAGCGCCGGCCGGCCAGACCGTGGGACAATGTCACCCACGGCAGGTCTTTGTCCGTTCGCGGATCGATCCCGTCGGCGGGGAAGAGGTACTGCGCCTTGCCCTCGTCCGGCCCGGCTCCCACGTCGTTGTGCGCGCGGTACTGCACGCCGGCGTGTTCCGGGTCGCCATCCAGCTCCACGTCGCTGCGCACGGCGGTCAGATCGCTGCGCCAGTCGAGCAGCACAACGTTTGAATCATCGAGTCGACGCGCGGTGATGGCTCGCCGTTCCACGATAAGCGGCTCGCCGTCGGGATCGTTCCAGTGGACCACCGAAACGAACCGGGCGACGCCGCCCTCGGCCCGCTTTTCCTCGAACCGCTGGTGAACCTGGGCCACATTCGGCATGTGCCACAGATCGTAGCGCTTGCCCTCGAACCCGAGCTTGTTCCAGCCGATGAAGACGCCGCGATGATGCGGGTACAGAATGTCGTCGGCCACGTACTCGCTCTGCCCGTCCGGGCCGTTGGTCAATCGCTGGGACCCATCGTAGACGTGCAGAAACGGCTTGTACGTCTCGAAACGCCTCTGCGACGTCGAGGGATCGAACTCAGTCATGTATCGCAGCAGCGGCGCCCCATCGCAGAGGACATCCAGGGACCGACTGCCATTGTCGCGAAAGGACAATCCGTCGGCATCGAGCGGAGCGATCCAGATGTTGCGGAAGGTCACGGCGTTGCCGTGGTCCTGGAGCAGGATCGGCAGCGGCTCGGGGCCTTCGGGCCGGCCGGCGCCGGTCTTGTTCGGGATCGCCACGTCGTTGTGGACCAGCACGCCATTGTGGTAGACCGTGATGCGGGCATCAGCGACCTTCTTGTCGCCGTCGTAGCGGGCTTCGCGGAACCGGATGTCGTAGCTCTGCCACTCGCCCGGCTTCTTGCAGACGTTCTTGTCGGGCGCCTTGAAGCGATAGATCGAGCCGCACTCGTTGAACTGCGGTTCCAGCCCATAGGAATCGAGTATCTGGAGTTCGTAGCGTCTCTGGATGTAGACGCCGCTGTTGCCGCGACCCTGGCCCGTCACGTCGGGCGGCAGTTGCGGCGTCTTGAACTCGATGTGCATCGCGAAATCCCTGACCGGCTCCTTCGTCACGATGCTGCCGCTGCCCGGGACGATCTGCATGGCGCCGTCGGCCAGCGTCCAGCGGATGTCACCACCACCATCGCGCTGCCACTGCGAGAAGTCCGTTCCATCGAACAGCGTGACCGCATTAGCCGGCCGGCGGAACGTCGCGGCCACCTGCGGCGGGTTGGCGTAGTCGTTCCAGATGCGCTCGGCGTCGGCCACCACAACCTTGCCCTGGTGGACGTACATCCGATAGCGGAACACGTGGTCTTCGCCGGGCTTCATCTCCCACGGACCCGCCTGGGAGGGGCAGAAGTTGAAGAACACATAGTTGTCGGGCTCCGGCCAGATGCGCATCGGCTCGGGATGCTGGAAATTCTGTGGATGGCTGTAGAACGTGACGCCTTCCCACTCGTCGGTCCTGCCGGACGTGTCGCACCAGCGGGCGCGCGTGGCGTGGCCGTCGCGGCCCTTGCCCTCGCTGGTCAGATAGGCGGCGGTATCGCCCTTCCACTTCGAGGTGGCGCGGAAGCCGAGCCCGCCGTAACGGTACTCGTCCTGAATCAGCGGCTCATCCGCGACGCATCGCTGCGTGGACTTGAAGTCGATCAGCCAGTAACCCTTCTGAGGCCCGCCCACGTTGAACGCCCGGACGTCCCAGACCTCGTCGAGGATCACCTGCTCGCCCTTGCTCGTCTTGCGGGCCACGTGCTCCTGCTGAACCTGGAAGCCGCCGAACACCGGCCCATCGGTCGTCGAGAGGTACCTCGCGAAGCGGACGGTTCCGGTCCCGTCGCCGACGTTCCAGAAATCAACCATCTTGCCTTCGAAGTGCGTGTGGGTCCAGGGCATCCAAAGCCCCATGTGGTGGATGTGGTCCGCCGGATGGATCTCGGTCAGCACCGAGCCCTTGGTGGACCAGAGGGGGTGGATGAATCCGCTGCGATCGTAGAGGGGCCAGCGATCCTGTGGAATTCGTCCCATGTCCTTCGGATGCGGAACGATGGCGTGATTGTAGCGCAGGATCTCGACGCCGCCCATTTCGAGGTCCAGGGCCTTGTCCCCTTTGACCGCCTTGACCAGGCCATCCGTTGCAGGCGTGCCACGGACCAGCTCGAAGACACGGCTCTGTCCGGCCGGCGTCGTGCCGCGGAGGACCCACCACAGCCTCGGGGCCGGTCCGGCCTCGACCTGGGCGGGCACCGCGATACGCTGCGAGCCCTTAACCTCTTCCAGCCGCAACGACGAGACGTCGGTCAGCCCGACCAGCGGCGCCGATACCGGCGTGTCCACGCGGGTGTGCTCGCCTGCCTGGACCGTGAACGTCGCGAGCGGTTCGGCGGCGGATGCCTGTGTGCCGAACAGGAGACAGCAAAGCACGAGGAAGGAGAAGACTGCTGTTCGCGAGGATGGACGTATCTGCATGGTGGCGCTCCTTTCATTTCCAGCGGCTGTGCGGCCCGTAGCCTGCCGGCCGCAGCAGAGGATTCTAACGCGGGCCTGCCGCAGGGGCAACCCCCTGTGATCGCCCTGACCCCGGCGCCGGATGGGCACCAGGCCCCCCTACGAGGCCGTCACGTGTCATGCATCCAAATATCCAAAACACCTCAAAGGGGCACTTCTTCTCATTCTTATCATTCTTGTTAGTGGTCTCTTGTGTGCTCTTTGTGTGTCTTCCGTTTGCCCCGAACCGGGTTTGTGGATGTCGCAAACAAAGGCATCCAAAAGAGTTACGATCGCTCCTGGGCTTGTCCTCTCAGAGCACAGTCCACGCCAACAGCGTGCGCAGAATGCGCGCATCCGGCCACAAGAAGCGAGTTGGCGCGCTCACCTACCCTTTGACGCAGATGAGCGGCTCGAGGCGCGCGACTTTTTTGGCCAGGCCGGCTTTCTCGGTGGCGTCGACGACGGCGGTGACATCCTTGTACGCGCCGGGGGCCTCCTCGGCGACGCCCCGCAGCGAGGCGCCCTTGATCACGATGCCCTTCTGCGCCAGGTGCATGACGACCTCTTTGCCGTGCCATCGCTGGGTAGCCTGCTTGCGGCTCATGGCGCGGCCTGCCCCGTGGCAGCAGGAGCCGAACGACAGCTCCATGCCCGTCCGCGTGCCCGCCAGGATGTACGAGGAGGTGCCCATGGTTCCGCCGATCAGGACGGGCTGGCCGGTCTGCTGCAAATCCGCCGGCAGCGCCGGATGGCCCGGTCCGAACGCGCGGGTCGCGCCCTTGCGGTGGATGTAGAGCTTCCTCGGCTTGCCGTCGACGAGGTGCTCCTCGACCTTGCAGGTGTTGTGCGAGACATCGTAGAGCAGCTTGACCTCGGCCTTGGGCAGGACATCGGCGAACACCTGGCGGAGCAGGTGCGTCAGGACCTGCCGGTTGGCCACCGCGCAGTTGATGCCCGCGTTCATCGCGCCGAAGTATTGCCTGCCCAGATCGGACCGGATCGGTGCGCAGGCCAGCTCCTTCTCGGGCAGCTCGATTCCCTCGCTCTTGGCCGCCTTGACCATGCGGGGCAGAAAATCGGTGGCAACCTGATGGCCCAGGCCGCGAGAGCCGCAGTGGATCATCACGACGACGTCGTTCAGGCACAAGCCGAACGCCTCGGCAATCGCGGCGTCATAGATGGCCGAGATGCGCTGGACCTCCAGATAATGGTTGCCCGAACCGAGCGTGCCGACCTGGTCTTTCTGTCGCTGCTTGGCGTGATCCGAGACGAATCGCGGCTCGGCACCGGCCATCCGGCCGTTTTCCTCGATGCGAGCGAGGTCGTCCTGCGTGCCATAGCCGCGCGAGACCGCCCAATGCGCTCCGCCGCGCAGCATGTCGTCCATTTCATCGGGTGACAGTTCGAGCTTGCCTCGGCTGCCGACGCCGGCCGGAATGCGATGGGCCAGCATCGTCGCGAGCTGGTCTTTGCAGCGCTCGACCTCGTCATACGTCAGGCCGGTCGTCAGGGCGCGCACACCGCAGGCGATGTCGAAGCCGACGCCACCGGCCGAGATCACGCCGCCCTGCTCGGCGTCGAAGCCCGCCACGCCTCCGATGGGGAAGCCGTAGCCCCAGTGCGCATCGGGCATCGCGTACGATGCCTGGACCACGCCCGGCAGGGCCGCCACATGCGCCGCCTGCGCGTAGACCTGCTCGTCCATCGCATCGATCAGGGGCTTATCCGCAAAGACAACGATGGGGACCTGCATGGGGCCAAACGGTTCGATGGACCATGCGCAGTCGCTTTGGCGCTTCAGCTTCTCGGCATACATGCCGCGCATTCTCCTTCCTTAGACGTCCACGATGCACTGGGCGATCCACATGCCCCTGGGATCGCGTTCCACCTTCAAATCCGCGTAGGTAGCCGCCTTGACCTCGACCGCCGGCTGGTGCCTGGCCGCGTCCACGCCTTCGCCCCAGGCGGTCGCCTGAAGACCGCTTTCCACAGGCTTGACGTCGAAGCGGCCGAACAGCATCCTGCGCGTGTCCATTTCGTAGAGCACGGCGTTGAGCCAATACCAGAAGAGCATCTCATCGTCGTCTTCTTCGCAGAGGATCGCGACGGACTTGCGGGGCTCGATCCTCGCCGGATCGGTGACGATCGCGGTCATTGCCAGCGCCGCCTGGGCAAACGCTTCTTCCCGCGTTCGACCGAATCCGCGAATCCCCATGTCCGCCGGATGCGAGTAGTGTTCCCAATGTGGCTGGCCCATAGCGAATCCCCAATAGAGACCTGGTACGGGCGAATGATGATTCGCCCCTACCGGGCCATCACCACGGATGACCAACCGGTTTCGTTGTGTCCGGGCGAGGTGTCCCGCGCCTTGACGCGGAAGCGGTGACCCTGGCCGCTGCGCCCGATCAGGACGGAATACTCCGAAGAACTCTGCCACTTGCTGCTGAAACCGGATTCCGTCGTACACTCGAAGAAGTACTCCACGTCGGCGCTCTCATCAACCGCTTCGGCGGCGGTCATCTCCGCGTAGTAGCTCAGACTGGTGTTGCCTTTCCTGACTTCCTCCGGTTCAGATTCCCATTCCATCGGGTCCGGGGTCGGAGGTTGCAGGTCAGCGGTGACGGACAGGGAGAAGAGCGTCGTATTCTGATTGGGCGACTTGTCTCTGGCGCGAACGCGGAACGTGTACTGCCCGTGCGGCATAGAGGTCAGTTCATAGGTCCGGCTGCTCTGCCAGCCGCTGCTGTAGGCCGGATGGGAAGTGCAATCGAACTGGTATTCGACGCCGCTGGCGTCGGTGGCCTCCGTGGCCGTCATACGGATCGTGTTCGACGAAACGCCATAAGGCTCGGTCTCCCACGTCATCGGATTCGGCGTCGGCGCTTCGGTGTCGTCCGCCAACGTGGCGGCGCGGGTGATCTCCGACCAGTCCGTTTCCAGTCGGTTGCCCCGATTCCGCGCCTTGACCCGGTACCAGTACAGACTCACAGGCTGCAATTCCGTCTGCTCCCATCGCGGCTCCTGCCCGGCGACGAACGTCCGCCAGCCGCTGTTGATGTCGGGGGTCAGGTAGTTCTCGAAATAGTACTCTACTCCGGTCCCGTCGGTGCTCGTCGCCGCGGTCGCCACCATGGCGATCGAATAGGGTCCGGTCCCGTACGGCGCGGTCGCCCAGGTCATCGGATTGGGCAGCGGAGGCGTCGGCACCGGCGGACCCGACCGCCAGACCTTCGCAAGGATCGCAAAATCGCGGAAATCCACGACACCGTTGCGATCGATGTCCTCGGCAAGCAGGTCTTCCTGCGCCGGCCACATCGCGACAAACAGGACCAGATCGTCTGGCTCGATGTGTCCATCATGATCGAGGTCCGCCGGATGCCCGGTGTCGGTCAGCGACATGCTGGCCTGGGCCGTACCGCCGTAGGCGCCGAGATTGACGGTTCTGCCATGCGGCCACAGCTCAGCCGACCATTCCGACGTCGGGCTGCCCGCGTCGATGCACCGGCTCGTCTCGCTGTCGATGACCCATTGGCGCGTCACCGGGTCCCACCGGCCGGCCTGCGACTTGAGATGATAGTCTCCGTCGATCCATACATCGTCGTCGTTCTCGACGGTGCCTCGATCGTTCCAATGGCCATTGACGGCAAACGACGGGTCCGCCACGACGTCTCCGAGTCCCATCGCGGCGTTGCCGCCGAAATTGCCGCCGTCGTTCATCCAAAAAGCGTTGTAGGAGTTGAGGCACAGACCGAAGATGCCGGCCGTGAGCGGAGCTTCGTTGAACGCGATGATATTGTTGCAGACCGTCCCCGAGCACCGACTGATCGCACCGCCGTAGGTGCCCGCGATATTGCCCACAATCGTGTTGTTGCAGACCAACTGCGTGCAACTGTACAACCCGCCGCCTTCGCCCTCCGCTCGATTGCCGGCAATGACGTTGTTCTCGATCCACCCGTTGCAGGCGTAGAGCCCGCCGCCTTCCGGGATCGCATAGTTGCCGACGATCGTGTTGCCGACGATCTCGCCGTCGCAGAAGTACAACCCGCCGGCGTTGGAGTTGTAGGAAATCAGGTTGTCGCGAATCGATCCGTGGCAGTAGGCGACGCCGGCGTTGTTGTAGGAGATGGTGTTGCCCTGAATCGATCCGCTACAGGCGAAGATGCCTTCCAGCTCGTTGGAGACGATGGTGTTGCCCGCGATGGTCGGGGCGGCCTCGCTCTGGCCGGTGATACCCGCGCCGTGGCAGTCTCGGATGATGTTTTTCGATATCGTCGGGGCCGATCCCACGCAGAAGATGCCGTATCCGGTGACCGTGAAGCCCTGCAATACGGAGTCTCCGCCCTCGCCGAAGTCGAAGATGACGCTGGAGCCGGACGGTCCGGCGATCACCGTGGTCCGGACCACTGTCGGGTCGTCCGGGGCTTGGCTGCGCACGGTCACGGCCCTGCCGTTGAAGACAATCCGTTCGCGGTATGTTCCCGGCCTGACCACGATGACATCGCCGTCCCAGGAATCGTCGATCGCCTTCTGGATGGTCGCATAGTCGGCCGAACCATCGTCATCCACGGAAATCGTCTTCGCCAGGCAGGGAACGGCCAGAACCGCCGCGACCAGCAACACAACAAGCCTGTTCATACCGAAATCCTTCCTCCTACGAATCCTATCTCGATAGCATATCATGATAGCAGAAACTCGTGTTTTATTCAAGCTCCGCTGCCCCGCCCGACGGCCCGGCGACCGACGAGACAGGCTCCTTAGGCATTATCGGCTCCAGCGGGCCGGGACTTGCGATCAGGGAATACGTCTGCTCGCATTCCGGGACAGTTACCCCCAATACGGTGACCCGCCAGGAACCTTCGATGGGGTTCTCCACGTGGACCTGCTCGACGTTGTTCGTGTGGTCCTCGCCGTCGCGGCGAGCCGGCTCCTGGGGCACAGACGGATCGAGCGTCCACGGGAAGTGATGTTGCCCATAGGGATCGATCACCACGAGGTCCAGGTCGTTGACCAGAGCGTGGGCCGCCAGCGGGTCGGCGGGAAAGTCGTCCCAGACCAGGGTCAATTTCAGTTCCGTCTGATCGGGCAGCACCTCCAGCGTGTAGACGCGCTCCTGCTGCGGCGAGACGATGCGATCCTCTACGATGACTTCGTCGAGCGTATCGGCGCGAATCAGATCGACAGCCTCCCTGGCATCGATCGCCCCATACCCGCAGGAATAGTCGGGCCCCGGATTCTCCAGGTCGCTTGCCGTGTGGATCAGGATCGCTTTGAGCGTCGAGGGCAGCGGATCGGCTTCGTGCGTGCTCCGCCAATCCTCCAGGAGCAGGGCCAGAATCCCCGAAACCGACGGCGCCGCCATCGAGGTGCCGCAGCCGGAACCATAACGGTTCGAAGGCAGCGTCGACCAGACGCTCCAGCCTTTGCGCGCCTCGCAGCCGGGAGACATCACGTCGGGCTTGATCCGTCCATCCCCTGTCGGCCCCTTGTTGCTCCATGACCAGATCGAGCCGTCGTCCGAATTGGTGGCCCCGACCGTGATAACGTTCTTGGCGACGGCCATCGACGTGATCGTCGCCCAGTCCCCTTCGTTGCCCGCCGCGCAGACGACCGACACAGGTTTGCCCAGCCCGCCTCGCACAATCGCATCCAGCGCCGCGCAGTAGTCTTTGTAGACGTGCCACTCGACCTTGCCCCACGAGTTGTTGGAGATGTCGATGCCGTATAGGCCGACGGCCTGCTCATATTGCTCGCGCAGCTCCGCCACGTTGTCCCAGGCGCGAAACGAGACGAGCGTCGCACCCGGCGCCATACCCCGATAGCGGCGGCTGGGCAGCAGGCTGCCATCGCCCAGCAGCGTGCCGGCTACCAGCGTCGCATGGTCGCCTGTTTGCGCGCCATCATCGATGTTCACCACCCGACCGATCAGATCCACGTGATTGGCGTCGGGATGGCGCGATTCCCACTGGCCGACGATGACGCCGGAACCGCTCAGGTCGTACGGCGAAGCTTGGACCGTATCCACGTTGGTCGCCGCCCTTACTCCATCGTTCAGGTCGACCGATTCATAGTGCTGATCGATCCACTTGACGCTGTCATGCAAGGCCAGGTCGTGTATGCGGTCCTCCGGAAGCAGCAGGACGATGCGGTGGTCTGCATTGCTGCCGGCGAGGATGCGTCCGTCAAGCTGAGCGATGATTCTTGCGCTGGCCTGAAGGTCGGCATCCTCGAAGAGCGTGGCAATCAGCCTGGCCCAACCGGCATCGGCTTTCGAACAGGCATTGACGCCCCCCTCGCGCAGGCAAGGGTCGATCTTGTCCTGGGGCTCAATCTTGGCCACCGCCCGGACCTCGGGCATGGCCGCAACCCGCTCCGCTTGGCCCAGGGGCAGACTCGCCAGCCAGGCGTAATTGGGAATGTACGAAAGGAGTCTCACCCGCGCCCGGGCCAGGGCCTCTCGCTGGTCGGCTGTCGGTACCGCATTCAATTGGAGAATCACGTGGATTGTATCCGAGCCGGCGGCCTCCCGCGCCGGCAGCAGATCGCCCAGGCCGGCCTTGGGGACGAAACGTCGGCTCTTGAGCAGCACCGCATCGGCGCCGAGCGTCTGGCTTGCGACCAGCAAGACGATGAGCCAACCGGCGAGAGTCGTCACGTTTCGCATGGCGACATCGCCCCCTGCTGTGTTCCTGCGTGGATTCGCTCCGAGATACATCGGAACCCTACACCCCCGTTTCATGCACCAACCCAGCCTCCCTGCAACCGGCAAGCCCGTGGGGCTTCTCACCGAAGAACGGTCCCCTCCCGCCCCTCCGTCCGACGCATCTATTATAGCATTCCGCCCCGACCGTTTCCAGTTCAAACGCAGGGACCGCCCACCCTCATCGTCCCATAACCAAGGGCCAGAAGACCTTCTGTCCGCCCTTGTCCGAAGGGGTTTTTGCTGTCCAGAGAGGACGCGGACGAGTACACTGAGACCCTGGCAAGATGAACTGGATTTTGTCGTAGATGTCGCGCACGTCAGAGATGGGGTTCCCAATCGCGATGCACCCCGATGCACCTGGAAGACTGGGCCGACAGCGTCGGAGATTCATATGACCAAGATGGACACGGACAGACTCGGAGCTGCGACAGTATGCCTGATGACGTTCGCGGCGATCGTCCTGTTGCCTGCATCGGCGGGCTTGGCCGTCGAGGCCGCGCAGGCAACCTCCACCAGTCCGGCGGAGGTGAATGAACCGAACACTGTCGCGAGTACCCCACTCCTGCCGGGCGAGGCCGCTACAGCCCCTCCTAAGATTACCCCAGAGGACATTGCGGCGAGGAAGAAACAAATCGCCGATTCGCAGGAACTGGCCGACGACGTCAAGACCAGACTGACCGAGATCTACGACAGGACTCTGGCGCAGTTGAAGCTGGCCGGTGAACTGGCGGAGAAGGGCAAGCAATACGACGCGGCGATCAAGAATGCTCCGCCGGCACTGGAGGAAATCCGGAAATCTCTGGCGCAGCCGGCGGCGGCAATACCCGAGGTGGCTGCCGATCTGACCCTGGCGCAAGCCGAGCAGGCTCTGGCACAGGCGGCCACCGCCCTGGAGGAAGCCAAGAAAACAGCGGCAGACCTGGAGGACGAGCCCCGCAGACGCGCCGACCGAAAGACCAGGATTCCCGAGGAATCGAAGAACGCCAGACAGCGTCTGGATGAGATTCAGAAGGCACTCGCGGCCATCGCAGCGCAGGAGAAGGAGACGGAAACGGACCGGGCCAACCGAGCCCTCCTGTCGGCCGAGCAGGACGCTCTCCAGAGTCGGCTCGACACCAGCGCCAAGGAGCTGCTGTACTACGATACGACGAACGACCTGCTGGCGGCGCAGCGTGACCTGGCCGCACGGCAGTTGGCGGCAGCACAGAAGCGGCTGGACTTCTGGCAGGACAAGGTCAACAGCTTGCGGCAGCAAGCCGCCCAAGCGGCCCAAACCGAAGCCCTCCGCGCGCAGGAAGAGACCAAATCGGCTCGGCCCGAGATCCAGCCGATCGTCCAGAAGAATGCCGAACTGGCCCAGCACCAGGCGGAGCTCGTGGCGAAGACTCAGGGCGTCATCAGATATGCCGAGACTGTGGACACCTCCCTGGCAACCGTACGGAAAGACTTTGACGAAATCCGCAGCCAGATCGAGACCGCCGGCAGAGTCACCGACTCGATGGGAATCCTGATGCTCGGCAAGCGCGACAAGCTCCCGGACGTCGGCGAGCGTCAGCGGCGGATGCGGGATCGCCCATCCGAGATCGTCTCGGCACAACTTCAGGCGATGGCGTACGATAAGCAGTGGTCCGAGTTGAGCGATCTGACGGACGAACTGGAGGAGGTGACCGCCAAGCTCGATGCCAACGTCCGCGAGGCCCGGCGGGAAGCGGTGAGAGAAGAAGCGACCGATTACTACGAAAACCAGCGAAAGCTGCTGCGAGCCATTTCCGACCACTACTGGGATTACGCGACCCGGCTGGCCCGTCTCGACAGCAGCGAGCGGCTGCTCGTCAAAACCGTCGAGGATTTCTCCACCTTCATCGACGCCAACGTCTTGTGGGTCAAGAGCGAGCGCATGCCGGGCCTGTCCCACTTCGCACAGGCTGCCCGAGCGATACTGTGGCTCCTCTCTCCGGCGAACTGGCAGAGGGTCGCTCGCACGGTCTGGAACGACGTGCTGGCAAACCCCATGATCTACGTCCTGCTCGGCGTGCTGATCGGGGCCGTCGTGACGTTTCGCCGCCGGATCCATGATCGGATCAAAGCCGGCTCGGAGAAGGTTCGTCAGATCGAGACCGACCGTTTCTTCCTGACGGTCGAAGCGCTGGCGCTGACCGCGCTGCTGGCGGCGATCTGGCCGATGTTTCTCCTGCTGGCTCACTGGCGTCTGTCGGTAATGGCTCTCGACGATTTCGTCCGCGCGGTGGCCGCCGGATTGGGCCGCGTGGCTTCGGCTGTGCTCATTCTGAGCTTCCTGAGCGGCGTGGCCATGCCCCACGGCCTGGCCCATGCCCACTTCCGCATCCGCGAGGAGCCGCTGACGTTGCTTCGTCGGCACCTGCGATGGTTTCTCGCCTTCGTCATCCCGGTCGTGTTCGTATCCCAGGTGATGCGAAGCCAGCAGACTGACCAGTCGTGGTACGGCGCCGCCGGCCGACTGGTCTTCATCGTGGGCCAGGCGGGCCTGGCCGTGTTCCTGCTGCGGGTGCTGCATCCGGCCGCACCCCTGATGGACTCCTGGCTGAAGCAGCGGCGCGGAGGCTGGATGGATCGCCTTCGGTTCGTCTGGTATCCGGCGTGCCTGCTGGCGCCGTTGTCCTTCGCAACTTTGGCGGGCATGGGCTATCTCTACGGAGCCCGGCATCTCAACGCGAAGCTGATGCGCACGATCGGCCTGATTCTCGCGGCCATTCTGATTCGCGCGATGTTCGTCCGCGGACTGACTCTTGCCCAGCGGCGTCTGGCCCTGCTCGAACGACGGAAACGCCGGGCCGCCATCGAGCAGAAAGCCGTGCAGGATCCGACGCCGGCGGCGACCACGACCGGCGAGACAGCCGAGAGCAAGGTCAAGCCCGAACCGACCATCTTCGAGATGTCCCAGCAGACCAGAAAGCTCATCGCGGCGGCAACCGGCATCCTGCTGGTGCTCGGCGCGTGGTACATCTGGAAGGACCTTCTGCCGGCGCTGACCGCACTGGGAAGGTTTCGGCTCTACAAGGCCGGTCCCGAAGAAATCGTCACTCTCGGCGCTGTAATGATGGCCCTCGTTCTGATCGCCTTGACCGTCCTGATCGCCCGAAACGTGCCCGGTCTGCTGGAACTCGCCGTCCTGCGACACCTGCCTCTGGACCGGGGCGTTCGCTTCGCGATCATCACGGTCTGCCGCTATCTTCTCGTGGTGATCGGCGTCGTGCTGGCCTTCACGGAACTCGGCATCGGATGGTCCAAGGTCCAGTGGCTCATCGCCGCCATGACGGTCGGCCTCGGCTTCGGCTTGCAGGAGATCTTCGCGAACTTCATCAGCGGCCTGATCATGCTGTTCGAGCAGCCGATTCGCGTCGACGACATCGTCACCGTCGGAGACGTCACCGGCCGCGTCAGCATGATCCACATTCGTGCGACCACGATCCGCAAGTGGGACCAGCGCGAGCTGATCGTGCCCAACAAGGAGTTCATCACCGGCCGGCTGATCAACTGGACCCTCTCCGACAACACGCTGCGACGGGATTTCCCCATCGGGATCACCTACGGTTCCGACACCCGCAAGGCCGAGCAACTGCTGTTTGAAATCGCGCGCAACCATCCGCTGGTCCTGAAGGACCCGGCGCCCACGGTGCTGTTCAAAGGGTTCGGCGACAGCAGCCTCGACTTCGAGCTGCGCGTGTACTTCTCAGGGATCGAGAACAACCTGCCCGTCTGGCACGACATCAATTTCGCCATCGACGACGCGTTCCGCGCCGCCGGGATCGAGATCGCCTTCCCGCAGCGCGATATCCACATCCGCACGATCCGCGGCGAACTGCCCGCTCAGGTGGAGAAACCTCCGGCCTGACACCGGGCCCGAGAATAGACAGGGACAGAACCATGAGAGCAGAGCGATTCATGGGAGTGCTCCGGCGGCTGTTGCTGCTGGCCTCTGCCGTCTTGACCGGCTGTGCCGGCGCGCCTTCGGGCATCCGGCCCGTCCAGGACTTCGACCTCGATCGCTACCTCGGCACCTGGTATGAAATCGCTCGCCTGGACCACAGTTTCGAACGCGGCCTGAGTGACGTCTCCGCCACGTACACGATGCGAAAAGACGGCGGCGTGGACGTGCTCAACCGGGGCTACGACGAGCGGAAAGGGCAATGGAAGCAGGCCAGGGGCAAGGCCTACTTCGTCGACGAGCCGACGACCGGACATCTGAAGGTGTCGTTCTTCGGCCCGTTCTATGGCAGCTACGTGATCATCGCTTTGGATCGGGACCAGTACTCGTACGCCCTAGTCTGTGGGCCGAGCCGGTCGTATCTGTGGATTCTCGCGCGGGACCGATCGCTCGATCCGTCCGTCGTTGACATGCTCGTCACCCGAGCCAAAGAACTGGGATTCGATACGGACGCACTGATCTGGGTCAGGCACGACCGCGCCGACCGATGAGACCTTTCTTGCCAGGAGAACGGCATCGTGAAGACAAGCGCACAGACGCATTCGCACTCATTCGCAGGCATCCTTATCGTACTGACGACGATCTTGACAGCAACACCCATCGGCACCGCCGCTGACCGTTTAGACGTCGCGCCGTTCGCAGGGAAGCGATCGTCGTTTCATTCCTACGACCGGTACGACTTCACCTATGCGGAACGCGAGTGCATCGTGGTCACTCCGAAGACCGTTGCGCCGGGCAAGCCCTGGATCTGGCGGGCCCGCTTTTTCGGTCACGAGCCGCAGACCGACATCACGCTGCTCGGAAAAGGCTCTCACCTCGCCTACATCGACGTCGCCGGCCTGTTCGGCTCTCCGAAGGCCGTCGCGATCTGGGACCAGTTCTACGCCTACCTGACACAGGTGCACGGCTTGGCGCCCAGGCCCGCCCTGGAGGGCATGAGCCGAGGCGGACTGATCATCTACAACTGGGCGGCGAAGAACCCCGACAAGGTCGCCTGCATCTACGCGGACGCGCCGGTCTGCGATATCAAGAGCTGGCCCGGCGGCAAGGGCGCCGGCCCGGGCAGCGTCGGCGACTGGACCCAGTGCCTCGAAGCGTATGGCCTGACGGAAGAGCAGGCTCTGGCCGCCAAATGCAATCCGATCGACCATCTCGAACCGCTGGCCAGAGCCGGCGTCCCCCTGCTGCACGTCGTGGGCGACGCAGACGAGGTCGTCCCGGTGGCCGAGAACACCGCGATTCTCGAAGAGCGGTACAAGGCGCTGGGCAGCTCGATCCAGGTCATCCACAAGCCCGGCGTCGGACACCATCCGCACAGCCTCGCGGACCCCGCGCCGATCGTGCAGTTCATTCTCGCTCACACCGACAAGCTGATCCGCGAGCGCATCGAATGGTGTGACATCTGGATCACCAACGCCGACCGCGAAGGGCTGCCGCGCGTGCTGCTGATCGGCGATTCGATCGTGCGGGGCTATTTCGGGCAGGTCGAGCAAGCGCTCGAAGGGCGGGCCAACTGCGCCCGGCTGACAACCAGCCGCTGCATCTGCGATCCGGTCTTCTTCGACGAGTTGAAGCTGGTCCTGGCCCAGTATCGATTCGACGTGATCCACTTCAACAACGGTCTGCACGGCTGGGACTACACCGAGAATCAGTACAAAGCCGCCTTCCCGAGACTGCTCGACGCGTTGCAGCAGCATGGCCGCGGCAGCACGCTCATCTGGAGAACCACCACGCCCGTCCGCAATCGCGAGGATCTGGGGCAATTGTCGGAAACCACGGACCGCGTCAGACAGAGGAACGCCATCGCCGCCGCATTCGTGGAGCCGCTGGGCCTGCCCGTGGACGATCTGTTCGCGCTCGTGATCGACCATCCCGAGTACTACAGCCCCGACGGCGTCCACTTCAACGCCGAGGGAATCCGCGCCCAGGCCCTACAGGTCACCCAGGCGATCCAATCCCACCTGCCGGCCCAGCCTTCCGCCCTGGACTCGACGAAATAATCCGAAAGAAGGTCGTGACTGGCAACCTCAGCGCCGCCTTATACAATGAAGGTGTGGTCCGTTGCCCGTGCGAGATCGGCGGCGGGAGGAAGAGAACTGTCGGATAAGGCACACGTGCGAGGAAGTGCGGGATGGGACGAATCAGGTGGTTGTACGCTGCCTTGGCGCTGCTGTTGGCAGCCGGGTGCGGAAGAAAACCTCAGGACACGGCAGAGGCCCTGCGTCAGGCCATGGCACACGCTGACATCGCCGAGGTCAAGTCACTGATCGCGCGCGGAGCCGATCTGAACGCCAGGGACGCGACGGGCAAGACACCCCTGTTCCACGGGAACACTGACATTGTTCAGTTGCTCATCGCCCACGGCGCCGACATGAACGTACAGGACCGCTGGGGATTCACACCGTTGCACGCCGCCCTACGGTCCCGTTCCGCTGAAACGGCCAGGCTCCTGATTCGCAGAGGCGCTCATGTCCGGACCCAAAGCCATGACGGCGAGACGCCGCTTCACGCCGCAGCCACGCTGGGTGATATCGAGATCGTGCGACTGCTAATTGCCCAGGGAGCTGAAGTCCGCGCCGAGACACGGACCGCAGAGACGCCCCTGCTCCGGGCGGCCCAAAAGGGACACCTTGCCATCGCCGAGTTTCTGATCGCCAAAGGAGCAGACGTCAATGCAAAAGGCGGCGAGGATTTCAGTAGTCCCTTACACGCCGCCGTTGAGCTGGGGCACAGGCGTCTGGTCCAGCTCCTGCTCGACAGCGGCGCTGCCGTGGACCCCACCGACCGGATCGGGCGCACCCCTGCCGTTCGCGCCATGCAGAAGAATCAAATGGGCATCGTCAAGACCCTCGTGGCGGCAGGTGCACAGATCAACCTTCACCTCGCGGCGTGCCTTGGGGATGTGGCGGCAACCGAGCGTCTGATCCAAGCAAGCGTGGACGTCAATTTGCGAGATGACCTTGACTACACCCCTTTGCATTATGCCGCCCGCCAGGGTCAGGCGGAGGTGGCCGAGTTGTTGATCGCCAACGGCGCCGACGTCCATGCAGCCGACGAGTATGGGTATGCCCCGCTTCATCTGGCGATCAACCATGTCGAGGTCGCGAGGGTGCTCCTCGACCACGGCGCCAATCTCAATGCGGCAGATTGGTCTGGGGAAACTCCGCTGGAGAAGGCCATCATCCGTGGGGACAAGGAGGTCGTCAGCCTCCTCCTCGCCCGGGGGGCCGACATCGACCTGCATACGGCCGCGTACATCGGACGCCTGGACAAGGTCAAAGAGCTTCTCGGCAGCGGCGCAGACATCAATCTGCGTCAGGAGCAGATAGACCCGTCGATGCTTGAAGAGCTTTCGGCCATCTATCGAGACCCTCCGCCCAAGCCGAGGGAACCCCGTGGGGACACGCCATTGCATCGAGCGGTCCAGGGTGGGCACGCCGACGTCGTCGAATTCCTCGCCGCTGCCGGCGCGGACCTCGAAGCACGAGGCGAGGGAGGGCAAACTCCACTCCAGGAGGCGGCAGATCTCGGCTTTGCGAAAGTCGCAGAAGTGCTGATCTCCAAGGGCGCCGATGTCAATGCGAATTCCGATGATCCTGGAAATTGGAGCCAGACGCCGCTGCAAATTGCCGCCAATTACGGCCATACGGCGACGGTGGCAATTCTCCTGGCCAAGGGCGCCGACGCGAACGTGAAGGATGCCCAAGGCCGCACGGCCCTGGACTACGCGTGGAATAGAAAATTCACAGACGTGGTCGCCCTGCTGGGCGGGGATGCCAACGACCCGGCACTGGCCCAAGAGAGACTCTACACGGTGATCGTGCGCAACCCGGCAGCCATCGAGGAGGTTCTGTCGCCGGGCGAATACGACGGCGCATGGATTCCCACTGAAGCCGATATCAAGGGTCTCGATCTCGTCCTGAAGTCGTATCTCACGGAGAACACGGCGAATCGGACCAGGACCTACGTGGAGCGTGAGGAGATCCTGGCCCGTCTTCGCTGCTACAGTCACGAGTATGGCGGCTTCATCCGCGACGGGACAAAGTACATTCTGTGCAACCTGGTCAGCATGGACTTGTCGAACACACCGAGCGAGGAAAGCTTCACGTCGTGGTTCGACGCGTGGTGGGGCATCACGAGAGTCATCTTCGACGCCGAGAAAAGGACCGTCGTGCGTGTGGACTGCACGTGACCGCAGTGACACGGAAATCCCTTCCGCGCCTGCAGGCCGGGTCGATGTGCAGAAAAGCAGACAGGTCCTGCCGGTCGCGTGGGACCGAGAGGACCTGTTTGCGTAGCGGAAACGCCCGATCCGGATGGACATCGGGATCGGGCTCGTGCGTATCGTCTATGAGCCGCTGGGGACGATGTAGATATCGACGCGGCGGTTCTTGGCGTTGCCTTTATTGCCCGGCGCGTTCGGCGCGACGGGGCGGAACTCGCCGAAGCCGCGCGTGCTCATCCGCTTTCCTTCGAGCCCGCAGCCTTCGAACACCCGGACGACCGCGATAGCGCGGTGCGAGGACAAATGGCGGTTGGTCGGATGGGCAACCAGCGTGTCGGGGCGACGAATCGGAATGTCATCCGTATGGCCGGCGACGATGATATCGAACTCCTTGGCCTCGCTCGTGTTGAGGATGCCGCACAGCGTCCGGACCGTCTCGGCGGCGTTGGCCGTCACCTTGTCACTGCCCAGCTCGAAGAGCAGATCGCTCTTGAATTTCACGAGGCCCCGGCTGGAATCGTATTCCACCATGTCCTTGTTCTGGGCTGCGAAGTCCTCCAGCGCCGTGTTCAGCTCGACCGGCAGCGGCGAGGTGCCCATCAGCCGGTCCTGCATCGACTTGATCAGCTCCTCCTTCTTGGCCAGGTCTTCTTCCAGCGCCGCAATCTTCTGGCGAAGCGCATCGACCTCGACCCCGCCGGTCTGCTCGGAGGCTGCCAACTGCCGCTTGAGCCGGTCCAGCTCGAGGCGGCACGCCTCCAGCTCGCTGGTCAACTGGTCGATCCGCTTGGCCTGCATGTCGTTCTGGAGTCGCAGGTCCCCCGACCCGGCACACCCTCCGATCAGCGTCATGCCCGTCGATAGAGCCAGCACAACGAGAATGCTCGAAAGCTTCAAACTCCGCATTGCCCAATCCTTTCCATTATCCAGAATCCTAAACATCTCATCCCGTAAGAGCCGGTGTGGGTGGTTCAGGACCTCGCCTCGTGTGCTGATGGGTCCATCCCTGGCCACAGTGGTGGTAAATAGAATGGATTGCGACCACCACGTCAAGGGTAAAGTGGAGAATATGAACCCCTGGACGTTGCGGTGGTACGGCATGGGACAGTCAGCGGCGGACTTCTTATCGGATCGTGAAAAAAGTGCGAGAAAAAACGTAACACGTCCCGTCCGTCCGGGATTTCCTATTGTGAATGGCATCGCGATCCACCGGCGGGCAATTCTGGTGCGAGAAGGAGAGGGAACCGGACACCCTTGCTTTCCCTACCCGCGACCAGATTTCCTGTCGGACGGCAAGAAAACCCGAAAGAAAGCTGTAAAGGCAGGACTCCATCCGTGTCATACATGTGAAGATTCATCCTCGACGTGCATCGGGATCGGGACCGACGGAACAGCGCACGAAGGGACGGGAACCTTGACGGTGACGCCTTAAGGCCCTATAATAGTGTTGTTGGCGGCCCGCCTACGGGCGGGGCGGACGGAAGCCCGCCTATCGCGGGGAATTCTGGTGCGAGAAGAAGAGGAGCATACCATGAACACCAAGACATCGATCACCATTTTGGCGTGCGCAGGGGTTCTGGCCGTTGCGCTGACCGCTCGTAGTGATCCCGATGAACTCGGGATAAGGCGTTCCTCTTATGCCCTTACGGGCACACTACAAGCGGCGGATGCCAACTGCCCGGCGGCGGAAGGCCGGTGGCCGTCGCTCGGAGGCGACTACACGCGAAGCGGATTGAGCCCCAATGAGGGCCTGATCGCCGAAGCGGCGGAATGGGTGTACGAAGTCGGCGGCGCCGTCGTCGGCAGCACCACGCTCGGCTGCGACGGCCGGGTCCACGTCGCCTGCGAAGACGGCAAGCTCTGCACGCTCGACGCCGACGGCGCGCCGCTCTGGACCACCGACGTCAACGCGCCGCTGCTCAGCGCCCCGAGCATCGGGCCCGATGGACGCCTGTCCGTCGGCGGCCGGGACGGAAGGCTCTACACCTTTGATCCCAACGGCAGCGTGCGATGGACCCACAGCACGGGCGACGCGATCTACTCGTCGCCGGCCACTGATGCAAACGGCAACATCTACGTCGGCTCGACCGACGGCAAGCTCCACGCCCTTGACGCCAACGGCGCGACTCTTTGGACATTCCAGACCAAGGCCTCCGCGGACCTTCGAGGCGCCGTCTTCGCATCACCCTCGATCAGCGCCGACGGCACGGTCTACATCGCGGGCCTCTACGATCCGACGCTGTACGCCCTGAATCCGGCGGATGGTAGTGTCAAGTGGGCGTGCAGCTTCGCGCTGCATCCGGAGAACCCGGACGATCCCAACAGCGCCAAGACGGGCGGCTGGCCATTCACATCGCCGGTGGTTGGTCCCGATGGGACGATCTACCAGACGCTGCTCTACGACAGCCACCTCTATGCAGTCGAGCCGACTGACGGAACGATTCGCTGGTCCGTCGATCTGCTCGACACACCGGTCATCGACAAGACCGCGATGGAGTTCGACCCCTACGCCGACGGCTGGTCCGAGCCGGTCGTCGGCCCCGATGGGACGATCTACGTGAGCCTGGACGATCCCTATCTGCGTGCGGTCGATCCGAGCGGCACCATCAAGTGGGCAACACAACTGGGCGACATCGGCGGCTTCACGCTGACAGTCGACGCGAACGGCCTGGTCTACGCCGCGTGCGACGATGGGTGCGTGTACGTCGTCGATGCCGACGGCCAGCAGATCGGCCGCTGGCAGACGGCCGGCTGGCCCGCTTTCCCAATCGTCACCGCCGACGGCAGTGTGCTCGTCACCGACTCGCAGGACTACTCCATGCTCGTCACCGATGCGGCCAATACGGTCCAGACCCTGTCGGTCGAGTCGCTTCAGGAGCCGGCACCTGAGCCGGCCGCAGCGCAGTGAGCCGTCTGAAATATGGAGGCATGCGAAGATATGAAACCCGCACGAAATATCACGAGAAGCGATGTGGCGGTTCTGCTGGTCCTGACGGCTATCGTCCTGTGCAACATCGCGGCCATCGGCGCCATCGGCCGCAACCGCGCCAAGGAGATCGTGTGCCTGACCAACCTGCGTCAGTGGCACGGCGTCTTCCAGGATTACCTGCGAGAGAACAATGGCCGCTTCTTCACCGGGATGACCAACACGGGCTACTGGTGGCCCGCCCAGCTCGACGAGGCGACGCAGAGCTGGAAGAAGAACAGAACGTGGTTCTGCCCGGCAGCAACAAGGCCATTGTATGACGAGTACGGTCTCAGCAGCCCGTATCAGACATACCTCATGGCTTGGGGAATCTTCACCACCTCGCAACTTGGGCCCGATGGAATCGCGGGCAGTTACGGACTGAATGGCTACACCATCGACATTCCGGCGTCAAGCGTATATGAGGGCGGTTTATCCGCCAACTACGGCTGGCGCGATCTGGCGAATGTCGCCCAGGCCGAGACCATCCCGCTGTTCTTCGACGCGCTGCGCTTCGACCTGTGGCCCCTGCACACGGATGCGCCGGCCCAGCACGCCAATGCGGCCTGGTCAAGCAACCAGATGGCCCGCTGTTGTATCAACCGCCACAGCGGCGCGATTAACTGCCTGTTCCTCGACGGCTCCGTACGCAAGGTCGCCTTGAAGGAACTCTGGACGCTGAACTGGCACAAGTCGTTCAACACCGCCGGACCGTGGACGAAGGCCGGCGGTGTAACGGCCGCCGACTGGCCGCAATGGATGCACGAATTCAAGGACTATTGAACCAATGCCCGAGAATGCGGAGGCAAACAGATGGGATATCGGCGAAGATTGACGTTGGTAGATTGCGTTGTCGTGACGGCCTGCATTGCAATGCTCTTCATGACCGTCGGCGCCGCCGGGCGGCACGGCCGCGAGCGGGCCAAGCGGGCGGTCTGCCTGAGCAACCTGAAGCAACTGACCCAGGCCTGGCGCCAGTTCGCCGACGACCACGACGGCAACCTCGTCAGCGGCGCAGGCGGAATCTACATGACGGGGAGCAACAAGCCCTGGGTCGGCATGTGCTGGTCGTCTTACTACCAGTCGGGCGGCCAATTGCCGGAAGGCGAGCAGATCGTGGGGATTCGCGCAGGAGCCCTCTGGCCCTATCTTCAGGAACTCAATCTATATCGCTGCCCAGGCGGATACCCGGGTGAGAGACTCAACTACTCTGTCGTCGACGGCATGAATGGGATGAGCCGTAGTGGCACGGTCAGCTACGTCGCAGGCAAGACCCAGGGCGTCCGGGTCGATGATACCGTGGTGTGGATTCAGAACCTCAGCGAGATCCTCTCACCGGGGCCGGCCGAGCGCATGGTCTTCATCGACGAAGGATTCATCACGCCGGACAGCTACAACACCCACTACCGTCAGGAAACGTGGTGGGACGACCCGCCGATCCGGCACAACGACGGCATGACGGCCTCGTTCGCCGACGGTCACGCCGAACACTGGCAGTGGAAAGGAATCGATACCATCGAGTGGGGCCGGTTCAGCGAGCAACGCCACGTGAGCAACAACCGCCTTCCGCAGACTGCCGAAGGCTTCGAAGATCTGCACCGGCTCCAGCGCGCCGTCTGGGGCCGTCTGGGCTATGAACCGACGCCGTGACGCGAGGGAAAGGACTATGACAGGAACCTCACGAATCCACAAACCCGACGTGCTCGCGCTGGCTATCTGCGTCGCCATCGCAATCGCCTGTCTCGGCGCGGTCGGCGAACAGGGCCGCAACCGCGCCAAGGAGGCAGTGTGCCTCGCCAACGTCAGACAACTGTCGCAGGCGTGGCTCCAGTTCGCCCAGGACCACGACGGCAATCTCGTAGGCGGGCACACGAACCCCGGCCAATGGGTCGACCGCGACCCGTCCGGCGCCACCCTCGCGCAGCAGAAGGAAGCCATCCGACGCGGCGCGCTGTTTCCTTACGTGGGCAAAGTGCAAATCTATCGCTGTCCCGCCGACCCGAGAAGGCAAGATTCGCTCTACGTGACCTATCGAACGTTT
>CAZOFX010000051.1:0-36562 GCA_964579055.1 uncultured Pirellulales bacterium
GTTGACTCGTCGATTTGTCCTGCATCGAATTGCCTGTATTAGGTTTCATGGTGCCGTATGCTCCCACATTCCATCCGGTCTGACCTGTAAGACGCCGATATCTCGGAAGAAGCTCATCTTCGCAATCGTATGATCGACCAGCGCGCTGAGCACGTCATTCTGTGCCTGCACGAGCGCGTCTTCGGAATCGAGCAACAGCCGCACGGTCCCGCGACCGTATTGAAGCGACAACTTCTCGACCTCCACGCGCTTCCGGGCCAGATTCAGCCCGATCTGCTGGATCCGGTAGCTCTCGGCGGTCTCCGCCAGGTCGCGATACGCCTGGCGAACGCCGAGTTTGATCTCGTCCACCTGCTCTTCATAGCCTCGCTGACGCTGCTGAACGGTGATCAGCGATTCGCGATACGCGTTGCGCTCGGCTTTTCGGTCCAGCGGCAAGTCTCCCTCAAACCCCATCCGATAGTTGCCCTCGTCGAATTGCAGCGAGGCGAACTTCGTTTCCGGCTCCGAGGCGACGTTGGCGCTGCCGATCAGGTTCAACTGAACACCCAGCCCTTTGGCCGCCAGCTCCAGCTTTCTCTGGGCATCGTCGAGAGCATCCTGGGTGTTGGCCAGGTCCAGACGACGATCCAGGGCCAGTTCCATAGCCTCGACCTCGGTATACGCCGGCTCGCTGATCCCGATGTCCGCCAGCGCCGTCAGCTCGTTCGGATCGAGCGCCACGTTGGCGTCGGTGGGCAAGGCCAGGCGGACCTTGAACGTATCCAGCGTCTGTTCATAACGCTGGCGCGCCGAGACCAGCGCCTGCTCGGTGGTGAGCATCCGCTGTTCCGCTTCGCCCAGATCGTAGGCGGGTCGCTGACCTACGTCGACCTCCATACGCAACTGGTTCGTCGACTCCACCTGCCTGGCGTAGCTGGCCTCCTGGATGAGAACGGCTTCCCGCTGCTGCAAGACCCGGTAGTAGTCGCTGATGACCGAGACCACGAAGGTCTGGCGATACCGGTTGAACGTGCGGATTCGATACAACACGTTTCGCTCGGCCTGCGTCAGATTCTCCCATTCCGACAGGCCGGCGCCGGCGCCCAGGATCGGAAACGCCAGGGTCGACGTGAGCACGGAGCCCAGCGACGTCTGCGGGTCTCCCGTCAGGAATCGGCTCCAGTCCAGGGCCAGACCGCTGGTGGCCCGCAGGCCGTTGGCAAGGAGAAACGTCTTGTTGACGCTGCCTTCGGCCCCTGCGGTGATGTCCTCCCGCTCGTTGTTTCTCGCATAGAAGGCATCGAACGTTCCGAGCCATTGCGGGGCGTACCGATGCCGCGTCAGCGTCAGATCCAGGGCCTCCAGGTAGAGCGATTCCTTCTGGGACTGATATTCCCGGCTGAACTGCGTCGCGATCTCGACCGCTTCGGCCAGGCTCAGGACGCGGTCGGACGGGACCGTTGCGAGGACCTCCACGTTGTTGGGACCGGCGTCGTTGATCCGGTAGTTGGCCATCTGCCCGAAGTCGTCCTGCCACTTGTCTTCGAGGATCTCGTAGACCTCCTTGTCCGCCTTCTCCTTGTAGTGCTCGCGACTGCATCCGCCGGCTATGCCGAAGGCCAGCACGGCGCACATCGCCCCTGTAGACCAGAGGGCGCATCGGGCCCCGTGCAGTCTGAAGTCGTTCCGAGAATCAGCCGTCACAGATTGGCCTCCATCGCACAGTTTTTCCATCGTTGCGGGCCAGCCGCATCCCGGGCAGCGAACCGGCCATCCCACCTCTGCCCCCGCTGCGATTCGCTACGGTCATTGTATGGGGAGCCAGCACCACCACAAAGCACATTCTGTACGAAAGACGTCTTCCAACACCCGCACATTGCAGAAAAGTGGGGAGAACAGAGCCGTCAAACGCCGGCACGACGGACAGTTAGAGAGGATCACAGACCCGCAAAGGGTGAAAGACGGGATTCGAACCCGCGACCCCCAGAACCACAATCTGGTGCTCTATCCAACTGAGCTACTCTCACCACGAAAACAAGGTGCGCCGAGGAGACCCGGCGCACCTTGCATTGTACCGTCCGGACGGCGTCTGTCAATGCCGTCCTACTTGTTTCTGACCGCTGCCTGGGCGGCCGCCAACCGGGCGATCGGCACGCGGAACGGCGAGCAGGAGACGTAGTTCATGCCCACGCGATGGCAGAAATCGATGCTGCTGGGCTCGCCGCCGTGCTCGCCGCAGATGCCGACTTTCAGCTTCTTGCGGGTCTTGCGGCCGAGCTTGGTGCCCATCTCGACGAGCTTGCCGACGCCAACCTGGTCGAGCTTCTGGAATGGATCGGCCGCGTAGATGCCCTTGGCGACGTACTCCCCAAGGAAGCGTCCGGCGTCGTCCCGCGAGAAGCCCATGGTCATCTGGGTCAGGTCGTTGGTGCCGAAGCTGAAGAACTGGGCCTCTTCGGCGATCTCATCGGCGGTCAGGGCCGCCCGAGGCACCTCGATCATCGTGCCGACCATGTACTCGATCTTGGCCTTGCGCTCTTTGAAGACGGTGTTGATCTCATCGACAATGTCGTCTTTGACCAGTTTCAGTTCCGACACATGGCCTACCAATGGAATCATGATCTCCGGCAGGACCTTTTTGCCCTTCTTCTTCACGTTCAGAGCCGCCTCGATGATCGCGCGGGCCTGCATGCGGGCGATGGCCGGATACGTGATCGTCAGCCGGCAGCCGCGATGGCCGAGCATCGGGTTGAACTCATGCAGGAGCTCGACCTTGGTCTTGACCACGGACACGTCCACACCCAGGCGGCTGGCCATTTCCGCCTGGTTCTCCTTGTCCTGAGGCAGGAACTCGTGCAGCGGCGGGTCCAGCAGACGCACCGTCACCGGCAGGCCCGCCATCGCGGTGAAGATGCCCTCGAAGTCGCCCCGCTGCAGAGGCAGCAGCTTCTTCAAGGCGCCTTCGAACCGGTCCTTGATCTCGGCATTTTCCTTCTCGACGGCCTTCTTGGCCGTGTCGTCTTCGGCGGCGGCGAGCTTCTTCAGGTAGACCGCGTAGTCGTCGGCCGCCAGGATCATCTGCCGCACCGGCCAGATGCGGTCGCCCTCGAAAAACATGTGCTCGGTTCGCGTCAGACCGATGCCCTCGGCGCCGAAATCGCGGGCCCGCTGTGCATCGGCCGGCGTGTCCGCGTTGGTGCGAACGCCCAGCGTACGGATTTGGTCGCACATCTTCATGAACTTGCCGAAGTCGCCGCTCAGTGACGCCGAAACCGTGGCCAACTGGCCGTTCATCACCTCGCCGCTGGAGCCGTCGAGACTGATCCAGTCGCCCTCCTTCAGGCTCACCTTGCCGATGTTCAGCTTCTTGGCGGCGTAGTCGATATCGAGGTTGCTCACGCCGGCGACGCAGCACTTGCCCATGCCGCGGGCGACCACCGCCGCGTGACTGGTCATGCCGCCGAACGCCGTCAGAATGCCCTGCGCCGCGTCCATCCCGCCGATGTCCTCCGGGCTGGTTTCCCGGCGGACCAGGATCACCTTCTTGCTGTCCTTCCTCCAGGCCTCGGCTACCTCGGCCGTGAAGACGATCTGGCCGACCGCGGCGCCGGGCGAGGCCGGCAACCCCTTGCCGATCACGTCCCGTTTGGCCTTCGGGTCAAACTGCGGATGCAGCAGTTGGTCCAACTGATCGGGTGTAACGCGCATCACGGCGTCTTTCTTGGGAATCAGACGCTCGTTGACCATGTCCACCGCGATCTTCACGGCCGCCGGAGCGGTCCGCTTGCCGGTACGGGTCTGGAGGATATAGAGCTTCTTCTCCTGGATGGTGAACTCCATATCCTGCATGTCCTTGTAGTGCTTCTCCAGGCGCGTCATCAACCGGGTCAGGTCCGTGTAGGCCTTGGGCATGACTTTGTTGAGCTTGCTCAGCTCGATCGGTGTGCGAATGCCGGCGACGACGTCTTCGCCCTGGGCATTCATCAGAAACTCGCCGTAGAATTCCTTCTGGCCCGTGCTCGGGTTGCGCGTGAAGCAGACGCCCGTGCCGCAGTCGTCGCCCATGTTGCCGAAGACCATCGCCTGCACGTTGACGGCGGTGCCCAGCAGCCCCTTGATGTGGTTCAATTCGCGATAGCGAATCGCGCGAGGGCTGTTCCACGAACCGAACACGGCGTTGATCGCATGGGTCAACTGGACCTTGCCGTCCTGCGGGAACATCTCGCCGACGTGGTCCTTATAGACCTTCTTGTATGCCTCGACCACGCCGTGCAACTGCTCGGCCTTGAGATCGCTGTCCAGCGTGACGCCGGCCCTCTTCTTGGCCTCGTGGATCTTCTCTTCGAAGTAGTCGTGGTGGCAGCCCATGACGACGTCGCCGAACATGTCGATGAACCGGCGATAGATGTCGTACGCGAAACGGGCGTTGCCGGTCCTCTTGATGATGCTTGCCACCACCTGATCGTTGAGGCCGAGGTTCAGGACCGTGTCCATCATGCCGGGCATGGACGCAGCGGCGCCACTTCGCACGCTGACCAGCAGCGGACGGTCCGGATCGCTCATCTTCATCCCCATGGCCTTCTCGAGCTTGGCCAGGTTGGCGTCCACTTCCTTGTCCAGCCCCTTCGGCCACTTGCCCTTGGACTTGTAGTACTCGGCGCAGACCTTCGTCGCGATGGTAAAGCCCGGCGGGACCGGAACGCCCAGGTTGGTCATCTCGGCCAGGTTGGCTCCTTTGCCCCCCAAGAGCTCTTTCATCTTGGCATTGCCTTCCGCCTTCCCGTTGCCGAAGAAGTACACCCGTTTTTCTGCCATGCTTGCTTTCTCCTTCTTGCTCGTGTCATCAGTGCGAGAGCATTGCTGTTTCGGATCGGCTCCGCGAATTTCACTGTAGCCCGACCCCGACAACGAGATCGGGATTTCCTGCCGGGCAGATAAAGGCGGTCAGTCTATAGCAGCCCGCCGGCCCTGTCAACGGGGAAAAGTGGATTTTGCCGTTCGGATTCCGGCCCCGCGGCGATCCTTACCCCGCCCGGGGCGCGCGGCGCCGCTATGGGAACGGCCAGTTCTCAGACGGCTTGTGCGCCGCCTTCATCAGCGAGGCAATCTGCGCCACAATCTCGGGGTACTCATCCGCCAGATTCGCCGTTTCGCCGAGGTCCGTTTGCAGGTCGTACAGCTCGATCGGCCCCTCGGGGTCGGCTGCCACGTTCAGGCGGACGCCCTTCCAGTCGCCCATGCGGACCGCCTGCTTCTTGCCCTGTTCGTGGAACTCCCAGTACAGATAGCGGTGCCTCCTCTGCTGGTCGGGCCTGCCTAAAAGGGTGGGCAGGATGGAGAAGCCGTCGGTGTCGTCCGGCGGGACCGCGCCGGCCAGATCGCAGCAGGTCGGCAGGAAATCCCAGAACGCGCAGACGTGGTCCGTGCCCGAGCCGGCGGCAATCCTGCCCGGCCAGCGGGCAATCAGCGGCACGCGGATGCCTCCTTCGTAAAGGTCGCGTTTCGTGCCGCGCAGGGGCCCGTTGCTGTCGGAAAACGCCGGATCGGCGCCCCCTTCCTTGTGCGGCCCGTTGTCGCTGGAGAACAGCACCAGCGTGTCCTCATCGATGCCAAGGGCCTTGAGCTTGTCGAGCAGGCGTCCGATGTCGCCGTCCATCCGCGTGATCATCGCGGCGTGGCCCTTCTGCGGCTCGGGCCAATCCTCGCCCGCGTAAGGCCCGTACGAAGGAACCTCCATCCCCTGCTGGCCCGCCTCATTATTGGCGTGTGGAATCGTCAGAGCCAGGTACAGGAAGAACGGCAACTGGCGGTTCTGCTCGACGAACTGAAGCGCCTCTTCCGCAAACAGGTCGTGAGAGTACTGGGCCTTCTCGGTGGCCACACCTGCGCCGTCCGTCCGGTCGCCGGCGACCTTGTTCGGCAGCGGCACGCGCTGGTCGTTGCGGTAGAGGAACTCGGGATAGTAGTTGTGCGCGTGTCTCTGGCAGAGGTATCCGAAGGAGTAGTCGAACCCCTGATTGTTGGGCGCCCCGCTGCTGCCGGGCCCGCCCAGCCCCCATTTGCCGATCAAGCCCGTCACGTAACCCCGACTTTTGAGCAACTTGGGAACGGTCACCGCATCCGCGGGCAGGGGCAATTGCCCCATCGGCTTGGCCTCTTTGTTGCCCCGCACATGCGCATGGCCGGTGTGCAGGCCCGTCATCAGCGAGCAACGAGAGGGCGCACAGACGGTGCTGCCAGCATAGCAATCGGTGAAGAGCATACCCTCGGCAGCCATGCGATCGATGTTGGGAGTCCGGATCTTCTGCTGCCCGTAGCAGCCGAGATCGCCGTACCCGAGATCGTCGGCCAGGATGAAGATGATATTGGGCTGCCCCGGCCCGACCAGCCGCTTCGGTCGGGTCGCGCAGCCGCCCAGCAGCGTGCCGGCGGCGGCAAGCCCCGCGGCCTGGAGAAAATCCCGTCTCGTCCAATTCTGTCTGCTTCGCTCGGCCATCTTTCGTTGCTCCATCAGACGGGTTCCGTGATGATAAGGCGGTTCCGAACTCACTTGCCCGGTGTCGGGATGGCGACGTCGGTCGAGCGGACTTCGCCCAGCGCCGAGAGCGGCCGGTCGAAATCCTCGGGGCGTCCCACGACGAGGATCTGCATGGCGTCGGGCCTCAGATGCGCCCGCGCGGCCCGCAGGACATCGGCCTTGCTGACCTTCTCGATGCTCTCCTTGGTCTTCTGGAGGAAGTCGGGCGGGTAGCCGTAGTACTCGTAAGTCATCAGACGGCTGATGATCTCCGCGGTGCTGTCGAAATTGAACACGAACGAGTTGAGGTAGCTGTCCTTGGCCAGCTCCAACTCCTCATCCGTGACCTCCTCCTCGGTCATCTTCCGAGCCTCCGCGAGGATCGCTTCGATCGCGTGCACGGTGCTCTGCGACTTCGTCTGGCAGCCCATGTAGAAGACGCCCGGATGGTCGTAGCGGGACGAATAGGTCCCGAAGACGGAATAGGCCAGCCCTTGCCGCGAGCGCACGTTCTTGAACAGCCTGCCGGTGAAGCCGCCGCCCAGGACCTGGTTCATCACCGTCAACGCGGCGTAGTCCGGATCGCTCATCAGCCCGGCGACATGCCCCAGATAGATGTTCGACTGGTTCAGATCGGGTCGGGAGACGAGATTCACCGTGGATCGCCACGAGTAATCGACCTCGGGTTTGGCAGGCAGGTTCAGGTCGATCTTCTCCCACCCTTCGAAAGCCTTCTCGATCCCGGCGATCATCTCCCGCGTGTCGAAATCGCCCCAGACCGCCAGCATCATGTTGTTCGGTCCGAAGAATCGCCTGTGAAACGCCGCCAGATCGTCCCGCGTGACGTTGTCGATGGTCGCGTACTCGGTGTGTCTGGCGTACACGCTCTGCGGGCCGTAGATGAGCTTGTCGAACTCTCGCGACGCGATGGATCGTGGCGAGTCGTTCCGTCTGGCAATACTGCTGCGATGCTGCATCTTGGCCAACTCGATCTTGTCCTCGCGGAACGCCGGATGCATCAGCACGTCCGTCAGGATGCCCAGCCCCTTGTCAATGTCCTCCTTGAGCACGGACACTGAGGCGTACCCGACGTCCTGTCCGATGCTCGTCTCGACCGATGCGGCGATCTGTTCCAGCTCGTCATCCAGTTCGTCTCCGGTCTTGCTGGCCGTCCCGCCGGTGCGCATGACCTCGCCTGTAATGTCGGCCAGACCCACCTTATCGGCCGGCTCGTAGATGGACCCCACACGGATTCGGCCGGAAAGGTAGATCAGCGGCAGCTCATGGTCTTCCAATATGAGCAGCCGCATGCCGTTGGCCAGGGTCACGCGCTGCACCTCGGGCACGACGACGTCATTCAACCTTGGGTATTTCAGTTGCCTGTGGTCGGGCGTCCGCTCCGTCGCAAGAATCGGGGCCGCCAGACCCGCGACCACAATAAGGCACAGGCCCGTCAGGATATGGTGTGTTCGCTCGCGTTTCATTTCCCATCCGCCTTTCAGGATTCGTTCTCGCTGATGGTGGTCTCGATGATGCCGACCGTCCGGTTCTTCGTCGTGAAGTACGTCCGGGCAACCCGCTGGATGTCCTCGGCACTGACACGGTCGATCTGTTCGAGCTGCCTGAACAGATTCCGCCAGTCGCCCGTCAACACCTCGTAGAACGTCAGCAGTTCGGCCAGGCCCGAGTTGGAGTCGAGCTGCCGGATCAGGGCGGCGCGGGCCCGCGTCTTGGCCTTGTCGAGCTCCTGTTCGGTGACCGGCTCGTTCCTCAGCCGCTCGATCTCGGCATAAATCGCCTGTTCGCACTCCTGGTTCGTGTGGCCTCGGGCCGGCATCGCGTAGAACAGGAACAGCCCCGGATACTTCTGCCCCGGCATGCCCTGGAAACCAGACGTGGCCATCGCGATCTTCTGGTCTCGCACGAGACTCCGATACAGCCGCGACGTGCGTCCGCTGCCCATGATGTCCGTGATGGCGTCGAACACGGCGTTGTCCTCGTGGTTGATGCTCGGCTTGTGGTAGCCGATCAGAACGAACGGCTGGGCCGGGTCCTCGACGACGACGCGGCGTTCGCCGGGCTGCGGCGGCTCGACCGTCTCGACCGGGTCCGGCGCCGGACGATACGGAATCCGGCCGAAGTACTCCTGGGCCAATGCCTTGACACGGGCCGGATCGACGTCGCCAACGATGGCGACCGTCAGGTTGCTCGGACCATAGTGCGTCCGGAAGAACGCTTCCGCTTCCGTGCGGCTGATCGTTTCGAGGTCGCTCATGTGTCCGATGACGGGGTCACCGTACGGATGAGCCTTGTAGGCCGCTGCCAGAAACTCCTCCAGGAGCCTGCCGACCGGCTGCGTCTCCGTCGAAAGCCGGCGTTCCTCCATCACCACCTCCTTCTCCTTGTAGAACTCACGCAGGACGGGGTTGAGGAACCGATCGGATTCCGTCAGCATCCACAGTTCGAGTTTGTTGGAGGGGAGGTTCACGAAGTAGACGGTGTAGTCGGAACTGGTCCCGGCGTTAAGGCCCACGCCGCCGGCTTGCTTGAGGATCTCGTCGAACTCATCGTGAACGAGGTACTGCTGGGCCTCCTGCTGTGCGTCCTGGAACTGCTTGCCCAGTTGGGCCAGTCGCTGCTCGTCAGCCGGACCAGGCTTGGCCTTCTGGGCCTTGACCGCTTCGAACGCCTCGTCGATCTTCGCCATCCCTCTGGCCTCGGCCTCGTAGTCCTTGGTCCCGATCGTTCGCGTGCCCTTGAAGGCCATGTGCTCGAAGATGTGCGCCAAGCCCGTGATGCCGGTGACCTCGTCGACCGCCCCGACGTTGGCGTGCGTGTAGCACGTCACCACCGGGGCCTCCTGGCGCCGAAGCACGATGAATCGCAGCCCGTTGTCCAGCGTGAACTGCGTCACGCGGGACTCGAACTCCGCCAGGTCCTGCGCGATGCCCGCGCACGCCATCGACAGCACCACGACCATCGCCGGCAACGCCGAGGACCGTGCGGCCCCGCCGCGCCTTCTGTCTGCTTGTCCCATCTCATGTCTCCTCAAACCGCTTCGATTGGGAAGAACCCAATTCTCAGTTCGCCCCAAGTTGCGGGCGTCGCTCAGTTGTACGTGAAATATACCGTAGCCTTGCAGGCGCGGTCCACCCGCACCCGGACCCAATGGGCGGAATACCCATCGGGGAATTCGTGGTGCCGATAGCCCTTGCGGAACCGGAAGACCTGGTATCGGTGCCAACTGCCATCGCCCAGGAAGTCCACCTCCACGTCGAACGTGACGTTCTCCTCGTTGTCGTGGGCCAGGTGCACCACCTTTTTGTCGAAGCCGGTCATCAGGAAGGGGTCCGAGACCTCCTGGGCCTGCACCGGCGTATCCCACCAGGGGCCGCCCCAGCCGGTCGGCTTGCCCATCTGCCACAGGTCGTCGAGGTCGCCGAACCACAGGCCGGACTGCGGCTGGCCCTGATCGTGGTCGATCTGGTCCGACGCCATCACGAACAGCCCGCGCCAGTGGCAGAAATCCGGAACCACCCGCAGGTGCGAGCAGATTGGTCGAATCCCCCAGATATGGCCACCATAGGCAAACGCCGGCAATTCATAGAACATCCCATGCGCGTCCATGAGCAAGCGTTCCGTCACCGCGTGACGAATCCGCGTCCACTCGGTGTTCCAGGCGTGATCCCAACTGTGACTGGACTTCGGCAGCAGATATCGCTGCCACGTGCCGTTGACCAGGACGCGCAGCACCACGCTCGACCGCGTCCAGCCCGTTGCGTAGAGGGTGTTTCCGCCGTAGGAACTGTCGCCCGCGCTGGCGTGGACCTCGACGAACGGGTTGCGCTCGACGACGGTCCATTTGTCGCCGTCCCACTGGCCCAGGCGTCCGGCCCGGCGACGCTCCAGAAACTCCTGTTCGTCGTATGTGTTGTTGGCGACCACGACGCGGCCCTGCGCGGTGAAGGCGCTCTTGAAATGCTCTCTGGCGCCGGTGATCTCCAGCTCCTTGCGCAGGTCGAACAGGTGTGTCGCTTCGAGGCTGCGGACGTCGACCTCCCAGAAGCCCCCTTCCATGCCCAGGAAGTAGACCTTGTTCTGCGGTTCCTTCAGGTGCTCGCACGTGGCACACAGCCGGTAGTTCTTGAGCCCCTCGATCGTGCGGACGTTGCCGTCGATGTCGATCGCGTACGGCCCGATGAACGCCTGCCCGCTGGGCCAGTGCACGAACCGGTTGGCGAAGGTGCCGGTCAGCGACACCGAAGCCGGGTGACGCCGCATCGTCATGTCTTCGCTGATCTCATACAGGCCGATCCCCTGGCCTCGAATGTGGGCGACGTAGCCTACCGCCCAGAGCTTGTCCGCCCACGGGATCAGCGCGCCGATACCCGCCTCGGAGTCGCTGCCGAGCCCGTGGGCCATCACCGTCATCCGGGGAAAGACGCCATCCACCTGGACGGGCTGCGCGGGCGACATCTGCTCTTTCGCTTCCTGCTCGCCGAGGCGTTCGAGATAGGTGCGGATCGCTCGGGCAAGGCTGCGTCCGAACGTGCGGGCGCTCTCGGCGGTCACCGGCTGACCTCCGGCGTTGGCGTACGGGATTTCGAACGTCGCCGCCAGCCGCAAGTCCTCGATGTCCGCCGTCCATCGGCTGAAGCTCCGCCCCGCGTCAAGATTGCCCGACGTATTCCACGCCTTGCCGAACGGCAGGTTGTCGGAGGCGCGATAGACCAGCGGACCTCGCTGCACTTCTTCGAGCAATCGTCCGAACTGCCGCTGCTCCTGCCACATGCGTTCGTCGGAATGCCCCGGGATGTAGATCACCTCGTTGTACTCGCCCCGGATGTGGGGACAGTGCAGATCGAACGCGGCCCGAAGCCTGCCATTCGACCAGTTCGGCACGAAGGTCCGCAACGCGGCAACGGAAGAATAGGTGCTGGGACCGATGTAGCCCCGGTTGTGGTCGCGCCCGTTGCGGTTCTTTCCCTGGTCACCCGCTTCGACGCCGTCTTTGTCCACAAACGGAATCGCCATGACCTCCACATTGCGGCGAAACCAGTAACCATCTTCGCTGTCGGACAGGACGACGTCGAGGATGCCTTCGAGGACAAAGCTGGCGACCGACTCACAGGCGTGGTGCCTGGCGGCCAGCAAAACCCGAAACGGCGGATCGCCGTTGATCTGCCCCGCGTGAATCCGCTCGACCGATCGTCCGGCCTCCGTCTTGCAGAGCTCGTCGACACGGAGGTTCGCGTGATTCACAAAGCCGGCCAGAAACTCCTTCAGGTTCGCTTCGACATAGGGTATGGCGAAGCAGAACCGCACGTCTGCGGCGTCCTGCGGAAACACATACGCGAACGAGCTGCCCTTGACGGCGTCGGCGCCGAGCCACGACCAGGTCCGGCCCGAGTCGGCGCTGACGGCCGGACCGCGAACGCCGATCGGATTCTCGCCGCTGAACTGAAACGTCAGTGTCCGACCCTGTGCACCCGTGACGCGGAAGTTCCAGTAGAACCACCAGCCCTCCGTGTCGCGCAGGTCCGGCCGCAGAAAGACAGTGTCCCCCTCCATCCGCTCGACCACGATGTTGCCGCCGGGATAATTCGCGTCGACGGTCACGCGGGCTGAAGCCTGTCCGGACACCATCTGCGGGCCTGCGGCCATCGCCGCGAGAACGAAGACCAGAGGCACAGCACGCGTGACTGGTGACGCCAGAGGCTGTCCGCAGAAAGCTCGCGGGATTACACCAAACCGATATGAGCACGCCATTTGATTCCCTTCCGATGGACCGTTTGATACGCCGGCGGCTCGAAACTCCTTACCGTCCGACGGCATACGATACCCGGCATCATCGGCTCCGTCAACCGTCCCGCGGCTGCTTCCGCGTCCTGTGGACCACGGGCAGCAGCAGTGCCATTTCAAACGGTGAAGGCGGAGGGTAGGGGAAAGTCTTCGTTGCGATGGGAAGCGTTCGACGGTATAGAGAACGGGCAGGTTCCGAAACTCAATGCAGGGGATGAACCATGAAGTACGAATACCTTCATCCGCGCGACGAGCTGGTGCTCACGATGCAGCGGATCTACCGGTACAAGATGACGACGACCTCCGGCGGCAACCTGTCGATCCTCGACGAGAACGGCGACATCTGGATCACGCCGACGGGGGTGGACAAGGGCACGCTCACGGCCAATGACATCGTGTGTGTGCGGGCCGACGGCCGGACCGAGGGGCTGCACCGACCCAGCTCGGAGTACCCGTTCCACAAGGCGATCTACGCGATCCGCCCGGACCTTCGGGCGATCGTCCACGCGCACCCGATGGCGCTGGTGGCCTTCAGCATCGCGCACAAAGTGCCCGACACCAGGTTGTTCCACCAGGCGTGGCGCTCCAACGGTACGGTGGCGTTCGCCCCGTACGGCGTGCCCGGCAGCGAAGACCTCGGACGCAAGATCGCCCAGAAGTACGCCGAGGGCTTCGACAGCGTCATCCTCGAAAACCACGGCGTCTGCTGCGCCGGACAGACCCTCCAGGACGCCTTCGGCAAGTTCGAGACGCTCGAAATGTGCTGCAAGATCCTGATCAAGGCCCATACGCTCGGTGAGCCTGCCTACCTGACCGACCAGCAACTGCAACTCCAGAGCAAGAGCGACGTGCCGCTGGAGGCCTTCGACTACGATTCGAGCATGATGACCATCCGCGAGAAGGAGCTGCGTAACCAGATCTCCCGCTTCGTCGAGCGGGGCTATCGCCAGCGGTTGCTGACGATGACCACCGGCACGTTCTCGGCGCGGATCGACCGCGAGAAGTTCCTGATCACGCCGTACCCGCTCGACCGGCACGCCGTGCTGCCCGAGGAGATCGTGATGATCCGCAAGGGCAAGAAGGAGTTCGGCAAGCACCCCAGCCGGGCCGTCCTGGCGCACAAGGCCATCTACGACGCCCATCCGGATGTGATGGCCATCGCCAACGCCTGCCCGCTCAACGCGATGGCCTTCAGTGTCTGCCGGCGCACCATCGACACCCGCACGATCCCCGAAAGCTACGTCTTCGTGCGGGAGGTGAGCCTGCTGCCGTTCGAGACCGTGTACAACGACTTCGCCCTGCTGACGCGGACGCTGACGCTTCAGAGTCCGGCGGCGGTGCTGGCCAACAGCGGCGTCATGGTCGTCGGCGACAGCGTCCTGGCGGCCTTCGACAAGCTGGAGGTCCTCGAATGCTCCGCCGAGGCGGTGCTCGACGCCCAGCCCATCGGCGGTCACGTCGCGATGAGTGCCGAGATCATCGATGAGCTGATCGAAGCCTTTCACCTGGGACCGGCGCCGTCGAAGTGAGACGGCTATCGAGGCGGCCCGCCACACAGACCCGGCGCAGCGCGTCTTGCGGGCGCCGCGACCTGAACGAGAAGCGTCCCGGTGTTGCCGGCCGACTCACCCGACCGGGGCTCGTCCGTGACGCGTACGACCGCCGCAAAAACCCCGCCACGCTTCGGCGTCCAGACCAGTGTATAGGAGCTGATCTTCGGTTTGTTGTACAGCCGCATTCCCTCGGGCGCATCGAGCAATTCGGCGTTGGCCGCATCGCCGTCCGGATCGAACCACGTCCGCGTGTGAACGAGCTGCTGGCCGGCCTCGACGCAAACCCAGCCGAGGAACTGGCCCACGACGAGATGCGGATCGAACGCGAACGGGCAGTCCTCCATCGCCGGCTCGTTCGGCTCCGGACACGGCGAACCGCCTCCAACCAACAACGGCAACACCACCATCGCACCAGCCAGCACACGCATCATAGCCCATTCTCCTTTCTTGCGTCGGTCTGTAAAACGCAAAGCCCGCTCCCCAGATACCCCACGACGTCGCCCGCGTCAAGACACAGACACGCTCACTGACAATGCGATTGCCGGTCTTGGCCGAGAGTCCGGACGGCAGGTGGCGAGACCGGCGAATTCGTGCAACCCGCCGGCGTTTGAAGGGGCGAATGATTATTCGCCCCTACTGCTGTGCCAAACACATCAGCAGGTGTGTGTCAGGGCGTTTTCACATGCCCTTTGCGGCTGGAACGGCGGACGGGACGATGATAGAATGGCGTCGGTCGGCGCCCTCCGCACCGCGGGCGCGCCGTTTCGAGGAGAACCATGAGAACGCAACGTCATCTTCTGGCTGTCGTGTTGACAACGATGGCGCTGGCGTCGCTGGCCGCCGGCGAGCTGCGGGTTCCGGCGTTTGCCGCCTATCTCGATCCCGACGTGCGCGGGGCGCGCATCTCGGAATCGGCGGGCGTCACACGATGGACCGATCCGTCGATCCAGGTGCTGTGGTTCGGCGACATCAAAACGTCGGGGAGGCTCGACTGCGCCGTGACGCTGCGCTTGCCCCAGGGCGCCACATCGCAATTGCGTCTGACCGTCGCGGGCCAGTCGCGCGAGGTGAGCGTCTCGGCTGCCGAAGCGGGCCTCGTCACCGCGTCGTTCGGCTCGTTCGACATCGCCCAGACCGGCTACCATCGTTTTGCGCTCGAATCGCTGAACGCGCCGGGTCAGCCGGCCGGAGATATCGATGCGCTGATCCTCGAGGGGCCGGCGGCGCGCGAGGCGCACTTCAACCTCAAGAGCCGGCGCAACGCCGCCTCGGTGCACTTGTTCTACCCCGTCGAGAAGAACGTGAAGGTCGAGGCCTTTTACTGCGAGATGATCGGCCTGGAAGACCCGGTCTGGACCTACTACATGGCCTGCGGCTGGCATCGCGGCTATTTCGGGATGCAGGTCAACAGCCCGACCGAGCGACGGATCATCTTCAGCGTCTGGGACAGCGGCAGCGAGGCGATCTATCGCGACAAGGTCGCCGACGAGGACCGCGTCACGCTCGTGGGCAAAGGCGATGGCGTCTACACAGGCGACTTCGGCAACGAAGGCACCGGAGGACACAGCCACCTCAAGTACATGTGGAAGACAGGCGACAAGCAGCGCTTCCTCGTCACCGCCAGACCGACCGACGAGACGCACACGATCTATGCAGGCTACTACTTTCACCCCGACCGGAAGCAGTGGATGCTGATCTCCAGTTGGAGGGCGCCGAAGGAAGGCGGCTACCTGCGCGGACTGTACAGCTTCAGCGAGAATTTTGGCGGCGCCAACGGCCATTTGCGGCGCAAGGCCCTTTACGGCAACCAGTGGATTCGCACTGCCGAGGGGCAGTGGATCGAGCTGACGACGGCGACGTTCAGCCACGACCCGACGGGAAAGGTCGACCGGCTCGATCGCTTCATGGGCATCGAGGACGGCTGGTTCTTCCTCTGTCACGGCGGCTTCGTCCCCGGCTTCACCGGCTACGGCGAGCGCTTCACCCGTCCCGCCACCGGCGAGACCCCGGCCGACATCGTCTTGCCGGACTGAATCGCAGACTCCCGTCTCAATCCACGCACGCGACTCAGGGCAAGCACGAAATACGAATGCCGAAATCCGAAACAAACACCAAATCCGAATGACCCAGGAATGAAAACGGCAGAACACCATCGGTTTGTATCATTCGGGCTTGGGAATTCGGATTTGTTTCGGATTTCGTGTTTCGTGCTTCGGATTTCCATCCGATTCGGTGCAGACGCTCTCGGCGTGTGGCGGTTTACTTGATCAAGCCCTTGGCGCGGGCGATGCCGGGACGGTTCTGGATGAGCCACTGGTCCCGCGCCTCGTTGCAGCCGGGGCAGACGTAGTCGATGGCGTATTCGCCGTGGACCGCGATATCCCCCTCCCAGGTGCGGGGACTGTCGGAATGGGGGAACAATTCCCGCTGGGCCGCCGCCCACTCGGGACCGTAGAGGTCGTCGTAGCTGGCGATCACCGGGACCTTCTGCTTGACCATCACGCGGGCATGGACCTCGCAGATCGGAGGGTCGCCGAAGTCTCTTCCCCTGGTCAGGTCGGGCATGCAGCCGGCGACCGTGCCGAGGAGAATCAGAGCACTCAATGCATAAGCAAGACAGTGACGTGCGTGGTGGATTCTCATGCTCATCCCCAAACCTTTACCCAACAGACGCAATCCTGTCAAACAGATACTGAGCGATTCACGCGTTGTGACGACCATTCTATTCGCCCCCGGCGCCGTTGGCAATCCCGCTGTCCCGCCGGCTTCGGCCCGACACTTCGCGAGTCCGATGTCCCGCGTTTGGCTCGCGACATCCCGCCCGAGGGCCCGCTTCGGCACATGTTTTCGGACGCAGTCACGCCGATTCCACGATGATCCGCTCCTCCCGCTCGATGAGCAGGTCGATCATCTCGGCGTTCGTTTCGCACGCGTGCAGCCGCGCGACCCAATCCTCGTTACGGAGCATCCGGCACAGCCTCGCCAGGATGTGCAGGTGGTGCGTGTCGTCCTGGGACGCGGTCAGGAAGAACAGATCGGTCAGCTTGCCGTCGGGGGCCCCGAAGACGATGCCCCGGCCGGTTTTGCCCACCACCAGCAGCGAATCCGCGATCTCGTAGGGCAAGGGCCGCCGCGGGTGCGGGATCGCGATGCCCCCGTCGATCGCGGTGCTGTGCATCTCCTCGCGGGCCATGACCGCCTCCAGCAGGGCCTGCTCGTCGTACACCAGGCCGGTCCGCTGCGCCATGGCCACCAGCTCGCGCAGCAGGCTGCTCTTGCCGCGTGAGTTCAGTTGCGTGCTGACCGCCTCGGGCCGCAGCAGCGGGCGGACGATCGCCTCGCCCTGCGGCTTCTGCCGCTGCGCGGTCATGCCGGCATCGACCTCCGCCAGGTGGTCGCCCGTCATCGAGCCCATGTTCTGCTGGAGCCATTCGGTGATCTGGGCCCGGTTGAAGCGCAGCTCGCCGCCCACCTTCTGGCAGGGAATCTCCCCCCGCTGGGCCATGCGTTCGAGCCGGCGGGCGTCGGCGCCCAGCATCCGCGCCAGCTCTTTGACCGTCAGGCTGCGATACGGCATGGGTCAGCCCCTGTCTTCGTCACGGTCCGCAGATTCCGCCATCGTCCCATCGAATGTCACTCCGCGCCGATCCAATCGAAACAGACCGTCCCCTGGCGAACCGTCAGGACGACCCGGTGGGTCCCTTCGGCCAACTCGACCGTATCCAGATCGATCTCGTCCCAGCCAATCTGCGCGATCGGGATTTCGCGTCCCATGCCGTCGCACGAGATCTCGAAGGCCGCCGGTACGACCTCGGCCTTCGCGCGGATGGTGGCGCGCAACTGGCCGTACCCGCGCGTGTCGACCTCGTAGGCCGTCCATTCTCCTTCGCCCAGCCGGATGCACTGTCCGGCACGCAGCCGCGTATCATCCGGATCGAGCGGTACGATCGGCACCGGCTCCGACGTGCGGTAGTACTTCGCCTTCTGTTCGGCGTCCTTGACGAAGTACGACCGCCCCGGACCCCGGTGACCGTAGTTCTCCGCCTCGATCCGTCCGGGAACGCGGCGCAGGATCGCGTTGACCACATCGGGGAAATAGACGCAGTTCTCGAGCTTGATGTTCTCGACCAGCTCGTCGAACACCTTCTGAGCGACCTGCGTGGAAGGCTTGTCCCCGCCCCGCGAGTACGCCACGATCTGGTCCCATCCCGCAGGCCGGTCGATCGAGTACGGCGTATTGGTCGTGTCCATCTTCTTCCACGGCCAGAAGGACCACCCGATGTTGTTGGTCTCGAAGTACTGCGTCGTGCCCCAGTAGATCGTATTGTCCTTCTCGCCGGTCTCGCCCACCCACACGGGGGCATTCAGCTCAGCGCGGCGGGCCAGGAACTGCTCGATGCTCCTGAGGGTGGTCGGGCGATCCCAGCAGTAGTAATGGAACTGGTAGAACAGGTTGTCATCGAACGGCTGGGAGAACATCGACCAGTCGTTGGCCCAGTCGGCGCCTTCGATCGTGATCATGTGACGCTTGTCGACGCGGCGAATCGCCTCGGTGATCCGCTGGTAGAGCGGTTCGAGCCGGTCCTTGTACTTCTCGGCCGCGCCGGTCCGTGCGGGCAGAGGCTCGTTGAGCAGGTCGTAAGCCGCTACCGTCGGCTCATCCTTGTAGCGTTCGGCGATCCTGACCCACAAATCCACCAGCAAGTCCTGGTTCCGAGCCTCCATGAACAACCCCGGCTCATCGCTGGGACTGTCGTCGATGTTGGCGCCCGTCTGGCCGCCTGGGGCGCCGTGCATGTCGATAATGACGTAGAGACGATGCTTCCTGCACCAGCCGACCAGATTGTCGAGCAGTTCGAATCCTTCCGCGACATACGTGGGACTGTCCCCTTCGGTGAGGAACCGTCTGGCGTTCAAGGCCGGACGCACCGAGTTGAACCCGAGCTCCGCGATGCGTGCAACGTCCGCCTCGGTGATGTAGTGCCTGCGGAAGGCCAGCCAGAACGCCTCCGCCTTCTCCGGGCCGATCATGTCGCTGACGAGCTTCTCGATCTTTCGCGGCCGGTCCCCGCCCTCGCCGAACTTCCACATGTACCCCTCGGGCAGCAGCCAGTTGCCCAGGCCGACGCCCTTGAGCAGGACCTTGTTGCCCTCCTGGTCCACCATGTCCTGGCCCCGCGTGCGCAGGAACCCCGTCGCCTGCGAAGACGCCGCGGCCGTCGACATCACCAGCACGGACACCAGACAAACCGCTGTCACTCTTCGAACCCGGACCATTCTGCGGTCTCCACCCACTATACCTCTTGCCATTATCGCCATTTCAGGCCCGTTTCCCAGTCCTTTTCTCAGTAGCCGGCGGCCTGTCCATCCTTACGCGACTCGGACGCACCGTAGTATACCCGATTCTGCCCGTCATATCGAATCGCCTGATAGCCGCCGAAGTCTCCAAGGTTGTACTGGATGCGATGTCCCGCCCGCACCAGCTCGCGAACGGCCTCATAGTCGAACCCGGTCTCCAGGTACACCGTCCCGCCGTCGGCCATCGTCTGCCCGGTGGGCTGGGACGAGCCGAGGTGCAGGATGCGCGGCGCATCGCCCGCTTCCTGCACGTCCATCCCGAAATCGACGAGGTTGACGACGATCTGCACGTGCATCTGGGGCTGGGCCGCCCCGCCCATGACGCCGAAGCTCAGGAAGGGCTTGCCGTCCTTGGTGATGAACGCCGGGATGATCGTGTGAAACGGCCGCTTGTGCGGCGCGTACGTGTTGAAGTGCCCTTCGCGTAGCGAGAACAGCGCGCCGCGATCCTGGAAGATGAAGCCCAAGCCGTCAGGGGCGAGCCCAGAGCCCATGCCGAGGTAGTTGCTCTGGATCAGCGAGACCATGTTGCCTTCGCCGTCGGCGACGGTCAGGTAGATCGTGTCGCCCTTATCCAAAGCGGGCTCGCCTGCATCGTAGCGCCTGGCGGCGCGGTTCGGGTCAATGAGCTTTCGTCTCTGGGCCGCGTAGGCCTTGGAGATCAGTTGCCGGACCGGAATGTCGTTGAACGCCGGATCGGCGTAGAACTTCGCCCGGTCTTCGAAGACGAGCTTCTTGGCCTCGATGAAGCAGTGCATGTAGTCGCGGCTGCCAAAGCCCATGCCTTTAATGTCGTAGCCTTCGAGGATGTTCAGCATTTGCAGGGCCGCGATTCCCTGGCCGTTGGGAGGCAGCTCCCAGACCGTGTAGCCGCGATAGTCCGTCGAGACGGGATCGACCCATTCCGAGGTGTGCTCGGCCATGTCCCGGTACGACAGGAAACCTCCCACGCGCTTCATGAACGCGTCGATGGTCCGCGCGATCTCGCCTCGGTAGAACACGTCCCGGCCCTGTTCGGCGATTCGTTCGAGCGTGTTGGCGAGATTCGGGTTCCGGAATACCTCCCCGGCCTTCGGCGCGGGCGCGAACGTCTCTTTGAACCCCTCATAGCCTTCCAGGACCGGCACGCTCCCCTGCCAGTGATACGCGATCAGGTCGGAGACGGGGAACCCATCCCGGGCGTAGGCAATCGCCGTCGCCAGGATGGTCTTCATCGGCAGCTTGCCGAATCGCCCGTGCAGCTCGAACCAGCCGTCCACGCAGCCGGGGACTGTGACGGGCAACGGGCCTCGCGGCGGGACATACTCCAGGCCCTGTTCTTTGAAGTGGGCCAGCGTCAGTGAGTAAGGCGAGCGTCCGCTGGCGTTGAGGCCGTAGAGCTTGTGCGTCCTCGCGTCCCAGACGATGGCGAACAGGTCGCCTCCGATGCCGCAGCCCGTCGGCTCCATCAGACCCAGCGTCGCGTTGGCGGCGATGGCGGCATCGGCAGCGCTGCCGCCCTGCTGGAGGATGTCGATCGCGACCTGCGTCGCCAGAGGCTGGCTCGTCGCGGCCATTCCGTGCTGCGCGATCACCCGCGAGCGGCTGGCGAACGGCTTGCCCGTCACCCGGTCATACGCCGCCAGCGGCTGCGTCAGAAGCAGGAGAAACAGCGATACAAAGCATGAGGCTCTCATAAGCTCACCCCGGGCGGTAGAAGATAAACGGACCACACAATCCCCATTGTGGTCCCCGGCCATGGTAAACGCAAGCCCATTCCGAGACGAGGATCGGAGCATCGTGAGGGCGACGCGTGCGTCGGCCCTACTGGACAGGCCGGAAGACCCGCCGGATGCGGGACCGTCATCGAGCAGCTTCGGCCGGCGACTCTGTCTGTCCAGCCAGGTCGACCTTCATCGCCCTGCCGTGCAAGACCAGGATGCCGACGACGCATGCGCCGGCGCCCAGGAAGAATAGGGCCACTACGAAGACCTTCATTCCCACTGTCCCGTGGTCGATGCGAATCGTGCGCAGCACCACCGCCAGCATGACGATCAGCGAGTGCAAGAGCACCGAGGTCGTCACACGAACCCAGCGCACGCGCGCAAAGAACAGGAACGACAACACCCAGGACCCCAGACCAAGCCCCAGAACAATGAGGCCCGGACCATCGAATGCCTGGGCGGTCGAGTCAAAGAGCGCCCCCAGCCAGATGGCCGTTGTCGTCAGGGCCAGAAGCAGCAGAGAAAGCCCGAACAGCGTCGAAGGTCTCAAGGCATTATCGTAGATCATCATGGAAGATCTCCCCGTCGCTCATCGTCATTCGCGTTTTGCGACTCAGTCGCTGACTGTTCCACCCCGTCACGCGCTGCGACAATTTGTGGGTACAAGAGTGTCGCGTGGCGTCTGCGTCGATATCTTCTCCGCCTCTGGCCCTCCGGAAACGTCTGACGGCGCTGTCGCATGGAGTGTCCTGCGTTTCTTCAGGAACAGGACCGCGCCGAGCGGAAAGGAGACCGACAGGACCCACGGCGCGTACAAGCCCCCGCGGGTCAAAGACGTTCCCGGAACAAGAAGCGAAAGGGGCTGGAAGCCGAGCTGTGCCGTGGTCCAATTCAGGTGGATGCTCCCGATGCCGATCAGGATGAAGGGAATCCACAGCCACTTCCACTTCACGCGCGTCCGAAGGCATTGGATGAGGGCGTACAGCATTAGAACGGGCACGCCGATCGCGCCGAGGAGCAGGACATAATGAACGAGTCCCCTGCCCTTCAATGTGAACCGGTTGATCTGGGCCAGGGAAGCCGGCAGCTTCTTTAGCTGCAAACCGATCACCTTCCGCGTGTCGGCACTCGCCGCGATAACGAAATCCGCCGCATACCACGACCCGGGAAACTCCAACTGATACATCAGACTTGACTGGCGTCGTGCCCGGACGGACAAAACACGACACCCAACCAGTTCGACCGATTGGAGTGGATCATGATCGATATACAGGTAGAACCGTCTCAGGGTCGTTTCGGGCGCCTTGCCCAGGATGCTCTCGTCCATGTTCCGGGCCATGAACTCGAAGTCTTCCCTCAGCAGTGCATCGATCAGACCCCGCGCCAGTGCGTCGTCCTGCGGCGGTGTGATCCTGTTCAACCACAGACGCGCCGCCTTTGTGCCACAACCCGCTGCGGCGAGCACCAGAAGGCAAAGGACCATTCGCGTGCCCGCTCGCGTCCTCGCTACACTCACAGATTCTCCCCTTTCCTCATGCCCCTTCAGACCGACCCGGAGCCTGGCGACCGTTTCAAGCCGATCAATCGAAGGACAGTTTGACAAACACAAGATGGTCCTCTTCGTCTACGATCAGTGCGCCACTCGGGCTTCCCGCAGGGTCGATCGAATATCGCGTCATTGAGGGTTTCAACTCTTGTAGCGTCCAGCGAGGCGCTCCATTAGGCCTCGAAACATACCGATGAAAAGCCTCTGGAGACTTCGGATTTCGCTGGTCACGGGGATGGAAATACCGGTCCTGGTCGTTGGAATGCTTCGCGTATTCAACATCGCGAACAACCGGCGACGCAGCCAGGAAATGCTCGATGTCGTCACGCGCCGCCTTGAAGCGTAAGTATCCCTCACCCGACATGGGCGTAAACCACAGGTTCACCTTGAGTTCGTGGGCCGACGGTGGCAACGGTGCCAATTCGGCGTTGCGCAGAATGCAGGCCGCTCGAACCGAAGGCCAGGAATCATAGACGGCGCGGCTCCCGATCAGAAGGATGGGCAGCAAGACCAGGGCGCCCCAAACCCTCCGGCTCGGAGTGATCCGGTGAGCGTGGACGTCAACGATCCGCCACCACAGGACGCACGCGCCCGTCCAGAAGAGCAGCCCAACCCATCCGAACAAGAGCAGGAAGGCCACATCGAAGCCTGCGGACCCGCCCATGATCCTGATTGGTATTGGCGCAACCACGTAAAGGACGAACAATAGCCCCAGGCCCAGGATCTTCACGATTCGCCGGTAGCGGTCTTCCTTGGCCGCGATGCCCCGTTTCCGGACTGGAACCATTCCAGAGGCAATGAGCGCCACAACAAGAAACACTACGTGTCCAGCTAACAGAAGGATTGACATTTCTCGCCCCCCCATTTCTCGAAGTCACAGGAAGATGCCATCTTTCTCTCCTCTGATCTCCCACCACGAACATCAGGATGCCGCGCCCGTTCCAGCGCGTTCCATTGTAGTCGACTGATGCGCCGGGAGCAAGCGCTTCGTAGACGCGATCAGCCGTTTTGGCCGGGGCGTGGTTGAGAGTCGATCGGGACCGTCGGGCGCAGATGGACAAATTCCCGGAGGCCGGCGACTGCTGGTGGCAAGGGCGAATCATGATTCGCCCCTACGGCTTACGCCGATGCCCATCGCCCATGTATGTCGGGATGGCCCCCCGTCGATGTTCCCGTATGCCTCTTTCGGTAGGGGCGAGGCATGCCTCGCCCTGGCGGGCTATTCTCATCCTGTGCATGCTCTTGCGGGCACAATGCAGTAATGGTTGTCCGCTGCGGACTTGCTGTGGAAGCGGCAGACGTGTAGAATACGCGGGGCAGGTGGACGTGGGGTACTTCAGTTTGGGAGGTACGAAGATGGCGACGCGACAAGAGAAGCACGAGACACAGGACGGGACGCTAACCCGGCGGCGGTTCCTTTCGACGAGCTGCCTGGCCGCATCGGCCCTGGGGGTCGGGCTGCCCACCCGGTCGCTGTGGGCTCAGGGGACCTCGGCCTCCCCAACCATTGACCGGATCGATCCGGGGTACATCGGGCCGCAGTTCTTCGACGAGCAGGAGAGACAGGCCCTGATGGACGTGGTCGATTCCGGCTCGCCCTTCCGCTACTGGGGGCCAGGGACGCCGACGAAGGTGCTGCGCTTCGAGGAGGGATTCGCCAGGCACATGGGCACACAGTTCGCATTGGGCGTGACGAGCGGCACCGCGGCCCTGGACTGCGCCGTGGCCGGCCTGGACATCGGGCCGGGCGACGAGGTGATCGTTCCGGCCTACACCTGGTGGTCCGACTACACCTGCGTGGTCCACGCGGGGGCCCTGCCCGTCTTTGCGGACATCGACCGCACGCTGAACATCGATCCGAAGGACTTCGAGCGGAGAATCACGCCGCGAACGAAGGCCGTCATCGCGGTCCACCTGCTGGGCGGGCCGTGTGACATGGAGCCGATCATGGACATCGCCCGCAAACGAGGCGTGGCGGTCCTGGAGGACTGCGCCCAGTGCGTTGGCGGCTCCTATCGCGGCCGCAAGCTCGGCTCCATCGGCAACGTCGGCATCTACAGCTTCCAGATCAACAAGACGATGACCTCGGGCGAAGGCGGCGCCGTAGTGACGAGCGACCCGATTCTCTACGAGCGGGCGGTGCGTTTCCACGACATGGGCGGCCTGAACGGACTCTTCGCCGAGCGCACCGGAGCCAGCCGCGTGCCCACATTTGCCGGCGAGAACTTCCGCATGAACGAGCTCACCGGAGCGGTGCTCGGCGCCCAACTGCCCAAGCTCGACGCGATGGTCGCGGCGCTGCGGAGCCACGCGCAGGCCGTCTACGACGGCATCCAGAAGATCGACGGGATCCGCCTGCGTCACCGTCCCGATCCGGAAGGCGATATCGGCTACAGCGTCTTCTTCGAGATGCCCGACAAGGCGGCCCGCGACCGGTGCATCGACCAGTTGCGGCAGCGCCATGTCCCGACCTCGACGATGTCGGGCTCCGTGCTGCTGCCGATTGCCGAATCCGTGGTCAACAAGCGAGCCCGGCATCCCAACTGGCCGTCGTTCAACAGCCCCGAGGGCAAGGCGATCCAGTACGGCCCGGACTGCTGCCGCCGGACGCTGGAGATATTCGACCGCTTCGTGCAGGTCCGCATCGGCCCCAAGTACACCCAGCGGATCGACGACTACATCATCGACGCCATTCGCCAGGTCCACGGGGCCTCCGCATAGACGCGGCGGCGGCCGCTATCCGTGCTGATGCAGGTCCCAGAGGGCCGGATCGAAGGCGGCGCTGCGCGACGGGCAGTCCTTGCGCCGGCAGACCTGGCAACTGTGGAAATCCACTTCTGTCGCGAAGTGAATGCCCGAGACGGTCTTATTGGGCTTCATCAGGAACGACTCGGTCAGTTCGACGCCGATCTGCGCTTTCACGTCGCCGAGCAATGCGAACAGCTCTCGCTGCTGCTCGATGGGCCAGACGTCGACGTCGCCCGAGCCGGGGCTCATCGACGCGGCCTTGCCCAGAGCGAAGCGTCGCTTGAGGTGCTCGTTCAGATGCCGGATCGCACAGACGAGCAGGACCACCTTGATCGCATCCCACCAGAACTCGGCCAGGAAGTCGCCCGCCGGCAGCACTACCGTGTCCATCTCGTGCCCACACGTGGCGACGAACGGAAACACCCGCTCGACCCGGTCGAGGTTCGCCCGCAGCACCCGGCTGGTGAATGTCACGCCCTCGACCGTCACCGTGTCGGCGCCTTTACCGTCGATGAACGCCTCCTTGTACATCGCCTTGGGCCGGGCCATCTGCCGAGCCTTCTCGACCAGCTCGCGCAGCGTTTGTCCATCGGGCGAATCCGGCTCGACGTGCACGGTCCTGGCGATGGAGACCATGTCCAACTCAAAGGGGATATCGATCAGCTTCTTCATCCGGGGACCCCACCTGTCCAGGCTCTGCGACTACCTTGCGCCACCGTCCGGACGGCGCCGGCCGATATAGCGCACCGAGGACAATCCGTCCAGGTCGCTGTCCTGGGTCCACACGGTCGCGTCGTAGGCCCGTGCGGTAGCCAGAATCAGGCTGTCCGCCATGTGCAGTTTCATCTCCGCGCTGATCTTCGCCGCCTCCATGGAAATGGGCGCCGTCACATCGACAACGGTGCCGTGCTGCATCAAAGCCACCGCCTGTAGAGCCGCATGCTCGCCCCGCTGCTGAAGCACACGCTTGAATACCTCGTAGAGGTTGATCGCCGACACCAGCAGATGCGCGGTGTCCTCGACGGCCGGCGCGAAGAAGGCCGCGTTCGGACCTTCCGCAAAATACTCGAGCCACCCCGAGGAATCCACAAGATTCATAGCCGGTCCTTCTCTCGCCGGACGTCCGTTTTGATGCCCCGGAGGAATCCCCGCATCTCCTTGATTCTCCGGAGCGGAACGAATTCGAGACGGTCCGAAAACTGGAGGATCTGCAGCTTCTGCCCAGGCTGAATTCCCAGTCTCTCTCGTACGCTCTTGGGGATAACCACCTGGAATTTCGGTGATACGGTAACCGTAACCATACGCTATTATCCTATTTGAATCCGCTTTACACTAAAATATATCGATCATATTTTCGTATGTCAATGCGAAAAACCCCGAACCGGACATTTCCGGGTGAGCCGGCGCCGATGAAGGCACAATCCCTTCTTGAGGCCAGGCGGTCAGGCATCCCTCAACACTCGGATCGAAGGTTCCCGAGTAGACACCACATCGACGATGTGGTTGAGGCAGTTGATGCCGTAATGCCGATAGGGTCCCGGATGCTCCTCGCTGGCGATGGTGGCCTTCTGGATGTAATCCAAGAAGTGCGATCTGCTGTAGATACAGAAGCTCGCCCCTTCGAATACCTCTGAATCATCCGCTACCGTAAAGCACTCGTCGCGAACGGAATACGCGATGTAGCTGTCAAAGAAGATCTCATACGCAAAACATTCGGTACTCGAGACGATAGGATGGCCATACCCAGGGATATCTGGCACTGACTCACTGATGGACTCGTCGACCCTCGCTTCCTCAATCACCAGGCACAACGTATTGTTGCCAGGTTCGCCGATTGTAGTCAAGTAGAGATACTTATGCTGATTGATTTGGTCTATGAGGCTCATTCTCATCCACCTGTTCGCTTGACGGTATACCCTTGTCTCCGGAGCTCTTCGACGAGCAGGTCGCGATGGTCGCCCTGGATCTCGATGACACGGTCCTTAACGGTTCCGCCGGCCCCGCACCTTCGCTTGAGCTGCGTCGCGAGATTGTGCAGCGTGTTCTCATCGACAGGCACGCCGACGATCAGCGTCACGCCCTTGCCTTTGCGTCCCTTGGTTTCGCGGCTGACGCGGACGATCCCATCGCCCGGCGGAATCGCTGCGGCCTGCCGCTGCCGGCAGACGCACTCGCCCACCGGTTCGCCGCACGCCGGACACATCCGCCCCTGTGCCGTCGAATAGACTATGCCGGTTCCTTTTGCCATAGACACTCATATCCCTGAGGCCGCAAACCACGTGACAGGTCAGGCGTTCGTCCACTTGACCTGAAACTCGATCTCCTCGCCGTCGCCCTCGCGTTCGTGCTCGACGTTGAACTCCGCGCGAACGGGCACATAAATCCGCTCGCCGGCGATCTGAATCTCGAACTTCTCGCCGGCCTCCAGCGCATCGGCCAGCCGCCGCAGCTTCGCCACGAATTCGCCTGTCGAATACACCTTGTCCACATCGCGATTCGATTTGTCCCTCATGCGTCATGCTCCTCGATGAAAGTGAACTCCCCAATCCGGCTGTCCGATCAGCTTACGAGCAAGGCCGCACTGCCGTCTCAACGCGCATCACACCTCAAAATACACCCCGCCTTGTGCAAGGGCGTCACGAAGAGCGCCGTATCCAAGGTCGCGGACACCGCAGTTGCGGGTCGCGCAGAGTGCCGCGGCGGCGCCGGCGCCCTGGCCCTGGCCCATGCAGCAGACGGTGTTGCGCGTGGACATGTGGGCCTCGTGATCCGACGTGATCATCATGCCGCAGGCGTAGAGGTTCTCAATGCCCTTGACGCACAGGGCCCGGTACGGGACGCCGTATGTGCCGCCGTTGGCAATCTGAAGGCGCGGGGCGCTGTCGTGGAAACCGTAAACCATGATCTCGTCCTCAAAGTGTCGGCCTTCGAGCACGTCGGGCAGTGTGATGTCGTAGTCGCACTCGATGCAGCGGCCCCGCCGGATGCACAGCTTCGGGCTCGTGCGCGCCATGAAGGCCTTCTCGCAGCCCGGCACGTGCTTGCGGAACAGTTCGACCGCCTGCGCCATCCGCCGGCGAATCTCCAGTTCGGCCTGGGCCACCGCGTCGCGATCGGTCGGGCTGACCGGCAGCTTGAGGTTGCACTTGATGAACATCAGATAATTGTCGTGCACGGTCGTGGTGATCATGGCCATGCCAATGTTGCGGGCGGCCTGAGCCAGCTCCGGCAGATTCACCCATTCAGCGCCCGCGCGGACGATCTGGTCGTTCTTGCCGCTGCGCATCCCCCTGGCCAGTTGGCCGCTGAGCTTGTTGGCCTCGATGAACTCGTGGTACTTGTCGATATCGACGTTCCCGATGCCCACGCTGTTGCACACGGGATAATCGTTGGGCTCGGTGTACTTGGCGCCGGCGTAGGCCGCCAGGTCGCCGTAGGCGGTGCAGTCGATGAACGATTTCGCGTAGAACGCCTCGCGGCCCGCGCGGCTCTCGACGACCGCACCGCGAACGTGCGAGCCGTCCATGATCGCGCCGACCAGCAGCGTGTTGACAAAGACGTGGACGCCTGCCTCGGCGAGCATCTCGAACGTGACGAGCTTGTACAGCTCCGTGTCGATCGCGGTGCAGACCGAGTCGTAATTGTAGGCGGTGAGCATCTCGGCGTGGCCTGAACAGCCGCCCACCTTCAGAAGCCTCTCGATGATCTCCTGCGGGATGCCGCGAACGACCTGCCGCTTCTCGACGCCGAACGCCTTCCAGAGGTTGTAGAAGCTGTGCAGCGCCGTGCCGCCCTCGGTAACAGTCCCGCCGGGATAGCCCTTGACCTCGATCAACGCGGTCGTGGCCCCCTGCCGCGCGGCCGCCATCGCCGCGACGACACCGCCGGTGCCCGCGCCGGCCACCACCACGTCAAACCGGCGAATCGGCAATCGCCTGGCAGGCTCTTCGTAGCAATCGCCACTGCCCCAGGCCGCCCGCGCTGGATCCAGCGCCAACCCCGCCCCCGCGCCGGCCATCAGCATCCGCTTCGAGAACTCCCGTCGATCCATGCCCATCTCCTTTCCGTCAGATGGCCCCGGCACCCGTCGATGGACTGCCGCTTCAACTCCTGCCATCACCGGCCCAGAGGCTCACCATCGGTCCCATTGTTGTGGCGATCTTAAGGCGAGGCAAGGCATTTCCACCCGCTGCGACACGATGGTGGTCTGCCGGCCTTTCAAGTCCACGGCGCCGCCGTCCAACTCGATCAGTAGAGGCAGGCGTCGAGGAGGGAGAGGACTTCGTCCAGAACCGCCGGCGGGGCCTTGGCGATGCGCTGGGCGCCACGCGCGCGGAAGTCGATAGACTTGATCTGTTCGGCCATCACGAAGCCGGTCACTTTGCCTGACCCGCCAATCCGCACGTGGAAGGGAAAATTTCGATCGGTGCTGGTGACAGGGCAAACAATCGCCAGACCGGTGTGCTTGTTGAAGAGGTAGTGGCTGATGACGAGTGCGGGGCGACGCCCCCTCTGCTCGTGGCCCGACTGAGAATCGAAGGTCACCGCGATGAAGTCGCCTCGGCGCGGAACGTAGAGCGTCATCTACCAGACCTCTCCGCCCGCCGGACCGCCCCAGTCAACTTCCTGCGTGTCATGGCCCTTCGGGATTCGCCTGACCAGATCGCCAAGACGGTGTTTGCCTCGCAGACGCTTCAGAGGCGCCACGACGATCACACCGTCCTGGACAGCAACCTCCACCGGATCGCCTACGGATATCTGCACGTCATCCAGCAGTTGCTTGCTCAACCGCAGCCCCTGGCTGTTGCCCCATTTCTGCACTTTGGCGACCATAACGAGCTCTCCAATGGATATACATAGTATAGCCGTCGTTCGCCGGGGGTGTCAAACGATTTCTGCGGCGCAACGCAAAGAGCCCAATCCTACTTCTGGCCGTTGAAAGCGGTGTAGACCAGCGGCTTGAGCGTGGCGGGGATCTTCTCCGAGTACGGCATGTACTGTGTCAGGAGCATCACGATGGATTCGTCGTCGGGCGAGATGCCGAAGAAGGTGCTGGCGGCGCCGGACCAGCCGTATTCGCCCACGCGGGCCGCACCGCTCGGATCGCTCTTCAATCGCACGGAGAATCCCAGGCCGAAACCGACGCCTTCGGCGACCGATATGCCCGGCGGCAACTGGTCGCGCGTCATCATTTCCACCGTCTCGGGCCGCAGAATCCGCACGTTGTCCAGCGTGCCCTTGTTCAGCAGCATCTGGCAGAACCGCAGGTAATCGCGCGCCGTCGAGACCAGCCCGCCCCCGCCCGACAGGAACGCACGCGGTTCGAGAAACGCGTAGCTCCCCAGTTCATTCGTCGGCTCCAGTCCGCCGTTCGAACCGGGACCATAGCACACGGCGAATCGCTCGTGCTTGTCTTTCGGGACGTAGAAGCCGGTGTCCCTCATGTCGAGCGGCTTGAAGATGTTCTGAGCGAAGAAGACATCGAGCGTCTGCCCTGAGGCGCGTTCGATCACGTGGCCCAGCACATCCGTCGAGACGCTGTAATGCCACGTCGTCCCCGGCTGGTGCAGCAGCGGAATCTCGCCGAGCCGCTTGACCATTTCCTTGAGTTCGATGTCGCTGAGGACCTCCTTCTCGCGATACATTCGATCGACGGGGGTGTCTCCGAAAATGCCGTAGGTCAGTCCCGAGGTGTGCCGCAGCAGGTCGCGCACCGTGACCTTCCGCCCGGGCTCGACCGTAGCCGGCTCGCCCTGCGCGCCTTCGGCATAAACCTTCCATCCGCGCAGCTCGGGAATGTACAGCTCGACCGGCTCATCCAGCAGCAGCTTACCCTGATCGTGCAGGATCATGGCGGCCACGCTGGTCACCGGCTTGCTCATGGAGTAGAAACGCAGGATCGTGTCGCGCTGCATCGGTTGGCCCGCCGCGAGGTCCCGGGAGCCACAGGCCTCGAAATGGCAGATCTTGCCTTTCCGCGCCACGAGCGTGATGATGCCGGCCACCTTCTGGTCGTCCACCATCTTCTGCGCGACCGCCTGCATCTCGGCGAGCCGGGCCGACGAAACGCCCACCTCTTCCGGCCGAGCCGACGGGATTTCCTCCGCCCACAACGCCGACGCCGCCAGACACGTCACGACCAGCCATACGACCCACGCTTTCCTGAGTCTCATCGACACTCTCCAAGAATCGCCAGGGAACGAAACACGCAAACCAAACGAAGACCATCGAGGAGGTATTCTCCGCGCCAATCGCGTCCCACGCAAGCCAATTCCGGCAGACGCCGCGCGAGGCCCATGGGCAGGTATCGCGGCCACAGCCGTTTCGGGCACAAGGGACGGCCTGCGTTCGTAACGCGGGGATGCGCCACGTCGCGCCGGGCGCCGCTTGGCGGCACTATGCGGAGCAGGCCGGTTCTGGGGCGACCCTGCGTTTCCCGTCAAGCCCTGCGATCACATGAAAGGGTTCCGGCAGCAGGACAATCCCGCGCAGCAGCACATACGGACCGAGGAGACCCGCCAGGAAGATGCACACATAGGTCAGCAGGAGGGGAAGAGACAGCACTTGACGCGTCAGGATTCGCATGGCAACCTGAGGAAACCAGGACAGCAGGTATATCTGAAAACCGCATCCGTACATCTTGCACAGCAACACACAGTCTCTGTGCTTGAAATTCAGCGACAGATGGTACGACATCAGAATCCCCACGAGGGGAAGGATGGGATTGGCGGCAGGAATCCTGCTCCGGAAGGCCGTCGTCAGCACGAGCAGACCGAGACATGCGGCGGCAAGGCCGTTGTTGGCGTCGCGCTGGGTTCCGTCGAATGCACAGACCAGGCCCCCCACCCAGTAGTAGAAGAGGTACGCCACCACGCCGCCGATGTTCAGCAACGCGACATCCTCCAACGGCCGGATCCAACTCAACGCCAGGAGAGACAACGTGAATATCGCGATCCCCCATCTATTACATCGTGACATGTGCTTCTGTGCCGGAAACAGGAGGACGCCGACCATCCACAGAGTGGGGAGGAACCAGAAGAAGATGATCGGGCTCTCATGCGGATAGACCAGAGAGGTGGCCACGCTCTTCAGACTGAACTGCACCGGCCTGAGCGCAAATCGCTCCAGTCCGAGTTTGATCAGAAAGGCCACCATATTCAGGCCGAGGTAGGGGATGAGCAACCGCTTTGATCTTCTGGCAAGGAAAGTTCGCCACGACAGCTTTTCGCTGTAGTGCAACTGGGACAGATATCCCGACACGAACATGAACAGGGGCATGTGAAACTGGTATATGAAGTACCGCAACGTCCGGAAGCCGGGGCTCCATTCGATGCCGATCCCGCTGTGTCCCAGCACGACCAGGAGAATCCCATAGGCACTGAGGAATTCAATGTGCCGCAATCTGGCAGGTTTGCGAAGGCTATCTTCCACGTCGGTATACTCCCGTAGACGGTGCGACGAGATGCACGACATCCCGGATGGGCGATAATGAGCGACCCTGTGTCGACGGTGTCACGTCCATCCCAAGCCGGCCATTTCCGCCGTCCTTCACCATCCTCATCTCCTGTCCCTTGTGCGTCGCGGGGTTCCGTCTCAGCGGACCGAGAGGATCTGCTCGAGCTTCTGCGTTCGCGGCGGCGGCGCTTCCGCCACGGATGGGGCTGGTGGCTCCGGGGGCGCCGTGCGCCGCACGGCAGGCCGCAGCGGCACGCGCGGGATGAATTCGGCGACGAACTTCTTCGTGTGATAGATGGTGATCAGTTTTTCGATCGCCAGGAGCAGGCCGAACGTCACGAATACGGGCGCCGCCTCGGGATTGCCGAGAACCGTGCCGACGAGGGCGACCAGGGTGATCAGCAGCAGGTAGGATTCCCCAATCGCGTCGAGCGCTCCCAGCAGCCACCGCCGCGCATAGAAGTAGCCGCCGCCGGGAAATAGCAGGGAATACTTCACGGCTTCGGCTTCGGTCTTGAACGCCAGCCCGCACCCGGGACAAGTGGTCGCGCGCGGCGTCAGCACCTCTCCGCAGCGCGGACACAGGTGGTGCCGCTCGGGACGGTCGCTCGGCTCGGCCGGCTCCGGGGCGGCGATGTTGATGCGCTGGATGATCGCCCGGTCCCCGCTGGGGATCCCGATGAATGTCTCGGTCTTGCCGGTCAGGTACTCGGCCCGCAACACCGAGCCTTTGACAAACAGCTTGCGGCAATCCCGGTACAGGATCTGCGCGATCGAGCCGCGATACTCATATTTCGCCGTGGTCGGAATGTGGAAGATGCGCCGGTCCGTGAAGACGAACAACGCACGCTTGATCGTGAGGATCAACAGGTGCCCGAGCGTGAGCTGCTCGACCGTCGAGAAAGGCGAACAGCCCGTCGTCACGAATACGATGGTTTCGCCCTCCTCGAGGAAGTCTGTAAGGAAGCCGAGTTTCTGTAGCAGTTTTGTGCGTCTCTTCTCGATCCGGGGATTGTGGTTGCCCTTCTTGTCGACAAAAAGAAAATCCGTGTTGACGGGCAATCCGGATATCGGACGTTCCGGCGAAACAACCTCTGGCGTTTCCTCTCTATGCATGGTCGTGGCTCTCCAAAATCGCCTCAAAAAAAGCACGCCCATTTATCGGCCAATCCGGGTCGTCGCTTGACGCGGAATGGGGAGAGGATTTGCGAGAATCCGGCGGGTAGCCGGGAAACGCGTTCGGCGCCGATCAGTGGATCGGCAGCAAGACGAAGATCACGACGTCCCAGACCGCGTGACTGATCAGCGCGGGCCAGATGGACCGGAATCGCCAAAACATGGCGCCCCAGAAGACGCCGCACAGGCCCGCTGCCGCCAGCAGCATGAGATTAAACGACCAGATGTGTACGAGGGTGTAGATCGTCGCCGTCACGACCAGCCCCGCGAAGGGGTCGAACTGCTGCCCGCAGCGGCGCTGGACGTAGCCGCGCCAGAAGATCTCTTCCGCCGGCCCCACCCAGGCCAGCAGCAGCACGCCGATCAGCCACAGGTCCGCCTGGCTCCGCGTGCGATAGACCAGAGCGACCTGATCCAAGGCAAACGGCAGGATCGCCGCCGCGATCTTGTGGCCCACGAAGAACATCAGATAGAGCACCAGCGCGGAGACCAGGCCCACGGGGACATGCCACCAGCGAAACGCGAAGACCTCGCCGAGCGAATGGCGGTTGAGCCACAAGCCCGCAGTCGCGAGCACACCGGAAGAGAACGCCATCGCGGGCCAGAACGGCGCCGCGTCACGCGTCCACGGCGAGAACATCACGAACCACAGGCCCGCCGCCAGCGCGCTGAGTGTCCAGACCGCCCGCATCAGAGCAGCTCTCCGAGCAGAATCGCCAGCGCGAACAGCAGCCCGAACGCCAGGTGCAACTGGGCGGTCTGCACGTCAAGGGTAGCGATGGTCTCGGGCTGCTGCGGCTGACTGCGGACTGCTCGCCGGATGTTGCGCACCGCCAGCGGCACCGTCAGGAACACGAGCAGACCCCACGCACCGACCAGCCCGCCGGCGATCATTCCGAGCACTGCCACGTACGCGCCGCCGACCAGAGCATAGTACTCGAAGCGAGCGCGATCGTGACCCAACAGATTCGCGACGGTGCGCACCTGCGCATCGCGATCGTGCCCGATGTCACGCATGTTGTTGGCGTGCAGGATGGCGGCGACGAGACAACCGACCGGAAGACTCGCGACCAGGACCGCGTGACTGTATGAGCCGGTCAGCACGAAGTACGATCCGATGACCATCAGCGGGCCCATCATGATGAACACCAGGGCATCGCCCAGCGCCAGGTACTTGCAGCCGATGGGCCGGGCGGTGTAGAAGATGCCGCTCAGCAGGCCGATCACGCCCAGCGCCAGGATGGGCCAGCCGCGCAGTGCGATGAACAACAGGCCGATACCACAGGCGGCGGCAAAGAGCACGAAACCGCCAACGAGAACCTGTGCCGGCGTGAGCAATCCGTTGACCAGGACGCGACTGCCGCCGTAGCTGTCGTCGGTGTCCACACCCTTGACATAGTCGGAGTAGTCGCTGACCAGGTTCGTCGCGGCGTGCATCAGGACCGACGCGACCGCCACGAACGGGACCAGCCACCACGCGACCGGTCCCTCGAAACGCGCCGCCATCGCCGCCCCGACCACCACCGGAACGACCGACGCCGGAAACGAGAACGTCCGCACCGCCTGCAACCAGACAGCCCACGTGCCCCAGCGCCCTGCCGCCGCATCCACCATGCTCATCTCCAAAGAACCCCAACGTTTGAAAGGCATTTCATGGTACCGAAACGATGTGGTTCAGGCAACCGTCGATTGACGCACGGCAAGTCCGGGTGGCAGCAGTAAGCGAGAGCTTGCCGATGGTTCTTCGCAACGGTTCTCAGGTCGCGTCGCGCCCGGCCGGACCGTCCGACTTGGCCAGGGCCGCGAGACTCATGCGGAAGGCGAGGACGGCAATCGCGGCCGCCATCAGCAGGTTCAGCGCTCCCTCCAACTGAAACGCATGGCCCGCCTGCCAGTCGGCGTCGAGATCGGCGAACCGCTCCACGTTCTCGACCAGCGGCCGGAACACCGCCGGCACGGTCAGGAAGATGATAATCGTGCTCTCGACAAACGCCACCACCGCCGAGGCCGCCGGAAGCACGAGCACCAGCACGCCGCACAGAACGCAGAAGCCGTAGTACAGACTCTTGTAGACGGGCATCGCATCCAGGGCCGCCACACGAATGTCGATGCCCACCACGTAGTCCAGCAGGATGAACGCCGGCGTGATCAGATAGTACAATCGCGGAATCGCACGGCCCACGCGCCTGTTCACATCCATCGTTTCTTCCTCACGTCTGAGTCTCCGCCATCTGCTTCCTCGTGGCGCGAGCGCGCACGGCATATGCGTCAAGCCACCAGAAGACCAGAGCCAGCGCCGCCATCGCAGCGCCGACCGCCGCAACGGCAAATCCCGCGATGGCGGCGGTCCGGCGGGCGGGATCGCCCGGCGGCACCTCGGGGACGTACTCGGTCCCCAGACGGCCGTTGTCGATGCCCTCCAACCGACCAACGCAGTAGACGTCGTACTCGTGGGCCCCGAAGAACACGCCAAAGCCCGCCATGACCAGGCCGGCAACCACGAGGTATTCGCGCAGCAGGAATCTCCGGGGCATCTTGGCCGGCCGGGTCGCTCGCTCCCGCCACGGGGCCTTGGCTCGTCTGTATTTCCGAATGCCCGTCATAGAGCCTCACACCGTGACGCTGTCTGCTTGCGTCTTGGACACAGTCTTGGATTGGGTCTGCTCCGCCGCCAGGCGCCGCTCGACTGTCTCCATGTCCGCCGTCACGACCGCCCCTCCCA
>CAZOFX010000052.1:0-19550 GCA_964579055.1 uncultured Pirellulales bacterium
TGTAGTGTGCCCGTAAGGGCATAACGCCTGACGGCGTCACTACGAGCAGTCCTTCCGGACTTGAGGCTGCCACCCGTCCGCAAACCACATCTCTAACTCCACAGTCGGTCGTTGGAACGATCCTGGTTCCACTCCTCGGTGGGCGCAAACAGCTCCTGCCCACGTTCAAGGTGCTCCTTGATCACATCCAGATTCAGATCGATGCCCAGACCCGGACCGTCCGGGACACGGGCGAAACCGTCGGTGTGGAACGGCTTGTCGAATCCGCTGACCAGGTCTTCCCACCAGTCGACATCGACGGAGTGGTGTTCCAGGGCGATGAAGTTCTCCGTCGCTGCGGCACAGTGCAGATTGGCCATGAAGCACACCGGCGTTCCGGCAAAGTGCATGGCCATCGCGATGCCGCTCTGCTCAGCGTAATCGCCGATCTTCTTCGTCTCCAGAATTCCACCGGCGGTCGCCAGGTCGGGATGCACCATATCGACGGCGCGCTCGTCGATCAGTTTCTTGAAGCCGCCGTCGAGGGTATAGATGTCCTCACCCGTCAGCAACGGCACATCGATAGCGTTCTTGATCTCCTTGAGCATGTCGGTGTATTCCCACGGGACCATGTCTTCCAGCCAAGCCAGTTGATACGGTTGCAGGGCCTTGCCCAGCTTGATGCAACTGTTGACGCCCATGTGGCCAAAGTGGTCCGATGCCACCGGGATCTCCCAACCGACCACTTCACGAACCTCGGCAAAGCGTTCGGCCATCAACGCGGCCCCTTTGTCGGACAGTTGGATGGCGGTGAAGGGGTGTTTGCCGCGCCAGTTCGTCTCTTTCGTCGGGTAGCTCAGCGCGCCGGGGGCATTGCGTATGGTCTGGATGCCGCAATCGTACTTGAGAAACGTGAATCCCTGCTCGATCCGTTTCTTCAGGCCGGTCACCTGGCCGTCCGGCGTATCGGCATACAGCCGAATGCGGTCGCGGTAGCGCCCGCCCAGCATCTGATACACCGGGACGCCGTAGGCCTTGCCCGCCAGGTCCCACAGGGCCATCTCCACGCCGGAGACGCCGCCGCCTTGCCGAGCGTGGCCGCCGAACTGCTTGATCTTCTTGAACAGTCTTTCGACGTTGCAGGGGTTTTCTCGCAACAGACGGCTCTTGAGCATCAGCGCGTATTTCTCGCTGGCCCCGTCGCGGACTTCGCCATAGCCGCAGATGCCCTGATTGGTGTCGATGCGGATCAACGGACAGCGCATCGGCGCCCGGGCCACCACCGCAACCCGAAGGTCCGTGATCCGCAGCTCCGATGGGCTGGAATTGCGCTGGACGTTCTGTGTCGCGCAGGCGATCTGCTCTTCGATGGGCGCGTCGATCATGCCCGCCAGGGTCAGGCCGGCAAAGCCTGCGCCGACGGTCTTCAGCAAGGAACGTCTCGAAGTTGCCATCTCGTGTTGTCGCTCGTTCTTCTTCATGAGTCCTCTTCTTGTCATGACAAAGGCTTCGATCCTTTGGGTCCTACCAGTTCCGCGTCTTGGGATCGAGCATCTCCTCGATTACCTGCTTGGGCACCGGCAGCTCGTCGATGTTCTTCTTGAGCCAGTCTCGGAAGTCCTCACGGATTTCGGGCGTCCACCGGCTGTCGATCTGTCCCGGCGTATACTTGCCCTCCTTCAGACGCTGGTGTCCGAACATGTCGCGCAGCGTGATGGCCTCCGATTCGGTGACCACCTTCTCGGCCAGATGGGCAGGAACGAAGACGATCCCCTCGCGTTTGGCCAACACGACGTCGCCTGGACAGGCGACCGCGCGCCCGACGCGGATGGGCACGTTGATCGCGCTGAGCATCACTTCCTTCAAGTAGCTGGGGTCCGCGCCCTTGTGCCAGGCGTTGAACCCTTCGATCTCCTCGATGCCTTCGAGATCGCGAACGCCGGCGTCAAAGATGACGCCATTGCCGCTTCGGGCATAGATCGCGTTGGCGAGGTTGTCGCCGATCAGCGTGCCGTCGAGGACCTTGCCGAACCCGTCGGCAACATAGACATCTCCCTTCTGGAGCATGTCGATGGGCCAGGAGTTGGAGTTGCCCAGGCGCCCTTCCGCGTGTCCCTGGTCCATGATCGCCTTGTTGAGGTCGGGCTGCATGGGCATGTATTGCGCGGTCAGCACGCGGCCGACGATCGCCTCGTCGGGACGCATGATCTGCCAGCCCAGCGCCGTCTCGTAGCAGTTGTGATAGCCGGCGCCGCTGACGATGCCCCAAGCCATCGTGATCGGCACATTTCTCATTCGCTTGAGCAGATCATCCGACACCATCGGCCGACCGTCGGCCATCCGAGGCCCGGTCCATTTCGACGTGCATTGCAGCACGCGGACGGGACAGGAAACCACGGGCGGTGCGATACCGCCGTCGGCCGCCTGGATGCGGAGATTCCGCCAGCGCACCTCGTAGGGACCGGCCTCATTGCCGATGCCGTGCACCTGGAGACCGATGACGCCACGGGCGGTCATGCTGTCCCGCAGATCCACGCAGGGGACATCGTTGACCCACGTCCGAATCCGGTCGCCCTGGCACTCGATGCGGTACTTGTTCCACTGGCCGTCCTTGAACGCCTTGCTCGCGACAGGATCGCCCGTCGTGCTGGCCAACATGAACGCGCGGCGTGCCTCGTCGTAGACGCTGCCCGAGGAACCCGCCTTTTCGGTGGCGATCTCCACCTGATAGCCATAGACGCGGTCGGCCGGAATCACCACCGATTGAGGCTTTCCGTCCCGGCCGGCAAACACGAACGCCATCTCCGCAGGCGCGATCTGGCTGCGGACCTGCACGCCGGAATTGAGCCGAGGGTCCACCTTGACTTCGAACTCCAGGACAAAGTCGCCGTACTGCCGGTCGGTGCAGAGAAACGAGTTGGGACTGCCTTTGACTGTCGTGCCGACAATCTCGTCGCCCTCGACGTGGTACCGGGCGGTGCCACTGTGAACGGACCATCCGTTCAGCGTCTTGCCGTCAAACAGAGAGACCCACTGGTCCCGATCCTGGCTCCGGGCAGGACCTGCGCCCACGGCAGCGAGCAACAGCACGATCACCGCTCCAAACACCCATCTGTGATTCATACGGCACTCCTTTCACCTGTTGATGTCACGCAATACCGTTTCTTGGGCAGATGTCTCCAGGCGTTTGCGCGCGTGTCGTCGCACGTCATCGGTAGCCCTCGCGCGTCAGGCGCATCACCGCGTCGACATTGCCCTGGTCGATGATGGCCGCTCCCGCGTCGATATCCGACGGCTGGATCTGGCAGCGGCAGTAGAGCGCAAGCTGTACGACAGGATAGAACCCCTGAATGTACGGCTGCTGGTCCACCGTACAGCGAATCACGCCGGCCTTGACGAGCCGCAGGGTCGTATCGGACAGGTCAAACCCGGCCGACCAGTAACCCTGGCCCGCGAAGTGCTTTTCCAAGGCCAGACCCGCCGCTTCCGTGTCGGCCTGACCGGTTCCAAGAACGATGCGGATGTCGCTGTGCTCGCGCAGCGCTTGGGCGACGCGCTCGGCGCCTCTGGCGGAATCGTTGCCCGTGACAATCGCGGTCCACCGGACCCCTTTGTCCTTGAGCACGTCCTGCAAGCCTCGCGAGCGATCTTCGAGTGCAGAGACTCCCTCATCGTGCATGGTCATCAAGACGTGTGCACCGGCTGGAATCTCCGGCAGCAATTCCGAAGCAAGCGACCGGCCGGCTTCGTAGAGACGCTGGTTGACGCTGCTGAGCCTTGCATTGGGCGAAGCGTTATCATCCACGTTGAATCCCACCACCGCCACACCGTGATCGATGGCCTCCCGGACCACGTCGTCGAACGCCTCCGGATCGATGAGATTGAGTGCGATCCCGTCGTAACCGTCCTGGACCGCCCGGCGTACCATCGCTACCTGAGCCGGGATATCGACGCCTTCGGTGCCGAGAAAGTCTGCCTCCACGTCCATCATCTGTGCGGCGTCGCGCACACCCTTCTTCACCGGCCCGAAGAACTTCGCATCGACCGTGCAAGTGATGAACGCAAACCGCAGCGGTCCGTCCTCCGGCAGGCGGCTCGGCCGGCCTATGCCGCAGCCGGCGACCATCATCGTGACCATCGACACGGCAAGAAGTCGCATGACATTACCTCCAAGGAACCGATCGGTTCGCTATCGGAAGACTACGTACAGGACAATCATCGTCAGCGCCAGCAGCGCGCTGAGGAATTTGTAATTGCCCAGGCCGGGCCAGCCCTTCTCGCACAGGGGCTCCAGGGGAGACTTCCAGACCAGGGCCATCTTCGTCTCCGTCGGCTCATCCGGGAAGGTGAGCGAAAGGACGATCATCACCACCCCACAGAGGCACGCGAGAAGGAAGCTGATCAACATGAAGTTCAGGAATCCGAGACTGGGATGAGCCGTCTTGAACGCCGCCAATGCCTTGGAGAAGTCCAGAATGAAGACGACGAAGCCCACCGCCGAGCCGGTGATCAGCGTGATGAACGACGCCTTCGAAGAGGCTCTCCTCCAGAACACACCGGCGACAAACACCACCGTGATCGGCGGCGCCAGGTAGCTGATCGCGGCGTTAATGCCCTGAAAGACCGTAGGGAAGCGACCGCATAGAGGCGACCAGATCACCGCCAGGACCATCGCGACAAACGTCACGATCCGGCCGATCATCACGAGCTTGTTTTCCGACGTGGCAGGCGCCCACCGTTTGTACAGATCATAGGAGAACAACGTGGCCGCGGAGTTCAGAGCACCGGAGACCGTGCTCATCAGCGCCGCCATCAGGGCGGCCGCAACGACACCCCGCAAGCCAACCGGCAGCAACGTGCCAATCATGTGCGAGTAGGTCAACGCGGCGTCGGGCTGACCTTCTTCGTTCAGCGGCAAGGCCGGGATCACACCCTTTTGGACCAAGGCCAGACAGACCAAGCCGGGGAGGACGAAGATGAAAACGGGCAGGATCTTGATGAAGCCGGCGAACAAGGGGCCTGTCCGCGCGTGGTTCTCGTCCTTGGCGCCGAGGACGCGCTGCACGATGGTCTGATCCGTGCACCAGTACCAGATCCCGATGATCGGATAGCCCAGGAACACGGAATACCAGGGCAGTCCCGAAGCGTCGCCCGCCGGACGCAACACCGTGAGCTTCACGGGGTCCACCTGCTCGGCCAATCCGCTCCAGCCACCGACCTTGACCAGACTGATCGCAGTCAGAACAAAGGCGCCGGCCAGGAGAATGACGGTCTGAACCGATTCGGTGAGCACGACCGCCATCAGGCCGCCGACCATCGTATACAAGCCGGTGATCGCCGCGATCAGGACGATGCTCCACATCTTCGGTATCCCAAAGAGACCTTCCAGGACAGTCGCTCCGGCGTACAGGGAAAACCCGATGTGGATGAAGATCGCCGAGACGATCGACAGGATCGCCAGCCAATCCCGACTGGCCCGGCTGTACCGCTTCTCCAGGAAGTCGGGCAGCGTCGCCACGCCCGAGCGGATGTAGAACGGTGCGAAGAACAACGCCAACGCGATCAGCGTGAACGGCGCCATCCACTCGAAATTGCCATAGGCCAGGCCGTTCGTATACCCTTCCTCGGCGAGACTGACCAGGTGCACCGTCGAGATGTTGGTGGCGAACAGCGCCAGGCCGATGACGGGCCAGCGCAGCGTCTTGCCTGCGAGGAAGTATTCGTCCGCCTTGTCGCGGGCGCACCGGCGCAGGCCCGCCCAGCACCCCAGAGCAAGAATCCCCACGATGTAGGCAACGATGATCGCGGTGTCCGCCCAACCGATTTGCACGGAACTCTCCTTACAGAAGAATCCTTTCACATAGCGCCACGGTAGGGGCGAATGATTATTCGCCCCTACGGGTTAACGTCCGTCCCAGTTGGCGGTCTGTCCGCGAGACAAGTCCAGCTCCGTGGTGAGCTGCCCATAGCGAAGCCGGCAGGGTCTGCCCGCGAGAGAACGAATGGTCGAGGAGACGAGCCGGCCTTCTTTCCACTCGATATCCACTTCAAAGCCGCCGCGGGCGCGGAGCCCTCTGACGGAGCCGCTCGGCCAGGCCTTGGGCAGCGCCGGCAGCAGCTCGATCCGATCCGTGTGGCTTTGCAACAGCATCTCCGCGATACCGGCGGTGGCGCCGAAGTTGCCGTCGATCTGAAACGGCGGGTGCGCGTCGAACAGGTTGGGGTACACACCGCCGCCGTCCTGGTAGTCGGTTCCCTTGAATGCCACGGGCGTCAGCAGATTGCGAAGCAACGTATACGCATGGTCGCCATCGAGCAGCCGGGCCCAGAAGTTGATCTTCCAGGCGCGGCTCCATCCGGTTCCGCCATCGCCGCGTGCGTTCAGCGAGACCGCCGCCGCACGGGCCAGTTCCGGCGTCGTGCGCGGCGCGATCTGGCGTCCCGGATGCAAACCGAACAGGTGCGAAACGTGGCGATGCTGGTCCTTGGGGTCGTCACGGTCGGTCATCCACTCCTGCAACTGGCCCCACTTGCCGATCTGTGGGCCGAGCAACTTGTCTCGCAATTCAGCCAGACGATCGCGGAACTCGCGATCGATCCCCAATTCGTCTGCTGCCTCGATCGCGTTGGTGAACAGGTCCCAGACCAGCATCTGATCGTAGGTGACACCCTGCTCCTCCGGGCCATGCTCGGGCGACCAGCCGTCGGGGGTCACCAGTTGGCCGTCGGGCAGTGCGACCAGGCGGTCTTCCCAGAAGTGGCACACCTCCTTGAGGATTGGATAGGCTTTGTCGCAAAGATAGGTCTTGTCTTGCCCGAACACGTAGTGCTCCCAGACGTGCTGGCAATACCACGCGCTGCCGGGCGGGTTCCATCGCCAGCTCGAACCGCCGTAGATGTTGTTCTCGGTCTGGACGGTCCAGCCCCGCTCGCACTTGTAGTACTCCTGCGTCGCCCGCTTGCGGACCTGCCGCTGGTTGTCGATGTAATCGACGAAGGGCACGTGACACTCAGCCAGGTTGGCCGGCTCGGCGGGCCAGTAGTTCATCTGGATGTTGATGTTGGAGTGATAGTCGGACCTCCACGGCGGATCGTTGCTGTTGTTCCACAGCCCCTGGAGATTGGCGGGCAAACCGCCCGGCCTCGATGAGCTGATCAGCAAATAGCGGCCGTACTGAAAGAACAGCTCTTCGAGATCGGGATCGCTCTTCTTGTCGCGGTGATACGCGAGAATCCGCTGGTCCGTGGGCAAAGCCAAGGTCTCGCTTGAAGAAACGCCCAAGTCCAGTTCAACACGATTGAAGAGGGCCTGATAGTCTTCGACGTGGGCCTTTCGCAATTCGTCAATCGACTTGCGGGCCGCGCTTTCGGCGGCCTGCACGAGACGTTCGTGAGGATGCGGCCCGCGCCAGTTCTGGTCGGAGCGGTTGACGTAGTTCGTGCCGGCGGCCAACAGGATCGTCAGGCTGTCGGCGTTGGAGAACGTCAGCTTTCCATCGGTGGCGCGCACCTCGGCCCCTTCGCAGAGCAGGTGCACCTGCGCCTCGTATTCGAGACCATTGCTCAATCGGCCTGATGCCACAAGCCCACTGCCCTGGGTCTGAACCGGCGCATCGTGGGCGTCACTTAGTTTCAGAGTCCCGCTGTAGCTGCCCGGCCGGCTCGCTGTGAATCGCAGGACCATCACACCATCGGGATGACTGCAAAACGCTTCGCGCTCGTAGGCCACATCGCCTCTGCGATAGCGCACGCGGTGCGCCGCCGTGGTCAGGTCCAATTCGCGCCGATATTCGAGCGGGGCCGCGTCGTCTGCCGGCAGATCGAGCGTCAATTCGCCGAAGTTCTGGTACGCGCCGGTGTCCTTCTCGTCGCCGGTCCAAAGACTCTGCTCGTTGAACTGAATGCGAACGGTGTCCACGCCGCCAAAGAGCATCGCGCCGAGCGAACCGTTGCCGATGGGCAGAGCCTCGGTCATCCAGTCGGCCGCCGGCTTGTCGTAGCGCAGGACGAGGTCGGCCCGTGAGCCTGTAGGATGGGCTTTAGCCCATGCTGTTCTTGGGCCGCCTGCGAATCCCGCCAGCGCGTAGACCAGGCCCGCCTGCCAGTTGATCGCAATCTCGTTGGTGCGATAGTCCTCCTGGTCGTCGTGCCAGCCGGTCGCGGAGTGTCCGCCTCCGACGACGTAGCCGGGCCAGGGCTGCTCAATGCCGTCGGCCCCGCAGCGGCGGTCGTGCGGACGCATGGCCGGATCGATCCCCAGCCCCGTGACATAAGACCGGTTGTAGTAGTTGCGGCCGAACAGGTGCGCGATGGCGTCCGACGCGGCGTTCAAGTACTCCGGCTTCGGCGAGAGCCTGTAGGCCACCTGGAGGTTCAGCACCTGTCGGGCGATGGTTCCGTTGCAGCCCCAGTAGTAGCGCCGCATCGCGCGGCCGTAGACGTCCTCATTCGCCTGGGCCACCAGCCGATCGGCGGTCGAGAGCACATCATCACGTACACTCGCCAGCAGCTCGGCGTTCTTCCCATCGCGTTTCGACAGGACGTAGGTGAACATCGCGAGATTCCGCACGTTGCCCCAATCCCAGTCTTCATCGATCTTGCCGGCCGGAGCAGGCCTCCTGCCGCGTGCAGACGGCGCTGCGGCTCGCTCTTCGAAATCCTGGAGGCACTGAGCATCGCCGGTGGTCTCCCACATCTCGGCCGCCGCCCAGAGCCGGTCGTCCGAATCGTTGGTCTGGTATCCGCCCGTCCGGAAGTCGCCCTGCTGGAACCGCTTCTCTTCGGGATTGGCCTGGAGGAAAGCGTAGCTGGTCCAAGCGGCGTCGAGGCACTTCTGCGCGTAGGCGTCGTCGTAGGGCTGGAAGTAGCGGGCGGCCATGGCCATCATCGCGACGAAGTCGGCGGTCGCGGCCGAACTCCATTCGGTGAAATAGCGTTTGGCGTCATCCTTCTCGGGCATGATGAAACCCGAGAAGCTCGTCCTCGTCAGCTTGTGCGAGACCCTGCCCGAGCCGTCCGGATACGGCATCTTCAGCAGCCAGTCGGTCTCCCACTTGAGCTCCTTGAGGAAGTCCGGATAGCCCGGCGCGGTGTCGGGCAGACCGAGCGAGACATCCTTGAGCTCATCCCGGAAATGGTCCCAGGCCAGGAACAGACAGCCCACGGTGATCCCGGCGTTGACGGTGTACTTGCCGTAATCGCCCGCATCGTGCCAGCCCCCGGTCCCGTCTCTCCTGGCGCCTTCTCGGCCGAGATAGTCCTCGTAGCCGTCGTCGAGGTGACAGGCGGCGTGGGTGTGGCAAACACCATGGTGGACGCCCTCGACGGCGCAGCCGCACCGCCAGAGATAGAAACCGCGCATCGCCGTGACATAGGCGAGATCGTAGACTTTCCCGCCGATCTCGAAATCGATCGAACGTCCCACGCCGGGGACGTCGAGATAGAACCTGCCGTCGCTGCGCAGCTCCGAGAAGTCGGCGATCCAGACGTCCTGGCCCACATCTTCCTGGTGTCGAGGTCCGGCCGCCCGGCCCGAGTACACCACCGCGCCGTCGGAGGCGCGCTTCACGGCAAAATCGGAACATGAGGCGGCAATCGACGCCTTCTTCGCCAATCCGGGAAGAAAGCCAAGCGAATTGAGACGGATGTCGGAATTTGCCGCCGGAACCCCGCTCGTAATCGACAGGGCAATCACTGCAACCAGAGACAGACACCTCTGCATTCTCATACCTCCTTCAATCCGCGCGATTCATCGAAGGCGAATCCGATCTCGAACCGGTACACCGGGACGAGTCCGAGACGTCGCCCCCGATGGGTCAGCGTCCCCTGCCTCGCATCGGCCGGCCTCTCATGACCGCCTCGGCCCGGCCGTTGACGTCGTCGGAGACGTTCAGGTCGCGAATCTTCTGCGCCAAATCGCGGGCGGCTTCTCGATCCCGGCGAAGCATGTTGCCCGCCAGCTCGACCGCCGCCAGGGCCGCCTCGGCCTTGAAATCGCCTTTCTTGGCCAGAGCCAACAGACGCTCGGCGACCTTCGGACTCGGTAGCGCCCCCATCGCGGCGACAACCTGCCGCTTCTCGTCGTCGCGGCGGGCATTGTCGAAGGCCCTGAAACACAGACTCACGCGGTCGTCGAGTGGAGCCGAGTCGCTGGTCACGATCAGACGCAGCGCTCCCCGCATCGCGAGGACGTAGTGCGTCAGCGAAGTTTCCGAATTCGATGCGATCTTCATCAGGACGTCGGCCGCGGCGAAATCGGGCCAGTTGCCGAGTGTGCGAATCCCCGCCTCGCGCAGCGCCTCGTCGGACGAGTGTGCCGCCTGCGTGACGACCTCCAGAGCCGCCGGGCCGCCCGCCGCGTCGAGGGACATCAGGAGCGTGACCTTGACCTCGCCGCTGGAGTTCTTGACCCGTTCGATAACCGCCTCGGCCGCAGCGGTCTTGTCGGGGGCCTTGGTCAGCGCCGCGCGCAAGGCCGCGCCGCCGCTGCTGCGAGCGCTCTGGCTATCCGTCTTGGCGACAAGGTCGGCCAGCGTCCCGGCATCAACCATATCCGCGACGTCCACCATTGCTTTGAAGGCTGCTGAGCCGATCTCCTCATTCCCATCGGCGGCATAGCCCGTCAAGGCTTCCACGACTCCGGGGACCCTGCGTTTGCCCAGCAGACCGATCGCTACGCTGCGCTTCTTCACGTCGCCCGAAGCCGCGCTGACACTGATGATCTCTTCGACCCGTGGACCGACCATCAATGCCAGCCCTTCACGGGCCGCACGCTGAACTGCGCCCGAACCACTCGCGGCGATGTCCAGCAGCGCCTCAGCCGACTCATCGCAACCGATCTCCGTCAGGGTGTCGATCGCCGCAAGACGCACCGCTTCAAAGTCGCTGTGCAAAACCTTCTTGACCGGACCGACGGACGACAAGTCTCCACGGTCGGCAATCAAGCCGAGAACCTGCACTTGGTAGTGAGGAGGCAGTTCCGGCAGCACGCGTGCAAGCGCCCGCATGGGGGCGGTCGTCGGCGCCTGGCGCGCCACCTGCACCGCAACGCGGCCGACCCTCGGATCACCATCTCGAATGATATTGACAATCTCTCCGGCCGCCTTGTCGGGGTCGCACGTCATCAGGCCGTTGATCGCCGCCACGCGGATGCTGAACGGGTTCGGGCTGTTGGGATCGCGCGTCAGCTTCGTCGCCCAGTTGTAGACGGCGACGTAGAGCTTGCCGGCATTGACCACGTCATTGTGCGCGGTCCTCTCCTGCGCGATGTCAATCAGAGCCTGTGCGACCTTCACCGAGACCGGCCCAAGGGGTTTGTTGAGCACGCCAAACAGGGCCTTGGCGCTTGCGGCCCCGCCGATGTTCGACAGAGCGATCGCGGCAGCAGAGGCGACATTCGGGTCGGTATCGCCCAGCGACTCGGCAATTCGCTCGATCGCTTCGGCCGCACGGCGCTGGCCCAGCGAGTTGAGCAGACCGATCTTCCACGCCGCCTGGTCCGCAGAGGCGAGTTTCTCCAACAGGGCCTCGGTCGCACTCGGGTCCGGGTTCTTCTCCAGCGCGCGACGGGCGTAGTCGGCCAGATGCCTGTCGTCGGCCGCCATCAGCTCGACGAGGGCGGGGACCGACTCGCCCTTGCCGATCCGTTCGAGTTGCAGCACGAACCAGTGGCGCACGACGTCGGGCATATCGGCACGATCGAGATTCGCAACGATCACCTTGGCCAGCGATTCGCGTTCCGTCTCGGCGCCGGGACGGGCGGCATAGGAACCCATGTCCTGGAACATGATCTGATAGTTGTAGCGGCTGGGCACCTCGTCGGCCGACATCAATGGCATCAGGTAGTCGATGGCCTTCTGGTAGGCCTGGGCCAACTGGGCGGCGTCCCGCACCGGCGCCTCGGCCTTGCCGCACAACTGCTTGACCAGGTCGGCCCCATCTTGTGCCTGAGCACTCGCGGCCAATGCAAAGAGAACCGCGAGGATGATTCCATGATTTGCGATGCTTGAGAGCTTGTTCCTCATCGTCAATTTCCTTTCGATCGACGTCAACATCTGCAGGCCAAATAGGGGCGAATGATGATTCGCCCCTACAGCACGTAGGGTGCGCGGCGCGGACGGTCGTACCAGCGCTCGGCAGCCGGATCGTCGAGGATTCTCTCCTCGGCCGGGTCCCAGTGAATCGGCCTTCCCAGGCGTTCGGCGATGCCGCTGAGATGGCAGATCGTCGCGGTTCGGTGGCCGATCTCGGCGGGACAGATCGTCGTGTTCCGCGTGCGGATGCAGTCGATCCAGTTGCCCTCGTGGTCGTTTGAATCGTACAGGTGAATCTCGCTGGGCAGCAGCGGAGCCTGAGCCAGCTCCACCGGCCTGGTGTCCAGACGGCCGCCGCGACTGACCATCACCTCCCCTTCCGTCCCGATGAACTGGATCATGTGACCGCCCCAGACGGGATGGTCGCGCAGCACCTTCGTACCGTCGGCATAGTAGTGCGTCTGGTACTGGTGGCCGGGCCAGCCCTTCGGAACGAACTTGACCGGGCCGGAATCGTCCATGCCCAGCGCCCACTGAATGATGTCGAAGTGGTGAGCGCCCCAGTCGCCGTTCTTGCGGGAGCCGTACTCCCAGAATCGTCGCCACCCGCCGCCGTAGTCGCCCTTGACCCGCTCTGCGTTGTACGGAAACCAGGGGGTCGGGCCGAGCCATCGGTCATAGTCGAATCCATCAGGAATCGGCTGGGCCGGCAGTGTCGTCGGCGGGGCAAACGAGCCCAGACTGGTATAAATCGTGTGCACCTTGCCGATCCAGCCGTTGCGAACGATCTCCGCCGCCTTGCGGAAGGCCCATTCGGAGCGCTGCTGCGAGCCGACCTGGAAGACCGTGCCGTACTGCTTGCAGGCGTCGCTCATCAGCCGCCCCTCGCGGATCGTCAGCGTCATGGGCTTCTGGCAATACACGTCCTTGCCGGCCTTGATGGCGGCCAGCGAGCACAGGGCGTGCCAATGGTCGGGAGTCACCACGAAAACCGCGTCGATGTCCGGCCTGGTGCAGAGCTTCTCGTATTCCAGATAGGCATCGCAGCCCTTGTAGGCGCCATCGGCCGACTGATTGGCGTAGGCTCGTTCGACCTGGCTCTTGGCGCTCTCCCGTCGGCGCTGGTCCACGTCGCAGACCGCCAGCACCTGCGCATCGTTGCGTCCGAGCATCCCATTCAAGTGTCCGCCCATCATCAGGCCCATGCCGATCATGCCCATCGTGATGCGGTTGCTGGGCGCATTGGCGCCGAAGACCGTCGAGGGTACGACGTGGGGAAACACCGCGGCCGCACCGAACGCCGCCGCCCCTTTGAGCATGAAGTCGCGACGACTCAGAGAAGGCTTCTTCTTCATCGATTCAATCTCCTGTCTGCATTCGTTCATAGTCATCCTGTCGATACACATGTCAATTCCCATCCGGCTTGGGGCTTTCGCTCATGGGTCTGGCCGGTACGTCGAAATGGTCCGCCGGATCGGGACGGCTCGGGTCGAAACTCTCGCAGTCGTCCACGACGAACTTCGCCAGATCGAGCTTTCTCTGCCTGATTGCCTCGATGACGCACCTGGCCAGCTCGTAGCTGCCAAAGCTGTTGTGATGGGTCCCATCCTGAAAGGCCCGGTTCAGGTCATCACCGAAGGCCCGATAGAGCGTCTTGCTCATCGCGTGCAGGTCGATCAGCGCTACATCGTCCTCCAGGGCAACCTCGCGGACTTTCGCAGGGTAGTCGGCGAGTGTGTCTCGATCCACGCCGGCTTTGCGTTCCACGCTCGTGACCAGCACGGGTGTCGCGCCTCTGGCCCGCACGTCCGCCACGAGCTTCTTCAGGTCCCTCTTGTAGATGTCCGAGGCGCCGGGCGTCCGCGATTTCATGTCGTTGTGTCCAAACTGCGCGAATACGTAGTCGCCCGGCTTGAGCAGACTGAAGACCTTGTCCACCCGGGCGGCGCCGAGCGAGCTGCGGATCGACTCGCCGGACTCGGCGTGATTGGCCACCGCAACGTCCGCATTGAAGAACCGCGTCAGCATCTGGCCCCAGCTATTCCACGGTTCCAGAGGCTGGTCGCACACGGTCGAATCGCCCAGCAGATAGACCGTGGGAACATCGTGCGCTCTGACCACCTCGATCGCACAGACGCAGGGCCGTTCGCCGTTGAACTCCAGGGTCAGCTTGTCGTCCCAAGCCCAGGCTTCCGACGTCTTTTGGCGATCTTTCAGGCGGACCCGGCCGCCGCCGGCGATGTCCGGCGTACGAGTGTTGACGACAAAGGACCGTTTCACGATCTGCCCGGATTGAGTCCGGACCTTCTCGAGCATCAGCCGCCGCAGTTCGGCCTTGACGGTTGTGGTCGATTCCCCACAGAGGTCGCCCAGCGTCACTGTCACTCGGTAGTTGCCCTCAGGAACCTTGACGGAAAAGTAGAATGGCTGGTCAGCAGTGCAGAAATCACGGCTCAGTGCGTTGGAACCCCCATGATCGGTCCCTTCTACCGAGAAGCCCTCTTCGAATCCATATCCGAGATCATCGCGGTAACGCGTCGCAGGGAGAATCTGGATGTAGCCGGGCTCCACCGGCCCCGGGCCCAAGTCAAACCGGAAGCACGCCTCTTGCTCTTGGGCCCAGAGGCATCCGGTCCCGTCGTCCATGCACCAGAGGGCCAGCACGATCAGAACCGCCGCTGACGGCACCCTTTGACATCTCCTGTGCATCCGACGTTCTCTCCTCATGCCAGCCGTGCGATGGCCGCGAACCGCCCCACCCACATGAGAGCCACCTTGCGGCGCGGCAACACAGACGTGAGGTCCCAAGGCCAACGGATGCACTATAAAGGATATCCCAGTCAATTGCCATCGATCGGCACAGACAAAATCCTGTGCCGAAAACCGAATCGGCTACATCCAAGGCAATAACTGCACCGCCCAATCCGTCCATGCACCAGAACCAGCCCGGCCGTCGGAAGGTATACAGACGCGTCCGGGTCGGGAGCCTGGACCCGCGTGGCTTGAGTTGACCAACGAACAGGGCAGAAACCGAAAGGAGCGTAGGATGCAGAAGATCGCAACGGCGGTCGTAACCCTATGTGGTTCTCTGAGCGTAATTTGTGCGAGTGTCTCGGCGGAAACCGCAGAGGAATACTGGCCGACCTGGCGCGGGCCCGAGGCCACCGGAGGCGCGCCGAAGGGCAATCCCCCTGTTACGTGGAGCGAATCAGAGAACGTCAGGTGGAAGATCGATCTGCCGGGGCAGGGAACCTCTTCTCCCATCATCTGGGCCAATAAGATCTTCTTCTTGACCGCGGTGGATACGGGGCAAACCGCTGCGGCCCCCGCCGCGCCGGCGCAGACTAACCAAGGCAGAGGCCCCAGTCGTGGACGTGCCCCAACGACGATACACGCATTTGACCTCGTCTGCCTGGATCGGACCACAGGCAAGCTGTTGTGGCAGAAGACGGCCGCCAAGGCCGTCCCGCACGAGGGCCACCACCAGGACCACGGGTTCGCCTCGTATTCGCCGGTTACGGACGGCAGGCACATCTGGGCCAGTTTCGGCTCGCGCGGGCTCTACTGCTTCGATACGGATGGCAACCTCAAATGGTCCCAGGACCTGATCCCAATGACAACCCGAGGGGGCTTCGGCGAAGGCAGCTCGCCTGCGCTGGCAGGCGACGCCGTTGTTGTGGTGTGCGATCATGAGGGGGATTCGGCGATCTTCGCATTTCACAAGGAAACGGGCCAACTCCTGTGGCGCACGGACCGGAACGAGAGGAGTTCGTGGGCAACCCCGGTGCCCGTTGAGGTCGACGGCCGGATGCAGATCATCACCAACGCGACCAACTTCGTCCGCAGTTACGATGCGCAGACCGGGCAGATCATATGGCAATGCGCCGGCCAGACTGAGAACGTGATTCCAACCCCGGTGCTCGGTTTCGGGAAGGTCTTCTGCACCAGCGGCTTCCGGGGCAGCATGCTCCAGGCCATCCAGCTCGGCCGGACCGGCGACCTGAGCGGCTCGGACGCCATCGTCTGGCAGGTCGACGAAGCCACGCCCTATGTGCCCTCCCCTGTCCTTCACGATGGGAGAATCTATGTCTGCTCGGTAAACAACGAGATAGTCTCATGTTATGACGCTCAGACCGGCAGACCTCGCTACACCAAACAGCGTCTCGAAGGCGTCAAGGGAATCTATGCATCGCCTGTGGCCGTGGCAGATCGCATCTACTTCGCCGGCCGAAACGGCGTGACCGTGGTCATCAAGAGTGCCGACACGTTCGAGGTCCTGGCGACCAACACTCTGGACGACGGGTTTGACGCCTCTGGCGCAATCGCTGGCGACGCGCTGTATCTCAAGGGCAGAAAACACCTGTATTGTCTCATGCGCCCGTAATCGGGTGCTCGCTCGTACGCGGGGAAGCCTCTGTGGGCCACCCCTGAGCATTCTTTGACGACAAGAAGCGGGCTACCGGCGCGTCAAAACAGCGTAACCTATTTTAAGCACTGTAGTTAAGCGCATTCAGAGCATACGGGGCGCATGAAGCTGATCGTCGGCGCTGATCGTCCCAAGACTGCCCCACAAGGCGCCGACACGGCCGCCACAGCCGCACACACGGGTCCGCCTTCGCCCTTGTCTGGTTATGGGACTGCCCCCTGAGGCTCTTGCGGCAAATCCTGGAGAAATCCGATTTCGATCCATCACAAGCACCGATAGCCCCCATTCTATTGCAGCAAGCGTAAAATAGCGAATATAATGAATTCTGCAATAGACCGTTCAGCCGATGACGCCGTATGTCTCTTTAGACGAAATCCTGGAGGCCGATAGAATTGGGACCGGCTCTACTGGAAACCTGCCAACGGAAGGCGATTCGGCTTCTGCCGTGGCGCGGCCACCTGTTTGCAGCGGCCACGGACGCGGGGTATTCGGGATAGCAGGGCCTACCCAAATCGAAGAATCCTCCATACCCCGGCGGAAAGGAGGAAAGACACGGAAAAAGCGTTACGAACGGTGTTTTCGCTGGCACTAATCTGAGCCAGTCATATGTCCGACATTGAGAATCAGAAACGGATTCGTAGTCAATGGTCTTGGTTCAGAGAGGAGTTCGACATGAACGGTCTGAGTCAATCGCGTGTGAGAGGCATCGTGGCCCTGGCGGCCCTGTGCCTCGTGGCTTCGGTGGCCTATGGCGCCCCGACGAGCCTGAGCAACGGCGTTCCGGTCACCGGTATCTCCGGATCGGCCGGCAGCGAGCAGTTCTACATGATCGCCGTACCGGCCGGCCAGGACGACCTGGAGATCCGGATTTCCGGAGGGACCGGCGACTGCGATCTGTACGTGCGCAGAGGCGCTGCGCCGACGACCACGACGTACGACTACCGGCCCTACAAGGTCGGAAACAATGAGACCGTGCTCGTGGAGAGCCCTGCGGCCGGCACGTGGTATATCATGCTGCGAGGCTACACCGCCTTCGCCGGTTTGACCCTTCAGGCCAGTTATTCGGCCAGCATCACCGTCGTGACGCTGAGCAACGGCGTGTCGGTGACCGGTTTGAGCGACACCACGGCGGGCGAGAAATACTACAAGATCGAGGTGCCCAGCGGACAGACCAAGCTTCAGATCAGCATCTCCGGCGGCACCGGCGACTGCGACCTCTACGTCAAGCTGGGCGCCTTGCCCACCACAACCAGCTACGACTACCGCCCGTTCCTCTCGGGCAACAGCGAGTCTGTCAGCGTGGATAACCCAACCGGCGGGACGTGGTACGTCATGCTCAGGGCCTACAGCACCTACACCGGGGTGACGCTGCTGGCCAGCTACACCGGCGGCGTGGGCACGCTCCTGAGCAACGGTGTTCCCGTCACCGGGCTTTCCGGCGCGCAGGCCAGTTCGAAGATCTACCGCATCGACGTTCCGGCCGGCCAGACGAATCTGGAGATCAAGATCTCCGGCGGCACCGGCGATTGCGATCTCTACGTCAAGCTCGGCGCCGCGCCGACCACGACCGACTACGACTACCGGCCATTCCTTTCCGGCAATGAGGAGACCGTTACGGTCAGCAATCCGACCGCCGGCACGTGGTATATCATGCTCCGCGGATACAGTGCGTACTCCGGCGTGACCCTCGTGGCCACCTATGGCACTGTTCTGACCCTGGAGGACAACGTTCCCGTATCCGGCATCTCCGGGTCCAGCGGCAGCGAGAAGGTCTACAAGATCAATGTCCCGTCGGGTCAATCCGTGCTGGAAATCAAAATCTCCGGCGGAACCGGCAACTGCGATCTCTATGTCCGACGGGGCGCGGTGCCCACCACGTCGGCCTGGGATTACCGACCCTATCTGTCGGGCAACAATGAGACCGTGACCGTCAGCAACCCGCAGGCCGGCACGTGGTACATCATGCTGCGGGCTCGCACCGCCTACAGCGGGGTGACGCTCAAGGCGGATTACTGGTTCACCGAGTCGGTGACGGTTCTGAGCAACGGCGTGCCCGTGACCAACATCTCCGGCGCCGAAGGCAGCGAGAAGCTCTATCGCATCACCGTGCCCGCGGGCCAGACGAAGTTCGAGATCGAGATTTCCGGCGGGACCGGCGACGCCGATCTGTACGTCAAGAGAGGCGCCGAGCCGACGACCTCGGACTACGACTACCGTCCGTATGAAATCGGCAACAATGAGATCGTTACGATCGACAATCCGCAGAGCGGCGACTGGTTCATCATGCTCCGAGGTTACCACGCCTACACCGGCGTGACACTCGTGGCCACCTATGGTGGCGGCGGCGGCGACACTGTCACGGCGCTGAGCAACGGCGTCCCCGTGACCGGGTTGTCCGGCGCTACCGGCAGCGAGGTCTACTACAAGATCGACGTGCCCGCCGGGCAATCGAAGCTGGAAATCCAGACCTCGGGCGGCACGGGCGACCTGGACATGTACGTCCGCAGAGACAGCAAGCCCACGACTACGGAGTGGGATTATCGTCCGTACCTGAGCGGCAATAACGAAACCGTCACCATCAACAGCCCGGCGTCCGGAACGTACTACATCATGCTGCGGGCCTACCAGGCCTACACGGGCGTGACCCTGGTGGCGACGTACACCCCCATCTCGGACCCGACCGTGATCACGCTGAGCAACGGTGTTCCGGTGACCGGGATCTCGGGCGCGGCCGGCAGTGAGAAGTTCTACAAGATCGTGGTTCCGGCCGGCCAGGACTTCCTGAATATCACCATCTCCGGCGGGACCGGCGACTGCGACCTGTACGTCAAGAGGGGCGCCCAGCCCACCACGACCAGCTACGACTACCGGCCGTATCTGATTGGAAACAACGAGAGCGTCGACGTCACCAGTCCGGCCGCCGCGACCTGGTACATCATGCTCCGAGCCTATCAAGCGTACTCCGGACTGACCCTGGTGGCCACTTACGGCACGCTGGCGGTTGGCAACGATTTCACGGCCGACCCCGACTGTGTGGCCCTGTGGCGTTTCGAAACGGGTCAGTTGACCACCGATTCCATCGGCTCGAACACACTGGGAGTCTCCGGTACGCC
>CAZOFX010000052.1:19560-36539 GCA_964579055.1 uncultured Pirellulales bacterium
GGTTGTCGGTGCCGCCGCTGACCAGTCGGACCCCGCCGGAGGCGAGCACCTCGGACTACAAGGAAGGAGAAGCTTCAGGCGACACCGAAGACGGCTACTTCCGCATCGACGACGCAGACCTGGACCCCGGTTTCCCGCTGAAGAGCGGCGCCGCAACGACGCAATTCTCCGCGGCCTTCTGGATGCAGCCCCGGACGGGGACCGACCAGGTGACCGGAGCCGGCCTGTTCACCAAGGGTGCGGAAACCGGCCCCTACGCCTATTCCTTCGCCGTAGGGCTTCGTGAGTCGGCCGGCGCCGGAACCGGGCAGTTCGTTCTCACGGTGGGGAGCAGCGATGGCACCAACCAGTTCAAGTACTTCCCCGACCTCGGCAGGTCCATTCAGAGAAACCAGTGGTATCACGTGGCCGTCAGCTATCAGGAAACGACCTCCACGTCCGGGACACTCAAGCTGTATGTCTATGATCCCAGCGACGATGCCGTTCTGACAGCAACCATGACCTCGGTGAAGGTCCCGGTCTTCAATGGCCCGCTGGCACTCGGAATCCTCCGCTGGAGCACGTCACGGTTCGACGGATTGTTGGATGAGGTCGTCGTTTTCAAAGACATCCTGACGTCGGCAGAGGTCAACCAGATTCGTCAGGGCAGCTACGGGAAACCGTAGAATACATCGGAAAGGGCAGTGCCCTTAAGCAGATTGGCGTCTAACGTTTCCGATCGGCCCGGTCAAGGACCGGGCCGATCGGTCTTGAATGTGCGGAGTTGATATGATGCGTCGCAGAAGCGCCCCGGCAACTGATGGCGACAAGCAGACGACCCGGAGCTTCCTCAAGTCGGAGTGGCCGCTGTTTCTGTACCCGGCCCTGGTGGTGGCCGCCATCCTCCTTCTCCAGGCGGTCCACCAGTCCATCGAGAAAGACATGGCGCCATCACAACAGCAGCATCCATCCGCGTCGCAAACTGCGACTGTGACAGAACAGGACAGCCAGAGCACCTTGCAGACGAGCCTTTCGGAAGACGGATCGACGCCGTCTCCCGATACGCTCGTGCCATCGCCCGACACAAGCACGACGGATACGGCTCTGGCAGCCGACCGCCTGCGAATGATCGAGGCCCTCCGACATCGCGCCGACTCGGCAACCTCCGGTGGCTTCGCCGGCGGCGGGGACCAACCACAGGAACTTCAGGGAGTCAACGCCATACTGGCATCGCTGCGCCAGGCCGTCCAGGACCAGGACCACGCCCGAATCAAGGAAGCCATGGAGAATCTGGTCACGCTCGGCGATGAAGCCGTAGGACCGCTGAACGACATCGTCGCCGGCGGAACGGACGAAGCCGCCCTGTGGGCGGCCGAAGCGCTCGCCCGAATCGGCACGCCGGCCGCAACCGCCGCGTTATTCGAGACCCTCGCACAGATTGAGGACGGCCCCTACAAGGAGCAGATCGCCAAGACCGCGTCGAACATCAGCAACCACGACAGTTGGCCTCTGCTGTTGGACACGCTCCAAGGCACGGAGGACGCAATGGTGCAGCGTGCAGCCGGCGCCTCCCTGTCACGGATGGCGGACACCCCCGTCCTGGATGAGATCGTCGCACGATACGACGCCGCCCTGACGGAAGAGGAAGCGGCGCGTCTGGCGCAATTGGTCAGCGCCATCAGCTCGCCCCAAGCCAGCGAGTCTCTGCGAGCGCTGGCCGGCGACATCTCGTCGCCCGCCCTGGACAGCCTCCAACAGGCAGCCATCAAGGCGCTGGCCAACGTCGGCGACGCCCCGTCGGTCAACTACCTCCTGACCAGGCTCGAAGCCACATCGCCTGGCGAGGGGGGTTCCCTCTTCAACACCATTACAGAGATCAGCGCACCGCAGGCCCAGTCGGCGTTGCTCTACGCGGCGGCCGGAAGCAAGGACGTCTCGGCCGAACAGGGTCGAACGGCGGCCATCTACGCCCTGGAGAACTACCCCAACGCCGAGACATGCGCCCTGCTCGAGCAGATCGTCGCCACGGAGGACAACACGGCGGTTCTCACCGCGGCCCTGAGAACGCTGGAGAGCATTCAGAAAGCGGTTCCCTCGGTCGCTGAAAGCGCCACCTCCAAGGCAGACACGAGCATCCTGCTCCCGCTGGACCCCCTCCAGAAGTAGGCATCCGCCCCCGCCCCGCCGGCACTGCGCCAATCGCTGCCGAGGCAGACGGGAGCAACGCAAGACCGTTGCCCCCATGCCATTTGCCTTCTCGACGCGGATATGCTATAATGGGACCGCTGAATGGGCCCTTCGGGCCAGCGAGATGCGGCGGATCGGCCTGAGGCGCGCTTGGTCCAGAGTCGGTAGGAGAGCATCGCAGATGGCAGGTCTCACAAGAACACTCCTGGTTTTCACAGTCTCCGTCGCTCTATGGTGGAATCCTGCGTCTGCCCAGACCCCTCAGGACGGCCCGACCGACGCGGCGTTGGTAATCAGTGAATTCGTCGCCTCAAACGATCGTAGCAAACGCGACAGTGACGGTGACTATCCCGATTGGATCGAGATACAAAACACGTCCGCCGACACCGTAAGCCTCGATGGATGGTCCCTGACCGACGACATGGGCGATCTGACGAAGTGGGAGTTCCCGGCCGTCGAGCTGGCTCCGGGCAGCTTTCTCGTCGTCTTCGCATCGGGAAAGGACGAGCGGGACCCCGAAGCCGAACTGCACACGAATTTCGCACTGGCGGCCTCCGGGGAATCGGTGGCCCTGGTCGCGCCGGACGGAACGGTGGTCCACGCCTATGTCGATTATCCACCGCAGTTCGCCGACATCTCCTACGGCCTTAGCACGGGAAGCACCAGCGGCCAGACCGACATGGCTCTCGTGCCGGAAGAGGCACTGGCCAAGGCCTGGATCCCCGCGAACGGATCGCTGGGCACGGACTGGATGCTGGCGCCGTTCGACGACAGCGAATGGCTCACCGGCACAACCGGCGTCGGGTTCGACTATCCAGGCTACGTCGGGCTCGACGTCAGTCTCATGCGAGGCGTCGCCACCACCGTGTACGTCCGCATCCCGTTCCACGTCGAGGACCCCACCTCCGTGGATCGCCTGATTCTGCGTATGAAATACGAGGACGGCTTCGTCGCCTACCTTAACGGTTTTGAAGTCGCGCGGGCCAACGCACCCGAAGGTCAGGACGTGCCCTGGAACGCCTCGGCCACAGCCATCCGGGAGGACAGTGACGCCGTCGACTCTGAGGAGTTCGACATCTCAGCCTGTAAAGACTGGCTCGTCGCTGGCGACAATCTCCTGGCCATCCACGGCCTGAATGCGGACCTCGTCAGTTCCGACCTGCTGGCCCTTCCGGAACTGACCGCAATTCACGTCGAGCGCATCGACCTGGAAGGCATCGCGGAGGGGTATCTCCTCCAGCCGACGCCCGGCACCGCCAACCAGGCGGCGATGGCGCAGATCGGCCCGGCCATTCGGGACGTCACCGAGAATCCTCCCGCTCCGACCGACGACGAAGATCTCGTAATCACAGCCCGGGTCCTCCAGACGCAGGCGCCGGTCCTCGGAATGCAACTGACGTGGGTGATAGGGTTCGATTCCGACAGTCGGTTCATGACGAGCGACACCGTGACGATGATGGACGATGGGATGGAAGGCGATGCCGTGGCGGGAGACGGTCTGTTTACGGCGACGATCCCGTCCCAGTCCTACGAGCCGGGCGACATGGTGCGCTGGTGCGTCAGCGCGGTGGACACGAGGGGACAGCTCTCACGGGCCCCTCTGTATCCGCACCCCACCGACTCACCCAAGTACTACGGCACCGTGGTCCAGGACCCGCAGGTCAATACGGCCCTTCCTGTGCTGTACTGGTTCGTGGAAAACGTGCCGGCATCGGAAACGCGCGGCGGCGCCCGCTGCTCGGTCTACTACCTCGGGCAGTTCTACGACAATGTGGGCATTCACATCCGCGGCGGCAGCACCTCCGGCGCTCCGAAGAAGCACTTCAAGTTTCAGTTCAATCACGGCGCCAAGTTCCAGTATCGCCAGGACGCCCCGCGCGTCAACGAATTCAACCTCAACAGCACTTACAGCGACAAGGCCTACCTGAGGCAGAACCTGGCCTTCGAGTCGTACGACTGGTGCGGCTGTCCGGGCAGCGAATCGTTCCCGGTCCGCGCCCAGCGCAACGGCGAGTTCTACGGCGTGCAGGTCTTCATCGAGGAGCCCGAGGAGGAGCTTCTCGAACGGGAGGGACTCGATCCCGATGGGGCTCTCTACAAGATGTACGACAGTTTCTATGCCTCCGGCAGTGCGGAAAAGAAGACGCGCCGGTGGGAGGGCCAGCAGGACCTGAACGACTTTCGTCGAGCCATCAACAGCGCCTCGGGCGTCGCAAGACACAACAACATCTTCGACTACGTCAATCTCCCGTTGACACTGAATTACCTCGTCGCGACGGTCCTTTGCCATCAGAACGACCACCCTCACAAGAACCACTATCTCTACTGCGACTCGGACGGCTCGGGCCAGTGGTGCTTCCTGCCCTGGGACCATGACCTGACCTGGGGTTCCAACTGGACGGGCAGCTCCTATCACGACTACATCTACGCCGACGACGACCAAGTCCCGGGAAAGCCGAGCGACGTGAAGCCGTCGCATCCGTTTGTGGGCAAGTCAGACTGCAAGGAGTGGAACTTCAACTGGAACCGCCTGACCGATGCGCTGCTCAACGACGCAGTCGTGCGCGAGATGTACTTGCGTCGCCTGCGAACGGTCATGGACGAATTCCTCAAGCCGCCTGGGACGCCCTATGACGAGCTGTTCATCGAGAATCGGATCGACGAGTTGGTGGCCAAGATGACCTCGGATGTCGCGCGCGACTACGCCAAATGGGCCAATCCCTGGAAGTGGGGCGGCGAGGGCGGCTATCCGCGAAACCAGTCCTTCACTTACGCGATCAACGTGGTCAAGAACGACTATCTGGCGGTCCGGCGGACGCACCTGTTCGTCACGCACAACGTGGATCGCGTCGCCAATTATCCCATCGCCGGATCATACTCGGCCGCCATTCCCAACGCGCAGAGCGACGATGCGACGATCCTCCTGGCCGAGTGCGAGTTCAATCCGGCCACCGGCAACCAGGATGAAGAATACATCATATTGGTCAACCCGAACTCTTACGCAGTGGACATCTCCGGCTGGCAACTGGCCGGCGGCGTCGAGCACACCTTCCTGCCCGGCACCGTAATCGTCTCGGGCGGTGCGATCTACGTCTCCCCGAACGCCCGCGCCTTCCTCAACCGCACCACCGGCCCATCCGGCGGACAGGGATTGTTCGTGCAGGGTAATTATAAAGGCCATTTGTCCAGTTGGGGCGAGACCATAGACCTGCTCGATCGCTACGGACGCATGGTCGACACCCTGACCTATGAAGGCGACCCGAGCGACCAGCAACGTTATCTGCGCGTCACCGAGATCATGTACAACCCGGCCGACGACCAGACGTTCGACAACGACGAATTCGAATTCATCGAGCTGAAGAATGTCGGCCCGAACCCCTTGCTGCTCGACGGCGCCAAACTGACCGACGGCGTCTCGTATGTCTTCGAGGAGGGCCGCAACGCACGGCTGGCGCCGGGCCGGTGCATCGTAGTCGTCAAGAACCGCCAGGCCTTCGCCCAGCGATACGGCGGCGCCGGCATCAATCTGGCCCCCGGAGTCTACACCGGCAGTCTGAACAACAGCGGCGAGACAATCAAGCTCGAAGACCACACCAACAGCACGATTCTCGAATTTGAGTATGATGACGACTGGTTCAGCGAGGCGGACGGCCTCGGCTGCTCCCTGACGATCAAAGACGCGGCCAACCCCGACCTCGGCAGCTCGAACACTCTTGTGGCCTGGCGGCCGAGCGCCGAGGCGGGAGGTTCTCCCGGAACCGATTAGGAGAGGACGACTCATGAGACGTTCTGTGCTACCGGCCATGGCGGCGCTGCTGTCGATTGCGGGACTTGTCGCAGCACAGGAAACGCCGGTCATCAGCGAGTTCATGGCCGCCAATACGAGCCAGACGCCCCTATCCGCCGGCGAGCTTCTCGACGAGGACGGGGAGTCTTCGGACTGGATCGAGATACGGAATCCGTCGTCTGCGGTGGTGAACCTCGAAGGCTGGTTTCTCACCGACAACCTGAGCAATCTGACGAAATGGGAGTTCCCGGCGGTGGAGTTGGCCCCGGGCAGCTTCCTCGTGGTCTTTGCCTCGGGCAAAAACGAGCGCGATCCGGCGGGAGAACTGCACACGAATTTCGCCCTGGCCGCCGGCGGAGAGTCGTTGGCCCTGGTGGCGCCCGATGAAACGATCGTCCACGCCTACGTCGATTACCCGCCGCAATTCGCCGATGTCTCCTACGGCGTGAATTCTGGCGGCGCCGGCTTGGCAACCGAGGAGGTCCTCGTCGCCGAGGGCGCCGAAGCAACCGCATTCGTTCCGACCGACGGATCGCTGGGCTCAGCCTGGACGCTGGCGGCCTTCGACGACGCCCAGTGGCTGCACGGCGCCACCGGCGTAGGCTTCGACTACCCCGGCAACGTCGGCCTCGACGTCGGCGCCATGCGGGGCATCAACCCCACCGTGTACATCCGAATTCCGTTCCGCGTCGAGAACGACACGCCCGCCAGCCGGCTGACGTTGCACATGAAGTACGAGGACGGCTTTGTCGCCTATCTGAACGGATTCGAGGTCGCTCGATCCAACGCGCCGAACCAGGCCCTCTTGGCCTGGAATGCGGCGGCCACGGAGAACCGTCCGGACAGCGACGCGGTCATTTTCGAAGGCTTTGACATCTCGGCACACGCGAACCGGCTCGTTCCGGGCGACAACGTGCTGGCCATCCAGGGCCTCAATATCGACCTGATCAGCTCCGATCTCTTGATCCTGCCGGACTTGGTCGCCGTTCACGTCCATGAAGTGGATTTGTCGACCGTTCTCGAAGGGTATCTCGTGCAGCCGACGCCGGGAGCGCCCAACCAGGGGGCCCTGGCCCAGATCGGCCCGACCATTCGCGACGTCACGGAGAACCCCCCGCCTCCCGATCCGGACGAAGACCTCGTGATCACGGCGAGGGTTGTGGAAACGCTGGCTCCGGTGGTCGGCGTAATGTTGACCTGGCAAGTCGACTTCGACGTTCTCGCTCGGATGGAAACCCATGACACAGTCCCCATGGTCGATGATGGAACCGGCGGCGACGCCACAGCGGCGGACGGCGTGTATACCGCGGTCATCCCGGCTTTGGCCTATGAGGCAGGCAGCCTGATTCGTTGGCGCATCGATGCCGTGGATGACCAAGGCCGGACGTCGCGCGATCCGCTCTTTCTGCGGCCGGACGATTCACCGGAGTATTACGGAACCGTCGCACGGGATCCGACACTCAGCACGTCGTTGCCTGTCCTCTACTGGTTCTCCGAGCAGCCCGCTCGCACGCGAACGCGAAGCGGAGGTCGCGCGTCCGTGTTCTTCGATGGAGAGTTCTACGACAACGTATTCGTACGTGAACGCGGCGGCTACACGGTATACGGTTCGCAGAAGTTCGTCTTCAACCGAGGGCACAAGTTCCGCTTCTCGCCGGAGCACGCACGCGTCCGCGAATTCAACCTCAACAGCAACGGCTCGGACTCCAGCTATCTGCGGCAGCCCCTGGCCTTCGAGACCATGCGAAAGGCCGGCAGTCCGGCCTCGCTGTCGTTCCTGATGCTGTCGGTGTGCAATGGCAACGTCGATCGCGTCGGCATCTTCATCGAACAGGTGGACGAAGAGTTCCTCGAACGCAATAACCTGGACCCGGCCGGCGCGCTGTACAAATTCGTGCAGCGATCTTCTTCGGCGCCCGTGTTCAACGACATCAGCTCGGGCATCGAGAAGAAGACCCGTGAGAGCGAAGGGCGCGAAGACGTCGCCGCCATCGTGGCGGGCCTGAACGCCTCGTCCGAGCAGAGGCGAAGAGCGTTCGTCTTCGACCACTTCAACCTCCCTCAGATGATGTGCTATCTGGCGGCCCGATGTCTGCTTCAGGACACCGACGACATCCGCAAGAACTTCTACTTCTACTGCGACAGCGACGGCACCGGGGAATGGTCGATTTTCCCCTGGGACAAAGACTGGACCTTCGGCGTCGTCGGAGACGGTGGGGTCTACACGACACACCCGTTCCTCGGCGCCGATTCCCACCCGAAGGCGGGCGGCTCCCAGTGGAGCGTGTACCTCAGTGTCATGTACCACCTTCCGGAGACGCAGGAGATGTTCCTGCGCCGGCTGAGGACGGTGATGGATGAGCAACTCCAGCCGCCGGAGACACCGTTTGAACAACGGCGATTCGAGAAACGCATCGACGAGATGGTCCTCCAAGCACGCGGGTATCTCGCTGGGTCCGTCAGTTCTTTGAAGAGCTACTTCCCGCCTCGCCGCAGCCAGTTGTACGTCGATCACAGCCTCCACAATACCACGAATCCGCCGGCGGGAGGCGTCGCCGGGATTCCGGATTCGCAGCCGGACGATGTATCCATCCTCTTCGGCGATTACGACTACAACCCGATCTCGGGCAACCAGGATGAAGAGTACATTGAATTGGTCAATCCCAATGCCTATGCCGTCGATATCTCCGGCTGGAAGCTGGCTGGCGGAATCGAGCACGAGTTTGCCCCCGGCACGGTCATCATCTCCGGCGGCAGCCTGTACGTCTCGCCTAACGTGCGAGCCTTCCGGCAGCGCGAGACCTACCCTACCGGCGGACAGGGGTTGTTCGTTCAGGGCAACTATCGGGGCCATCTCTCCAGTCGGGGTGAAACGATCGACCTTCTGGACCGGTCCGAGCGGCTCGTGGCGACGCTGACGTACCCCGGCGTCGACTGACCGAAGGGCCCTACTGCGGCGGGTCGAATTTGTAGCCGATCTCGCGGAGGGTGTGAATGTAGACGGGATTGTGGGGATCGGGCTCGATCTTGTTCCGCAGGGTCGTGACGAAACGGTCGATGGTGCGCGGGCCGGAGATGGAATCGTAGCCCCACACGAGATTGAGGATTTCGTCGCGGCTCAGTGCGCGTCCCGGCTTCTTGACGAACAGCTCGAGCAGCCGGAACTCCTTGGGCGACAGCTTGATCTCTTCCGATCCGCGCGTCAGTTTCCGGGCACTGATGTCCAGTTCGCAGTCGCCAAACCGATAGACCTCCAGTTCCGCCGAACGCATCCGGCGAAGCAATGCCTCGGCGCGTGCCAGTAACTCCTTGATACTGAAGGGTTTAGTAACATAGTCGTCTGCACCGAGGTTCAGGCCCAGGACGATGTCGGATTCCTCACCCTTGGCGGTGAGCATGATGATGGGCATTTCCAGCTTTTCCTTGCGGATCAGCCGGCAGACTTCGTAGCCATTGATCTTCGGGAGCATCAGATCCAACAGGATCAGATCGGGCCTGGCGTTCAGCGCGGCGTTCAGACCGGCCTCGCCGTCGTCGGCCGTCAGAACGCGATAGCCATGGAACTCGAAGTTGTCTTTCAGACCCCGCAGCATGGTGGGGTCGTCTTCAACGATGAGGATGGTTTCCATAGGGTCAAGGCATTTCGAACTGGTATCTCGTATCGCCAATCGCCGCAATGCGCGGTGGACGCGCCGGATCGGACGCAATTCTGTCGTTCAACACCGCGACGGTCTTGTCAATGTCCTTCAGCGAGATGAAATGCGAGTAGCCCCAGACGGTGGCGCGAATCTCGTCCCTGGAGAGCGGACAGCCGGCCTTGCGCAGGAACAGCCGAAGCATCCTGAACTGGCCCGGTGTCAAGGGGATGTCTCGGCCCTCTCGCTGGAGCGTTCCGGCTCGCACATCGAGTCGGCAGTCGCCGAACTCATACATCATTGGCTCGCACACCGTGCGACGCCGCATGAACGCGTTGGCCCGGGCCAGCAGCTCGCGGATGCTGAACGGCTTGCGGACGTAGTCGTCGGCCCCGACGTCAAGGCCCAGCACGGCGTCGGCATCCTGATCCTTGGCCGTCAGCATGATGATCGGCATGTCCAGGTCCTTCTCGCGTATGCCCGAGCAGACTTCATAACCGTTGATTCCCGGCAGCATGATATCCAGAATAACCAGGTCGGGCCGCTCTTTCAACGTCGTTTCCAGACCCTGGGGACCGTCGCGTGCGGTGAGCACGTCGTAGCCGGTCATTCTGAAATTGTCTTCCAGGCCCCGGATCATGACGGGATCGTCCTCTACGATCAGTACCGTTGCCATCGTGGATGTCCTTTCCGCAGACGGTTCAGCCTTGCGCCGGAAGCGTGACCGTGAAGGTGCTTCCCTGACCCGGTCGGCTCTCTACCCGAATCGTCCCGGCGTGGGCGTCGACGATGAACTTGGCGATGCTCAGCCCCAGGCCGCAGCCTTCGGCGCGGCGCGACAGCGCGCGATCCACCTGGTAGAACCGCTTGAAGATCCGTTTGAGAGCCCGACGGGGAATGCCCACGCCATTGTCCGAAACCGCAAAATGAATCGACTGATTCTCACATGCGACACGCAGCGTAATGTGCTTGTCGTCGCGCGAGTACTTGTAGGCGTTGTCCAGCAGGTTGACCAGGACCGTGACCATCGCGTCCGGATCCGCCATGACGTCCGGCAGTCCCTCGGGGATGTCCGTCTCGAAGTGGCACGAAGGCCGGTCGAATTTCGTCCGGACCGCCTCGGCGGCATTGTAAGCGATCATCGCCGGAGAGGTCGGGCGTATCTGAAAGGCCTGCTTGTTGCGTTCCATCCGCGAGAACGTCAGGAAGTTGTCGATCAGCCGGCTGAGCCGCCCGTTCTCCTTCGAGATCAGTTGCAGATAGTCCGTCACCTGCTGCTGGTCCCGATAGTGGCCTTCCAGCAGCGTGTCGACGAGGACACGCATCGAAGCCAGAGGTGTCTTGAGCTCGTGCGTCACCGTGGCGATGAAGTCATTCTTGAGCCGGTTGAGCTTCACCTGCTTGCCGATGGACCGGGCCGCGACCGCGCCGCACATGAGGATCAGCAGAATCACGAGCGTGCCGGTCCAGGTGTAAACCGCGATGCGCTGCCCGGCAGCCCGGTCGAGTACATCCCCTTCCTTGAAGAACAGCTCGATCTTCCAGTTCGGGAAATACGTTCCGACCGGACCGGCCGCAAAGGGCTCGGTTGGCAACTCCGCCGGTCCCATGACGAGTTGACCGTCTTCGTTCTGGATACGGCATTCGACGTAGTCCTTCGGAAAGGCGCCAATAAACTCATCGAGCGCCCCACGGACAGTCCGGTCCGAAAGCAGGGTAAAATGGACCGTGCGGCCGGACTTGTGCAGAAGGCCATACGAGATCGCGTCTCCCGACTTCATCGGGTGCAACTGGTCCGGCTTCCATGTCTCGAAGTCAGCCATCGTTCCAAACCGTTCGGCCAACGCCAGCGATTGGTCTTCTACCTCCATCAGCCGCTCCAGCGACACGCCTTCAATCTGCAACAGCCTCGAATCAAGTCGAGCATTTGCCCGGGCAATTTCCATCACCTTACGGGCGATGAAGAGATTCTGGTCGGCCGTCAGCGAACCCCCTGCCTGATTCGGCTGATACAGCATTTCAAGAAGTCTGGAGAACGTCTCTTCGAACAGGTCATCGTACTGCACGCGGTCCTGCATCCAGGTGAGCATCAGCAGTCGCGCGTTGGCGATCCGCGAGAGAATGCCTGGATCCGTGCCGTCTGCCAGGGCACTGAAGGCGACCTGTCGGCACACACCGACCGCCTCGCCGATTCGGTCGAGCTTGGCCAGACAGCGGGCCTGTCCGATCAGGGCGTCGAGAAGTCCGCGATCATCCAAGGGCGGATTCTTTCCGACCCACTCCGCCAGGCGTCGGCGATAGCCCGAGGCCGACAGGACGTTCTGCTCGTACAGAGCGGCAGCTCCGGCGTAATCCCGGTCGACGAACTCCGACCGCCAGGCGTCGGCCAGGACCTCGGAGGAATTGCTCGCGCGGTCGGCCTCGCTGGAAGATACCGGGTACAGACGCCGGCCCGATGGGCTGAAGATCAGCAGCGCATCGCAGCCTCCCGGCTCGGCGGCTGATACGAGGTGGTCGTACGGATGAGCTTCATTCTCCTTCTCGAGCCGTCGACAGCGCCGCGTCCATTCGTCGTCGGACTTGCGTCGGGCTTTCTCCAACTGGTCGTTGTGCAGCAGGACGAGCTTCTGACGGATCACGAAACGCTCGTTGTTGATCGCTTCGTTCATGAACCAGAGCAAACAGACGGTGGGCAGCACCACTGCCACCGCAAGCAGCGATACCACCCACCGATATTGGCCGTAGTCCGCGTTGAGTTTCAGCCGTCTTCGCACGGGCTACCTCGTTGCCTCTGCGCTATCGTCACTTGCCTGCCAGCTTCGCGACCTCCGCCGCGTCGAGGGCGTAGTTGTACAGACGCACGTCATCAATCGAACCGTTCCAGAAGCGATCCTGCATGTCGTTGTTCGCTCCGATTTGAACGAGCGTGTCGTTGGTCCGGATGGGGCCCGATGCCTCTTGGGAAGCATCCAGAACTCCATCGACGTACAGGCACATCTTCGCGCCGTCGTAGACGCCGGCGACATGGTGCCACTGGCCCAAGCCAATCTCCTTGGCTCCATACAAACTACCGTAGTCGTTGCCGCCGGGGATGTCGAGACCGGTACAGGCGAACTCAAGCGTATTGGCTTCGTTGTTTCGCTGAATGCGCCAGGCGCTATCGCCCTTGGTAACGATCGCCTGCCAGGGCTTGTCAAACTGGTCTACCTTAATCCATGCGGCCACAGTGACGCCGCCCATGCAATCGAAGGCAGATTCGTCAGCGACGTCGAGGAAGTCGCCGTCGCCACCAAGCGCGATGGCGCCGTCGATCTTGCCACCCGCCGGTTCCCACGTCGGGTCGCCCTGGACCGTCGCGTCATGACCGTTGCCGGAACTGTCTGCGGCTGCCCTTCCGTCTTTCTCGTCGAGCTTCCACCAGCCGACCAGCCCGAGCGGCTGGGCGACGCCGAAGGCTTTGGTGTTTTGCCAGGCATCGTCCTCGACCGCGTTCCAGGCGAGCTTGGAATCACGCTCGCCGCCACCGTCGTCGTCATTGACCTGGACGTCGAATCCGATCGAAACGCCCGGCGCGCACTTCGCCTTCAGCACGTTCCAGGGGAAGCGAACTTCCAGCCGATATCCCTCGTCGGTCCTGGCGAACTTGTACTCGGTTCCATCGGCCCGTTCCTGGCCGCCCCTGCCCATCGTGGGCGAGGTCGCATCCCATACGAAGAAGTACTGGTAGTCATTGTCGTCATAATCGCCCGACCGGCTGTTGTCCGCGTCGATGAAGATCTCCACGCCGTCATCGTACCAGAATTCGGACGAGTCGTTGCACAGTTCGTCGTCGGCGACCTCGACCAGGACGTACAGGTTATCCTTGTCGCAGAGTGTCCGGAACGAGGCCGAGCAATCGCTATCATCCGCAACGGAATCGTAGAAGTTGTGCTCCAGCACGTACGCCTGGGCCTTGGCCCAACAACCATCGACCTTGCCGTCGATGGCCGGAGCCTGGTCGGTCGGCGCGATGCCTGCGAAGGACACCGGTTCGGCGCCCCACTCTTCGTCCCGACCTTCAATCTCCGCCATGCCGTCGGCGATCTGCTGGATCGGGCCAAGGAGCTTCGAGATCGGCGGCAGATTATCAACCGTCAGGTGGATGCCGAAGCTGTTGGCCTCTTCACTGGTCTGGAGCTGTACCGTCGTCTTGGCGCTGGCCTGAGCCAGTTGGGCCATCGCCTCGCGCACGCGGTCGGCCACTGCGCCCGAAGGAAGCTCCATATTCTCGACGGCGAACTGCACCATTCCCGCTACGTTCACCACGGCCAGTTTGCTGGTCGTCTCCGACAGCGACCTCAGGGTCTCCTGCAACGGGCCGCCCTTGAGCGCGCCGGCGCGCTGCCTGGCGGCGCTCATGGACGCATCGACCAGATCGGAGTTCAAAGACAGGACGGTGACCTTGCCGGCCTGATCCATGCGTCCGAAGAGCTTCTGCTGGTTGGGCAGAGTGAAATCGAATCGCCCTCCCGTGGGCTGCATCTCTTCGGTGACCAGGTTGGCCGAACGCAGTGTGGAACTGAGAATCTGATAGGTCTGCTGAGGATCGACACTGGTGATTGCCAGACCGAGGGACTTGACCTGAGGCGGTATGTCATTGTCCGCCGACTCGACGGGTTTGCGGAACGGCACGGCAAACAACGTGATTTGCTCGATGTTGTCGAACAACTGCGGCCCGATATCCAGGCCCATCGCATTGCGTATCTGCTCGCTGACCGCTGCCGCCTGCGGCGTGCCCGACTCGCCCACGCCCAGCGAGATCAGTGCGATCGCGTCCGGCGGCACGGCGTCGAGCACGGCCATGTTGAGGCGCGGCGTGCGGATCATGTTGTAAGCCAGGCAATTGTGCCCTTCCTTGAGACTGACGTTGGCGTCCAGCGCCAGGCCCGACGGGCGAATCGACAGCGAAGCGATGACGTCGTCGATGTTCTTGAGATCGGCGAAATGTTCCGCCATTTGCAGTTCCTCCGGCATCGCATCCGGCGGAAGGACCGCCTTGAGATTCTGGTACGCCTCGTCGGCATTGAACCAGACCGTCAGCAGGTTGTCCTGCCGGGCCTTCTTGCCGATCTTGCTGAACGACTTGTTGCTGGAGGCCAGCGACGGCTCCTTGATGAGGCCCTTGTACTGTTTGACCGACCATTGGAGCAGCTCGGCGCCCCTGGGGCTCGGACTGGCCACGATGATCACAGTGTCGTCGTAGGCCGCGCCGCCGCCATCGCCGAATGACAGCGTCGTCATCCCCTCGATGGCCTGCGCGGGCTGGCCGACGAACCCCAAACCCATCTGAATGATCCCGCGCAGCGCATCGCTCTTGCCGGGATACAGGACCGCGATCGCGGGCGGATTGTCCTGGGTGATCCCGGTAATGCCGATGCCTATGCCGCGTATCTTCTTGAACTCGGCCATCATGCTCGGATTCATCAGCGACCCGATGATCTGCTGCGGCCCTCTCATCCCTTCGTCGGACTGATTCTGGCCGATCATGGCCAGCGGGTTCTCGAAGGGGGTGTCCTTGAGCATGTTGAGAATGGTCTCGACCTGCTTTCCCGGGCTGCCGATCTCGATGTAGGCCAAGGTGTCGGGAGGCATCAGACCGGCCGGGTCGGCGTTGCCCAGTTCGTCCAACAACGGCTTGACCTTCTCGATCAACTGCGTCTGATCACCGTAATCGGCCGCCAGTTTGCGGAACGCCGCCGTGGCCTCTATCTCGTCTTTTCTCTTCATGTGACACATGCCCAGACGATACAGGGCCTGCGCCACCTGCTCCCGCGGCGCCGAAGGGTCGGCGATGATCTGCTTATACACGCCGATGGCCGCATCGAGGTCGCCTTCCACCTCCTCGGAGTACAGGCCCTCTCGCAACAGCACCGACGCCGACTTGGCTAGGGCGATTGCGCCGACCACGCCGACGAGCACCAGCAAGACAATCGTGAACGGCTTTGTCTTTCTCATAGCTCCACTCCTTTCAATAGGACCAAGTTAGCAGTGACAGTTCGTTCTGCACAAGCGTAATATGCCGGCGGAGTGTTACCGATCTGTTACGGGGGCGCGCCTTTTCGGTGACTTTTCACAGGGGAAGGAAGGACGTGCGGGGACGCGTTGTGCAGGCAGCGGAGAAAAAAAAGGTGGCATCGGCCCCAACGTACGTCGGACCGATGCCACCGGTGATCTCAGTCTCGGGGACGACTACTTCGATTTCTCCGGGGTCTTTCCCTGCTCGGGCGGGGCCTGCTGCACGTTGGTCGTGCGGCCTTTGTCCGGCTTCTCCGTCGTGTCGCCGAGATACTGCGGCAGCTCCACGCCGGCCATGCCGGCCACCTCGTGCAGCGGCGGAATGGACCGGATCAGGCCCGAGAGGAAGTTGGCCGTCGAAGAGGTACCCTTCTCGTTGTTGCCCGAGTCCCAGACGGTGACCTTGTCGATCTTGATGTTCTTGATGGCCTCCACCTGGCGGGCCACGATATCCTCGATCTTCTCGATCATCAGCAGGGTCGAAGCGGCCCGGGCGTCGCCGTTGCAGCTCTTGACGAGGGCCTGATAGCCGGCGGCCTTGCTGTCGAGCACCTGGCGAATACCCTTGGCCTCCGCCTCGTACTTCGCCAGAGTCGCGTCGGCCTGCCCCTTCGCCTCGCGGCGGTATTTCTCCGCCTGGGCTTCTGCCGCAATCTCGACCTTGCGTCGCTCGATCTCCTGCCGCACCACTTCTTCGGCGTTCAGACGCTCCTGCTCGGCGAGGTACTGCGCCTTCTGGATGGCCACCTCGGCCTTGCGTTTCGCGACCTCGCCCTTTTCGAAGGCCTCGGCTTGTTTGGCCGCCAGTTCGGCGTTGTACTCGGCGATCTCCGCCTTGGCCTTGTTCTCACCATCGATGGCCAGCGATTCCTGTTGCTGCACGAAGATGCGCTGATTGGCTTCGGCTTGTTTCTCGCCTTTGACCGCTTCGGCCTCCTGCTGTTGGACGAAAACACGCTGGTCGGCCTCCGCCTTCTTGCGGCCCTTCTCCGCCTGGGCCAGGTTCTCCGCGACCCGGATCGACCGTTCCCGGTTCGCCTCCGCCTCGCCGACCGTGGCGATCGTCTCCTGCTGCTGGACGAAGATACGCCGGTCGGCCTCGGCCTTCTTCTGGCCTTTCTCCGATTCGGCGGTGTGCTCAGCCACGCGGATGGCCCGCTCGCGATTGGCTTGGGCCTCGCCGATGGCGCCGAACTTGGCCTGCTCGGCCACGTCGACCTTGGCCTTGTTGATCGCCTCGGCGGCCGCCTTCTTGCCGATGGACTCGATGTAGTCCGATTCATCGGTGATGTCGGTGATGTTGACGTTGATCAGGTACAGGCCGATCTTGTTCAGCT
>CAZOFX010000053.1:0-35238 GCA_964579055.1 uncultured Pirellulales bacterium
ACCGCTCGATCGCCATCTCCACGAACTGCACGAAAGCCGCGATGATGACGATGAACAGGATGAAGCGGAAGAACTCCAGGCCCAGGGGCTGGAGCACGTAACGATACGCCAGCCAGTTCAGCAGCGTGGTAGCCGTCATGACGAAGATCACCGCCAGCCCGAGTCCGAAAGCGGTCTTGACCTCGCGCGAAACCCCGATGAAGGGACACAGGCCCAGGAAATAGGCCAGCAGGATGTTCTGCGTGAACACCGCCGCGACGCACACGGTGACCGCCTGCCACATTTCCGCTCCAAGGTTCATTTGGTTTTCGCCTCCAGTCTGATCTGGATCGATCGAAACACCCATATCACGACGGCCAGCATGAAGAAGGCCCCCGGCGGCATCACCATGATGATCCACTTGTCCCACGCGGATCCCGAGAAGAACGGCACCGCCAGCCCGGCGAAGGTCCCCATCCCGAGCACCTCGCGGAACGTCGCGATGATCAGCAGGATGAAGGAATAGCCCAGCGCGCTGAAGGCGCCGTCGAGGAACGCCCGGCCCGGCGGATTGCTGTTGCCGAACGCCTCGCACCGGCCCATGACGATGCAGTTGGTGATGATCAGGCCGACGTAAGGACCGAGGTTGGCGCTCATCTCGGGCCAATACGCCTTCAGCAGGATATCTACGATAATGACATAAAATGCGATGATCAGGGTCTCGACCATCATCCGGATGTTGCGAGGCGTGACCGAGCGCAGCAGCGAGACACTGGCGGAGCTCAGGGCAACCGTGAACACCAGCGCCACGCACATCACGATGGTGTTCAGCACCAGATTCGTCACGGCCAGCGTGCTACAGATGCCGAGTACCTGCTTGAAGATCGGATTGTCGCGCCACAATCCGGTCAGAATGATCTTCCGGGTTTGGGTTTCGCCACGTGGAGGAGTCATAGTCGCGTGCCCTCCTTGCCCACTTTGGATTGCCACTCGGTCAGAGCGGCATTGATGATCCCGTCGAGTCGGGTGCTGGTCTGCGTCGCGCCGGTGATGGCGTGGACGCTGCTGTCGTCCAGCTCGGCGCCAGGGCGTTTCATGCCCAGGGGCTTGCCCTGGGCGGCGAGCACCTTGCCCTTGAACTGGCTGCGAAACGGCGGCTTGACGATCTCGGCGCCCAGCCCGGGTGTCTCGTTCTGCTCGTAGAAGGCGATTCCCGTGACGGTCTTCCGGTCCGGCTCGATGCCGAGGATGCCCCCGATGGGCGCCCAGAATCCCTGCCCGGAGAAAGGCAGGGCATAGACGACGACCTGGCCATCCTTCTTGACGAGATAAGCGCCGCCGGAGGACGCCGTGGGTTCTTCGACCACTTCCGTAAACCGCGGGTGAACCTCCGCATTGCTCAGTCTCGCATCCGACAGCCCCGGCACAACACCGAGAACGGCCCTCTCGAAGGCCAGCTCCTCGTTGGCCTCCACCCGTCCCCGCGTCACCGACGCGAACCCAATGATGATCGAGCTGAAAAAGGCCGTCACACCAAACATGTACAGGATGGGGAACCAGCGTTTCTCTCGCATCACGCCCGCTCCCCGGCTTTCTTGGCCGATTGACGCGCCCGAACCGCGTAGTCGAGGATGGGCGCGAACATGTTGCCGATCAGAATCGAGAACATCAGACCGCCGTTGAAGATCGAGAAGTTGCGAATCACGACGGTGCAGACCCCGATAAGGATCGCGTAGATGATTCTGGCAAGGTTCGTCTTGGGCGCGCTGACCGGATCGGTGGCCATGAAGAACGCGCCGAGCAGAAAACCTCCGCCGAGCACCGCGGTCCAGGCGGCCGGCACGGGCGTCACGCCGAACGAATGCAGAATCTGACTGAGCAGGCCGTACGTGACAATCAGAGTCACGATGATCATCCGGTTGGCCGTCTTCGTCCAGAACAGATAGAGACCGCCGATCGTGATCAGCAGCGCGCTGGTGACCCCCATCGTGCCGCTGATTCGTCCGAAGAGCAGCCCTCGCAGCAACGCTTTCTTGTGTACCCGCGCGGTTTGCCCTTCCTCGATCTCGAAGGGAATGTCAAAGCTCGCTGCCTTGTCCATGCCCAGGACGATCTTGCCGGCCTTGAGATTAGCCAGCGGTGTGGCGCCCGTGACGGCGTCGGGGCTCGATGCCGTAGTCCAGAGGTTCAGAGCGCCCCAAGGGCCGTCGGCCGCCGGGGCCCAAGTGGCCGTCAGGGCCACGGGAAAGCAGATGTAGACAAAGCAGCGGCCGGCCAAAGCGGGATTGAAGATGTTGCGTCCGAAACCGCCGAAGACCTCTTTGGTGAACATGACGGCAAACACCACGCCGATCGTCAGCACGTGCAGCCGGACCGTCGGGGGCATGACCAGGGCCAACAGGGTCGTGGTGACAAAGACGGCCTCGCTGACCGGCTCTTTGCGCCGGCGTGTGAAGATCAGTTCGACCACAAAGCCGACCACAGCGGCCCAAACAATCAGGAAAAGGCTCCTCCAGCCGAAGAAATAGACTGCCCCCGCCGCACAGGGCAGCAGGGCCAACAGGACGCGACGCATGACCGGTTGTTTCAACAAGATCGTCTTGGGCTTTGCTTTTTCCGCCATCCCTGACCACCTTGGTACGTAGCGCGCCCGTGGGGGCATGCCCTCCATACAAAGACTAACGCCTTATCCCGATGGACATCGGGATCACTACGAACTCCATGTTCCCTTCTGTCCCTTCCCGTGTCAAGATGGACGAAAGATTCTGTTGTACGCAGACAAAACGCGCGGGTTCAGGGCGTCTTATCGTGAGAACAGGCATCCGAGTCGGGGACAAAGAGCTTGGACAAACGCAGCCTCGATGACGCGATACGAGAGGCACTGGGCCGGGACGACCCGGCTGCGGTCGAGCTGATATGGCAGCGGTACGCCGACAGCCTGCTGGCTTACCTGGCGGCGAAGTTTTGTTCCCGGCACGACGCCGAAGACGTCCTCCAGGCCGTCTTCGTTCGGATTGTCAGGAAACGCCGCAAGCTGGCCAGGGCCGGTCATCTGGACGCGTATATCTACCGAATCGCTCGCAACGAGGCCGTCTCGCACATGCGTCGGCGTCGGCGTAGTGGAAAGGACGAGGCCCCGAGAGAGTCCTGGCTGGAAGCATCGCCGGGCGCCCAGGAACACAGCGATGTCGTGGAACTGCTGGAGGTGGCCCTGAGCCGCCTGCCGGAGCCCCAGCGTCAGGCGGTGGTATTGAAGGTGTACCGAGAGAAGACATTTCAGGAAATCGCCCGCCTCCTGGGCATCTCGCTCAACACCGCGGCCAGCCGATACCGCTACGGAATGGAAAGACTGCGAATCCTGTTGAAGGAGCGATTGGCATGAGTGAAACAGACGTGGATCGGGACAAGATCGAACGTTTGATGAAAGCGGTGCGCCTGCCCGGTCCCTCGGATGCGTTGAAGACACGCGTCATCGAAGCAACGCAGAAGGCATGGCGACGGGATTCGATCGACATTCCCGTACGTATCCTCCTGAGGCGTCTGGTCACCTCAGCCACCGCAGCGGTAATCGTCATCGCCCTGGCCGACCGGTACAGCGACCGCGCTGTGCCTCCATGGCAGCCCGGCGACATCGCGGCGGCGTATGGGGAGCCTTTCGAGCTCGAAGTGTTTCTGGAATCGCCTCACTCTGTCGCGATGCCGCATCGGAGAGTGCGAGGAAGACAGCCGGCCGCCATCGATGCATCGGCTCTGCGCGGACACGTCGAGCGATTCCGCGAAACCCTGAGCGAGACCCTGGGGGAAGCCGAGACAAGGTCGTCAACACCCGTCGAAGGGCGAGGCCGGATGATCCCGACCCGGCCGGAATCCGACTTGTACTCTTGAGAACAGATCAGAGGAGCATTCTCATGCGCAGAAGAACAGCACAAATCCTGACGGGCGTGGCGATTGTCGTCGTTCTTCTCGGCATCGTCTACGCCGTTGCAGTAGCAGTTTCGGCCGCCAAACTCCGGCGGGCCTATGCGGCCCTGGAGAAAGCCGGCCGGCCGACGCAGATCGCCCAGGTGATTCCGCCGGATGTGCCCGACCCGGAGAACGCGGCCCTGCTGTACGAGAGCGCCGTGCTGTTGCTCAAGGCCCAGCCGGCGCCGGAGAAGGACCTTCTGGAATACCTGGGCAAGCTGGCAGGGACATCCAGCGAGAAACCCTTCGATCCGAATGAACAAGCTGAGCTGGAGAGTCTGCTCCGGCAGGATGTGATTGACCAGGCGCTGTCGATCGTCGAGCAGGGAACACAACGTCCCTCGTGCCGCTTCCAGAATGACTACACCGCCGGCATTTCCATGTCGCTGGACCACCTCGCGAAACAGCGCGCCTTGGCGCGGATCCTCGGGGCCAAGGCACTATTGCAGGCCAAAGATGGACAGGCCGGGGAAGCCTGGGACACCGTTCTCACCCAGGCGAGATTCGCCGACGCCCTGCGCGCCGAGCCGGTGCTCGTCAGCCAGCTTGTCCGATCGGCACAGATCGAGCTGGCGTGCACGACAATCCAGAGGCTCTGCGAGTCGGCCCCCCCCGGCGAGCAATCCTCCCGCATTCTCCAGGACCTGCTCGGCCAGTACGATGACCTCACACCACTGATCAGGGCCGTAGACGGCGAGCGATTGATCTTCGGCGAGCAGACCTTTGGCCTGCCCAAGAACGAGATGCGCAAGGTCCTCGGCGACATCCAGGACGAAGGCTATATCCCTGGAATCCTCTCTCGCCTGATGTATCTGGGGATCTCCTTCAAACCGTTGTTCCTGGCCGATCACGCCGCCTATCTGCGGGCCATGCGGAACTACGCCGAACGATTCGCTCAACCCTATGACCCGAACGAGATCGAGACGATGAACAAAAAGTTCTCCGAGATCTTGAAGCATCACATACTCACAGGCATCCTTCTGCCGAACATGGGCCGTGTCAAAGAGGTCTTTCTGCGGAGGATCGCACAGGTCCGCGTCACTCGCGCGGGGCTGGCCTTGCTGCAGTACAGAGACGCACACGGCGGCTTTCCTGAGACCCTTGGCGCTCTCGATCCGGGGAGTGTTCGCGATCCCTTCTCGCAGGCCAGCCTGCTGTACCGCCGGCAAGGCACCGGGTTCGATCTGTACAGCGTCGGCCCGGATCAGAAGGACAACGGTGGCGCCGCCAAGCAGCCCAGGCAGGAGACCGGCTACGACATCGGCTGGAACTTCACGGGCCAGGCGATGCCGTAGAATCGGACCGATGCTCACGTATCAGCCCAAGACAACGGGGCCTGTCCCGATGCATATCGGGACAGGCCCTCGTTTCATTGCGACAAAGCGCAGGGGCGAATCATCATTCGCCCCTACTTACATCATTCCATCGTTACCAGCCTGGAACTATTCCACAGGCGAGCCGAAGCCGATGTCGTCGATATAGACCAGACCGGTGCCGCCGGCGGCCGGACTGGTCGCATTGCCGACTCCGATGACCATCTTCTCAACGCGGCTCAGATTGACGCCGGACAGGTCGCTGTATGGAATCGCCCACGCCTGCCACGTCAGACCGAGCCCCATCTCCTCATCGGGACTCGTGACCGTCGCGCTCTTGCCCGCGCTGTCTTCGATCCGCACGTACAGCGGCGCCGGATCGTTGCTGGTCCGCTGGCCGCCACCGACATCCTCCGTCAGCCACGAACCGGTCACGTTGCCGGTCGTGCTGACGTTGGCGAATTCCGCGCTCGTCGGGCTGGCTCCGGCGTTGTTGCTGACCAGCGCCAGACCGATGTAGACATCGCTGGCCATCGAGATCGTCAGGGTGGAGGCCGCGGCATTGGCCGTGATGCTCACCCACGTGACGCCATCGGCGCTGCGCTCGGCCTTGAGGCTGTCACCCGTCCGGGTCAACCGCACCCAGTAGGGCGCCGTCAGGCCCGCTTCATTGACGCTCAGACTGGCCTGATTCATGGTCGGCCGGTTCTGGAGAGCCACACCGTTGCCCGGCGTGACCACCACCATGGCGTGCTTCGAGCCCGGATCGAGGCCCTCGCGAATCATCACGCCGCCCTTGGCCCAGCCGCTGGTGTTATAGATGCTGTCGACCCGCGCTGTGATCGAGCCGTTGCCACTGAGACGCTTGTAGGCGAAGCGGAAGGCATCGGCGGTATCCCAGATGTCGCCGCCGGTGCTGCCCATGAGAATCGTGCCGTCGGCCCGCTCCAGAAAGACGGGCGGATTGCCGCGAACGTGCAGCACGAGGGTGTCGGCGCCATTGCCGGTCCAGTTTTGCGCCGTGTCAAATTCGCGCTCTGCCTCGGAATAGAACGGCGCGCTGCTGTTGTCGTACGCCAGCGGCATGGACTGCTTGCCGCCGTGAACGATGGACGTCTCGGCAAACGGCATTTCGAAATAGCCGACCGTTGAACCCGTATCGTTGATCCAGCCGTCGAGCCAGGAGTCGAAGATCGCGGTTCCCGCTTCGACGTCGTCGGTATAGCTCTCGAAATCGTCGATCCAGGCGTATTCCTGGGCGGTGAAGCTCCACACGTCGCCGGCCCACGCCGCGACGGCGTCGGCCTCGTTGACCTCGATAATCTGCCAGTAATAGATGTTGCCGAACTCCAGATTCCCGGGGGTGAATGTGGCGCTGTCGACCGTACCGGCCAGAGTCAGGGCGTTCGGGTCCGCGCTCAGATAGACCTCGTGCTCGACGGCCTCGCGACCGGCCCGCCAGCTTAGCGACGTGTTCACATCCACGTCGGCAGCGCCGTCGGCCGGCTGCGGCTCACGGGCCTGAGCGGGAATGTACATGAAGCGGACTTCGCTCAAGCCGTACTGACCCATCATGCCCCATCCGCTGTTGACCGTCAGACGCACGTACTTGGCCGGGACACCCTGGAGGTCGACCACGGTGTTGTAGGCGTACGTGTCCTTGGCCGTGGCTTTGGCGAACTCCACATCGCCCAGGGCGGTCCAGTCGGTCCCATTCTCAGAGTACTCGACGGTCACACCCTTGAGCCCAAAGCCCAGAATGAGCTCAAACTGGACGTTGTAGTTCCAGACCAGAAGCTCGTAAAGCTTGTAGACGCGATCGAATTCGTACTGGACGGACAGGGCCTCCCCTTCAGGGGCACTGGCCAGCCACATGTCATCGCTGACAGTCGAATGCTGATCGGCGGCGTTCAGTCCGGAAGCGTTGACCGTGTTCTCCGGCCCCACGCCCGGCTCGGAGATCCCGTTGCTGGTGGCAACGATGTTCTGGATCGCGTAGGCAAACGGCTCGGTGGTGAAGTACCAGACCTCGCCCTTGAAGATCGTGTTGTCGGGAGCGGCATTGACTTCGTCGACGCGCCAGTAGTAGGTCGTCTCGAAATCGAGCAGACCGGCCGGATCGAACGTGGCAGCCGCCTGAGCCTGGCCGGCCAGCACACCCCTCGGATTGGCTCGGCTGGCTGCATTGACGTCGTCGAAAGACGTGCCGAAGTAGACATCATGCGTCGCGGCAAACTCGCCCGCCGTCCAGCTCAGAACGACGTCGCGAGGCACATCCGTCGCCTCCGTGGCAGGGCTGGGGTTGGTCGCCAACGCGGGATCCATCCCTCGCATCGCCTCGGCGATCTCTTCCGGCGTCAGAATGTGGTCAAAGACCCGCACGTCGTCGATCATGCCGACCAGGTTCTCGCCCCACTGGTTGCTGGCGATGAGCAGCGGTCCGGTGCCGGCGCTGATCGCCGAGCTGGTCAACCGCTCCGCTTCCTCGCCGTTGTAGTAGAAGATCAGCCCTTCGCTCTGGCTGGGCACGAAGGTGGCGGCGACGTGCTGCCAGGCGCCCGCCTCCAGCGTGATCGTGGTGCTGCTGTGGTCCAGAACACCGGGCGTGGTGAAGCGGACGCCGGTTTCATGGCCCTTGAGGGCGTAGTTCCCGGTGCGGCCGACAAAGCCCTGCTCGCCACCCGGCGCATCGGGATTGACCCAGCAGGTGATCGTAATCGCCCCGGTAAGCTCGAGGGCGTTGCCGCAGTCCACCCAATCGCTGCCGCCCACCTGCAACGCACCGCCAAGCTTGCCGGCCACCCATTGAGGCGCTCCCGTCAGAGTGCCGTTGTTTCCGTTTCCGCTGGAATCATAGGCGACCGTCCCGGAACCCTCATCGAGTTTCCAATGGCCAACGAGGTCAGCCGATGCGCTGCCGGCCAAACTCAGCAGCAACGCAAGCGAAACCAGACATGACAATGTGACGCGCATGATCAGTCCTCCTTCAAGACTCGATGAAACGGTATTGCGCGGCGCCCGCACACGCGTGAGCACGCACCTTCTCCGAGATATGATCCAACTCCGTCCGCTTTATGTGGCTCTCTTCACCTTCCATCCTGATTTCGGATTGCGGATCCGCCGCCAGAAGCGAATCCGAAATCCGCAATCCGGGCTCGGGGTATCCGCGCCCCGATCCCTTCGCTTGATTCAATGGCTGGGGGTGTATCCGAGCTTGCCCCAGCAGCCCTTCTGCATCTGGTACAGGTCCTCGAAACCCTCTTGCGTCTCCGGCGTCCAGTTGCCCTGGTGGCTGTCCGCGACGAGCCGGGCCCGCTTGATCGTATCGGTGCCTCTCCATTTCCAGTGCTCGACATGCCCGTCGGCAAACGAGATGTTAGTCCCGTCGCCGTGGCGCACCGGCGGGTCGTCCCACCACTGCTCCTGGTCATAGTTGACGGCATAGGCATCCGACGTCATGAACCCCTCGTCGATGAAGACTAGGCGATACGCCGGCGCCGGATTGCGGATTTCGCTTCGCTTCTTGACGTGAGCGCCGCGCACACCCTGCGTCGCAGGGTGGTTGACGGCATTCATGGAAAACATGATCGCATACGTGAAGGCTTCCCCTCGTTTGCCGGTGGGACAGCGATAGATCTTCTCATTCTTGACATAAGGCCAGAGCGCCCCGCGACGGATGTCCTCTTCCGCCGCCTCCTGGTCCAGGGGATGGTAGCCGTCAACCCAAGCCAGCTCGTTGGTGTGATCGCCCCAGGACAGGTTCTGGTTGCTGAAACCCGTGGCGCCGTTGACCAGCCGGTCGTCGTTCTCGTCGGCGTACATGTTCCAGGCCAAGCTCAACTGCTTGAGATTGCTCAGGCAGGCGGCCCGGCGGCCCTGTTCGCGGGCCCGGTGCAGGGCCGGCATCAGAACCGCCATCAGAATGGCGATGATCGCGATAACGACGAGCAATTCGATGAGGGTGAACGCTCTCCGCGTCGTGGTCCCCCCGCTCAACGTGGACTCACCGTTCATAGTACCTCCCTATGAAAAGGCCTTATCTATTTTACCATCTTACCATGACGGTCGTAGGGGTCACAAGAGGAAAATGGGCAATCTGCCAGCCATTCCGACCGTCAGGCGACCGGCACCGACGACGAAGAACCAGCCCCCTTGCACCGTACGAGACCCGGGGATATCTTGTTGGGTAGGAAAGGACCCTGATTTCAACGTTGGCCTGATTTTCGAGGGATTCCCGCCATGAAACGTATGTCACTCGCCCTGGGGGCCATCCTGGCGCTCGCGGGCCTTGTCTCTCTGGAGGCGGCAGAACCGGCCGGCTTCGAGCCGGCCGCCGAATCCGAGGCCCCAGCGGCCCGTATGCGACCGAAGCAGATTCCCCTTCCTCGCGAAGCGATCGATCTGGCAAAGATCCCCTTCAAACTCGTCCACGAGACCTGTCGTCGGACCGAGGGGAAGGAGAACTGGGAAATCTTCATGAGGAACGCGGACGGCTCGAATCCCGTCAACCTTACCAACACGCCGGATGTGGACGAGATGTATCCCCACGTTTCGCCTGACGGCACCAAGATCTGCTTCGTCGTAGATGAGGGTTTCGGCAGAAACCGCGTGCGACATGTCTACTACATGAGAATCGACGGCTCCGACCGAATCCACGTGGCCGAGCACGCACGCGAGCCCTGCTGGTGCTTCGACAACAAGAGCATCGCCTACCTGACCGACGAATACGAGCGTTTCAGCTCCCGCGAGTATGCCACCGATGCCCTGATGTTCTACTACCTGGAACACAAGTGGACCAGCCCTCACGTGAACACGAATCTGCACCACCTGTACGCCATCTGCTGGTCGCCCGACGGCAGGTGGTTTCTGGCGGCCGTCTCCGGGGGAATGGGATACAGTGACACGATCATCGCGTTCGACGCCTTCGGCCCGCGCGTGTTCGACCTGGCAGTCTGGGGCGTGAAGGGATGCCGGCCTGAATTCAGCATCGACGGGACCCAGATGGTCTGGGGCGAGACGGACTGGAATCTCCAGATCGCGGATATCGACTTGAAGGGCCCGGAGCCCCGGGTCGCGAACATCCGCGAGATCGTCCGCTGCGCTCGCGGGTACAAGGTCTATCACGTGGACCTCTCGCCCGACAGCAAGTACATTGTCTTCAGCTATGGTCCGTCACGCGGCGGCCAGCAGGTCGGAGGCATGGCCGAGGATTGGAACATCTGCATCGGCGACCTGACCGGCCGATGGGTCCAGATCACCGACGACGGCTTTCACAACAAGGAGCCCGATTGGGTGCCGATCCCATAGGCTACGGTTGGCAGATCGGGCTTGCCGAGAAGAGATGCACGAGGAGAAACGATATGGCAAATGCGTCGGATCATCCGCATCACGCGTCATGTGTACATATTCTGCTGTTCCTGGCGTTGGCCATGGCGTCCGCAACGGCCCTGGCTGACCATGCCGAGCCGGAGGCGCTGCCGGGGGCGAGACTCCAGCCGTATCCCGCATCCGCGCTCGATCTGGCCTCCATCCGGTTCAAAATCGTCTACGAGACATTCCGCCAAACCGATGGAAAGGAGAACTGGGAACTCTGTCTGGTCCATGCGGACGGCTCCAACCCGGTCAATCTCACCCGGACGGCCGACGTGAACGAGCTGTACCCCCACGCCTCGCCCGATGGAACAAAGGTCTGCTTCGTCGCCGATGAAGGAACGGGCCGGGACAAGATCCGCAACGTTTACTACATGAATCTGGACGGGACCGGTCGGGTGAAGGTTGCCGAGAACGCCAGACAGCCCTGCTGGGGCCCTGACAGCCGGACGATTGCCTACCTGAAGGCCGAATTCCGCCGCTACACGATCACGGACTATGCCACCAAAGAGCTGATGTACTACGATCTGAAGACAGGCGAGCACAAACCACATGTAAACAAGGAACTGCATCACCTCTACAACGTCTGTTGGTCGCCGGACGGCAACTGGTTTGTCGCCACGGTGCATGGAGGCATGGGTCACGACCACGCGATCCTGGCGCTCCAGGCTCACGGGACGGCGGTATACGATCTGACGAAGTTCGGCGTCACCGGATGCCGGCCCGACTTCAGTCCCGACGGCAGAAGGATCACCTGGGGTCTGACCGATTGGGACCTGGGCGTCGCCGACATCGATCTGAGCGCGCCCGAGCCGCTGGTGACGAACGTCCGGCCGTTCGTCAAGTGCGACAAGGAATGTGAGACCTATCACACCGATTTCTCGCCGGACGGGCAGTACATCGCATTCGGCTACGGGCCCAAGGCCAATGAGATGGTCGGCGGCCAGGCGCCGGGCTGGAACATCTGTGTCAGCGACCTGACCGGCAAGTGGGTCCAGATCACCACCGACGGCTGCCAGAACAAGGAGCCGGACTGGGTACCGGTTCCCACGAAAGCAAAATGAAACTCGAACGTTCACTGTACGTAAAAAGGAAGACCGATGCCGTTGCACGCAATGAAATCAGGGATGATGGTTCTTCTGTTCGTGGCGGGCGCGATCACCGTTCCAGGTTGCCAGCGGAAGGAGGAAGCCTCCCAATCGCCCGAACGGCAAACGACCGCCAGCGGAATCGAGATGGTCGCCATTCCGGGAGGATGGTTTGAGATGGGCAGTGCGAAGGGTCAGAGCGATGAGTTGCCGGTGCACCGGGTCTGGATCAGCGCGTTCTGGATGGACCGGCACGAAGTGGTGCAAGAGGAGTTTCGGAAGTACGAGCTTCCCGACCCGTCCCATTTCAAAGGCCCCAGCCAGCCGTTGGAGCAGGTCAATTGGACCGATGCGGCCCTCTACTGCAACGACCGGTCGATGGCCGAGGGGCTCGAACCCTGCTACGACGAGCAGACGTGGGAATGCAACTTCGATGCCAACGGCTACCGCCTCCCGACCGAGGCGGAGTGGGAGTACGCCTGCCGCGCGGGCACATCCACCCAATACAGCTTCGGCAACGATTCCCGCATGCTCAGGGACTGCGCCTGGTTTGCGGAGAACTCCTCGCAGACGACCCATCCTGTGGCCCAGAAGAAGCCCAATCCCTGGGGGCTGTTCGACATGCACGGAAACGTAGCGGAATGGTGCAACGACCGGTACGCCGAGGATGCTTACTCCAAGAGTCCCGAGAAGGATCCCAGGGGCCCTTCCGACGGGGCCGACCGGGTCATCCGAGGCGGCGCATGGAATTCCAGCGCCGAGAGCTGCCGATCCGCGTATCGCGCCAGCGATCCGGCGATAGACGACACGTGCCTGGCCAACGACGCCATCGGGTTCCGCTGCGTCCGCAAGGCGCCGAACGAGTCGCCGGACGCAAACACGGCGTCGGCCCAAGCGGGTAACCCCCAATCCAAGACCGGGGTTGTCTATGATCCCATCTATCTCGAGCACAAGACCGGCGCCGGCCATCCTGAATCTCCGGAAAGGCTCAGCGCGATCATGACCCGACTGAAGACCTCGGGGCTGGACTCTCAGCTCACCTATCTGAAGCCCTCAGCCGCGTCAAGAGAATGGATCGAAACCGTTCATGGCTCGGAATACATCGAGCGAGCCAGGGCCACCTGCGAGTCCGGCGACAGGTATCTGGACTCGGGCGACGTGCCAGTCTGCCAGCAATCGTACGAGGCGGCCGTGCTGGCCGCCGGAGGGATTTTGGCCGCTGTCGATGCCGTGATGGCAGGCGATGTCGCCAACGCCTTCTGCGCGATCCGGCCGCCGGGCCATCACGCCCTGTGGGATCGCGCGATGGGGTTCTGCATCTTCAACAACGTCGCCATCGGAACCCGCTACGTTCAGGGCAAATACGGCCTGCCCAGAGTCCTCATCGCCGATTGGGACGTCCATCACGGCAACGGGACGCAGGAGGCATTCTACCACGACCCCAACGTGCTGTACTTCAGCATCCACCAATGGCCCTTCTATCCGGGAACCGGCAGCGCCTCACAGACCGGGACCGGCGCCGGTTCGGGCCTCACAATCAACGTGCCCATCCCCGCCGGTTCGGGGGATGCCGATTATGTCGGCGCGTTCGAGCAGCGACTTCGTCCGGCGGCGATGGCTTTCCGGCCCGACTTCGTTTTCATCTCGGCCGGCTTCGACCCACAGGCGGGCGACGGGCTGGGCGGCATGAAGGTCACCACGGACGGGTTCGCACGTCTGACGCACATCGTCAAGGAGATCGCCCAGAAATGCTGCCAGGGCCGACTCGTCTCCGTCCTGGAGGGCGGATACGGCCCGGAGCTTCTGGCTGCATCGGTCGAGGCCCACATTCGCGCCCTGATGGAGTGAGAAGAAGCCCCGAATGCTTTTCCAGACCTGGTCATTCCTGATCTTCTTCCTGATCGCCTATCCCCTTTACCTGCTCTTGAAGGGGACGAAGCTGCGGCTGCCCTGGCTGCTCGTGACATCCTACGCCTTCTATGCCTGGCTGGACTGGCGATACCTGATCCCGATCGCGTACGTCAGCGTGGTGGACTTCTTCGTCGTCGCGCGGATGGCCAGGAGCGAGCGAAAGAAGCGATGGCTCTGGGTCAGCGTCGCCAACAGCCTCGTTCTGCTGGGCGTTTTCAAGTACGGCCAGTTCGCCGCGGGCAACGTCAACGCGTTGCTCTCAGCGCTGCGGATTCCCTGGCTGCTCCCGGCGCCGGGCATCCTGCTTCCCGCGGGTCTGTCGTTCTACCTCTTTCAATCAATGGGCTATGTCATCGACAGCTATCGCGGAACGGTCGAGCGCCAGACGAGCTTTCTGCGCTACGCCACCTTCGTGGCGTTCTTTCCGCGTCTGCTGGCCGGACCGATCGAACGGGCCGGGAACCTCCTGCCCCAATTGAGTCGGACGCCGAAGATCACTGCGAGCGATTTCACCGATGGGCTGTCGCTTTTTGTCGTGGGCCTGTTCAAGAAAGTCGCACTGGCCAACTACCTGGCGCTGTACGTCAACAAGGTGTACGCCGCACCGGCCGACTTTCAGGCGCCGGCGCTCGTGCTCGCAACGTTCCTCTTCGCTTGGCAGATCTACTTCGACTTCAGCGGGTACACGGACATGGCGCGCGGCATCGCCGCGATGATGGGCATCCGCCTGATGCTCAACTTCAACAATCCATATCTGGCCACGAGCCTCGGAGAGTTCTGGAGCCGCTGGCACATCAGCCTCTCGTCCTGGTTCAAAGACTACGTCTATATCCCGCTCGGAGGCAATCGCAAGGGTAGCTTCAATACCTATCGCAACATCTTCCTGACGATGGTGCTGTCGGGCCTGTGGCATGGCGCCGCCTGGACCTTCGTTCTGTGGGGCGCTGTCCATGCCCTCGGGCGGTTCGCTACGCGCGAGCTGGAGCGAACCGCATTCTACAGGGACCGCGTCCCGGCCTTCGTCAAGCAGGTGTTCGTCTTCGCGATCGTCACCTTCGCCTGGATCTTCTTCCGGGCGGCGACGCTGGGCGATGCCTGGCAGATCGTGACACGGATCTTCACATCGGGCCTGGCCAATCCCCTTTGCCCGCTGCTGGCGGTCGCCCTGATCGCCGCAGTGTGGTGCTACCAGTACGTATTCGATTCCCGGTTGCGCTGGGTGCTCGAGTTCCGGGCGGTTCGCATGGGACTCGTCGTCCTCATGCTCGCGTATCTGGCGCTCTTTGCCCCTTCGGGGGAACAGCCCTTCATTTACATGCAGTTCTGAACGATGGCAGAGAATCTGAAAGACACAACGGATGCGGCGATGCCGAACTCGAACGCCTTGTGGCTGACGCCACGACAGTGGCTGGTTGTCGCGTTGCTCCTGTTGGCCCTGCTTGTCTCGACGCCGATGCTCTGGAAGCAGGTGGAGACCTTCCGCCCCGGCCCGGACTACCGCGTCCCGTACGCCCTCGGCAGCGACTATTGGTTGTACGCCCGCCACTGCCGGGTGGCGTGTCGGCGTGGGAAGATCCCGGTGATCGGCGATTCGGTCATCTGGGGACACTACGTGCGGCCCGACCAGACGCTGTCCCACTGTCTCAACGACGCCTTGGGCGAGGAACGCTTCGCCAACTTCGGCCTGGACGGGACGCACCCGGCTGCCTTGCAGGGTCTCATCGAGTACTACGCCAGCGCCGTCTCAGGCCGGCCGGTCGTTCTCCAGTTCAATCCGCTGTGGATGAGTTCCGCCAAACACGACTTGCAGACGACGAAGGAATTCCACTTCAACCACCCCGGCTTGGTCCCGCAATTCGCGACTGAAATTCCCTGCTACAAGGCCCCGTTCTCAGCCCGGCTGGGCATCGTGATCGAGCGCCATGTCCCCTTCCTGAGTTGGACCAGCCACCTGCGGATCGCCTATCTCCAGGGCATGGACCTGCCTGCCTGGACCCTGCAGAATCCGTACGAGAATCCTCTGGCCGCACTGACCGGACCGCTGCCTCAACCGGCCGGCGCTGAGGCGGAGAAAGGCAGTTCCTGGCAGGCAGCGGGGGGCCAGAAACGAGACATGGCGTGGGTGGATCTCGGCAGTTCTCTGCAATGGCTCTTCTTTCAGCAAGCCGTGGAGCAATTGCGGGCAAGGGGAAATCGGGTGTTCGTCCTTGTGGGGCCTTTCAACGAGCACATGCTCACGGCCGAAAACGCCACCACATTTGGGGCGATCAAGATGCAGATCGCGCAATGGCTCGGCCAAAATGGCGTCCCACACCTGGTGGCTACCCCCCTCCCAGCCGACCTCTACGCCGACTCCAGCCACCCCCTGGCCGAAGGATATGTGCTTCTTTCAAAACAACTTATGAACGATCCCGCCTTTCAGGCCGCCGTCCTCGACCGGGAACACTGATCTTGGGTCAGAACCCCTTTCAGCTCTTGAGGGCCTGGAGGGCCTCGCGGATTCGCGTCTTGTCGCCCCGCTGGAGAATCGAGTTGGCTTTCTTGGCCTTGCTGAGCCTTTCCAGAATCCCCCCCAGTTCAACAGGGAATCCGTGTTCATCCTGGCCAAGCGTTCGCAACAGCCACCTGCCAAGCTCCTGGACGGTCTCGGGAGGCAGCATGACCGCCGCCCCTACGTCCCCGTCATGGCTCAACTCCAGCTTCACTCCAGCGCCGCCGCGATCGCTGACGTTGAGGCAGTACCCCGCCTCGTAGCGGAAAGGAGGCAATGATGCGGACTTACGATTCACGGCCTCGTCAGAGTCTTGTCCGATGTACACAACCCATCTCCCAAAACAGCCTGCCCTTCAGACCCCCTGGACAGCACGAAACCCTGCATCACCCTCCTTGGTCGGCGACACACTACCTGTATATATGTCACCTGCACGCTTCCTGTTACTATAGACGCTTATCGGACTACGAATATTGCAGAAGGAAGTTTGATGTCACCAGATATCACAGCATACTGATAGGATATGCTGTTCCTGACACAAGGAGAGGAATCCATCGCCTTTCTGCATCGGTCCCGCAAGTACCCCGTCCGACAGGCGTCTATTCGGATAGACGGCATTTGGTTACTTTCTCAGGAGACGAACCCATGCAGACCATCCGTTACACGTGTCCCAAGTGCTCCGGCGCGGAATTCGAAACGGGCGAGATCCGAGCGGCCGGGGGCTTCTGGAGCAAGATCTTCGATGTGCAGAGCCGGCGGTTCTCGACCGTGACCTGCACGCGATGCCGCTATACGGAAATCTACAAGGCCGACACCAGCATGCTGGGCAATATCTTCGACCTCTTCACCAACTGAGACACATCCACACGGCTACTTCGCATAGGGCTGGTGGTGGTCGGCGGCGGTCGCCGGCACGATCCGGACGGCCTGACCTCCGTTTTCCGGTGCGGTCATCTCAAGCACCATGTCACGGTCCAAGGTGTATCGGTCGATCCGCACGCGCGTCCGCGTGGCGACGGATGCGTCGTCGGAGTAGATGTGGGCCACGTATCTCTCGCCCGGATCGAGGAAGCCGAGCGGGACATCGAACGTGCGGGCCTGGCCGCTGTTCATGAAACCGATGAACCAGTTCGGACCGCTGCGCCGAGCGATGATCGCGTAGTCGCCGATGCGGCCCTCGATCACCTTCGTCTGGTCCCACACCGTCGGACAATGGTCGAAGAATTCCAACTCGGGCTCGTCGCCGAACATCTCCGGGCGATCGTACCAATAGACAAACTGCCACGGGCTGTAGAAGCAGACGGCCTTGGCCAGCTGATAGGCGTGCGTGGATTGCTCGTCCACCCGCTGGTCGAGATAGCAGATCGTGTTGTCGCCCGCGCCCGCCAGCATCCGCGTGAACACCGTCGCCAGGCTCATCTCGTTGGGCTGACGCTCCTCATCGCCGCGAATGCCCTCCTGCGTCATGAAGTTCGGATACGTGCGCGCATAGCCGGTCGGGCGATACTCGTCGTGCACGTCCACCATGAGCTGATTCTCGGCGGCCTTGCGAACGGCCTCGTGCAGCCAACTCGTCCACTGCTGCGAACCGACATTGACAAAGCCGTACTTGACACCCTTGATACCCCACCGGCGATAGAGAGGCAGGATCTCATCCAACTGGCGTTCGAGGGCGCGACGATTGACGTAGACGATGACGCCGATGCCTCGCTCTTCGGCGTAGCGGATCACCTCGTGCAGGTCCAACGGCCCCTTGGAGCGTTTCGGGTCGAGCGTCACCGTCGTCGCATCGGATTCGTCGGAATACTCAGGCCCATACCAGCCGGCGTCGTATTCGACGTACTGGAGATTGTGTTCGACCGCGAAATCGACGCAGCGCTTGCCCCCTGCGGTGGTCAGAGAGACCTCGCGGATCACCTTGCCCGGTTTGATCCACGAGGTGTCGGCGATCGCACACGGCGCGTTGAGATTGAGGATGATGTCGTTGTTCTCGAGAAGCCGGCCGGGACTGTCGGCTGCCGTCACAACGCGCCAGGGCGTCGTCAACGGCAGCGCGGCTTCGACCGGACCGCTCAGGTCGCTCACCAGACTGTTGGCTCGGCCGCTCAGCGGCGACAGCTTCATTCGCGCGTAATCGACGCAACGGGCTTCGGCAACAGCGACGTACACGTCGTCGGCCGGCTGGATCACCAGGGGCCGCTCGCAGCCCGGCTTGATCCGGCCCAGCGTAACTTTCTCATACTTGCCCTGTGCGCTGTACGTCGCCCAGGCAGCGTGGTCGCCTGGAAACCGAAACTCGCTGGCCTCTTTCATGATGGTGACGCGATCCATCCCGGCCTGCTTCGGAATCGTGTAGCAAAAGGCCACCCCCTCGTCATAAGCACGGAACGCGAGCGTCACGATCCGATGGGGAGCGTCCATCTGCCTCAGTTGAATCTCGGCATCGTTGTACCGGTCGCGGATCGTGCTCCGCTCGCCGTAGACTGGTTTCCACGTCGTGTCGTGGCTGCCTATCGAAAGAACGGTGGCCGTCATGCCGTCGCCAAGCGGGCCGTCTTCGAGCTCCAGTCCAAGCCGCGACTCATTGACGATGATCCTGTTCCTGTACCGGACACTGTAGACCGGGCACGCAGACGCGCCCTCGAAGTCCTTCACTTCGAACGTAACGCTCATCAAACTGCTGGGCGAACGGACTTCAACCGCGTCGGCCCAGGCGCCATGGCACATCGCGATGGTGACATACAGCACACAGATCACTTTGCGGATACTTATCATTCTCATTTGCTCCCAACTGGTGCCATGCTCCTGCCTGCGAGTCGAATATTCGGTCGCGGCGGAGGCGCCATTCCGGCGCCGAGGAAGAACCCGACGTGCGGAGGCTGGTTGTAGGCCACGTTCTGCCAGGCGATGCTCAGCCGGTATTGCGGATCGTGCATCAACGTGTAGAAACGGTACGCCGTCGGGATGGTCGTCGTGTAGATGCGCAGCTCCTTGCCGTCGCGGGTCCTCCAGATCACCTCCTCACGCCAGTCGCCGAGAAGGTCGGCGCTCAGGGCCGGCGTGGATTTCGAGCCGTTGTTCGAGGAACAGCCCTCGGCGGTCAGCAGCGGGACTTCGGTGCCGCTTTCCCAGTCCCATTTGGTGATGCGAATGCCGTCGAGTGTCTCGCGGAGCAGATCGCCGTCCCACCAGACGACGAAGTTCTGCGACCGGGGTCGCGGGCCGATTTCCTGGCCTACGGCATTGCAGAGGACCGGCGACGCGCTCCACCAGCATTCGGCGCCGGGATGCCTCGGATCGATGTCCGCCGCAACGCCTCGACCAACGTCACGCCCCGGGTCTTTGCCCCAGAGGATTTCCCCCGTCCCGGCGTTAAACATGGCGGCGCCGAAGCCATCTTCGTATCCCGGTATCACGACTTCGTTCTCGTGGATGCCCCACACTTCGAGTCCACCTCTGGCCGGGTCCAGATCGCTGACGTGCATGGCGTCCCCATGTCGCAGGTCCGTCGAATACAGGCCGGTGCCGTCGTCGTCCACACACATCGATCCGTAGATGATCTCGTCTCTGCCGTCGGCGTCCACGTCGGCGACGGTCAGATTGTGGTTGCCTTGTCCCGCGTACTTCTCCAATCCGGGCGCCGCCGAATCGAAAACCCATCGCGAGGTAAGCCTGCCGTCTCTCCAATCCCATGCGGCCAGTACCGACCGGCCGTAGTAGCCCCGGCACATCACCACACTCGGCCGGGTCCCATCCAGATAGGCGACGCAGGCGAGCATTCGATCGACACGATTGCCGTTGTTGTCGTTGCTGCCGTTGCCGCCGACGCCGCCCCAGCCGCCGATGTCGCCTCGGGGCGGAATGTAGTCGGCGGTCACCAATGCAGCGCCCGTTTGCCCGTCGAAGATCGTGAAGAACTCCGGGCCATCGAGAATCTTCCCGTCGGGGTTGACCCAGTTGGCGTTCGGGTCGCCGATGATCTTGCCGATTCCATCGACTGTGCCGTCGGCGGTCTTGCACGCGACCTCCGCTCTGCCGTCGCCGTCGAGATCGTAGACCAAGAACTGGGTGTAGTGGGCCCCTTCGCGGATGTTCCGGCCGAGATTGATTCGCCAGAGAAACGTCCCGTCCAGTCGATAGGCTTCGAGGATCGGCGGGTCCGTCATGCCGCGTGAGGCGTTGTCCCGACTGCGTCCCGCCTGGTGCAGCACGATCTCATACGCGCCGTCCCCGTCGAGATCGCCGACGGACGCATCGTTCGGACGGTATCCCTCGGGCGTCCGAAGAGGAATGGTCAGATAGTTCTGCTTCCAAACCGCTGCCGGCTTCGAAGGCACAGCCTGCGAACCATCGATGACGGCACAGACCGTGTACGCCGCATCGCCGGAGCCTCGGTCGTCCACGAAGTTCGTCGAATCCGTGATCGGCGTCTCGTTCGCGCGGGCGCCATTCCGGTAGACGTTGAACGCGATGGAATCGGGTTCGGTTCCGAGCATGCGCCATCCAACATAGACTGTTCCATCGCTCCGCTGGACCGCGACCAGTCCGCGGTCGAGCCATTCCATCTGGTGCTGGGCGTGCACCGTTCCGCCCAGAACCGCCACAGCGGCAACTGCCCACACTGCTCCTATGTACGTCGGTCGTATCGTCATACGGTCACACTTGTGGCCTCACTTGTTTCCAAGATAGTAACTGGTCATGGGATAGTGCGCATAACCCATCGACCGGTGGGTCACGTCATTGCGGTACAGCGGGTCCTGCATCAGGCACACGCGGCGGTCCTCCGCAGGAATCGTCGTACTGTAGATGCGCAGCTCCCCATCGGCATACGTAACGATCTCCTCACGCCAGTCGCCCAGGATATCGGCGATCTGCTGGACGCCACCTCGGATGTCCGTCAGCGAATCGCCCTTCCATTTGGACACGCCCCGCCAGGCGAGGATCTCGCGCAGCGGATCGGCGTCCCACCAGACAAGGAAGTTCTGAGGCGGCACCAGCCCGTCGATCTTGCGGCCCTGCGCCGTGTAGAAGTGCCGACCGCCGGCGCACTCCATGCCCGGATAGGCCGGATCGATGTCGCCCGCGATGGCCGAGCCCAGCTCGTTGTCGCGGTTCGATTCGGGAATCCCAAAGATCAGGTTGCCAGTCCGTGCGTCCCACAGACTCGCGCCGTTGTGAGGGTGCGGCTCTTCGAAGATATACCAGACCTCCAGACCGGGCCGAGCCGGATCGATGTCACCGAGGTAGAAACGGTCTCCGTGTCCATATCCGGTGCCCCAGAGCGTGCGACCGTCGTTGTCGATCGCAATCGAGCCGGCGAGGATTTCATCGCAGCCGTCGCCGTCGATGTCGCCTGTCTTGATGCTGTGCTGGCCCTGGCCCTGGTACATGAAGGGAGCCCGCTCGTTGGTCCACCGCCAGACCTTCTGGAGCTTCCTGTCCTTGAGCACCCAGGCGTCGATCTTCATCATCCCGTAGATGCCGCGAACCGCCAGCAACGCCGGGGTCCTGCCGTCCAGGTAAGCCACGCCCATCATGTGACGACAGGAGCGATTGCCAGTGTTGTCGCCCCAGTCCTGGACTCTGCCCCGCTCGATCCAGTCGACCTTGTCGATCTCGGCGCCGGTGGCGCCATCGTACACCGCCAGGTACTCGGGGCCCTCCAGAATGAATCCGGTCCTGCCGCTGGGGAACATCTCGTCGGCACTGGCCGCATATGGCGCGGTCCGTACACAGACCTCCGCCCTGCTGTCGCCGTCGAGGTCGCGAACGATCATGGGCGTCCACCAGATCCCCATGTCCACGTTCCAGCCCAGGTCGATCCGCCACAGGAATTCGCCCGTCGCGCCGTCGTAGCCATCATACTTGTACGAGCCCCGGTTGGGACCGACGCGGCCGGGGTCCTTTCCTCCGCCGGGATGCTTGACAACGAAGTCATAGACGCCGTCACCATTCAAGTCGCCGATGCCGACGATGGAGACTCCGCGAACATCATCCTTGAGCTCGATCGCCTTGTACTGTTGGGCCGGAGCGTTGGCCCCAAGCTCGGCCCGCGTCGACGACGCCAGCTCCGAGCCATCCACCACCGGCACGACCCACCAGGCGTTCGGCCGATCCAGGGGCGCATCGGTGTCGATGAAATCCGTAGTCTTGCGAATCGGCTGGGCATTCAGTTTCACCGGCTCGCCGCCGGCGCTCAAACGATAGACGTTGAAAGCGATCTCTTCCGGGTCGGTCTTGAGCAATCGCCAGCCGAGATAGACCCTGCCCTCGCCTACCGACAAAGCGAGCATGCCACGGTCGAGCGTCTCCTCGATCCGCTGCGAGGCCCAGCCCAGTTTCGCATTCGGGTCGTAGAGCGGGTCCATCGCGTAGAAGTTCAGGTTGGGCGGGATCTCCTCGTCCGTCAGCTCGCGCAGTCCTCGCTCGTTGTTCGCCGGCGGGCGCGTGCCGCCCAAGCCGCGTCTGGCCGGAAGATTCTGCGCTACCGCAAGCGACACCATGGCGCTAACCAACGAGAAGAGCACCGGGAGGTTCCTGTTCATGACAAGCCATCTCCTGTGACGAACCTGCTTCATGCTGCCGGCGTGGAGGGTCGCAGGACCCCATCCTCCATTTCGAGAATCCGGTCAAAGACGTCCAATGCCCGCTGGTCGTGCGTCACGACGATGACGCCGGCCTTCTGCTCGTGCGCGACCATGCGGAATAACTCCATCACCTGACGCCCGCGATGGCTGTCGAGCGCCGCGGTCGGCTCATCGGCCAGAATGAGACTCGGATCGTTCGCCAGCGCGCGGGCCACCGCCACGCGCTGTTGCTGGCCCCCGGAAAGCATCGAGGGCAGACTGCGACAGCGGTCGGCGACACCCAGGTACTCCAACAGTTCCAGGGCGCGTCTTCGAGCCCGGCGAGGAGGGGCATCATTGATCTCCATCGCCACCTGCACATTCTCCATGGCGGTGAGGAACGGAATGAGATTCGCCTTCTGGAACACGAACCCCAGGTGCTTCCGCCGGAACGCGCGGATGTCCACCAGCGGCCTGGCCCCCTCCATCACCGGGCAGCCACCGATGGCAATCTGGCCGGACGTGGGCGGATTGACCAACCCGATGGCGGTCAGCAGCGTCGATTTGCCCGCCCCGCTCGGTCCCAGCAGAGCCACCACTTCCCCCCGCCAGACCTGGAACGAGACGTCGCGCATGGCCACCACCTCGGTATTGCCGCGCCCATAGACCTTGGTGAGCGAATGCGCCTCGACCGAAGGGGCGTCGGATTGAATGACGGTTCTCATGACAGGATCTCGTTCGGTTGAATGGCCATCGCTTTCCAGATGCCCAGAAAGCTGGAGAGAATGGAGATCGCAAGAACGACCACGCCAAGCTGCACCAGGCTCGCCTGCGTCACGGCTACGCGCCGGGGAAAGAAAGGAAAGACCCAAAGCCCGATACCGTAGGCCAGACCGTAGCCCAAGGCCCCCAGCAGAAGGGCCTGCTGCAGGATCAGTGCGACCATGACACGGTTCCGCGCGCCCATCAACTTGAGCATGGCGATATCGTGGATCTTATCCAGGGTCAGGGTGTAGAGAATCAGCGCCATGATGATGGCGGAGATGATGACGAGCAACGTGCGGAACATGCCGATCTGTCTGCGATTGCGTTCGATCGCCTTGAGCAGCAGGTCCCGCTGCGCATCATTGGTGTAGACCGTCACGTCGCTCCAGCCGGAGAGGACCCCGGCCACCCGTGCCGGGTCCGTCCCGGGCGAGACGTTCACCATGATCGCACTGACGTTCTGCGTACCGAGGGCCGGTAGCTCTGACGCGGGGCCCGCCGCCCGCTCCAGCATAGTCGGCTGTATGTTGCCCAGGTCCTGCTTCAGCAACCGCGACCGCCTTGCCTGGCGTTCGAGGCGGATCGCCTCCCCTGGCGCATCGTACTGGATGGCAATCGCATCGGGGACCGTGAAGAACGCAATGCCGTCGCCGCTCTGGCCGACCATGCCGGTCGTGATTCCCACAACGGTATGGACGTCCTTGCCCAGCGGGATGCGGTCGCCGAGACGCAGACCGAGGGAGCGGTCGGCAAGCATCTCGTAGTGGGCCTGCCCTATCGCCCGTCCGGCCATCAGCGGCAACGTCCGGCCGTCGTCTCGCGGCCACGCCAGTCCCTGTACGACGATGCGAAGGGGCCGCCCGCGGAATTCCCGCTGAATCGTGTGCGATACGAAAGCCCGTGCCGCGGCCACGCCGGTGACGGCATACAGGCGATCCTCCAGACTCCATGGTACGCGTGAGATCTCCGCAAACGGGCCGCGAGTCCCTTTCTGAACGACCCAGAAGTCCGCCTTCGTCCGTTCCAGAAAGCTCAGCGCGTCCTCACTCAGGCCCTGGTAGATTCCCCCCATCCCCATGACGATCATCAACAACAGGCCGGTGCCCACAGCGGTGAGCAGGAACCGGCTGAGCTTATGGCGGATGTCGCGGATTGCCAGATTCATGGTGCGCTCACCACCCGCCTGCCCGGCTGTAACTTCTTGGCGTGGGATTCCGCCGCCGCGATCACGGCATCGTTTTCGGCCAGGCCACGAACGACCTCTGCGAACTCCCTACCCGTCATGCCCAATTCGAGGGCCCGCCAACTCGCCTTGCCGTCTTCGTTCGCCCATACACCGGCCTGATTGTCCCGCCAGCGAATCAGCCGGCCGGGAATCCGGACCACATTGTCCTTTCGTCCGGTCACGACGAAGACCTCCGCGCGTTGCCCAACGGCCCACCCCTGCGGCAACTGATCGGGCGCCACGTCGACCAGAAACTCACGTGTCTCCGGGTCCACCTCCCGACTGATCCGGATGACCGAGCCGGCGTAGTCCCTGTCTGGTTCCGAGCGAAAGACGATTCGCGCCTTCTGTCCAGGTTGCAGAGCCGCCCGAAAGGATTCGTCCACCCAGGCCGAGACCCACAGGTCCTGGGTCGAGATCAACTGAAACACCGACGCGCCGGGAACCACGACATCTCCCAGATCGCGGTCGCGCCGTACGATCAGTCCGTCAAATGGACTGTAAATGTTCGCGTCGGCCAGCCTGGCATTCTGATAATCCAGGGTTCGTTCGGCGGCTACAATCAGCTTCTGGGCTTCCACCACGGCTGCAATCGCTCTGGCCTCCTCAGCCTCCGCCACCTCCAAAAGCTCGCGGCTCTTGTCCAGTTCGGCCTCCGACGCAATCTGCTTGGCCTGGAGCTGAAATTGGCGATCGTACTCGCGCCGCGCTTGGGCAACGACCGCCTCGGACCGCTTCTGCTCGGCTTTCACGCGGTCGTAGGTGGCCCGCGCCGCCTCCAGATTGGCCTTGGCGATAGCCTGCTGCTCCCGCAGGTCCGAATCGTCCAGGCGGGCGAGGAGTTGGCCCTTGGCGACCTCATCGTTCTGATCCACCGTCAATTCAACCAGGCGGCCCTGGATCTCCGGCCCGATCGTGGCCCTGGTGTGCGCCGTCAGGGTCCCCGTGCCCATGGCCTCGGCATCGACGGGACCCCGTGTGACGGAGAAGACCGTCACGGGAATCGGCGACATCTTGACGCGGTAGAACACAACCACCACGACGGCTGCGACAAGAAGAATACGAACCACGTAGCTCAGATATCTTCGCATGGACTCACCTGGCTCCGACGCTCTGCAATGAAAATCTTGACTTTGCCAGCTACCAGGGCGACCGAGGCGTCCCGGCCGCCGAGGCTTTGGGCCTCTCGTCGAAGGGCGCCGCCTTGCCGGCATGCACGTCGTGCAGGTGCTTGTGCGTGGCTTTGGCGGCCTCGATCAGCTCGACATAGGGGCGGTTCGTGACGTCGACGAGACCGATGTTGTAGTTCTCGCCGTCGAAACGCCCGAGGACCGGCTCATCGGTCCACTGGAACCAGTGCGCCCCCACGAAACAGGGCAACGCCGCCGCCTGCTCGACGTAGTAGCGGTAGCCTTTGCCCCGCTCGACTTGGTCGGCCGTCTGGACGAGGCCCGCGCCCAGCCCGTCGGCCGGCACGCCGAAGTGGAACTCGCCGATCATGATCGGCCGGCCGGTCGCTTCGTAGACGCGTTGGAGCTGCGCCGTCGGCTCGTATTCGTAGACGTTGATGCTGCACACGTCGAAGCTCCTGCCCAGGCGCATGACACCTTCCGGCGGCGAGCCTCCGAACCGAATGCCAAGATTCAGGTGGTTCGGGTCGTATCGCTTGATCGCATCGCCGATCAGCGCCAGGTATCTCTCGAACATGCCATAGACGAATTCGACTCGGCGCTGCGGTGTGTCGCCGGCGGCCAGAAAGGCCTGAAGCTTCGCCTTTGTCGCGGTGTCCGGGCCGTCGAGGAACATGTCCACGACCTCGCTCTCCCGGTCCGGCCACGCCGGCTCATTGCCGATGAAGTAACCGAGCAGCCAGGGGTCGTCCTTGAGGGAGGCGCATTGCGGCCGGGCGGCCTCGTCCGCGCGACGGGCGAAGTCCTCCGAGTAGACGTCAGGCATGCCAAGATATGAGGGCTCTGCGCGCGGCGCCCGGAACGTCACGACATACACCTTGCGGTCGGCCTCCTCGGAGACACGGAACCAGGACCAGTTGCCGACCGTGTTGAAGCCCCAGGCGCTCATGCGCTGCGAGACGAGACTGCGTCCGGGCTCAGGGTCCTGCGCGCTGTCACGACGACCTCCCGTGCTGATGCAGTTCGATCCGGTCGACAGGAACAGATGGCCGTGGGGGTCCACAAACCACCACTTGCCGTCGACCTGCTCGACGCGGAAGAAGCCGGTGGCCCTGGCTTGGCTGGCCTTGTAGCCGCCGTATTCGCAGCAGCCGAATTCGTCGCTGCCTGCCAGCGCGTTTCGCTCCAGCTCCAGTTCCCTCTGAAGCTGCTCGCGGCTGGCGATCTTACGAGACCAATTCCCTCGGGCCCATTGCCCGAACACATCCACATACGGCTCGGCCTCCAGGAACTTCGAACCCTGGTCCTCTTTCGACAGCTCGATGGACCGAATCTCCAGCGTCGGGGCGTTCAGAGGAAAGTCCATCACCACGCTCAGCGCCTCGACGTTCTTCAGATCGCCGAACGGGCCCCAGGTCGACAGCCAGAACGAGTCCCAGCGCCGATTGTTGGCCGAGGCCAGGTCGTTGCCCCGCTGGTCTCTGCCTCGGAAGTACTGGAGCGGGACCGAAGCGCGGAGCCAGATGTTCTGCCCGAGCGGCTGGAACATCACGCGACGCTTCCCGTCGGCGGTATGGACCCACAGAGAGAAACGCTGGGGCGAGGAGGCTCTCATCTCCAGGACGAGACACTCGTACGACGACCAGTCCGAAGGCCATTGCGGATTCAGTTGTTCCAGTGTCCACTTGTGCTCCGACACCCGGCCCTGGAAGTCGACCTTGATGGACGGGTCGAGAGCCCGAACTGTGCCGGTCGAAAACAGCAGTGCCAGCAGGGCCAGGAACCCGCACCTGCTCGCTCTCATAGAGTCCAGCCTGCACCTGCGATTTGCCTTTGTCGTCATGGTGTACTTCCTTTCTCAGCGTCGAGCCTGTAGCTGCACGCGGCCGTCTTTGAGGCCTTCGGCGCGGGCAGTGACGCGAATCCGGCCGTCCTGCCCCTCCAGCGTGCGGAGGATCAGCATAGCCTTGCCGTGGAACAGACTATGACTGTCGTCCTGGAACGGTTCGAGCGAAAGCGGATTGCCGTTGCCGATACCGGCGATCTCCGCCGGACCGTCGATCTCGAACCGAACGAGATTGCCGGCCAGAGGACAAAGCGTACCCTTCCCGTCTAGCGCCTCGACCAGCACATACGCCAGATCCTCGCCGCTGGCGGCCAGCCGTGTCCGGTCGGGCGTCAGGCGGAGTCTGGCCGGCTCGCCTGCGGTGCGCATCACCGCGTCGCCGATTCTCTTGCCCGCCCTGTACGCTACCACCTTGAGCTCGCCCGGTTCGTACACAACGTCATTCCAGCGCAGACGATACGCGTAAGTGACATCGTAATAATCCGACTCGCAATACTCGGGGTAGACAGCAAACTCGGCGACGGCGGCCCACGCATTCTCTCGCGTCTCGTTGAACTCGATCCGCACGTACCGGGCCTGCGTGTCCACGCTGTGGAAGATCTGCTTCGGCCCGCCCCAGCGAGGCTCGCGGCTGGTGGGCTTGGTCACGATCGTCTCCCAATCGGACGTATCGGCTGAGACCTTGATCTCGTAGCCATACAGCTTCTCCTCTCGCTCGAATTCGATCGCGAGGTACTTGATGGACTGGACCTGTCCAAGATCGACCTGCCACCATTGTTCGGCCTGCTCGGAAGCAGCGGTCCAGCGGGTGTCTCTGCTGCCGTCGTTGGCGCTGTCCGGCGCGCGATCGGTCTGGTTGGAGCTGGCGGTCGCCGCCTTGCCGTCGGCGAAGTTGGCCGATCGTTCCGGAATCACGCCCTTCTGCCGGCGTCCGAGCGACCTGCCGTTGAGAAACAGCTCGGCCGAGTCGCCGTTGGCGTAGACGAACACCGGGACGTTCTGACCGATGCGATCCGGCCAGTTCCAGTGCGGCAGGATATGGACGGTGGTCGTCTCCGGCTGCCAGTAACTGCGATACAGGTAGAATCGGTCCTTCGGCATGCCGCACAGATCGACGATGCCGAAATAGGAGCTGCGCGCCTCCTGGCTGAACGGCGTCGGCTCGCCCAGATAATCAAACCCGGTCCACACGAACTCGCCGGCGACGAAGCGGTCGTCGGCCATGAGCTTGAACTCCGCGTCGGGAATGTCCGACCAGTCCGCCGCGTTCAGATCGTACGAATCGACCTGGAGCTGATCGGAGTACTGGTTCTTGCGGTTCGGCAGCGGCAGGTCGTAGAACCCGCGCGTGCTGAGCGCCGAGGCTGATTCACTGTAGACGATAGGTTTGTCGGGATACTTCTGCCGGTAGTTCGCGTATCGTCGCATATAGTTCCAGCCGGTCAGGTCCAGCGCATCGAAATTGGGCTGATCGACCATGCCCGGGATGTGGCAGCCCATGCCGACGGGGCGCGTCGGGTCGTACTTGCGAACGAAATCGCTCATGAACTTTACACGCTCCGGCGTCACGCCCTCGCGGCCGGTGCCGATCTCGTTGCCGATGGACCAGACCACGACGCTCGGACTGTTCCGGTCGCGCATCACCATGTTGCGAAGCTGCCTCTCGCCGAATTCCTCCAACGGCGGCTCGCCGCGCTGCCGGTCGGCGGTCCCGTCCCACTTGTCGAAGGCTTCGTCCCAGACCACGAAACCCATGCGGTCACACAACGCCAGCAGCTCCGGCGCCGGCGGATTGTGACTGGTGCGGATGGCATTGACGCCCATCTCGCGCATGATCTCCAGTTGGCGCTCCATGGCCCTGAGATAGAACGCCGCACCGAGCGGACCGTGGTCGTGGTGCAGGCAGGCGCCATAAAGCTGAAGCCGCCGGCCGTTCAGATGGAACCCGTCGTCGGCAGTGAACTCGAACGTCCGAATGCCAAACGTCGTGTCCTCCATGTCGACGACGGCGTTCTCGGTGCGGACGATGGTCTTGATGGTGTACAGATGCGGATGGTCGACGTCCCATCGCTGCGGGTTCTTGATCGTGAACGTTTGATCCACTTCGGTCGCGCCGCCGGCCGGCACGCCGGTCTGCCTCCTGCCGGAGGCGACCGATTTGCCCTTCGGGTCGAGCAGGATGACATCGATCGTCACTGTGGACTCGGCATTCAGATGATTGTCCACCGTCGATCGCACGCGAACCATGGCCGATTCATCGGTCACCTGCGGCGTGGTCACGTACGTGCCCCAATGCGCCAGATGCACCGGCTCGCAAACCGTCATCGTCACCTTGCGATAAATCCCCGCGCCGGGATACCACCGCGTGCCGTGCTGCCGTGTGTCGGCCTGCACCGCGACGACGTTCGTTTCGCCAAACTTCACGTACGACGTGGCATCGACGCGAAACGACATGTAGCCGTAATCCCATTCGCCGGCCAGTTGTCCGTTGACGTACACCTTCGGGAAGGCCATCACGCCGTCGAAGTCGAAGTACACCCGCCGGCCCTGGTCGGCCTCGTCGAGCCGGAACGTCTTGCGATACCAGCCAACCCCGCGCCAGGGCAGCTTGCCCGCGTAGCCGTTCTCACTGGGGTTAAACGGTCCGGCGATCGCCCAGTCATGCGGCAGACGCACCGCCTGCCAGGCCGAATCGTCGAAGTCCAACTGCGTGACAGTCTCGGCCTGCTCGCCCTTGGCAAACCGCCAATCCGCGTTGAAGCGTTCGATCCGGCGCGGTCCGCCGGCGCAGACCGCCGTTTGTAGTGTACCCGTGAGGGCATACACACCCAGAGCCATTGCAACGAAATGAACGTGGTGTCTTCCGACGCCACTGCAGATGCGCATGTTTCCCATGGCTGTGTTCTCCTTCTTCGTATCGAGATGCTGATCCGCCCAGAGATACCCGATGCCCCCCTGCCGGTCAAGGCATCCGCCGCAAGCCCTCCCAGCGCACGCGCCATGTGCCGTCGTCCGGGAAGCCGGGATTCGGACGGTCGGGGCAGCCATCCCATCCGGCCGCCATCATCGCCACCGCCGCCAACAGTCCCCCGTTGCCGGGCAGGTAGACCGGCAGCCGGGCCGACTGGTAGTTGTGTCCATTGGCCAGGTATCGATTCTTTTCGGCGTCGACGAACAACGCATCGATCGCTTTGGCCGGCTCGCCCAGGCGTGCGGCGGTCATGGCCATGACGGGATAGTCCCAGCCCCACGTGCTCGGCCAGTCCCACTCGGCCATCACACGGTCGAGCGTCCGTCGCATCACCGCCGGATCGATCAGAGGCGTTTGCGGCAGGAAGCCCAGAGCACACAGCATCGAAGGATGATCCTGGAAGATCGTGTACGGTTCGGTCTCGATTGCCGCATAGGCGCCGTCACGGATGGTCGGACGCGAGAGATGGCTTATCACGCGATCCCATTGGGCGTCGCGCTCCAGGCCGAGCCGCTGCCGCCACTTCTGCGCCGTCTCCAGAGCCCAGTGCCAGTAGGCAAGCTCGAACGTTGGGTTCAGCGTGCTCCTGCGATAGCGTCCATAGCTTTCCTGGGCCGGAATCAGCGCCGGTCCCAGCACGTAGCGCTGTCCACCCTCGTCCCACACCGGATACGACGCCATGAAGGCGGCCGTCTCGAACACGATGTCACGATATCGCTCGAGGATCGCGCGGTCCCCGTGGGCACGGTAGCACAGCTCGGCGTAGTAGATCGGATGCGGCTGCTGCCAGATCAGGAACACGCCCACGCTGCTGGGGCTGTCCCGTCCATCGGGCGAGGCCATCTTGGGCCAGCGAACGCCTTCGTAGCCCTGGAGCTGGGCGGTCGCCCGCGCCGTCGGCAGGATCGACTGATACCATGACAGGCTCCGCTCCAGCAACGGCAACCGGTCCCACAGGGCGAAGTGCACTGCGTGCCACCAGTGCATCTCCAGATGGAACTTGCCGAACCAACTGTTGTAGGCCAGGCCGGTTTCCTGGGGCGGGCGGTCGCCCGAGCAGTGGATCGCCATCAGGTATTGCGAGAGCACGACCCTCCGCTCCAGCTCGGCGGCGCGCGGGTCGGTGCACTGCGAGAAATCGATCGCCCCGCCGCTGTGCCAGAAACGCTGCCAATAGTCACGTGCGGCGGTCCGAACCGCTTCGAAGGGCGGCACAGATTCGGAGATCGGCTCGGGCGAGAAGGCGAACACTACCTCCAGCACGTGATCATCCTGTCGGTCTATTTCGTATTGATGCGGCACCGTACTGCGGATTCGGGTTCCCTCCGATCCTACCACTCGGACGTAATAGCGGTCGCCGTCGAGGATTCGCGTCAGGTCGGCTCGAGAGCCGGCGATCTGCGCCTGCGTCGTATGGCGGTCGGGATGGTCCCAGTCGGCGGCGTTGCGCCAATCGGGATTGCCGTAGGGAAACGCCAGCAAGATTCGCAGCCGGCCTTGTTCGACGAGGGGAGATTCGATGCGAACCGCCAGGATGTCGCGCGTCGGATGACAGGCCGTCAGAACCTGGACAGGCTCGCCCTCAACCTTGAACTCGCTGCGCAGCAGCCCGGACCAAAGATCGAGAGTCTGCATCGTCTCAGCCAGGTCCTCAATGCTCACGGCCGAACCATTCGATTTCGTGAGCAACAGTCCGATCCTGCCGAGGTGCAGACGATGCGGATTGGCACGCAGCCACTCCGCGGCCGGCGAGTAGCCTCCGGAACGACCCACGCCGGAGGCATAGGGCACCTTGCGTCCGGCCACGTCGTACTCCTCCAGCGCATCGGCCGGCCGGTAGTCCGCCGCAGGCGGACTGGTGTGCCAGCCCCACTGCGATTGCGTGCACAGCGGCGTCCCGGCGCGCCGGGACTCGGGGAAGGTCTGAAGCCCCGTGATGTCGGCGGTGAAGGCAAACTGGCCGTTGCCGACGCTCAGCCCAGTCAACGGATCCGGGCGCGCCAGCGTCACGTTGTGCCGCGTCACCAAAGCGTGACGGTCGAGCTTGTAGTGACGCCGTAAGGCGTTATCCTCAGGGTATGCCCTCACGGGCACACTACAAACAGCGCTTGATGACCCGGCAGTCGCGATCAGCAGCGTGGTGGCAACGATCATCGATGTCAATCTGTCGGTCATTGTGTCCCTCCAGATACGGGTCCATCTCGGCGCATATCAAGACAAGGGCGAATGGTAATTCGCCCCTACTTGCGGACGCCACCGGCGTCGATGACCTTGGCGCCGGCGGGCCCGAGCGTCTTGCGGATGGCGAACACGTCCGGCCGCTCGATCCGCCGACCAACCACGCCGGCGGCCTCGGCGACCTGATCGGGACTTTTGAACCCGCAGACCGCCACGTGGATCGCCGGGTGCATCAGCGTGGCCGCCAGAATCAACTGGTACAGCGTCACTCCGTACCGCCGGGCCATCGGCGAAAGCGACTGAACCGCCCGGCACAGATCGCGGAATCGCTGCCCCTGAAAGTCGGGATGATGCTTGCGGAAGTCCGCAAACGTCTCATCGCCACGGTACTTGCCCGTCAGCAGGCCCTTGTGCATCGGCGAGTAGATCATCACGCCAAGGTCCTGCCCCTGGCAATAGGGCAGGAGGTCGTCTTCGCCCGCCGGGTCGATCAGGCTGTACGGAGGCTGCACGATGTCGTACGGCCCGAAACGCCGCTGGGCCCGCACCTGTTCGACGCTGTGATTGCTCACCCCGATCGCGCGCACCTTGCCTTGTTCGCGCAACTGCTCGAGCACGCCGGCCACCTCCTCCAGGGGCGTCATCACGTCGTAGAAATGCAAGAGGCACAGGTCGATCGTTTCGACGCCCAGGCGCTTCAGCGACGCCTCGCATCGTTCGATCAGGTGGTCCCGGCTGAGATCGGGATACCGCGAGCCGTCCGGATGGAAGTGGTTGTACACCTTCGTGCAGACGACGATCTCGCCCCGTGGAAGATCGCGGATCGCCTCGCCCAGCGTGCTCTCGCCGTACCCGTCGCCATAGGCATCGGCGGTGTCGAAGAGGTTGATCCCTTTGTCGAGCGCCAGCCGGACCGCCGCGAGAATCGCCTTCTTGTCGACCTCGCCCCAGAAACGAGGGCTCAACTGCCACGTCCCGAAGGCAACCGGCGACACCGACAGCCCGCTTCGTCCCAATCTGACTCGTTCCATAGGTCGAACGACCTCCCGATCCGTGTTATGCGTCTACCGGCTTCCAGGGGTGAAGCGCGTTTCGCCCCCGCCGTATCCCCTGATGGGCAGACCACGAACAGCCTGTGAGTATACCCGATGCAATCGGTGAGATGAACACCGATCCCCGGCTTGGGACGCCTTCGCGGGCACAATATGAATGAAGCGATGTTTGACAGGGGACATGGCAGGTGGTTTACTTTGGCCTTTCGGAAGGGGTCGTGCTGGTCGTAATCCCGATGCACATCGGGATTCGCATGTACATCGACAAAAAAGAAGGGTGCTACATGGCTGAAGCGAAGTACATCCTGGCGCTCGATCAGGGAACCACCAGCTCCCGCGCGTTGATCGTGGACCGGCAGGGCAAGATCTGCTCGGTCGCTCAGAAGGAATTCCAGCAGATCTTCCCCCGGAGCGGCTGGGTCGAGCATAATCCGAACGAGATCTGGTCGAGTCAGGCCAGCGTCGCGGCCGAGGCCATGGCGAAGCTGAACCTCGACGGCACACAGATCGCCGCCATCGGGATCACGAATCAGCGCGAGACGGCCATCGTCTGGGACCGCCGGACCGGCGAGCCTGTTCACAACGCCATCGTCTGGCAGGATCGCCGAACCTCGGCCTTCTGCGATGAGCTGCGGGCCGCCGGACACGCTGAAATGATTCAGCAGAAGACCGGTCTGGTCATCGACGCCTATTTCTCCGCGACCAAGGTACGCTGGCTTCTCGATCACGTCCCCGGCGCCAGACAGCGGGCCCAGGCGGGAGAGCTGGCCTTCGGCACCGTCGATTCGTGGCTGGTGTGGAAGTTGACCAACGGTCGCGTCCACGTCACCGACATCTCAAACGCCAGCCGGACATTGCTGTTCAACATTCACGATCGGAGATGGGACAACGAGCTGTGCGAGCTGTTTGGCGTCCCACCGTCGATGCTCCCCGAGGTCAGGAGCTCCAGCGAGGTGGTCGGCGTGACCGCGACCACGTTTCCGGCCGCCAATGTCCCCATCGCCGGCATCGCGGGCGATCAGCAGGCCGCCATGTTCGGCCAGATGTGCACGAAAGAGGGGATGATCAAGAACACCTACGGGACCGGCTGCTTCATCATGATGAATACGGGGCAGAAGGCCAGGCGATCCAAGAACAACCTGCTGACGACCATCGCCTGGAAGCTGGGTGACCAGGTGACCTATGCCCTGGAGGGAAGCATCTTCATCGGCGGCGCGGTCGTGCAATGGCTGCGGGACGGCCTGCACTGCATCGACCGATCCGAGCAAGTCGAGGCGCTGGCCAATTCCGTCGAGAACAACGGCGGGGTGTACATGGTTCCGGCGTTCGCCGGACTCGGGGCCCCCTATTGGGACCAATACGCCCGCGGCGCCATCTTCGGCATCACGCG
>CAZOFX010000054.1:0-34819 GCA_964579055.1 uncultured Pirellulales bacterium
GATTCCGGACGAGCCACGAGATTCAGAAGGTCGAGGAGCTGACCTACGACGATATGCGTGCGATGATCGACGACGATCTGGTCGCGGCCCACAAGGCGCGGGCTCTGTCGCCCGACCGCCCGTTGCTGGGCGGGACCGCCCAGAACCCCGATGTCTACTTCCAGGGCCGCGAAACCGTCAACAAGTTCTATCTGGCGGCGCCCCAGATCGTCCAGGACACGATGGACAAGTTCGCCAAGATCGCCGGACGCCAGTACAAGCTCTTCGATTACGTCGGCGCGCCGGACGCTGAGAAGGTGATCATCATCATGGGCAGCGGCGCGGACACCGTGGAGGAGACGGTGGAGTACCTGACCAGCAAGGGCCAGAAGGTCGGCGTCGTGAAGGTGCGGCTGTATCGGCCCTTCAGCACCAGGCACCTGATGGCAGTACTCCCGAAGACGGTCAAGAAGATTGCGGTGCTGGACCGGACCAAGGAGCCGGGCGCTTTGGGCGAGCCGCTGTACCTGGACATCCGCACGGCCATCGGCGAAGCGATGTCGGACGGGATCGCTCCGTTCGAGAAGTACCCGGTGGTGGTCGGCGGCCGGTATGGTTTGGGCTCGAAGGAGTTCACGCCGGCGATGGTCAAGGCGGTCTACGACAACCTGGATGCCGCCCAGCCGAAGCGCAGCTTCACGGTCGGCATCATCGACGACGTGGCCGGCACCAGTCTCGATGTCGACCCCTCGTTTGAAGTCCCCGCCGGCGGTCTCTATGCGGCCATGTTCTACGGCCTCGGCTCGGACGGCACCGTCGGCGCCAACCACAACTCGATCAAGATCATCGGCGAGAACACCGACAACTACGCCCAGGGCTATTTCGTCTACGACTCCAAGAAGGCCGGAGCGGTGACGATCTCGCATCTGCGATTCGGAAAGAGACGGATTCGCCGGCCGTACTTGATCGCCAAGGCCGATTTCATCGCCTGCCATAATCCGAGCTTCCTCGAGAAGTACGATATGCTCAGCTCGGCCAAGGACGGCGCGACGTTCCTGCTGACCACCGGCCACAAACCCGATGCGGTCTGGGACACGCTGCCCAAGGAAATGCAGCGGCAGATGATCGACAAGAAGATGAAGTTCTACGTCATCGACGCAATCTCGCTGGCCGAAGAACTCGGGCTCGGCGCCCGCATCAACGTGATCATGCAGACGGCATTCTTCAAGATCAGCAACATCATTCCGCTCGACGACGCGATGAAGGTGATCAAGGATGCGATCCGGCACAGCTATGGCAAGAAGGGCGAGAAGATCGTCCAGATGAACAACGCGGCGGTGGATCAGGCGTTGGATCGCGTCTACGAGGTGAAGGTGCCGAACAAGGTCACCAGCAAGTGGAGCCGGCCGCCGGTCGTGCCGGCCGACGCCCCCGAGTTTGTCCGGACCGTCACCGCCGAGATCATGGCGATGCGCGGCGATGCGATCCCTGTCAGCAAGATGCCGGTCGACGGCAAATACCCCACAGGCACCACGAAGTACGAGAAGCGCAATATCGCCGTCCACATTCCGGCGTGGGAGCCGCAGGTGTGCCTGCAATGCGGGATGTGCTCGCTGGTCTGCCCCCATGCGACGATCCGCGTTAAAGCTTACGACGCCAAGTACGCCAACGGCAACGCTCCCAAGGGGTTCAAGAGCATCGACGCCAAGGGCAAGGAATTCGCGGGCATGAAGTTCACCGTCCAGGTCGCGCCGGAAGACTGCACCGGCTGCGGCGCCTGCGTGCAGGTCTGTCCGGGACGGGAGCGCGGCGCCGACAAGCAGCCGACCGGACGAAAGGCGATCAATATGACGCCTCAGGCGCCGATCCGCGATGCCGAACGGGCCAACTATGATTACTTCCTCTCGATCCCGCTGACCGATCGTTCGCTGTTCAAGAACAGCACCGTCAAGGGCAGCCAGTTGCTCGAACCGCTGTTCGAGTATTCGGGCGCCTGCGCCGGTTGCGGCGAGACGCCGTACGTCAAGCTGCTGACCCAGCTCTTCGGCGACCGGGCGATGATCGGCAACGCGACCGGATGCTCGTCCATCTACGGCGGCAACCTGCCGACGACGCCGTACACGACTCGTGCCGACGGCCGTGGCCCGGCCTGGAGCAACAGTCTGTTCGAGGACAACGCGGAGTTCGCGATGGGCATGAGGCTGACCGTCGACAAATTCCGCCAGTTGGCGCTGGAACTGCTGGAGAAGGCAGCCCAGAAGGGTTGCGTCGACAAGACACTGGTCGCGGAGATTCGTGCGGCGGCGCTGGCCGACGATCCGGAACAGGATGCGATCGAGAAACAGCGAGCTCGCGTCGATCAGCTCAAGAGCCAGGCGACCAAGAGCAAGTGCCCCGAATGTAAGCGTTTGCTGGCGGTGGCCGATTACCTGGTGCGCAAGAGCGTCTGGGCGGTGGGCGGCGACGGCTGGGCCTACGACATCGGCTACGGCGGCCTGGACCACGTCCTCGCCAGCGGCGCCAACGTCAACGTGCTCGTGCTCGACACCGAAGTCTACTCGAACACTGGTGGCCAGATGTCCAAGTCGACGCCCAGAGCGGCCGTCGCCAAGTTCGCGGCCGCCGGGAAGCCCGCTCCCAAGAAGGACATGGGCCTGCTGGCGATGACTTACGGCAACATCTACGTCGCCAAGGTGGCGCTGGGCGCCAATCCTGCCCAGGCGGTCAAGGCCTTCGTCGAAGCCGAAGCCTATCCGGGCCCGTCGCTGATTCTGGCCTACGCCCACTGCATCGCCCACGGCATCGACATGACAACCGGCGGTGAGGAACAAAGGAAGGCGGTGGCCTGCGGGCATTGGCCGTTGTTCCGCTTTGATCCGCGTTTGAAAGAAGCCGGCAAGAACCCTCTGCAACTCGACTCGAAGACGCCCACGATGGCCTTCGACGAGTACGCCTACGGCGAGAACCGCTACCGGTCTCTGAAGCAGTCCAAGCCGGAAGCGGCCGCCGAGCTGATGAAGCTGGCCAATCGTGATGCGGCTGATCGATACACGTTGATGGAGCAACTGGCGAATCTGAAGTGCGGGCAAGGCGAAAAGGGGGCCTGATCCCCTCAAGATCAAACGCCGAATCCCACGGTGGGGAAATGGTATGTTCAAGACGGTTCGAACACGTGCAGTGCTGATTGGATTGGCGGCATCGATGTTGACCGGGTGTGGTCGGCCCGTCGCCCAGAGTCCTCAGGCCGACAACGGCGCTGACCCGCTGGCGGTCAGTCCCGACCGGGAGGCGTTGGCGAAGGTGGTTCCGCCGGACTACGTCGTGTCCATCCTGAACGCTTCCGGCGGAATCTCGGCTTGGGTTGAGAACCGACGACTTCGCGCCGTCGGTGTGGTCAAGCTCTACCGACCCGACAACAGCTTCTACCTGACGGAACACGACTTCGAGGTTTATCCGTGGTCGAATGCCGTTCGGATCACCGCCAGCGAGCCGCGCGGCAAGTTCGCGTGGAAGATGGTGGCCGGGCGATACGAAATGCTCGAAGGTTCCGCCGCGGCGGATGTTTCGCCCCTGGCGGGGCTGTATGCCGCATACGCCGATGCGTTTCTGCAAATCGCCACCGCGCCGGTGCGTCTGCTGGATCAGGGCAATCAGTTGCATCGTGAACCGGTCCCGTTTCGGATGAACGGCCAGTGGTACGAGAGGATCGAAGTCAAGTTCGAACCCGGGACGGTACCGGTCGAAAGAGCCGGTCAGGCCGATGCGCAGATGTCTCAGCCGTACTGGACCGACGCCGTCCTGTTCCTGAATCGGGCCAGCTCGCTGATCGATATGATCTGGCTGAGCAATGTATCGCGGCAGGAATACGTGACCGTGCGCGGATACGATTACTCGGACGTCGAATCCATCGGTATACGCGTCCCCTCCAAGGTGGAGATCTTCCGGGCCAGACCGGACAGCACGGTCCAGGATCGTCTGGCACAGATCGACATCAAAGGAAAATAAACCGGACACAGACCGCTGGCCCGCTGCTGCTGTCGGCGGGCCAACGGCTGCTGCCTGGTGATGACGGCGTCGGCAATTCGCACGGATGACGGCCGGGCGCTGCGCCTTTTCATCTACTCTCAAATCCTCTTTCGTTCCCTCTGCGTTGCCGGTTATCCGCGCCAATGCCTTCGTGAAAACGCGCGTTGCGTCACCTGCCCGTGCGAACTATCATTAGACCGAAGCCGTACGGTACAGTGTCTTACGAGGGTCCGTTTTCCTGGGCGGCGCTGCGGCGCGTGAACGGTGCTGATGGCTACAAGGACCACAATCTGGCTGATTTTCGTGAGCGTTCTTGTCGTTGCCGTGGCGGCGTTCTTTGCCCTGCGAGCGTGGACCCATCGGATGCCGCTGTCTCTGTCGCATTCGGACGAGGGCGCGGCGCCTGCGGCCGTCCGCGACGACGGCACCGCATGGACGATGTTTGGAGCCGGACCGGGCCTCTTGGGGCAGGCCGCGACGCAACTGCCCGATTCGCTGTCGGTCCTCTGGAGATTCAGGACGGGGGCGGAGGTCAAATCGTCCGCTGCCATCGCCGACGGCCGCGTCTTCATCGGCTCTTCCGATGCGAACGTCTACGCGATCGATCTGCACAAAGGCCAGAAGCTGTGGTCGTATGCGACCGGTGATGCTGTCGAATCGTCGCCGTGCCTGATCGACGGTGTTGTGTTCGTCGGCTCCTCCGACGGGTTTCTCTACGCGCTGGACGCCCAGACGGGGCATCTCAAGTGGAAGTACGAAACCGACGGGGAGATTCTCAGCGCGCCGAACTGGACCCGTTCCCCCGACGGGCGTCAGACCTGGATTCTGGTCGGCAGCTATGACAACCGGCTGCACTGCGTCCACGCCGAGAGCGGCCAGGCTGTCTGGACATACGAAACCGACAATTACGTCAACGGCTCGCCTGCGGTGGCGGACGGGCGTTGCGTGTTCGGCGGATGTGATGCGATGATCCATGCTGTCTCGCTGGCCGACGGCGCCAAGGTGGCCGAGATCGACACGGGTTCCTACATCGCCGCCTCGGCCGCTTTTCTGGACGGTCAGGTGTACGTGGGCAATTACGACAACGTCTTCCTGCGGGCCGATGTCGACAAAGGCCAGATCGTCTGGAAGTTCACGGAGAGCGAAGCGCCCATCTTCTCATCGGCGGCAGTCGCCGGGGACCGGGTGATCTTCGGGAGCCGCGACAACCACGTCTACGCGCTGCGGCGCGACAATGGCCAGCGTCTCTGGATGTTCAAAACGCTGGGCGAGGTGGACAGTTCGCCGGCGGTTTGTGGCGACAAGGTCCTCGTCGGCTCGGGCGACGGGCGCCTTTACATGCTGCGTCTGTCCGATGGCGAAGAGATCTGGTCGTATGAGATCGGCCGGTCCATCGTCTCGTCGCCGGCGGTGGCCCAGGGCGTGGTGGTGATCGGCTGCGACGATGGGACCGTCTACGCATTCGGCGCGCCGGCGCCGATCAGGAGGATCGCGCGATGAAGATCGTTCAGATCAGTCCCGGTTCGGGGGACAACTTCTACTGCGAGAACTGTCTGCGTGACGCGGCCCTCGTGCACGCCATGCGACGGCGCGACCACGACGTGCTGATGGTCCCGCTGTATTTGCCCTTGCAGGCGGACAAGACCGAGCCGGTGAGCAATGCGCCACTCTTCTTCGGCGGCGTCAACGTGTTCCTCCAGCAGAAGTTCGCTCTGTTCCGCAAGACGCCGCGATGGATCGACAAGCTGTTTGACTCGCGCAAGCTCCTGGACTGGGCGGCGCGCAAGGCGGGCATGACCAACGCGCGGGACCTGGGCGAAACGACGATCTCCATGCTCGAAGGCGAGGACGGGCGCCAGGTGAAGGAGCTCGATCGCCTTGTAGACTGGTTGGTCCAGACCGAGCACGATCCAAGCGTCGTTTGTCTATCCAACATCCTGCTTGGAGGGCTGACCCGCCGGATCAAGGATCGGCTGGGTGTGCCGGTCGTATGCCTGTTGCAGGACGAGGATGGTTTTCTCGACGGCCTGACCAGTCCCTATGCCGAGCGCGCCTGGGAGGTCGTTCGTCGGCGAGCGCGTGACATCGACGGCTTCATCGCGGTCAGCACGTACTTCGCTCGCACGATGCAGAAGCGGCTCGACGTGGAAGACGAGCGGATGCACGTCGTGCACATGGGCATCGATCTGAACAACTACGCGCCGTCGCCGACCCGTCCATCCGTGCCGACGATTGGCTTTCTTTCGCGAATGTGCCCGGAGCGGGGTCTCGAAACGCTCGTCGAAGCGTCTATCGTACTGAAGCGCCGCGGCGATTTGCGGTCGACTCGGCTGCGGATCTCCGGCGGCCGCAGTGCCGCCGACGAACCGTTTATCCAGCGATTGCAGGACAAACTGAATGCGGCCGGCGTGCGGGACGACGTCGATTTCCTGGACTCGTTCGATCAGGACGCGAGGCTGGCTTTTCTGCGAAGCCTCTCCGTGTTATCGGTGCCGGAGCGGGACCCGGTGGCGTACGGCCTGTATGTGCTGGAGTCTCTGGCGATGGGCGTGCCCGTCGTGGAGCCGGCGATCGGATGTTTTCCCGAGACCATCGAGATGACCGGCGGAGGCGTGCTGTACAAGTCCGGCTCGCCGGAAGCGCTGGCCGACGCGATTGCACCGCTGCTGCTGGACCAGGAGGCCGCACGAAGACTCGGTGAGGAAGGTCGCCGGGGCGTCCGCCGGGCATTCGACGTCGAAGAGACCGCGCGGAAGATGGTGGAGACGTACGAACAGATTGCCCAACGGGCCAAGCGAGGAAAATGATGGTCGAGCTGGTCGATGTCACGAAGGATTACGGAGGGTCGGGTCCTGGGACTGCCGTTCATGTGCTAAAGGGCATCGGTCTGAAGATCGACCGGGGCCGGGCGATGGTCATCGTCGGGCCCTCCGGCAGTGGCAAGAGCACGCTGCTGAACATCATCGGCGGCCTGGACCATCCGACCGGCGGACAGGTGCTTCTCGATGGACGGGACCTGGCCAGACTCACGGACCACGAGCTGGCGCAGGTGCGCAACCGCGACATCGGTTTCATCTTCCAGTTGCACCATTTGCTGCCGCAGTGCACGGTTCTGGAAAACGTTCTGATCCCGACGCTGGCAAGCGCCGATGGCAGAACATCGCGCGCTCTGCGACAGCGAGCCGAATCCCTGCTCGAACGCGTCGGTCTGAAGGACCGCATGCGGCACCGCCCGGGTGAACTGTCCGGCGGCCAGCGGCAGCGCGTCGCAGTGGCCCGGGCGCTGATCAACCAGCCCAAGCTGCTGCTGGCTGATGAGCCGACCGGCTCACTGGACGAGGCGACCTCGGACGGCATCGCCGATCTGCTCGTTCAGCTCAATCGCGACGAGGGCGTGACACTGATTGCCGTGACGCATTCGCAGAAGCTGGCTTCGCGCATCGGAGACGTCCTGGAGTTGCGCGGCGGCCTCCTGACAGACAGGAGCGAGCCATGAGTCTGCGGCAACTGGTGGCGCGGAGCCTGTGGTTCTACTGGCGGACCAACGCGGCGGTTTTGCTTGCGGTCGTGGTTGCCACCGGCACGCTGACCGGTGCGATGGCGGTCGGCGATTCGGTCCGGTACACGCTGCGACGAACGCAGGAGGCCCGTCTGGGCCGGACGGAATTCGCCATTGTCCCGCAGGATCGCTATTTCTGTGCGGCGCTGGCCGATGATCTGGCGCAGGAGTTGAGGGGTCTGATCGCACCGGCGTTGCAGGTTTCGGGAATCGTCACGCACGACGATGGCTCCCGTCGAATCAACCGCGTGGAAGTCCTCGGTGTCGACGACCGATTCTACGAGATCGGCGCGACGGAGAGTCCGTTCGATGTCAATGTAGGTGACACAATCGTCGTCGGAGAAGCGGTGGCCGAGAAGCTGGGCGTCTCGGTCGGCGACGAGGTGGTTCTTCGCATCGAAAAGCCCGGCCTGATGCCTCGCGATGTCCCGCTGGCGTCGGATGCGGACCGGACCGCTGCGTTTCGTTTGCGGGTGCAGACGATTGCGGGCGAATCGGCCTTCGGGCGTTTCGACCTCCGGGCCAATCAGACCGTTCCGTTGAACGTCTTCGTGCCTCTGGCCTGGCTGGGCGAGCGGATCGAGCAGCCGGGACGCGCCAACGTCCTGCTGGCGGCGGAACTCGATAAGATCGTCACTGCCGAACAGCTCAACGCATCGCTTCAGAGTTGCTGGAAGCTCGCAGACGCAGATCTGGAGCTGCGCCGCCTCAATGCGACGCAGACTCTCGAATTGCGGAGCCGGCGCATCTTCATCGAGAACGACACCGGCGTCGAAGCGTTGAAGGCCGCTGACGACGCGGTGGGAATCCTGACGTATTTCGTCAATGCGATTCGACTGGGGGAGAAGGCGACGCCGTACTCGATGGTGGCGGCGGTGAGCTCGGGCCCGGGCGCCGGATCGCTCCTTCCGCCCGGCATGGGACCCGACGAGATCGTCATCAACCGGTGGCTGGCCGACGATCTCGGTGCGGCCGTGGGTGACTCCGTCGAGTTGGTTTATTATCTGGTTGGGCCGATGCGCCAGTTGTACGAGCGGACGGGCGTGTTCAAGGTTGTCGCGATTGTCCCGTTGGAGAGCGACGCGGTCGATCCGAGCCTGATGCCCGATTTTCCCGGATTGGCGGATGTAGACAACTGCCGCGACTGGGAGGCCGGCATTCCGGTAGATCTGGATAAGATAAGGCCGAAAGACGAAGCCTACTGGGACGCGTACCGGGGAACGCCCAAGGCATTCATCCCCTTGGGCACGGGCCAGGCGCTCTGGGGCAATCGTTATGGCAATCTCACCGCGGTGCGCTACCCCCGGCACGCCGGGCTTGACGACCGGATCGCGGCGGACCTGACCGCCAAGGTCGATCCGGCCAGCGTGGGCCTGTTCTTCCAGCCCGTGCGACTGCGCGGGCTCCAGGCCCGACGGGATGGGACGGACTTCGGCCAGCTCTTCCTCGGCCTGAGCATGTTCCTGATTGCCTCCGCGGTCATCCTGACGGGCTTGCTCTTCGTCTTCGGTGTGGAGAGCCGCTGCGAGCAGGTGGGCCTGCTGCTGGCGGTCGGGTTGCCTGCGGCGCGGGTCAAGCGGCTGCTCGTTGCCGAGGGGGGCCTTGTGGCGCTCGGCGGAGCGGTGGTCGGCGTCGGCGCGGGCCTGCTCTACACGCGATTGTTGCTCTACGGCCTTTCGACCTCGTGGAGCGGCGCCGTGGCCGGGGCGGACATCCGCTTCCATGCCGAGCCGGCTACGCTCCTGCTCGGCGGCATGGGCGGCCTGCTGACGGCTCTGCTGGCTATCTGGTTCACGATTCGCAGGCACGTGTCACAGTCTCCCCAACAACTGATGAGCGGCAACCTCGAAGTCTCCCAGCCGCGCAGCGCCTCGTGGTCACGCGGGCGATGGGGCCTGGCGCTGGCGGTGGCGTCGTTCGTCACCGTGGCGATCTTCCTGGCGGTCATGGGAGGGGGCAACAGCCAGGCGGTTGCAGGGCTGTTCTTCGGCGCCGGTGCATTGCTGCTGCTCGGTGGGCTGGGCCTGTCCCAGGCCCTGCTGCGGATCGTCGCGGGCGGTTGGACCCGGCCCATGGTCTCCCTGGGCGGCCTGGGATTCCGCAACATGGCCCGGCGGAGCGGCCGGAGTCTCGCGATTGTCGGTCTGCTGGCGTGCGGGGTCTTCATGGTCATCGCGGTCGGGGCCAATCGACATGACGCGATGGCACAGCCCCAGAGCAGGGGCTCGGGCACGGGCAGATTCGCCTTCTACGGCGAGACCTCGGTCCCGATTCTTCACGATCTGAACGCGAAGGAAGGACGTGATGCCCTGGGCCTGGGTCGCGAGGATTTGGAGGGGGTCGAGGTGGTCCAACTCCGCGTGCACGAGGGGGATGACGCCAGTTGCCTGAACCTCAATCGGGCGCAGCAACCGCGATTGCTGGGTGTGCGACCGCAGGAGCTGAGTCGGCGCGAAGCATTCAAGTTCTCGCAGATCATCGACGCCGGACAGCAGGAAAAAGGCTGGGACCTGCTGCGGATGGACCTGGAGGCGGGGTCGGTGCCGGCGGTCGGCGACTATCCCACGGTTTTCTGGGGCCTGGGCAAGAACATCGGTGATGAATTGGAGTATAGTGACGAGAGAGGGCGGGTGCTTCGGGTGCGCATTGTAGGCATGCTCGAAAGCTCCGTCCTTCAGGGCAGCCTCGTCATTGCCGAGAACGAGTTCATGGCGCGGTTCCCGTCGGAGTCGGGGTATCGCGCGTTTCTGATCGATGCTCCGTCCGACAAGGTTGCGGCGGTCGAGCAGACCCTGACCTCGGGCTTGAGGGATTTCGGCCTGGTTCTAACGCCGGCGGTCGAGCGGCTGGCCGCCTTCAGCGCGGTGGAGAATACATACTTGTCGATCTTCACGGCCCTGGGTGGCCTCGGCCTGCTCCTCGGCAGCGTCGGGCTGGGTCTGGTGGTGCTTCGCAACATGCTGGAACGCCGGGGCGAGTTGGCCATGCTGCGGGCGGTCGGTTTTGATCGCAGGACGTTGCAGCGTATGATATTCTACGAGCATTGGGGTCTGGTGCTCTCCGGATTGCTTTGCGGCGTGGTCGCGGCCCTGGTGGCTGTCGTTCCGGCACTGCAATCGTCGCCCGGGCAAATTCCCTTTGTCTGGCTGGCCTTGACCGTGGCAGGGATTGGCGTCCTCAGCGGTCTGTGGGTCTGGATCGCCGGGACGGCGGCCCTGCACGGGGCGCTGCTCGAGGCGCTGAGAACGGAATAGCCGCGGATCGTTGACGGGTCGCGTATGAGAAAAGCCGCTATCGCCGACATCGTGCCGATGGGGTTTGCCGTCGCAGGTGTCGTCTGCCTGGTGTACCTCTGGATCAGCGCCGACGCAGCGCCGCAACTGGAGCTGCGCGTTCCCGTCGAATCCGATGTCGCCGGACCTGCGGGCGGCCAGGAAGATGTTCTGGCGAAGGCGGAATTGACGACCTACGATGGGCAGCCGGCCGACCTGCCCGGCGCGTGGCCCCAGTTCCGAGGGCCCAACCTGAATGCGATCGGCAAGGTGGATGTCACGCTGGCCCGGCAGTGGGCTGCCGAGGGCCCGCCAGTGCTGTGGTCGGTGGATCTGGGCGAAGGGTACGCCGGAGCGGCGATTCGCGATGGGAGGATTTTCGTCGCCGACTACGACCAACAGAAGCAGGGCGATGCGATTCGCTGCTTTTCTCTTGCCGACGGAAAGGAAATCTGGCGTTACTTCTATCCCGTCAAGGTCAAACGCAATCATGGGATGAGCCGGACCGTCCCGGCGATCACGGACAAGTACGTCATCTCGATGGGGCCGAAGTGTCACGTCTCCTGCCTCGACGTGGCGACGGGCAAGCTCCACTGGTTTCTCGACCTGGTCAAGGACTACGGGGCCAAGGTGCCCGCCTGGTATGCGGGGCAGTGTCCGGTGATCGAAGACGGCAGGGTCATCGTCGGCGTCGGCGGCACGTCCCTGATTCTGGCGGTGGACATCGAGACCGGCAACGTTCTGTGGGAAACGCCGAATCCGAAGAAGTGGGAGATGACCCATTCGTCCATCGTGCCGGTCGAATTCGCCGGCATGCGGATGTACGTCTGGTGTGCCAGTGGCGGCGTGGTCGGTGTCCTGGCCCAGGATGGGACATGGTTGTGGGAGACGCCCGAATGGCAGATTCGCATCGCCAATGTCCCCACCCCGGTCCCGGTGGGCGAGGGACGTCTGTTTCTTTCGGGCGGCTACAACGCCGGTGCGATGATGCTGAAACTCGCGAAGCAGAACGAGCAGATCGTGCCGGAGATCGAATTCCGTCTTCCGCCGGAGGTGTTTGGATCGCCTCAGCACACACCGATCCTCTATGAAGGCCACATCTACGGCGTCCGTCCCGACGAGCAGCTCGTTTGCCTGGACCTCGAAGGCAGCGTGGTCTGGACCAGCGGCAGCACGCACAAATTCGGGCTGGGACCTTTCACGATTATCAACGATCTTCTCTACGTCATGGACGACCACGGGTTGCTGACGCTCGCGGAGGCGACGCCAGCGGGCTACGTGCAACTGGCCCAGGCGGACGTCCTCGAAGGGATCGATGCCTGGGGGCCGATGGCGGTTGCTGGCAGCCGGCTGGTGCTGCGCGATCTGACGAAGATGGTGTGCCTGGACATTGCCGCGCGGTAGGGCGGCGGCGTTGAACGGCGGGCGTGGCTCTGCTACAATCGCGACGTTTGCGACGATGGACAGACAAGGATACGGGAACCACGATGAATCAGCCGCAAGGCAAGACGGACTCCGGCGTCATCATCGGTGTGCTGATCGGCACGGCGGTGCTGGTCGCGATTGGCGCCGTCCTGCTGGTCGATACGACCGGGCGCAGTGGCAGCGGTCTGAGCGACGCGTACGAACTGGACGCCGTGAAGATGGCCCGCTTCGATCCGAACCTGATCGCCTGGCACGAAGTCGAGCCGGCCATCGCCACGGGCTTGGCTCGGTCCCGAGCCTTGGCGCGCGATGGCGAGGGGCGGCTGTACATCGCCGGCGACAAGGCCGTTCGCGTGCTGAGTGCCGAAGGCACGCTGGAGCGCGTGATCGCGGTCTCGGGCGAGCCTCGATGTGTCGCCGTTTCGTCGGAGGGTCGGATTTACGTCGGGCTGAGGAATCGCGTCGAGGTCTTCGATGCGACGGGCGAGCGCCTCGCGGCCTGGGAGCCGCTGGGCGACCGGTCGTTTCTGTCGAGTATCCTCGTGGCCGGAGACGACGTGTTCGTTGCGGACGCCGGAAACGCCGTGGTGCTGCGATATGACAAGACGGGGAAATCAATCAATCGCATCGGTGAGAGGGACCCTGCACGGGATATCCCGGGCTTCCTCGTACCGAGCCCGTACTTTGATCTCGCCCTGGCGCCGGACGGATTGCTTCGCGTCGTCAGTCCCGGGCGCACGCGCGTCGAAGCGTACACCTTCGATGGAGACCTGGAGTTTTCCTGGGGCGAAAACAGCATTCGCATCCACGGTTTCTGCGGCTGCTGCAATCCGGTCAACATCGCCATGTTGCCCGATGGGCGGTACGTGACCGCCGAGAAGGGTTTGATTCGCGTGAAGATCTACAGTGCCGATGGGACGTTTCAGAGCGTCGTCGCCGGCCCCGACCACTTGGTCGAGGGAGGCGCCGCTCGCGTCTTCGAAAACGCTGAGGACGCCGAGGCCAGCGGGTTCGACGTGGCGGTTGACGCCGCCGGCCGGATCTTCGTGCTCGACACGATAGAGAATAAGGTCCGCGTCTTCGTGGAGAATCAGAAAGGGTAATCCGAGTGAATCGCTTGTCCCCGACACAGAGCAGACGGGAGTTCTTTGCCGGCGCGCTGCGCTATGGAGCGCTGGGTTGTCTGGCCGCAGCGGGAGTCTTCGCGGTCGCCAAAAGACGACGCTTGGTCCGAGAGGGCCGGTGCCTCAACGACGGGCTGTGCCTCGGATGTGCGGCTTACCGTGGCTGTGATTTGCCGGCGGCCCTGGAGTTGAAACGATCCTTCGAGCGAGGTGAGGATGGTCCAGCGAAATGACGATGTCACGCGCCGTCGCTTCCTGCGAGACGGCCTGTGGGGCGCCTGCTTGGCCGGAATCGGCGGTGTGGCGGGCTACGCCGCCCACAAGAGCCAGAAGACTGATTGGGTCTGGCAGATCGATCCGTACAAGTGCATTGCCTGTGGGAATTGCGCAACCTACTGCGTGCTCGAAGAATCGGCGGTCAAGTGCACGCACGTGCACGCCATCTGCGGCTACTGCAAGATCTGCTTCGGCTTTTTCGATCCGGAGCCGTACCAGATCAACGAAGGCGCCGAGAATCAGATGTGTCCCACCGGCGCCATCCGGCGCAAATACGTCGAAGACCCATACTACGAGTACACGATCGACGAACCGTTGTGCAACGGGTGCGGCAAGTGTGTCAAGGGATGCAACGCGTTCGGCAACGGTTCGCTGTTCTTGCAGGTGCGTCACGACCTCTGCGTGAACTGCAACCAGTGTGCGATCGCGGCCGCCTGCCCGTCGCAGGCGTTTCGGCGCGTCCCGGCCGACCATCCCTATCTGCTCAAGAGTGTGGATCACGCCTGATGACACGTCCGAGCCATATCCTCATCCTGTTGGTGATTCTGCTCGCGATGGGCGCGACGGCTTTCGGGTTGGAGCGGTTCCCTCCGCCCCAGTTCGAGACGGACTATGTCCGGCCCACGACGACGGTGCCGAACCCGCCGCAGGGCTTCTGGGAGTATATCGATGCCGGCGTTCTGGTCGTCGCCCTGTTCCTGGCGACGTACCTGATCCTGCGAGAGCGCAGTCGCAAATGGATCTTCGCGCTGACGCTCTTCAGCCTGGTGTATTTCGGGTTCTTCCGCGACGGGTGCGTCTGTTCCGTCGGCGCCGTTCAGAACGTGACCCTCACGGCGTTCGACTCGACCTATGCGATTCCCATCGCGGTGCTGGTCTTTTTCTCGCTGCCCCTGGTGTTCACGCTGTTCTTCGGACGGGTCTTCTGCGGCGCAGTCTGTCCGCTTGGAGCGATTCAGGACGCCGTGCTGATCCATCCGGTGCGCGTCCCGGGGTGGCTGGAGAGTGGTCTTCGCCTGATTGCATACCTCTATCTCGGCGCTGCGGTGCTCTTTGCCGCCATGGGTGCGATGTTCATTGTCTGCCGCTACGATCCGTTCGTCGGCTTCTTCCGGTTTGGGGGCAACTGGAACATCCTCGTCTTCGGCGGTTGCCTGCTGCTGATCGGGATGTTCGTGGGCCGGCCGTACTGCCGCTTCCTCTGTCCGTACGGCGTGATTTTGCGGCAGCTCTCGCGGCTGTCCAAATGGCGTGTCACGATCACGCCGACCGACTGCATCCAATGCCGGCTGTGTGAAGATGCCTGTCCCTTCGGCGCGATTCGCAAACCGACCGAGCAGTGGCCGGCGAAAGAATACAAGATTGCCAAAGCGCGATTGGCCTTCTTCCTCGCGCTGCTGCCCGTCTTGATCGGCGCCGGCGGTTGGGCCGGATACGAGCTGCGCGGGTGGCTGGCGCAAATCCATCCGCAGGTCCGTCTGGCTCAGCGCATCTACCTGGAGGAAAATGCGCAGGTTGAAGGCACCACGGACGCCAGCGATGCGTTCCGTGCGACGGGAAGGCCGAGCGCAGAGCTGTACAGCGAGGCAACATTGCTTCGCGACCGATTCGGCATTGGAGGCGTCCTGTTCGGCGCTTTCGTGGGGCTGGTGATCGGAGGCAAGCTGCTGTCGCTTTCGGTCAAGCGCCGACGCGCCGACTACGAGGCGGACCGCGCCAGTTGCCTGGCCTGCGGCCGATGCTACGAATACTGCCCAAAAGAGCATGAGCGATGGAAGAACCGCACAGAGAGGTTGGTGAGGCCCTGATGACGGACACGTCGCCCCAGATTCCTGCCAATGAGCCGGCCCTTGGATGCCGGACCGCTCGCACGACGGCTAAGGTCGCCGGCGTGTTCTCGGTGGTCTTTCTCGCGCTGCTCGTCGCCAACTTCATCGGCACCAGCGTGATCGGGCTGCGGCGCGAGAACCGCCTGACCGCGATGAAGGCGGCGCTTCGCGGAGGCGAGGCGACTGAGGAAAAGCTGTCGGAGGTTCGTCAGTTGGACCTTCGGATTCGGCGCAACCGAATCTGGCGGCTGGATTTCGCACACAAGACCGGCCACGTCCTTCTGGCCAGTATCGTCGTGTTCTTCGTCGCCGGCAAGCTGGCGCGCGTTCTGAACAAGCGGCTCCCGAGACCCGAGCATGCTCCGGACGTCGGCGCCGAACAGATACGCGAGGCCCGCGGCGCCCGCTGGACGGTTACCGCCGGCCTGGTCATCCTGGGGGGCACCGTTGCGCTGCTCGTGATGAACGACGCGCCCTTGGCTTTCGTCGTAGCCAAAGGGACGGGGCCTTCTCCTGTTGCGATCGCGGAGCCCAACGAGACGGGGCCTTCCTATGCGTCGATGGAGGAGAAGCGCATGCAGTGGCACCGCTTCCGCGGTCCCGGCGGGGGCGGCGTGAGTCCCTTCACCAACATCCCCACCGAGTGGGACGGCAAGACCGGCAAGGGCATCGCGTGGAAGGCTCCGGTGCCGCTGGCCGGGAACAACTCGCCGGTCGTGTGGAACGACCGCGTCTTTCTCAGCGGCGCCACGGAGACCAAGCAGGAGGTCTACTGCTACGATGCCGCTTCGGGCCGGCTGCTCTGGACGGGCGATGTCCCGATCTCTCCGGCGGTTGCCGCTGCGGAGCTCAATCCCATGGAGGACACCGGCCGCTCTGCTTCGACCATGGCCACCGACGGCAAGCGGGTTTATGCGATCTTCGTGACCGGTGACATCGCCGCCTTCGACTTCGGCGGCCGCCGGCTCTGGTACAAGAGCCTGGGTGTGCCTGAGAGCGCCTACGGCTATGCGTCCTCGCTGGAGACGTATCAGGATCGCGTAATCGTCCAGTACGATCAGGGCGACGGCAGCGAGGACAAGTCCCGCCTCTATGCGCTGGACGGCGCTTCGGGCCGGATCGCGTGGGAAGCCAAACGGGAGGTCCCGAATTCCTGGACCTCGCCGATCCTGGTGGAGGTCGAGGGCAAGCCGCAACTGATTACCCTGACCGATCCCTGGCTGCTGGCCAACAACCCGGCCGACGGCGCCGAGATCTGGCGGGCCGAGTGCGCCGGCGGCGATGTGGCGCCCTCGCCGATCTACGCGGGCGGACTGGTGCTGGCGATCGAGCCGTACAGTCACCTGGTCGCTGTCAAACCCACAGGGCAGGGTGACGTCAGCAAGACCCATGTCGCCTGGACCATGGACGAAGGCGGTCCGGACATTTGCAGCCCGGTCGGCAACGACCAGTATGTGTACCTGCTGGAAGGATCAGGGCTGTTGATGTGTTGCAGCACCGCCGACGGCAAGAAGGTCTTCGACCACGACTTGCGGACCGACTTCATGGCGTCGCCAAGCATCGTGGGCGACAAGATCTGTCTTCTGAGCGCTGACGGGGTCATGTACATCGGCCAGGTGGGACCTGAATACAAGGAGCTGGCGAAATGCGAACTGGGGGAGAAGTGCCACGCGTCGCCGGCTTTTGTGGATGGACGCATCTATATCCGCTCCTTGGAGAATCTGTGGTGCATCGGCGGGCCTACCTCCGTCGGAGATGCAGACTGATCGAGCTACTATGGAAGAACTGGATCTGAAATTTGTCGATCAAACCGTTGAGCGTGTTGGCACGGGCGCCGAGAAGGTGCTGGAGATTCTCCAGGTCCTTCAGACGCACTACGGCTATCTCCCGGCGGAGGCGCTGCGGCGGGTCTGCGAACTGACCGAGATCACGCCGGCGACGATCACCGGCGTCTCGACCTTCTACGATCAGTTCCGCCACCGTCCGGCGGGCAAGCACATTATTCACGTGTGTGTGGGCACCGCCTGTCACGTCAAGGGCGCCGACCAGGTGTACGACGAGTTTCTTCGCTATCTCAGTATTCCCGAGGGCGAAGACACCGATGTGCAGAAGCTGTTCACGGTCGAGAAGATCGCGTGCCTGGGCTGCTGCACGCTGGCTCCGGCGGTGCAGATCGACGACGTGACCTATGGCCATCTGACGCGCGAGACGGTCCCCAAGGTGCTGAGTGACTTTCTCAAGCACGCCGACGCCAAGGCTGCTCACCCCAGGAAGCGTCGGCGCAAGTGGAAGGCCGGCGCCGTCGGCGAGCTGCGCGTCGGGCTCGGTTCCTGTTGCGTTGCGCGCGGCAGCGGGCGGCTCAACGAGGCGCTCGACAAGGCCCTGGCCGAGACGGGCGTCAAGGTGCCCGTCAAGCGCGTCGGCTGCGTGGGCATGTGCCATCAGACGCCTCTATTGGAGGTGGTCCTGCCGAACGGCGAATCGTCTCTCTACGCGAGAGTTCAGCCCGAGGATGCCAAGGCCATCGTCCTGAGGCACTTCGGCGCGCGCGGGCCGGTCCGGAAGATGCGGACGAAAGTCTCCGGGGTGCTCGACCGTCTGCTGACCGACGAGAACTCCGAGCCGGTGACGCGCTACTCGATTCACGTCCGCGACCGGGCGGTGTCGGACTTCCTGGGCCATCAGATTCACATCGCCACTGAGCACTGTGGGCACATCGACCCGACGGATCTCGACGAATACATGGCCCACGACGGATTCAAGGCGTTGGAGAAGAGCCTTCGCGAGTTCGAGCCGGAGGATGTGATCGCCCAGATCGAGAAGAGCGGCCTGCGAGGCCGAGGCGGCGCCGGCTTCCCGACGCACCTGAAGTGGTCGGCCGTGCGGGCCCAGGAGGCGGGGGTCAAGTACGTCGTCTGCAACGGCGATGAAGGCGACCCCGGCGCGTTCATGGACCGGATGCTGATGGAGTCGTATCCGTACCGGATTCTCGAAGGGATGGCCATTGCGGCGCGATGCGTCGGCGCGAAGGAAGGGTATCTCTACATCCGCGCGGAATACCCGCTGGCGATCAGGCGGGTCAGCGAGGCGATCGAAAAGTGCGCCGAGCGTGGTTTCCTCGGCGACAACATTATGGGCAGCGGCTTCTCGCTGCGCCTGAAGATCGTCGCAGGCGCCGGCGCGTTCGTGTGCGGCGAAGAGACCGCTCTGATGGCGAGCATCGAGGGCCGTCGCGGCATGCCCAAGCTGCGACCGCCATACCCGGCGGTGAAGGGGCTGTGGTCGCGGCCCACGCTGATCAACAACGTCGAAACCTATGCGGCGGTGTCCTGGATCCTGCGCAACGGCGCCGATGCCTATGCCGCCATCGGCACAGACAAGAGCAAGGGCACGAAGGTCTTCGCATTGGCGGGCAAGGTCGCACGCGGCGGCCTGATCGAAGTGCCGATGGGCATCTCGATCCGCCAGATCGTCGACGAGATCGGAGGCGGGGTTGCCGGCGGGCTCAAGTTCAAAGCGGTGCAGGTAGGCGGACCTTCCGGCGGATGCATTCCCGTCGGCTCGGACAATCTCTCGGTCGACTACGAATCGCTGACCGCCGCCGGGGCGATGATGGGCTCGGGCGGTCTGGTCGTGCTGGACGAGACCGACTGCATGGTCGATATCGCGCGGTACTTCCTTCAATTCACCCAGAACCAGTCGTGCGGCAAGTGCACCTTCTGCCGGATCGGCACGCGGCGGATGCTCGACATTCTCGACCGGCTCTGCGCCGGGCAGGGCAAGGCCGACGATTTGGACGAGCTTCAGCACCTGGCGGAGATGATCAAGAAGGGCAGTCTCTGCGGTCTCGGCAAGACGGCCCCCAACCCGGTGCTGTCGACCCTGCGGTACTTCCGCGAGGAGTACGAGGCCCACATCCAGAAGTGTTGCCCGGCCGGAAAGTGCAAAGCTCTCATCGCGTACTCGATCACGGACGATTGCATCGGTTGCACGATCTGCGCCCAGCACTGTCCGACGGGCGCGATCGAGATGAAACCCTACGAGAAACACGAAATCGATCCCAACAAATGCGTCCGGTGCGGGACCTGCAAGAGCGTCTGCCCGGCCGACGCGGTCCGAGTCGAATAACCATGCCCAGGATTACGATAGACGGTCGTGAGGTGGAGGTGGACGCCGGCGCGACGATTCTCGATGCCGCCGAGAAGCTCGGGATCGAGATTCCCACGATGTGTCACCTGCGCAACCACGAGGCGACGACCAGTTGCATGGTCTGCGTGGTGAAGGTGGCCGGCGGCAACGGGCTGGTGCCCGCCTGCGGCACGCCGGTGCGCGACGGAATGCAGGTGGAGAATGCCTCCGAGGAGGTGTTGGATGCCAGGAGATCGGCGCTGGAGCTGCTGCTCAGCGATCACGCGGGTGACTGCGTCGGGCCCTGCGTGATGGGCTGTCCGGCCCATATGGACATCCCACAGATGATTCGCCAGATCGCCGCCGGTCGACTGTCCGACGCCATCGCGACGGTGAAGCAGGACATCGCGCTGCCGGCGGTGCTGGGACGCATCTGCCCGGCGCCTTGCGAAAACGTCTGCCGACGGGCGCAACACGACCAGCCGGTCTCGATCTGCCTGCTCAAGCGTCACGTGGCCGACGTGGACCTCAGCAGCGACGAACCCTACGCGCCGAAGTGCGTTGCGCCCAAGGGCAAGCGCGTGGCGATCATCGGCGCCGGGCCCGCCGGTCTGGCGGCGGCGTACTATCTCCAGCAGGAGGGTTTCGAATGTGTGGTGGTCGACGAGCACGATGAGCCGGGCGGTATGCTGCGCTACGGCGTGTCCGAGAGCGAGCTACCTCACGACATTCTGAAAGCGGAGATCGCGCGGATCGAGAGGCTCGGCGTGCGATTCCGGCTCGGCATCCGTGTGGGCCAGGCCATCTCGATGGAGGAGGTGCGCAAGCAATTCGACGCCGTGTTTGTTGCCATTGGCGAATTGAAGGAAGGCGACGCTGAAACGCTCCGGTTCGCTGCGGCCGACAAGATCAAGGTGGACGGCGCCACGTACGCGACCGACCTGCCGGGCGTGTTTGCCGGGGGCGATGCGGTTCGCCGGCGGAGAATGACCGTGCGTGCGGTCGCCGACGGGAAGGAGGCGGCGCGCTCGATTGCCCAATACCTCACCGGGCAGGAGGTGGTCGGCCCCGAGAAACGGTTCAACAGCCGCATGGGCAAACTCGCGGAATCGGAGATGCCCATCTTCTTGCAGTCGGCCAGTTCGGAGCCGCGAACCAGGCCATTCGGCATCGCCAGCACGTTCAGCGTGGACGAGGCCCGCGCCGAATCGCTCCGGTGCCTTCGCTGTGATTGCCGCAAGCCCGATGCGTGCCTCTTGAGGCAGTATGCCCAGGCCTACGGCGCCCGGCAGAACCGGTACAAGGCGGACCGGCGGCTGTTCGTCCAGCGGACGCAGCACCCCGACGTGATCTACGAGCCGGGCAAGTGCATCGACTGCGGCATCTGCATCCAGATCGCTTCCGAGGCCGGCGAGACGTTGGGCCTGACGTTCGTCGGTCGCGGGTTCGACGTCCGCGTGGCGGTCCCGTTCGACGGCGCGCTCGCCGACGGATTGCGCGTGGCGGCCGAGCGGTGTGTGGCCGCCTGTCCTACCGGTGCACTGGCCTTCAAGGACGGCAAAGAACCTTCGTCCGCCTGATCGCGGGCGAGGCGCTCCATCGGTTACTCTCTGGAGGGTACTATCTATATGCTTGCTGTGTCAGGACTGCATCCGCAGGACCGTCTCGGCCACGCGACGACCGAGGTTCCGGGCGGTCGTCATGCCGAACTCGTCCTTCGTGACGCCTCCCTCGATGCCGCTCCAGAGGGTGGCGCCGAAGCGGGAGTGTGGCCGGCCGTTACCCACCACGATCATCTCCTGGCAGAACAGCGAGACCTGGACCGACTGGACGGTTGCCTCCTGCCCGCCGTTGCGGGTACCACCGACGGCCAGGACGCCGCCGACCTTGTTGCTCAACGCCAGGTCGTTCTGGTAGAACGCGATGCAGCGATCAAGGAAGGCCTTGCACAGCGCGCTCATGTTGCCGAAGTAGACCGGCGTGCCGATGATGATGCCGCGGACGCTCGGGTCGGTGAGCCTGGGGATCAGCGAGGGGAAATCGTCCTTCTCGCCGGGCTCCAGCGGGATGCCGGCGGCCAGGCTGCCGTTGATCTTCAGTCCCGCCAGCTCGATCAGCTCGGTTTCGATTCTCGGGCTGACCTTCCTGGCGGCCTCGAGGCAGACTTTCAGCGAGGTAGCGGTCGTCTGACCCTGGCGGGGGCTGCACGAGATGCCGACGATCTTGAGGACGCCGCCACGCGACGGCGCTTCGGCTCCGCTGAGTATGGAGGTGCCGCCGGCTACGGCGACGCCGGTGGCGATGGAGTCTTTCACGAAGTTTCGACGAGTGGTTGTCTTCATCGGTGGTCTCCTTCTGGTGTACGCGTCTTTGCTCCGGGTGACGGGCCGATGGTGCGAGGCCCGGTTGCGGGGCGGACGTGCATACAATGTAGGTCACGCGAACTTCACGTTTCGCGGTCGTATAATACCAGTGTCTTCGTTCAATGTGTCATTTGTTAAGGAGAGTCATTATGAGGTCGCAGGCGCGCCGTGCCCACCAAAATCTGTCGTGGAGTAGCCTCTGTGGGGCTGTTGCCATCTCGCTGGTTGTTTCCGGCCTGGTTCTTGCCGCAGACTGGCCCAACTATCGCGGTCCCAACTATGACGGAATTTCGAATGAGGCCGGCTGGCGGGCGGTTCTGCCGGAAGGTTCGGCGGTGGAATGGAAGACGTCTCTCGGGTGGGGATTCGCGTCGATGGCGGTCCGCGACGGATGCGTCTGGGCCATGGGCAACGTCGACGGCCGGGATGTGCTCTACTGTCTCGATGCCGCTACCGGCCGCGAGAAGTGGAAGCAGTCGTATCCGTGTCCCCGGCTCGACAAGAACCATGAGGGCGGCCCATCGGCCACGCCGACCGTGGAGGGCGATTCCGTCTACGTCTTCAGCAAGAACGGCGACGTCCTGCGCCTTCGCGCCGAGACCGGGCAGGTCGTCTGGCACAAGAAGCTGCACGAAGACCCCGGCGTCAAGGAGTTGACGTGGTATTTCTCCAGCTCGCCCCTGATCGTGGACGATCTGGTGATTCTGAACGCGGGCACCGCGGGCGTGGCGCTGAACAAGGCCGACGGCCGCGTGGTCTGGCACAACGGCAAGGACGCCGGCGGCTATGCGACGCCGGTGCCCTATACCCATGCGGGCAAAAAGTGTGTCGCGCTGTTCGGTTGCCAGCACCTGTTCGGCCTCGAGGCCGCCACCGGCAAGATCCTGTGGAAGTTTGAATGGAAGACGAGCTACGACATCAATTCGGCCGATCCGATCATTGCCGGCGACCGTATCTTCATTTCGTCGGGGTACAACAGGGGCTGCGCCCTGCTGAAGCTCGGCGACGGCAAGGTCACGGAAATCTACAGCAACAAGAACATGCGGAACCAGTGCAACTGCTCGGTTCTGTGGAAGGGGTACGTGTACGGCTTCGACGGGCAGGTCGGCGGCAGCGGCGGCAAGCTCACCTGTCTCGATCCGGAAACCGGCCAGATCAAGTGGGCCCAGGGCGGCTTGGGCACCGGCTCGCTCATGCTTGCGGACGGCAAGCTGATCGTCCTGGGCGAGAGAGGCAAGCTGGTGATCGCGGAAGCGATGCCTGATGGGTACAAGGAGCTGGCCTCGGCCGAGATTCTCGAAGGCAAGTGCTGGACTGTCCCGGTGCTGGCCAACGGGCGTATCTACGCTCGCAACGCTGCCGGTGATCTGGTCTGCGTGAACGTGGGCGGCGGTAGGTGATGCCGAGCGAAAGCGAAGGTGGATGTCCTTTTGGGGGTTCGACATGTCGATGACGAAAAGGCGGTGTTTCTTCGTTGGAATTTGTGTCCTTGTATTGGTGTCTGGCACGGTCGGCTGGGCGGATGATTGGCCCCAATGGCGCGGGCCGAATCGCGATGGCGTGTGTCGCGAGACCGGACTGCTCCAGCAGTGGCCTGAGGGCGGCCCCACGCTGCTGTGGGAACTGGCCGGAATGGGGGCCGGGTACTCGACGGTTGCCATTCTCGACGGCAAGTTGTACTCGATGGGAGACCGCCAAGTCGGTAGTGAGAAGGCCCAATACGTCTACGCCTATGATCTGGCCACGCGGAGTCAACTCTGGGCGACGAGGATCGGCCCGGCGCACCAGGACGGGCCTCGTTGCACGCCGACGCTGGACGGCGGTTTCGTTTACGCCATCGGCACCGAAGGCGATGTGGTCTGCCTGCGCCTCGACGACGGCAGACGGGTTTGGTCGAAGAACCTGCTCAAGGATTTGGGCGGAGCGAGCAACCCGAGCTGGAAGTTCAGCGAGTCGCCTCTGATTGACGGCGACAGGTTGCTGTGTACGCCGGGTGGTCATAACGCGGCGATCGCGGCTCTCGACAAAGCGACGGGCGAGGTGATCTGGAAGACCTCGATGTCCGACATCGGACCCAACGGCCGCGACGAAGCGGGCTATTCCTCGGTCATGATCAGCCACGGCGCCGGCGTGAAGCAATACGTGCAACTGACCAACGAGGGCCTGATCGGGGTAGCTGCGGACTCGGGCAAATTCCTGTGGGGCTACAACCGCGTCGCCAACCGCGTCGCCAATATCCCAACGCCCGTGATCGACGGAGACTATGTCTTTACCTCGACCGCCTACCAGACCGGTTCAGCGCTGCTGAAGCTGGTGCCCGACGGCAGCGGCGTCAAGGCCGAGGAAGTCTATTGGCTCGACAAGGACACGTTTCAGAATCACCACGGCGGCTTTGTGAAGGTTGGCGACTACATCTATGGCGGCCACAACCACAACAGGGGCGAGCCTACCTGCCTGGAGATGAAGACGGGCAAGGTTATGTGGCACGCCGACCAGCTCGGCAGGGGGTCGGGATGCGTTCTGTACGCGGACGGCTGCTTGTACTTCCTGTATGAGGACGGCACGGCAGTTCTGATCGAGGCTACGCCCGAGAGGTACAACCTCAAAGGCTCGTTCAAGCTCCCGCAGCGGCCGACCGCGACGGGGACGGCCTGGCCATATCCGGTGATCTCCGACGGCAGGCTCTATCTGCGGCATGCGGACGTCCTGTTCTGTTACGATGTGAAGGCGAAGTAGGCGTTTCTTTTCGGGGGACTCTTCCATGAAGGCGGCGGTCATTCACGAGAATGGTGAGTTGGACGTTGTCCGCGTGGAGGATGTGCCCGAGTCCGCGCCGGGTCCGGGGGAGGTCGTGCTGAAAGTCACTTGTGCCGGCCTGAACCACCTGGACATCTGGGTCCGCAAGGGCCGGCCTGGGACATCGCTGGGCGATACGCCGCGCGTCCTCGGGTCCGATGCGGTGGGCCTCGTCGAGGAGCTTGGCAGTGGCGTCGAGGGCGTCAAGGTCGGCGACGAAGTCATCGTGAACCCTGCCCTGAGCTGCGGGCGCTGCGAATTCTGCGCCCGAGGCCAGCAGAGCGAATGTCTATCGTTCGGAATCATGGGACTTAGCCGGCCCGGCACGTTTGCCGAGCGCGTGGTGGTCCCCGCCCGCAATCTGTGGCCCAAGCCGGCGCATCTGTCTGCCGAGGAGGCGGGCGCGCTGTCGCTGGCCTCCGTCACGGCCTGGCGCATGCTGATGACCCGAGCCCAAGTCAAGCCGGGCGAGAGCGTCCTGGTCCACGGCATCGGGGGCGGCGCGGCCCTCTGCGCGATGCAGTTTGCCAAGCTGATCGGCGCGGAGGTGATTGTCACATCGTCCTCCGACGAGAAACTCGCCCGCGCCCGCGAGCTTGGGGCCGATCACACGATCCACTACCGCAACCGCGATGTCGTCAAATGCGTGCGGGAGATTACGGGCGGGCGCGGCGTCGACGTCGCAGTTGACAGCGTCGGCGCCGCCACGTGGCCGTTGGATTTCGCGTGTGTCCGGCAGGGCGGGCGGATCGTCACCTGCGGCATCACCACGGGCGCGAAGGCTGAGACAAATCTCCAGTCCCTCTACTGGAACCAGTTGACGATTCTCGGATCGACGATGGGCTCGGACGAGGATTTCCGGCAGATGCTGCGGGCCGTGACCGTCAACCGGCTCCGGCCCGTTATCGATGAGGTTTTCACGCTGGACGAAGTGCGCCAGGCCATGGCGAAGATGGAAGCGGGCCGGCAATTCGGCAAGATCGCCCTGCGGATTGCCCCGTAGAGACCGGCGAGAAAGACCGAACAATCCTGCGGCGGCGGCATATAGATACGGACAATGGACTTGTTGATTCCTGTAAAGGAGGCTCCATATGTCCGCGACCGCTTCCACGATGCTGCCGTTGAGCACGAAGGCCCCCGATTTTCATTTGCCCGACACCGAGGGCAAGATGGTGTCGTTGTCCGATTTCCAGGATGCCAGGGCGCTGGTGGTGGTGTTCCTCTGCAACCATTGCCCCTTCGTCAAGCACGTGATCGATGATTTCGTCGGTCTCGTGAGGGACTATCAGGATCGAGGGGTCGCCTTTGTCGCGATCAACTCGAACGACGTGGCCACCTACCCCGACGACCGGCCCGAGATGATGGCGAAATTCGCCAGGCAGCGGGGTTTCACCTTCCCCTATTTGTACGACGAGACGCAGGCGGTTGCCAAGGCCTATCGCGCCGCCTGCACGCCGGATTTCTTCGTCTTCGACGAGAAGCGCGAGCTGCTCTACCGCGGCCAGATGGACGACAGTCGGCCGGGCAACGGCGTGCCGATTACCGGCGCCGACCTCTGCGTGGCGCTCGATGCGATTCTTGAAGGCGGACCCGTTCCCGAGAGGCAGAAGCCCAGCATGGGCTGCAACATCAAGTGGAAGGCCGGCAACGAGCCGGACTACTTCTGATCGCCGTCGTCGCGGGCAATTCTCGTTGTTGAAAGTGACGATCCTGTGAAAGTGAAGCCCACAGCAGTAGTTGCGGCTGTGCTTATCGTTGCGCTGGCCTCTTCGATCGGGGCGGCCGAAGTCCGCGACGTCAACACGCCGCAGACATTGCAGGAATACCTGCGAGAGGCGGCGCGGAACAACGCGGGCCTGATGGCGGCGTTCGAAGAATGGAAGGCGGCTCTGGAGGCGGTGCCCCAGGCCAAGGCGCTGCCGGACCCTCGCTTCACGTACGGCTACTTCATCGATGAGGTTGAGACTCGCATCGGCCCGCAGAAACATCGTCTCGGCATCATGCAGGTCTTCCCCTGGTTTGGCACGATCGAAGCCCGCACGGATGCGGCCTCTGCGGCCGCCCAAGCTGCTCACATACGCTACGAGGCCAGGAGGCTGCAACTGTTCTACGACGTCAAGGACGTATTCCACGAGTACGTCTATCTCCAAAGCGCCGTTGAGATCGCCCGAGAGAACCTCGATCTGGTGCGGCACTTCGAGGAGGTGGCCCGCGCCCGGTACACGGCGGCCACCGCCGGCCATCCCGACGTCATTCGTGCCCAGGTCGAGTTGGCGACGTTGGAGGACAAGCTCGTCGCTTTGCAGGAATTGCGCGAGCCGGTTGTCGCTCGACTCAACGCGGCGTTGAATCGGCCCACCTCCGAGCCGCTGCCCTGGCCGAAGCCCGAGCCGCATGAGATGGTTCAGGTGGACCAGCCCACGGTGCTGGCAGCGCTGAGAAAGCAGAATCCCCAATTGCAGGCGATGGATTTCGATGTGGAGGTCGCCCGAAACCGGATCGAGCTGGCGAAAAAGAGGTTCTATCCCGATCTCGGCGTGGGCGTCGATTGGATCGTCACGGATGACGCGATGATGTCGGGCGTGCGCGACAGCGGCAAGGACCCCGTGATCCTGATGTTCAGCCTGAATCTGCCGATCTGGCGCAAGAGCTACGGTGCGGCCGAGCTGCAGGCAAGGGCCCAATCGCGTCGGGCGCTGCATCACAAGCAGGATATCGAGAATGAGCTTCTGGCCCGAGCCCAGAGCGTTCTCTACGAACTCGAGGATAGCGGCCGGAAGCTGCGTCTCTGCGAGCACGTCCTGGTTCCCAAGGCGCAAGAGTTGGTGGGGGCCTCCGAAACCGCGTACGCGGCCGGCACGGTCGATTTTCTCAGCCTGATCGACGCCGAGCGGACACTGCTGCGATTCCGACTCGAATGCGAGCGGGCCCGGGCAAATCAGCACCAGCGGTTGGCCGAGCTGGAAATGCTGGTCGGAGCGGAGCTGTCTGACTGAACACCAACGCACGGACTCTGGGCGACCAGAAGCAGAAAAACCGTGAACACAAATCCCACTATAGCGGTATAGATTAACGTGGATTTTGAAAGGCAGGGCGAATGGTGTCAATCCGGCGGACAATCCGGTCGGGGGCGTGGGCGGTCGGTGTGCTGACCCTGATTGCGGTCGGTTTCCTTCTTGGGTATGTGGCCTCACCGGCCTCGCAGAGCGAAGCAGCCATGCCGGGGGCGCATTCCGAGTCTGCCCCACAAAGGTGGTACTGCTCAATGCATCCGCAGATCATCCGCAATAAGCCGGGCCTGTGCCCGATCTGCGAGATGGATTTGATCCCTATGCCCGCGGACATGGCCGCCCACGCGGCGCCGCGCGAGCTGGTCGTCTCGGAGGTGGCTGCCCGTCTGATGGACATCCAAACCTCTGCCGTCGAACGGAGGGCCGTGACGAACAGAGTTCGCATGGTGGGGAAGGTCGATTACGACGAGACGCGCGTCAAGTCGATCACGGCTTGGTCGCCCGGCCGCATCGACCGGCTCTACGTCGATTTCACCGGCACCAGCGTCAGGGCTGGCGATCATCTCGTCGATCTCTACAGCCCCGAGTTGTTCGGCGCGCAGGCCGAGTTGTTGCAGGCGGCCAAGGCGGTCTCCAGAGACGCGACCGAGGCATCGGAGTATCTCAAGGACTCTGCTCAGGCCACGTTCGCTGCCGCTCGCGAGAAGTTGCGTCTGTTGGGTCTTCAGCCAGAGCAGATCGAGAGCATCGAGACGTCGGGCGAACCTGTGACGCACGTGACCATCTACTCGCCCATCGGCGGCGTGGTCATCCAGAAGATGGCCACCGAGGGAATGTACGTTGCGACGGGGACACATGTCTACACCGTCGCCGACCTATCGCAGGTCTGGGTCAAGCTCGACGCCTACGAATCCGACCTGCCCTGGATCCGCTATGGACAGGAGGTCACGTTCACCGCCGAGGCCTATCCCGGCGAGGTCTTCGATGGCTGGATCAGCTTCATCGCGCCGACGCTGGACCCGAAAACCAGAACGGTGAAAGTCCGTGTCAACGTGCGGAATCCCGATGGGCGGCTCAAGCCCGAGATGTTCGTTCGGGCGGTGGTCGAATCCCGCCTGGCCCAGGAGGGCAAGGTGATGGACCCGAATCTGGCGGGTAAGTGGACCTGTCCGATGCATCCATCGGTCGTCCAGGACGAGGCCGGGACGTGTGACGTCTGCGGGATGGACCTCGTGACCACCGAATCGCTTGGTTACGTGACGACACAGTCCACCGGCGTGCTTCCGCTGGTCGTTCCGGCGTCCGCTCCCTTGATCACGGGCCAACGTGCGATTGTGTACGTGAAGAAGCCGGACACCGAGAATCCGACGTTCGAAGGGCGGCAGATCGTCCTCGGGCCTCGAGCGGGCGACTACTACATCGTCAAGGAGGGGCTGACCGAAGGTGAACAGGTAGTGACCAACGGCAGTTTCAAGATCGACTCCGCTCTCCAGATCCAGGCCAAGCCCAGCATGATGAGCCCGGAAGGGGGGAGCATGCCTGCCGGACATCGATACGAGATGGAAATGCCAACTCCATCGGATGGGCTTTGAACGGTGAGGCGAATTATTGAGAAGGAGAATACCATGAAGATCGAAAGAAGATCGTATCAGGCGACCTTGGCTGTAGCTGGTGTGGCTGTCATTGCATTGTTTGTGGCCCAGGGCTGCAAGAAACAGGAGCCTGTGGCCTCGCAGGCCGGATCGACCCAGGCTGCTACAGCGTCACAGAGCGACCAGGCTTCCACGATGGCCAAGGAGACCTCCACAGAAGCGGCCGATCAGGTTGTGGCTACAGCCGAGCAGAAGACCTGTCCCGTCATGGAAGGCAACCCGATCAACAAGGCCATCTTTGTCGAGTACAAGGGCAAAAGGGTCTATTTCTGTTGCAAGGGTTGTCCGGAGACGTTCCAGGCCGATCCGGAGAAGTACATCGCGAAGTTGCCTCAGTTTCAGGATTGACGTGAACCCATATGCCCCCGGAAAACGAGAACGAGAGCGGCTATGAACTGATTCCCGAGCAGAAGTCACTGGTGGGGAGGATTCTCGGCTTCTGCATCTACAACAAGCTCATTGTGGGGCTGGTTACCCTTGGGCTGGTTGTCTGGGGAATCTACGTAGCTCCGTTTGACTGGGATTACGAGGGATTTGCCCGCAGTCCCGTCGCGGTAGACGCCATTCCGGACATTGGCGAGAACCAGCAGATCGTCTTTGCGGAGTGGCCCGGCCGCTCCCCGGGCGACGTCGAGGACCAGATTACGTATCCGCTGACGACGGCCCTGCTGGGCATTCCCGACATCAAGACCATCCGCAGCACGTCGATGTTCGGGTTCTCGTCGATCTACATCATCTTCGAAGAGTTCTCGTCCTACGAGAAACTGGTGCAGGGCAAGGACTTCTACTGGACCCGCAGCCGAGTGCTCGAGAAGCTCAGCAGTCTGCCCGCCGGAACGCTCCCGGAAGGCGTCCAACCCGCCCTCGGGCCCGACGCCACCGCGCTGGGCCAGATCTTCTGGTACACGCTGGAGGGCCGCGATCCGAGCGGCAATGTCGCTGGGGGCTGGGACCTCGAAGAACTGCGGAGCATTCAGGATTGGCAGGTCAAGCTCGTGCTGCGATCCGCCTCGGGGGTGAGCGAGGTGGCCTCCGTGGGCGGCTTTGTGCGAGAGTATCAGGTTGACGTCGATCCCGACGCCATGCGGGCGTATCAGGTCGGCATCGACGAGGTGTTCGAGGCGGTGAGGCGGTCGAATCTCGACGTAGGGGCCCAAACGATCGAACTGAACCGCGTGGAGTACCTGATTCGCGGGCTGGGCTCCGTCAAGAGTGTCGAAGACATCGAGAACAGCGTCGTCAAGACGAACGACAATGTCCCGATCCTCGTCCGGCACGTCGCGCGAGTGGCCCTGGGGCCCGAGCCCCGGCGGGGGGCTCTTGACAAGCAGGGGGCCGAGGCCGTGGGGGGAGTGGTCGTCGCACGCTATGGTGCAAACCCGCTGGCGGTCATCAAGGGTGTCAAAGAGAAGATCGACGAACTTGCGCCGGCCCTGCCCGAAAAAACCCTGGCCGACGGGACCGTGTCGAAAGTCACGATCGTGCCGTTCTACGACCGCACCGGCTTGATCTACGAGACGCTGGGCACGCTCAACGACGCGCTCTATCAGGAGATTCTGACTACCGCGATCGTGATCATCATCATGGTGATGCATCTCCGCAGCAGCATCATGATCAGCGCGGTGATGCCGTTGGCCGTGCTGGGCTGCTTCATCGCCATGAAAGTGTTTTCCGTCGATGCCAACGTCGTGTCGTTGGCCGGCATTGCGATTGCCATCGGCACCGTCGTCGACATGGGGATCGTGATCTCGGAGAACATCCTGAAACACATCGAGGAAGATCCGCCGGGCATGCCTGCCGCGCAGGTGATCCACCGTGCGGCCAGCGAGGTGGGCAGTGCGGTTCTGTCCGCCGTTGCCTCGACGATCATCAGTTTCATCCCCGTCTTCTTCATGACGGGGCCCGAAGGCCGATTATTCAGGCCGCTGGCATTCACCAAGACCTTCGCTCTGTTTGCCTCGATTGTCGTGGCCCTGACGATCATTCCTCCGGCGGCGCACCTGCTGTTCTTCCCACGGAAGGTCAGCGGGAAATACCTGCGAGCGGCGCTCTACGTTTCCCTGATTGGGGCGGCCCTGGTCGTGGGGCGAACGTTCAGTTGGTTGGTTGCGGCGGCGATCATCGGATTCGCGGCGTATCAGTTGTTCAGGCGTGGGCTTCCGCAGAGCCTGAACACCGTGGCGCCATACGTCGCCAACGGGATCGTTCTACTGTCCGTCGGACTGTTGCTGACGATGGATTGGGAGCCGCTGGGGCCGCAGAAGGGTCTCGTACGGAATCTCCTCTTCGTCGGCGGATTGATCGGCATTCTCATGGCGTTCATCCTGCTGTTCGAGCGGTTCTACCCCCGTATCCTGCGATGGTGCCTGAATCACAAGATGGCGTTTCTTGCGATCCCGATGACGCTGCTCGTGCTCGGTGCGACGATCTGGCTCGGGTTCGAACGGGTCTTCGCATTCGTGCCGCAGGGGCTTCGCAACAGCCGATTGTGGGTTTCCGTACGACACGCGTTCCCCGGACTGGGCAAAGAGTTCATGCCGCCTCTCGACGAGGGGTCGTTCCTGTACATGCCGACGACGATGCCTCATGCCTCGATCGGCGAGGCCCTGGACGTTGTGCAGAAGCAGGACATCGCAATCGGCTCGATCCCGGAAGTCGAGTCCGTCGTCGGCAAGATCGGGCGGGTGGAATCCGCCCTGGACCCGGCGCCGATCGGAATGATCGAGACGGTGATCAACTACAAGAGTGAGTACATCGTTGATGAGGCCGGACGGAGGATCAGCTTCCGATATGACCCGAGGACCGGCGAATACCCTCGCGATGCAGACGGACGATTGATCCCCGACCGCCGAGGCAGGCCGTTCCGGCAGTGGCGCGACCATATCGAATCGCCCGACGACATCTGGCAGGAAATTGTCGGCGCAGCGGAAATCCCCGGGACGACCTCGGCGCCCAAGCTTCAGCCCATCGCCGCCCGGCTCGTCATGTTGCAGAGCGGAATGCGGGCGGCCATGGGCGTCAAGATCAAGGGACCCGATCTGGAAACCATCGAAGCGGCGGGCCGTGAGATCGAGCGGATGCTCAGGGAGATACCAGGCGTTGACCCCGCCACGGTGATTGCCGACCGGATTGTGGGCAAGCCCTATCTGGAGATCGTGCCCGACCGACAGGCGCTGGCCCGCTTCGGCGTGCCCATCCGGCAGTTCCAGGACGTTCTTCAAGTGGGTGTCGGGGGCATCCAGGCAACGGACACTGTGGAAGGTCGCCGCAGATTTCCCGTGCGGGTACGCTACCTCCGAGAGCTTCGCGACAGCATCGAAGCTCTGGAGCGGATTCTGGTTCCCTCGACGGACGGCGCCCAGATCCCCCTGATCCAGCTCGCCGATATCCGGTATGTGCGCGGGCCGGAGATGATCCGGAGCGAGGATACTGCCCTCGTGGGCTATGTGCTGTTCGACAAGGTCTCGGGGGTGGCCGAAGTGGACGTCGTGGAAGCCGCCGGTCGGCTCCTTCGGGAGAGGGAAGCCGGCGGGCAGTTCCGTCGGCCGGCAGGAGTGACATTCACCTTCGCCGGTACCTATGAGAACCAGCTCCGGGCCAGCCAGACGCTGAGATTGCTTGTGCCGCTGTCCTTGTTCACGATCTTCCTCATCCTGTACCTTCAGTTCCGAAGCGTGTCCCTGACCTTGCTGGTCTTCGTAGGGGTGATGGTTGCGTGGTCGGGGGCCTTCCTGTTGATCTGGCTGTACGGCCGGGACTGGTTCCTCGACTTCAGTGTTTTCGGCACGAACCTGCGGGAACTCTTTCGGGTTCATCCGATCAACCTGAGTGTCGCTGTGTGGGTCGGCTTCCTCGCCCTGTTTGGCATTGCCGATGATGACGGCGTTGTGATGGGAACGTATCTGCAACAGGCGTTCGAAAGGCACAAGCCGCAGACCGTGGCGGAGATTCGCGAGGCGACGGTACAGGCCGGCAAGCGGCGGGTCAGAGCGGCCCTTATGACCACGGCCACCACGATCCTGGCGCTGATTGCCGTTCTGGGCTCGACCGGCCGGGGCTCGGACATCATGGTCCCGATGGCCATCCCCTCCTTCGGCGGCATGACCATCGAGGTTCTCACCATGCTCATCGTTCCCGTTCTCTACAGCGCGCTGGAGGAGGCAAAGGCGCGCCGAGCGGCGAGACAATAGGTCGGCCGGGCCGTGCAAAGACCCACAGACGGGCGGGGAATTGGAAAATCGGGGCGACAGGACTTGAACCTGCGACCTCTTGACCCCCAGTAGAGCGTACGTGCGTTTGACCGAATCGTAGCGCAGAACAGTCGATGTCGCAAGCGATAATGTCCCGTGGGGTCGGCTTCCGAGCGACCGACCTCACGGGTTTTCTCTTGTGTGTATCCTCCTCCGAAGTGGGGCTGCCAGCCCCATTTTGTCCCCCGTGGTGTAACGGCAGCACCCCTGTCTTTCGGGCACGCACTCTGGCCAACAGCAGAGGAAGATAGACGTCCTATGGGAGAAACACCGTGACGATCCGGCCGGAAACGGCGGGACGCTATCCCACTATCTCACGCGAAACATGGCTCGCGTGTGTGCCGCCGAAAGGCAGGTCGCGCAGGTTCGAGTCCTGCCGGGGGCGATCCGTTGATTGGTGGCACAGGATGCGGCGCAAGCCGACGTAACGGCAAGGAGGCTGTGCATCATGGGCCGGGGACGGGAAACCGTTTCATCCGTCCCCAGGCCCGCCCTGATCCCTCGCCGGGCGATTGCGGTGGTCCGAGCCTACGGGTTTCGGTTGATCCGAGTCGCCTGTTTGCAGTCCATTGACCTTGGGGGCCAAAGCATGGAGGCGAAGGCCCCGCCCGATATCCACCACCCGTAGCCGGGAGACGATAGGGAGATCGCTCCCGGCATGCTTTTGATCCGAAAGCAATAAAAAATTAGGGAGTTCGGGGTTTTTCCCCTTGACTAAAGCATATACAGTCGATATTCTATTAAATAGAAGTATACGGTTCTTTTGGAAAGGGAAACGACGATGACGCTATCGGAAGTCTACAAGCAAGAGGACGTGCAGCAGCGATGGGCGGACCTGTCGCCGGAGCGGCGGGGACGATTGTTCTGGCGGTTCAGTCGCCAACTGGAACGCTTGTTTGCCCGGCTGGGTTTGGTGTGCGTGTGCATGAACTGTCAGCGGGTCTTGACCTATGAGCAATACCTGGATGCAGGGCGATGCCCGTTCTGTGGACGAGACAGCGTGGCAACCCCCTACGAGTGCTGACCATGAAACGTATGCGGCCCAATCAACGACGACAGGTGGTGCGGGATTTTCTCGCCGCCCTGGAGCGCACGTGGTTGTGCCGTCACGGTCAATGGAATCGGGACA
>CAZOFX010000055.1:0-34493 GCA_964579055.1 uncultured Pirellulales bacterium
TGATTCTGGACCGCCTTCGCTAGGAGGGCAAGACACTGATCGTTGTGACCCATGATGAGCATATCGCCACGCGCGCCGAACGGGTGATTCGGCTCTTCGACGGGCGCATTGACAAAGAAGAGTTCAACACACGGTAGGACGCTATGTTCTTTTTTCGCCTGAAACGCACGATCAAGCTGGGGGCCAAGAGCCTCTGGATGCACCGGTTGCGGTCGACGCTGACGGCGCTGGGCATCATCTTCGGCGTCTCGTCCGTCATCGCCATGCTGGCGATCGGCGAGGGGGCCAGCCGGGATGCCCAGGAGAAGATCGCCCAGCTCGGCAGCCGCAACATCATCATCAGGACCATCAAGCCGCCCGAAGACCAGGCCGCCGGAGGGCAACAGCAGACCCTGATGGAATACGGCCTGACGTACGACGACGCCGAGCGGTTCCAGAACGGCATTCCGGACGTCCAGGTGATCGTGCCGAATCGGCGGATTTCACAGCAGGCGCTGTATCGCAATCGCCGGGTGTCTCTGGAGGTCGTCGGGACCGTCCCCTGGTATCCGGAGATCTCTCCCACCCGCGTCCGGTTCGGGCGTTTCCTCAGCACCACCGACATGCACTACAAGCAGGGCGTCTGCGTTCTCGACGAACGCGTGGTCAAGGAGTTGTTCGCCTTCGACGATCCCCTCAGCCAGGATGTGAAGATCGGCGGAGACTACTACCGCGTAGTCGGGATTGCCACCGAGCAGAGCAAGACGCCGGCCTCCACCGAGCTGGAAACGAAGGACGCCACCGGAGCCAAGAAGGCGGCCGGGGCCAACGTGGGCGCCATGTACGTCCCGTTGACGACGGTGAAAGAGCGCTTCGGAGAGATGTCCCTGCAAATCTCCTCCGGCGGCGCCGGGACGATGGAACGGGTCGAGCTCCAGGAGATCATCGTGCAGGTCCAGGATGTGGACATGGTCATGGGGACACGGCAGAGCGTGCAAACGCTTTTGTCCCGCTTCCACAAGAAGAACGATTACGAGATCGTCGTTCCGCTGGAATTGATGCGGCAGGCCAAGGACTTCCAGCGGATCTTCACCATCGTCCTCGGGTCCATCGCGGCCATCTCCCTGCTGGTGGGCGGCATCGGGATCATGAACATCATGATGGCGACCGTCAGCGAGCGCACGCGCGAGATCGGCATCCGCCGGGCCCTGGGCGCCAAGAAGAAAGACATCGTGATTCAGTTCCTCTCCGAGACCCTGATCCTGACGCTGTCGGGCGGCCTGCTCGGGATGGGACTCGGCGCGCTGATCCCGTTCTTCGTGACGCACTTCGGGCAGATGCGCACGGTGATCACGGGCAGTTCGCTGATCCTGGCCTTCGGCATCAGCGGGGCCGTGGGGATCGCGTTCGGTCTATATCCGGCCTATCGGGCGGCCAACATGGACCCCATCGAGTCGCTGCGGCACGAGTGATGGCATCTCGCTTGTGGGATCGCCGGTCCGGATGCGTCAGCCGGTGAACTGGGTGGCGTCGGGCCGGGGTTCGGAGCCCGATTCCTTCTTCATGCCGGGGGGCATAGTCAGGCCGCTCTGGCCGCGCTGGTCCCGGAAGTCCGCGATGATCTTGACCGCTTCGGCCGGATCGTCGGTCACGGTGAAGACGTTGAGGTCTTCCGGCGAGATGTATCCGTGCTCACCGAGCATCGTGTCCTTCACCCAGGCGATCATCCCGTCCCAGAACTCGTGGCACATCAGGATGACTGGGAACTGGATCTGCTTGAGCGTCTGGATCAGAACCAGCGATTCGAAGAGCTCGTCCATCGTTCCATAGCCACCCGGGAAGACGATAAATCCGTGCGCGTACTTGAGGAACATGACCTTGCGCACGAAGAAGTAGCGAAAGTGCAGGGAGAGGTTCTGGTAGTTGTTGGGGATCTGTTCCATCGGCAGCTCGATGTTCAGGCCGATGCTGGTTCCGCCGGCCTTGGCGGCGCCCTTGTTGGCCGCTTCCATGATGCCGCCACCGCCTCCGGTGATGATGGCAAAACCGGCCTTGGCGAGATGACAAGCTGTCTGCATGGCCATCTTGTAGTAGCGATGGTTGGGATGCGTCCGCGCCGAGCCGAAGATCGAGACCGCCGGACCGACGGAGGCCAGTTCCTCGAATCCTTCCGTGAACTCCGCCATGATGCGGAACATTCGCCACAGGTCTTGCACTGGTTTGTCGGGGGTGTCAATCATTTCCGTCGTTCCCGGCGATTCCTGCTGTCCGTACTGCTACCACAAGTCGGGTCGATGGGCGGCCGGACAGAAAGCCGCGATCGGACAGGCCGGACAGCCGGGTTTTCGGGCCTTGCAGACGTTGCGGCCGTGGAAAACCAGCAAGTGGCTGAACAGCGTCCAATCCTTCTTGGGGACTATGTCGGCCAGATCGAACTCCAGCTTTACCGGGTCCGAGTTATCGGACAGTGCCAGACGACGGGAGAGGCGAATAACGTGGGTGTCGCACACGATTCCGGGGATGCCGAACGCGTTGCCAAGCACCACGTTGGCGGTCTTTCGACCGACGCCGGGAAGGGCGGTCAGCTCCTCCATCGTCTGGGGGACCTGTCCCCCAAACTCCGCGGCAATCCGGGTGCAGGCGCCCTTGATGTTCTGTGCCTTGTTGCGGAAAAACCCGGTGGTCCGGACATCCTCCTCGATTTCTTTGACATCCGCGTCAGCCCAGTCGGAAGCGGATCGGTATTTCTTGAACAGGTCCTTGGTCACGATGTTGACCCGCACGTCCGTGCACTGGGCGGACAGGATCGTGGCGACGAGCAGTTCGAGCGGATTGGTGAAGTTCAGTGCGACTTTGGCGTCGGGATAGGTCTTCTTCAGGACGGGCCAGATGTCTTTGACGCGCTGCCTGGCCGCCGCCTTGTCGAAACCGCGGGCCTTCGCGTTCGATGTTTTGTTCGACCGCCCGGCGGCCTTCTTCTTAGCCATTTACTTGCGTCCCTCCGGCAATGCCGTGAGCAGATCGATCAAGCTCTGTTTGTCGAAAATGCCGCGCAGCTTATGCACCTGCCCGCCCGGCACAAGCACGATCGTCACCGGCACGTTGCCCGCTTCGCCATAGATTTCGCGGAGGTCCTGCGTCGCCGGGTAGTCGATAACCGTGGTATCCGCCAGGATCGGCAGCACGTCCTTCTCCCCAATCCATCGTATGACCTCCGGATCGCGGTAGACCTTCCGTTCCACGACCTTGCAGTTGGTGCACCAGTCGGCGGTGAATTTCAGAATCACCGGACGGCCCCGGGATGTGGCGCCGTCGACGACAGTGCGATCGTACGGCTGCCAGCCGACCGCGCCTCCCTCGGGGGTGCCCGATGCCGGAAGCAGCCACAGAGCGCCGCCGACCGCCAGAACCAGCGCGAGGAATCGAACCAGACGTCTCTTTCCGGCGGGCGTCGCGAACCCCACCCACTTGCCCCACATCCAGGCGCAGAAGGCGAACACGATCCCGTACAGCAGGACGTTCACGAGACGGTCTTTCGGCAGGGCCGCCAGGGTGAGCTTGACGGCGATGAAGAACAACAAGAAGCCCGTGGATTTCTTGAAGATCTCCATCCACGTCCCGGGCCTGGGAATGCGATCCATCAGGGAGGGGACCAAGACGATCACGGCGTAGGGCAGGGCCATCCCGACGCCCATCAGCACGATCGCGATGCTGCTGACCAGCAGAGGCTGCGTCTGCGCCCAGACGAGCACGAATCCGAGCAAGGCGCCGCTACAGGGAGTGCTGAGCACACCTGCGAAGAACCCCATGCCTGCTGTGCCGAGCAGGCCGGAACCGGCGTTCTGCTTGCTCGCAATGGCCGACGGCACCGACAGCGTGATCACGTCCAGCATGGCCAGACCGAAGAACACGATCGCCAGGAACAACACGATGACGGCCTTGGGATAGCGAAACAGGCTGTTCAGATCGAGGACCGCGCCGGTCGAGAGGTTGATGATCGCGGAGACAAGCGCAAAGGCCGCGAAGAACAGGATCACGCCGGCGCAGAATGCCAGGCCGCCAGAAAGGCGACCGCCGCCGGGACGCTTGGACTGATTGATCAGCCGCATCAGGATCAGCGGGATGACCGGCAGCACGCACGGCATGATGTTGATCGAGAGGCCTGCGACGATGGCCAGCAGGTAGTACACCCCCGTGCTGTAAGGCAGGATCTCCTGTCGGCTGGGCGTCACGTCCGGCCCGGCCTGCTCCTGGACGGGCGGGGAAGGAGGCGAGCTTGTCTGCACAGACGCGGGCGCCTCGGCCGGCTTGGCTTGGGTCTGTCCTGTTGCGGTTCCGCCCGCGAAGTCGACGGTAGCAGTCACGGTTCTATCGAAAGGAGGCAGACACAACTGGCTTGTGCAGGCCATGCCGGTGATGCGAACGTCCACACGGACCGGCTCGCTCGGAGTCGAACGCAGAGGGACCAGGACACGAAAATTGCCCACGTAGACCTCCACGTCCTTTTCGAGTCCGACGTCGTGGAACATCTGCCAGGGAGGGAAGACTGCCTCGCCGAACTCCAGACCTTCTGCGGCGGGGCGAATCCTCAGGTTGAATTGCGGGGCCGGAGCCGTCTCGGACCTCGCGTAGTAGTGCAGGTCGTCGGTGCCCGTAAAAACCACCGCCAGCGCCGGCCGATCCTCGAGGCGCGCCGCTTCGAGGCGGACTTCGGAGCGCTCGTTCTCGACGCGGGCCAGCTCGACCGCGTTGTCGCTCCCGGCGCCGAAGGTCCACGAGCCCCACAGCGCGATCCACACGGCGCACACGAGAACCTGCCTGCTTGCATTCATCTCGGTATCCCTGCCAACAACAAGGCGACAATCTCAGTCCGTGGACGATGCCTGCGTCGCCTTCAACTCGGACCCGCCACTGTTGCCGTTTTTGGCTTGCTCGGCGGCCAACAGCTCCGTGACGGTCGGCTTGTCCAGTTGACTGCCAGCGAGGATGAGCTTGACGTCGTCGGCATCCAGCGTTTCGTACTTGAGCAGGGCTTTGGCGATTCCCTCCAGGCGGGCCTTGTTCTCTTCGATCAGGAGTTTGGCCTCCGCATAGGCTTCGTCTGTGATACGCCTGATTTCCGCATCAATCGTTTCGGCGGTGGTCTCGGAATATTCTCGTTCGGCTTGCAGGAAAAAGCCCATATCGCGCGTGCCGTCCGGTCCGTAGCTGATCGGCCCGAGCCGGTCGCTCATGCCCCAGGTCAGGACCATCTGCTTGGCGATCCGCGTGGCCTGCTCGATGTCTGACTGGGCGCCGCTGGAGATGTCGTCGCAGAACATCGCCTCGGCGATGCGTCCTCCGAAGCAGACCTTCATCAGGGCGGTGCAATAGCGCCGCGTGAACATCGTGCGGTCCTTTTCCGGCAGCGCGAACGTGGCCCCTCCCATCGGCCCGCGCGGGATGATGCTGACTTTGTGAAGGGGGTCGGCATCCTTCAGAAGAGACTGAACGAGGGTATGGCCAGCCTCGTGGTAGGCAGTGATTTCCCGCTCCTTGCTGTCGATGACCCGGCTTCTCTTGGCTCGTCCCCAACGGACCTTGTCCCGGGCCTCTTCAAGGTCGGCCATCTCGATGAAGTCCTTGTTCGACATGGTCGCGGCCAGGGCGGCTTCGTTGATGATGGCCGCCAGGTCGGCGCCGCTGAACATGGGCGTGCCTCGGGCCAGCCGGCTCAGGTCTACGTTCGGTCCGATCTTGACCTTCCGTGCGTGGACGCGCAGGATCTCGGCGCGGCCCTTCAGGTCGGGCAACGGCACGATCACCTGCCGATCAAACCGGCCCGGTCGCGTCAGAGCATTGTCCAGAATGTCGGCGCGGTTCGTCGCGGCGATCACGATCACCTGGTCGTTCGTATCGAAACCGTCCATCTCGACCAGAATCGCGTTGAGCGTTTGCTCGCGTTCGTCGTGTCCTCCGCCCACAAAGCTGGCGCCGCGCCGGCGACCGATCGCATCGACCTCGTCGAGGAAGATGATGCAGGGGGAGTTGTCCTTGGCCTGTTTGAACAGGTCGCGCACGCGCGAAGCGCCGACGCCGACGAACATCTCGACGAAATCGCTGCCGGAGATGCTGAAGAACGGCACATCCGCCTCGCCGGCGATGGCCTTGGCCAGCAGCGTCTTGCCGCAGCCGGGAGGGCCGATCAGCAGAACGCCTCGCGGGATCCGCCCGCCCAGCCGCTGGAACTTCTTGGGGTTCTTGAGGAACTCGATGATCTCGCCGACTTCGTCCTTGGCTTCTTCGATTCCGGCCACGTCCTTGAACGTGACCTTGACCCGGTCCTTGCCTTGGACCTTGTGGCGACTGCGTCCGAAGGACATCAGCATGCCGCCGGCGCCGCCTCGCAGGTTGCGGGCGAAGAAGAAGTAGAAGAAGCCCACCAGCAGCAGGATCGGCAGCACCCAGTTGATCAGCATGATCAGCCAGACCTGTTGCTTGGTGTATTCCCATTTCAGCGCATATCGGGGGTCTTCCGCGGCCTTTCGATCCAGCTCCTCGATGATGGTATTGAGCTGCTCCTTGGCGCCGCTTTCGGGCCGGTAGTTGACCTGGAACGACAGCGACTTCTGGTCGGGGGCCGCCTCCTTCTTGTACTTGCCGACAATCTGCGTGTCCCCGATGTCGATCTGCTCGATGTTGCCTTGTTCGAGGTCGTTGCGGAATTCATCCCATCGCAGCGTGTTCGTCGCCAAGCCCTGCTGAAGCATCATCATGATGGTGAAGATGATGATGGCGACGATCAGCCAACTGAAGGGGCCGCGCCGATAGCTTGGCAGCGGTGGTTTCTTGCCCAGGCGTTTGTTTCCGTCGCGCGGGGATTGCGATGACGAGTTATCCTGATCTCTCTTCATGTACCGTTCGATCCAGTTTCCGGGGCCAGACCCAAAGGGCATTTCTCCCCAGGAGTCGCCCATCTTGCGCAGATTACCAGTTGGTTTCCATAAGCTCTACGATTTTCTGGGCCAGCTTGTTTGCCGCGAGAGCCGAGGCATAGGTGAAGTCCTGATTCTGAAAATCCGAGTAGCTGGCCGCAGCGGTGACCGTCCGGCTGTTGATCATGAGCTGACCGGTGTTGAGGTTCTTCCAGTTCACGGTGGCCGTCAGCACCACTTCCTTCTCCAGCGGCCGGGCCAGTTCGCGTTCTATGGTCAACGACGATTCGTGGATGGAGATCAACTGCCCGCTGATGACGCTGTCGGCCCGGTCTTTGCTGGAAACGATCTTATAGGGAGTCACGGTCTCGATGCGCTTGGCCAGTGCGTCGGATAGCGTGTATTCAACGCCCCGGCGGAAGCTGCGATTGTCGAACATCTCCAGGCAGACGCTCCGGATGTCTTCCGGATACAGGCTCTGATTGGAATAGCCCGCCGGCTCGGCGCAGCCTGCCAAGGCCGAGGCCGCGAGCGCACCGGCGGCGAGCAAGAGAGCCCAGCGGCAACGGATTGTACGCAAATCACTCTTCACGGTTCTGCATCCTGTCGAGGATCTCCTGGCGGGCTTCCTTGGCCATCCGGGCTGCTTCGGTTTCCGGCCAGTTCTCGGTCACCATGTCGTAATAGAGGTTGGCGGCCTCCAGCCGCTTGGTGCGCTGGTAATACCGGCCGATTGTATACTGCTTGTACGCCATCTGCTCGTCGATTCGTTTGAGTTTGGCCGGAATGTCGTGTTTCGCAGCGTCCTCCGGATAGCGCAGCCCAAACCGCTCGTAGTAGGTCTTGGCCGTCGTCAGCTTGGAAGCATCCAGCAGCGGTTGCCGCTTTTCCGGGGGCTTGTTGTAGGCGGCGAAGTTGTCTTCCGCCATGCGGAGGATCGCCTTCTTCCCGATGGGCCCCATCTCCCAATACGACGCGATCTCGGACCATTTCAGATAGGCTTCGATGTACTTTTCCCTTGCTTCGTAGTGCTCGGCTACCGCGATGGCGGCCTTGAGACCGATGCTGTTGGGTTCGTCCAGGCCGGTGCGGTCGCTGATCTTCTCCATGATCTCCACGCCTTCGGCATAGCCACGGATGTGGAACAGGCCCAGCACGCTCTTCTTGCGTCCGGCCAGATAGGCAGTGGCGATTTCGAATTCCCGGTCCATCGTCGCTGCGGCGAACTCGCTGGTCGGATGGTCCTTCATCAGCTTCTCGTATTTGACCATCGCCTTGGCGTAGCGGTCGTTCCAGAACTCCAACTCGCCCATCGCAAAAAGCTCAAGATCGGGCCCGGCGTGCTGCGGGAAGTCATCCTTGATCCGGGCGAGGGCGTCTTTGACGTCCCCGGCGTCACCGTCGCGTGTCAGCTCCTTGAGCTCGTCGACGGCTTGGAGGAAGCGCTGCTGCGGATCGGCGGCAACGGACTGCCGATCTGTGCCGTTCGGGAGCTTCTGTATCTGGGCCGCCGAGGCGCCCAGGCACCACAGCGCCGTCAACAAGAGCAGGCTGGTATTTCGCATCTGGTTCTTCATTCCGGGTCGGTCCATTCGGAGGCTCAAAGAAGGGCGTCTCCCGCAATGGCCTCAAACGGGCCTCATTATACTTGCTGGTCCTGTCAATGCAACGCACACTTTCAGATATGCGTCCATGAGGCATGAGCTTGGCGGATGGGCGTGACCGACCGGCCTGATTTGCCTTTACCGGCCGCCCCGGGTGCGATATAAGTTCCGATGGAGTACAGCTCTGGGGCCTGACCTACGCTGCGGAGCGGCGTCTGCGGCTCGAGCGTCAGCGGCCCGTTGGGAAGGCATGGAATAAAGGAGGTACACTATGAAGCGAGGTTGGGCACTGCCTGTCGTCGGGATTCTCAGTATCGTGGGCGGCTTTGGCTGCGGACGTGCGCCTTTGGCCAAACTGGCGCCCGGCAAAGAGAACGTGCGGCAGATTCCCTCGGCCCAGTACGTCGACAAGATGAAAGCGGGGTGGATCGGCCAGATGGCCGGCGTCGGGTGGGGCGCACCTACCGAGTTTCGCTACAAGGGAGTCATCATTCCCGAGGACCAGATACCTGAGTGGAAGCCCGCGATGATCAACCAGTTCGAGCAGGACGACATCTATGTGGAGATGACGTTCCTGCGGACCCTCGAATTGCACGGATTCGACGTGTCCATTCGGCAGGCGGGCATCGACTTCGCCAACAGCGGCTATCCGCTCTGGCACGCCAACAAGGCCGGGCGCGACAATCTGCGCAGTGGCATCGCTCCGCCGGACTCCGGCCACCCCAAATTCAACGAGCACGCCGACGACATCGATTACCAGATCGAGGCGGACTACGCCGGGCTGATTGCCCCGGGCATGCCCAACGTGGCGATCCAATTGGGTGAGAAATTCGGGCGGCTGATGAACTACGGCGATGGTCTGTACGGCGGGCAGTTCGTCGCCGGGATGTACGCCGAGGCGTTCTTCGAAAACGACATCGCCAAGATCATCGAGGCGGGGCTGCGGTGCATCCCAAAGGACAGCCAGTATTACGAATGCATCAGCGACGTGCTCCGCTGGCACGGCGAACACCCGGACGACTGGACGAAGACGTGGCAACTGATCAACGAGAAATACCATCTGAATCCGGCGTATCGCCGCTTCTCGTGTTCCGGCCCGGAGGACGAGTTCAACATCGACGCCAAGATCAACGGCGCCTACATCGTCATGGGCCTGTTGTATGGCGAAGGCGACCCGGATAAAACGATCATCATATCGACGCGGTGCGGCCAGGATTCCGATTGCAATCCGTCGAATGCCGCCGGCATCCTGTTTACCACCATCGGGTTCAAGAACCTGCCGGAGAAGTTCAAGATCGCGCTCGACCCTTGGGGCAAGTTCAGCCATACGCCCTACAATTTCCCCACGCTGATTCGCGTCTGCGAAGACCTGGCCCGAGATGCTGTGAAGAATTGTGGCGGGAAGATCCAGGCGAATGAGCAGGGAGAGGAGTGTTTTGTGATTCCGGTCCAGAGCCCTCGCCCGAGCCGTCTGGAGCGGTGCTGGGAGCCAGGACCTGCCCAGGAAACGCGGTATTCGAAGCAGGAGATGGCCAAGATCACCGCGCTGCTCGGCAAGGACATGTCCGACGCCATCGAGAAGTTCGCTCCCGGCTGGAAGGTGGTCCAGTGTGGCGAGGAAATGGCCCCGGGAATCCGCAAAGAGCTGCGTGGGCGGCAAAACGTCCTGGTGACGCACCCGCTGAATGAGGAAATCGGCTGCATCATCAGCCGGACCGTTAGGCTGCCCGCCAACAAGCAGAGCACGCTGAAGCTTGTCGTGGGCCACGATCCTCGGGGCGACTGGGACTTGATCGTCAAGGTCGACGGGAAGGAACTGCTGCGAAAGACCATTGGTCCGGATGCCACCACGGTCGGCTGGGCCGACGTTACGGTTGATCTGTCGCCTTACTCGGGGCGAACCGTCAAGATCGAGCTGGTCAACGAGCCGACGGGCTGGCGGTTCGAGGCCGGCCATTGGGCCGAGATCTCCCTGTCGAGCCGGTAAGACGGCGTGGCGCCGTGGGCAAGCCACCGGCTGGTGGTCGTCCCGTCGCTGTTTGACACAGCAGGCTTTTCTGGTATCATAGAGACGCGTCGAGATCGCTCCCGTGAGCGGTTTCGGCAAGTGAACTCTGACGCCAAGGGGGCCGGATGTCGAAGTACCTGGATCGTCGGTCGTTTCTGAGACGCTCGCTGGCCGGATCGGCGGCATTTGCCTCGGCCATGAGCCTGGAGGAGCAGGCACTGCTGGCGGCAATGAAGGACCAGTCGCCTCGGTCGCAGGGGCCTGCCGTCGAGGGGGTGCAGGCCGGCAAGATCGGCGACGTAACGATCAGCCGCATCATCTGCGGCGGCAACCTCATCGGGGGTTACGCCCATAGCCGCGATCTGATCTATGTCTCGTCTCTCCTGAAGCACTACTTCACGGATGAAAAGATCATTGAGACGCTGACGCTCTGCGAGGAATCCGGCGTCAACACGATCAACGCCGGAACCAGTTCTCTCGGTGTCCTCAAAAAGTACTGGGACGAGCGGGGCGGGCGGATCCAATGGCTGGCCCAGTGCGTTCCCTCCGCCGAGGACCTGACCGGTGACGTCCAGAAGGCCATCGACGCCGGAGCGACCGGCGCGTACGTCATCGGCAACGTTGGAGACGCCTGGACGCGGGCCGGACGGGTCGACCTGATTGGCAAGGTGGTCGATTTCATCAAGCAGAATGGCTTGATCGCGGGCGTCGGCGGTCATGAGCTGGAAACGATCAAGGCCTGCGAGGAAGCGGCTCTGCCGGTGGACTTCTACATGAAGACCCACCACAGCACGAATTACTGGTCAACCCGCCGACCGGGGCAGAACAAGGACGTGATCGACAACTACGACGTGGACAACTACTGGGACAAACACCCCGAGCAGACGGCCGAGTACATGCGGACGGTCCGCAAGCCCTGGATCGCCTACAAGGTGCTGGCGGCCGGGGCGGTCCATCCCTCGGATGGTTTCAAGTTCGCGTTTGAGAACGGCGCCGATTTTCTGTGCGTCGGAATGTTCGATTTTCAGGTTCGCGAGAACGCGATCATCGCCGGGAACGTATTGACCGGCCGGTTGAACCGCTCTCGCCCGTGGCATGCGTAGATTGGAGTGATGGTATGGCAGACAAGCAAGTCGATCGACGTGGGTTCATCAAGAAGTCCGTGGCGGCCTCCGCTGGAATGGCCTTGGGACTGCACAGTTTCGAGGAGCACAATCTTCGCGCGCAGATGAGCGCGGGCAACGCGAGCCCCGCCGAGAAGTCGCAACCGGGGGGCTTCCCCTGCGGGAAGATCAAGGACCTGACGGTCAGCCGGATGTTCTGCGGCGGCAACCTCATCGGCGGATGGGCCCACAGCCGCGACCTGATCTACGTTTCGAGCCTGGTCAAGGCCTACCATAGCGACGAGAAGGTGTTTGAGACTTTGGCGCTGGCCGAGGAGATGGGCATCAATACGATCCTGGGCAATCCCACCGCCGACCGCGTGCTGAATCGTTACTGGAACGAACGGGGCGGCCGGATTCAGTTCATCTCCGACTGCGCCGCCGGCAGCACGATCAAAGAGGGCGTCGAGCGGTCGGTGGACAGCGGCGCCCATGCGGTCTACGTACAGGGGGGGCTGGCCGATGCGGCGGTTCGCGACGGCAAGACCGACCTCGTCGGCGAAGCGCTGGAATACATGAGGCAATTCGGTCTGCCCAGCGGACTCGGCGCCCACGACCTCGAGACGATCAAGGCCTTCGTCAAGGCGGGCTTCAAGCCGGATTTCTGGGTCAAGACCCTGCATCCGGACAATTACTGGTCGGCGACGGCGCAGGAGCACCGCAAAGCGTTTGACGCGGTCGGGCCGTCGGGCGACAAGCACGGCGAGCCGCATGACAACATGTGGTGCCGCAACCCGAAAGAGACGATCGAGTACATGAAGAGCCTCCAGGAGCCCTGGATCGCGTTCAAGGTGCTGGCGGCCGGGGCGCTGCACCCAAGCGAAGGATTCAAATATGCCTTCGACGGCGGAGCGGACTTCATCTGCGTCGGGATGTTCGACTTCCAGCTTCGCGAGAACGCGATTCTCGCCCAGAACACGCTGTCCGGCAAGCTCGACCGGGAGCGCCCCTGGTGCGCATAGCATCGACGGGGCACCCGGCAGTTGGGACACGCAATAAGAAGGGCCTATGCCTGTGATGGCATAGGCCCTGAACACATCTGCAGATCCAACAGCCGCAAGGCTGGGATCACGATCCAGCAATCCTACTCGGCTTTACGGCCGAACCCGATGTCATCAACGTAGACGGTGCCGGTGCCGCCGGCGCTTGGGCTGGTTGCTTTGCCGACGCCGATGACCATTCTCTGGACGCGGCCGAGGTTCACGCCGTTCAGCTCGCTGTACGGAATGACCCATTCCTGCCACGTTGGACGTGCCGTGATGGCCCCGTCGGCATTGGCGACCGTCTTGGTCTTGCCGGCGCTGTCCTCGATCGTCACGTACATGGATTCCATCGAGCTGCCGACAGGCTGAGTAACGCCAATCTCCGCGATCTGCCAGGCGCCCGTGACGTTGCCGGTCGTCGAGAGATTGGAGAACTCCGCCGCCGTTGTCGCAGTGGCGCTGTGGCTGGTCACAGCCAGACCGATGTAGACGTTAGTGGGCATGGCGATTTGCAGCGCCGGACTGACCGCGATGTCTGTCCATGTCGCGCCGTCGGGCGACGTCTGTGCCGTGAAGACGTCGCCGGTTCGGGTCAGCTTCACCCAGTAGGGGGCGGCCAAGCCGGTCGTGTCGGTGCTGGCGCTGGCCGCATCCACCACGGGACGACGCTGGAAGGAAATGCTGCTCTCCGCCGACACGCACACAAAGGCGTGCGTCGAGCCGGGCTCCAGGGATTCGCGGATCATGATGCCCGCTTTGGCCCAGGGGTCACTGTGAACGATGCTGTCGACGCGGACCACCATCGAGCCGTTGCCGCTGAGGCTCTTGTAGGCATAGCGGAATTCGTCGGCGTTGTTCCAGATGTCCGTGCCGATGGCGTTCATGATGATACTGCCGTCGGCTGCCTCCAGGAAGGTAGGCGCATTGCCGCGGACGTACAGCACGAGGCTGTCGGCTCCGTTGCCGGTCCAGTCCTGAGCGGTGTCGAACTGGCGCTCCGCCTCGGAATAGAACGGCGAGACGCTGTTGTCGTACTCCAGCGGCATCGACTGCGAGCCACCGTGGACAACGGTCTTCTCGGCAAAGGGGGCGGTGAAGTAACCGACGGTTGAGCCGGTGTCGTTCACCCAGCCGTCGAGCCAGGTGTCGAAGATCGCCATCCCGGCTTCGATGTCATCGGTGTAGGTCTCGAATCCGTCGATCAGCGCATATTCCTGAGTGGAGAAGCTCCAGACATCGCCGGCCCACGTGCTGATCGCCTCGGCCTCGTTGACCTCGACGACCTGCCAGTAATAGGTGTCGCCAAACTCCAGCGCCGGTGCGAAGCTCGCCGAATCGGACGTGCCGGCCAGCGTCAGAGCGTTCGGGTCGGTGCTCAGGAGGACCTGGTGCGAGGCGGCCTCGCGGCCGCTGCGCCAGCTCATTGCCATGCCAACCTCTACGCCGGTGGCGCCGTCAGCGGGTTGCGGCTCCCTGGCCTGGACAGGCAGGTACATGAAGCGGACCTCGCTGAGTCCGTACTGGCCCAGCATGCCGAATCCGCTGTTGACGGTGAGCTTGACGGACTTGACCGCCAGCCCCTGGAAGTCGATGGTCGAGCCGTAGACGTAGGTCGCCTTGGCGGTCGCCTGATTGAGGTCGAAGTCGCCCAGGGCTGTCCACTCGGCGCCATCGGCAGAGTATTCCACGGTGACGTTCTTGAGACCAAAGCCGAGCATCTTCTCGAACATCACGTTGTAATTCCAGATCTGAAGCTCATGAAGCTTGTAGACGCGCTCAAACTCGTACTGGATGTAGAGAGCCGAACCATCGGCCGGCGCGTAGGCCACCCACATGTCGTCGGCTTCGACGGAGTGCTGGTCCTCGGCGTTCAGACCCGATCCATCGACCGTCTTTTCCGGGCCGTTTACAGCGTCTGAGGCGCCGTTGCTCGTGGCGATGACGTTGGGGACTGCATAGACGAACGGCTCGACCTGGAAGCTCCAGACGTCGCCCTTGTAGATTGTCCCGCCCGCCTCGACCTCATCAACACGCCAGTAGTAAGTCTGGCTGAATTCCATGCGTCCCGGATCGTACGTGGCGCCGGCCTGGCCCTGGCTGGCGAGCACGCCCATCGAACTGGCGCGCGTGGCGGCATCGACGTCGGCGGAACTCGTGCCGAAATAGACGTAGTGGCTCGCGGCCGATTCGCCTGCCTTCCAACCGAGGTCCATGTCACGCGGCACATCCGTGGCGCCGTCGGCCGGAACCGGCAGCGACGCCAGGTTCGGGTCGGATAGGCCGCCCATGATTGCCATGACCTCGTCTCCGGTCAAAGCGCGGGTCCACAGCGAAACGTCATCGAACCAGGCGTCGCTCACGCGGCGGGCGGCATAGCTGCCGGAACCGTCTCCGCCGATATAGATGTTGGCGTTCCAGTTCACGGACCCGTGTGCGACCGCGTTGACGGCCGTCTCTTGGCCATTGAGGTAGAATACCGCCTCATCGGCGGCAACTGTCACCGCAGCGAAATTCCACTCGCTGTCGGCGAGAAGGAGTCCGGGGCGGTAGCCCCATGTGGTTGAGGCATCACCCCAGTGGTATGCCAACTGAAGAGTGCCCGTATCGGGGTTCATGTTCAGGCCCGTGGCACTGCCGCGGGTCATCATGATCGACGCCCATGCAGGCTGGGCACCAATTGGCTTGATCCAGCCGGCCATCGTGGACTCGGTCATCGTGATGTTGACGGCGGGGATTTCAACCAGGCCGCCCGTCAATTCAATGGCGTTACCGTAGACGCCGGGGCCCCAGATCAGGTCTCCCTCAACGGCCGTCCCGTCGTTACCATTAGCAGAGGAATCGGCCACGAGGCTGCCTTCCCCTTCATCGCAGGTCCACCAGCCAACAAGGGCCGGATCATTGAGGGGATTGAAGCCACCGAAGGCGCCGCCCTGGATCAGGGCCAGCAACACGATCAGAAATGCGAAACAGGTGCATCGCTTCCACATAGAAGTTCTCCTTCAAAGAAGACCACACAACCGGTGCGCTGACCACACATCAGGCACTCCATCCCCCCGGACGAACGTGACCATTCAGTTTTTCTCGGAAACCCGCGCAGCCACAAGGGTCTACGACCCCAATTCCCCCCTCAAGAAACTCCACGAGATGATATCGGCCGGATCACCTCCTTCCTGAATGAGATGGCCAGTATCCGGAGTGGGCAGAGTCGCCCCGGCATGCGCAAGAACCATGCATTCCACGTCCCCCTCTGCCTTGTGCGTGCCAGGAATACACTGCGCCAGGTCCTCCGACACTGACCCTATGTGCGATTCTGAGTCTGGCGAGGCGTCTGTACCGTTCGATTCCCGGACGGGTCACCACCATCGAATGGTCCAGAGGTGTTTACTCCTCACGATTGCCTTCTTTATATCAGATGAGCGGACCATCTGCAACGCTATTTTCTCGGACGCAATACCCCAGCAGGATACCGGGAGATGCATCTTGAACGCGCCGGGCTGTCCGGCCGTACCCGCCGGGCCCGGATGCCAGCGGTCCGGGCGATCCTCAGACCTGGCCCACCTGTCCGAAGGCGAAGTAGAAGAAGTAGCTGGCGCCAAATTCGCGGATCAGCAGGTTGAGCGTCTCCTGCTGGTTCTGGGGCTGCATACCGCCTCGAATCTGCACGAAGCGTTGGTATCTCTGGATCGTTTCAGGGCTTATCTTGATTCGGCCGAGGTCGGGCTTCTGCCTCTGGGACGCGTAGTAGATGAGGACTGCCTCTTCGTAGAGCGGGGGTATCTGTCGATAGCCCAGGTCTTCAAGCCGGCCCGCGTTCTCCAGGACCTTGTCGAGCTTTCCGGTCAGCAGATAGCACGCCATGAGGTACTCGAATGCCATCTTGTTACGCGGGTTCCGCTTTAGCAGGTTGCCCAACGTCTGGTCCACCGGCTCGCGGCCGAACACCGCCAGCGGATCGTTCAGTGCGCAGGACCGGATCCGGTCGATGAAGGTGGCCTGCTCGGGTGCGAACCCGCGCTCCAGGCTGTGGAGTAAGGAGTCGGCGGTCCTGTGACGGATCAGGTCCCGCTGTAAGGCATTCGCATAGACGCGAGCGGTGCTTGGAAGGTCTCTGACGGCGTTGATCCACACCAGTCGCTCCAGAGCGACGCCGAGGTAGTCCTTGGTCGCCAGCAGTTCGGACGCCAGCTTCTGGGCCATGCTGACGTGGCCCAGCTCCAGGAACAGGTCGCTCAGTTTCGCCAGGGCCAGGTCCGACTCCTTCTCCTCGTGGGTCAGCAGGAGGGCGTGAGGATTCAACGGGAACCGGAACATGTCGTAGGGCAGCCGGCCTTTGTGATACAGGGCCCGGAGGATGTCATGATTGACGAAGACGTTGGCCCTGCCCTTGGGCAGCCGATGACCGAGCTCGAGAATCCCGTCCCACTGCTTCTGACAGGAGTAGTAGTTCGACAGAACGTAGGGTTTGCGCAAGGGGTCGCGGCCGACACACAGCCCGGCGGCCATCAGCACGATAGGCAGAGCCGCCAGTGCCGGGCCTTTCACGCTGGCGAGCGAAGGTCGTCGCTGTTCTTTGGCGCTTCGCTTCTTCTTCGGCCTGGCGGGTCCCAGGCGGGCGAGCGTTCTGCTTTGGATGAGCGCAAGTAATACGGTCAGAGGCGCGAACCCGTACAGCAGAACGACCAGCACCACCTCGAAGCGGTCCAGCCCGGCGGTCAGGGATGAGCCGAACGGCGCGAGGATGACAAACGCCCGGAGAGGGGCGATCAGGAAGACGTATTGTGCCATTACCCAGACGATCGCGAAGCCTGCCGGCAGAACGAGGACGGCCAGCGTCCAGTCCCTGCGGCCGAACAGCGCATAGATCGCCGTCAGGATGGCAAACACCATCAATGTCCCGGAGCCGCCCATCCAGAAGGCGAATGCGGCCATCACACAGTATCCTATGACGCGTGCCAAGGAGCGGCGCAGGGCGAGTCTCTCGAACGCGAGCGACAAGGCCAGCCCCAACACGATGGTCAGACAGATCGCCAGTGGATGCTCGTAGCGGCTGTAGATCAGGAAGAATGCCACCGCCGGCAGACTGGTCAGCCAGGCAGATTGCGTCACCCCGACCAGAGCAAGATGCCGCCGGAACAGCTCGGCCAGCGCCAGCGCCGCCAGCACGATCACTACTGCACCAAGCCAGGAGTAGTAGTATCCCTGCGAGAGCAGCCCGGCCGCGTAGAGGATGCCCCCGCCGGGCGCGCCCAGACGGTCCAGCAGGAATGCCTTTCCCGTGGCGAACAGGGGCGCAGCCGGAAGAATCGTTCCGAAGCAATGATAGAGCAGATCAGGCTCGACCACGAGCCACAGATAGATGAAGCACAGCGCGAAGAACAGCAGGTTGTGCGGAAGCGGTCTGGCTCTAAGCATCATGCTCTTGCGTTCCTTGTTCGTGTCGCCCTCATCCCGGCGGGCTACTCTCGTTCCTGCCAGGGATCGGAGGGCACGGTTTTCGGTGTCGCGCCCGTAATGGGCATCTGCGTGGCGATGGATGGCTCCGAGCGGGCCGCCCGCGCGAGTCGCCACCTGCTCACATTGACCGGCCCCTTGACCAGCTCAGGGACGCTGTACGTTTGCAGCAGCGAATCGTAGCAGGCCGGGTCGCGCTGGGGTACGATGAAGGGCTTGTGCGCGGCGCCGTTCTCGTCCACATAGCTCAGATACGTCCGGGTGAACAGACCGCCCGGCCGCTTGCTGCTGAACGCGATCCATCGGCTGTTGCTCGACCAACTGTGCCATGATTCGGAGTGGTCGCTGTTGATCGCCAGCTTGCGATACTGCCTGGTGGCCACGTCCATGATGTAGAGGTCGCTACTGGGCTGGTAGATGGGGAAGCAGCCATAGCGGCACATGCAGAACAGCAGAAACCGTCCATCCGGCGAGAACCTTGGAAGCAGGATGCTCAGGCCCGTCTCCTGACCGGACAGAACCGTCTCAGGCTGGCCCCATCGGTCGGCTTCGATGTCGTACGGGATGCGCCAGAGGTCGTACTTGAGGTCCTCGTAATGGGCGGGGGGCACCGTGTTGCGATCTTCCCACAGGATCGGAGCGCTGCAATAGTAGAGATACTTGCCGTCCGGAGACCACGCGGGATAGGTCTCCAGCCGGTTTTTGTCGGCCAGTTCGGGCGGAGAGAAGGTCTTGCGACCCTCGACCTGATAGCACACCAGCGCCGAATCCAGATCGGCCACGTCGCGGACCTCCAGGGCTCCTGCCCGGAAGAACTGGATCACCTTGTTCATGGAATACACCGCCAGGCGGCCGCTCGGGTGCCAGGCGGTGTAGCCCCACTTGGCGCCGACCTTGTCGACCCGGCCGTCTCGGGCCAGCAGCGTGTGGCTGCCGTAGGTTGCGCTGCGCAGGCTGATGGACATCGTGTCCGGCTCATTGCGCACGAAACTGTGGCAGTTGAGACACCCTTCGCCGAACGACCGGCCGTGCAGGACCACGGATGTTTCGAAGCTGCCGAGGTCCCGCTGATAGATGCCGATATCCTTCCACCAGTTGTAGATCGGCTTCATGAACCGGAACACGAGCGTCCCGTCGATGTCTTCTCTGGCGATAGAGTTGATGACCGGTTGGAAGTGCTTCCATTGGCGATCTGCGTCCTGGACGTAGACGTCGAAACGCAGATCGCGGCCCCGGTTGGCGCCGAGCAGGGCGCGCCATGGGCGAAGGCCGATGCGCATCCGTCCGGTCTTGCTGAAGACGGTGATGGGCTGTCCGCTCTCGGAATGGACTTGCAGAAGATACGCACGGCCCTCTTCGAGAACCTGGAAGTTCAGTGGGGCAATGTTGGCAGGGATTACCGTGCCCGAGTAATCGGGGCTCAGGTTGGGCTCGCGGGCGACTTCGCGGTACGTTTCCGGGGTTCCGGGAGAGCAGGACGCTACAGCAAGAAGGAAGCCACAGAAAGTCACCATGCCGGCCCATTGTCTTGCCATATCACTTGCCACGTGAGATTTCCTGTCTGAGCCTGCCCAGTTGGTACACACAATCGCTGCTGTGACAGTGTCTCAGGTGCGCGGGGAGAATTCAAGTCCCAAGAGTCTCCCACCCGACGAAATCCCAGCGTTGGGATGGCCGTCGGGCACACGAACACAAAAAAGAAGCCCCCGCGTTTGATGTCCGCGTGCGGCAAGATCGTAAGTGATGCGACTAGCATAGGTTAGTGACACCGATCGAAAGCCCGAATCCATTTCTTGCGTTTGATTCGGGTTTTCTGGCAGGATTCGGGGCCGTCTCTCGGGGCGGCCCTTTTTGCGCGCAAAGGCGTGTCGCGCGCGGAGCCTCTGATAGCGGCCAAGGCGAAGGAGAACCAGAAGGCTGGAGGGCAAAGCCGGGAAGTGGGTCGTCAGAAATCTGACAAACCACTCGACACCAAGAAGGAAGCCGCCGCGTTGGCCGGAGTCAGCCACGACACCTTTCACAAGGGTAAGGTGGCGCTGATAGCGGCGCGGGCGAAGGAGAACCAGAAGGCTGGAGGGCAAAGCCGGGAAGTGGGTCGTCAGAAATCTGACAAACCACTCGACACCAAGAAGGAAGCCGCCGCGTTGGCCGGAGTCAGCCACGACACCTTTCACAAGGGTAAGGTGGCGCTGATAGCGGCGCGGGCGAAGGAGAGACAGAAGGCACAGGGGCATCGCGGCGCGGAAGGTGGTCGAGGCAAAAAGAAAACCCTTCCGCAGAAATCTGCGAAAGGGTTCGACACCCGTGAGGAAGCCGCCGCACTGGCCGGCGTCAGCCACGATACCTTCCACAAGGGCAACTTGTCAGAAATCTGACGACTTGCCGACCGGCATACCTCTATTCAGAAGTATAACAAGTTGTTATTCTTAGTAGACCCAAAACAGCCGGAAAGATTTTTTGCAGAAAATTGAAAAAAGGCATTGACTGTTTTGCGATGGGACGTATGTTGCAACTTGTGGCGTCTGTCGTTCAGGCGAATGGCAGGCGCGACCCTCAAGCTTGAGTTACCACGGGCTGTGGCAACGAAGCTGCCCAGGCGGGCGGCCGGCGGGCTGTCGGGCATGAGAGAACGTGACGTTCTCTTTCGTTCCGAGCGCGGTTCGTGGTGATGAAGCTGTGCGTGCCGCACAGCCGGGCGTGCCGCTGGGCATGAGAGAACGTGAACAGGATCAGCGAAACGTTCTTTCGTGGAGGCCCGGCATGGCCCGAAACCATAATCGCGACCTACCCCCCCTGTTGAGCGGCGAAGAGGTTCTTGCCGCGCTCAAGCTGAATCCCGCATACCCGCAAGGTACGTTGGCCCGCCTGCGAAGAAAAGGTCTCCGGGCGGTCAAGGTGTCGCACGATTACAGGTATCCGATCGACGGCCTGCGTGACTTCATGACCGGCCGGACATCGGCGGCTTGAGGCGGTGTGGCGGATGGACGTGAACACAATCCCTACACTGGTGGTCGATACCGCCACAGCCGCGAAGATGATCGGCATGAGCCGGTCGCACTTCTACGAGTGCGACAAGACTGGCGAAATCGGCCCGATCCCCATGCGATGCGGCGGCAAGCGCCTGTACTCCGTCGCCGAGCTTTCGGCGTGGGTGAACGCCGGTATGCCGTCGCGCAATCGGTGGCTGGAAATGTGGCCGGCGATTCGGAGTCAGGCGCAAGAATCTGGCGGGATCGGCCTTCACGGCCCGGGAAGCGGGCATCACAAGGGAGCATCGGTCTGTTGTAGTGGGGTGACTTCATAACGCTGGGGCAAGGTCTCGATCTTTTGGAAATGGCAGGACTGGCCAGCGGGTGCAACTACACGACGATGAAGGTCTTGTCGTATCTGCTCACCCAGCAAGGCCCCCGCGAAGCCTGTGCGCCGTCGTGGAAAGCGATTGCACGCGCCGAAGGCATATCGCTGGGTACGGTAAGCAGGATCATTCGCGAACTGGAACGCGCCGGCTACATCTCCGTCAGTCGTGAAACGGGGATGCGCAACTGCTACACCGTTCACACGCCCGAAGAAGTCGCGGCCAGGTGGGAGGGATGCGAAAATGACTGACTACTTCGACACTATCCGCACGATCTTGGCTGCGAGGACGATCACCGCCAGCGCGAAGCTGATGCTCGTTTTTCTATTCGACAAGCAAGGCGGGAACGGGCATAGCTGGCCGTCCATCCGCACGATTCAAGAAGCCTGTGGGTTGGCGCGGTCAACCGTTGTCGCTGGCTTGACTGAACTGACGAAGGCCGGCTTCATCGAGGTGACGAAACCCACCAAGCCTTCTGTTCGGGAATCGAACCACTACAGTGTCAACCTGCAACTGGTACGAAATTCAAACCAGTCTGTGCCGTCAACTGGTACGAAAATCGGACCAGAACCAGTCCGAAAATCGGACCAGTCCGAGGCCAACCAGTCCGAAAATCGGACCAGAACCAGTCCGAAAATCGGACCAGAACTGGTCCGAAATTCGGACCCTAACGTATCATATAACGAATCATCAAACGACTCACATACTGATTCATCATCGCGCGCCGACTCCGTTCGCCTTGCCACTTTGCTTCGCAACCTGATTCTCCAACGCCAGCCGAAGGCCCGAGAGAGGCGAGCCAAGATGGACGATTGGGCCGGCGACATCGACAGGCTGATTCGCATCGACGGCCACACCCCCGAGGAGATCGAGCCGGTGATCCGTTGGTGTCAAGCCGATCCCTTCTGGCAGGCGAACGTCCGGTCGGGCAAGAAGCTTCGCGACAAATTCGACACGCTTGAGGCGCAAATGAACCGTCCCGCACGCGGGACTATTGGGGGAAAACCACATGGAAGAGACTTCTCGAAACTCACAAGCTCAGTCGGCACGCGAATTTCTTGCGGCACTTAGGCCGCGACCCTGCCCGGATTGCGGTAAGACTCGCATCCAGGGAACAAGGGTTCGATGCGAAAAATGCGAAACTGCGTTGGAGCGGCGGAAACCAGGAGCCGAGCTTCCGTACCAGATCCCACCGCGATACCAAACAGCGAGGATTGAGGACCTTCCGAGCGGACTGGCCGCAACCTACGCGGATTTGTCCGACGACGTTGGCATGTATCTGTGGGGACTGCCCGGCGTCGGGAAGACGCACGCGACCTGCGCGTTCCTGATGGATCGGTGGTTCGCGGGCTGCAAGGTAGATCGTTGTGTTTGGGAGAAGTTGCTGTTGGAAATGCGGGGGACCTTTGGCGTTGGCAACAAGGGCAGCGAGATCAAGAAGCTCGATCCGTTCATGCGGGTAGAGGTGCTTGCGATCGAGGACATCGGCACGACGGTTTCGCCCGGCCAGGTCGAGACTGATTTCAGTCTTCGGACCTTGCTCGTTCTACTCGATCATCGCGTGGAGCACTGCCTGCCCACGTTCATCACAAGCAACAAGCCTCCCGAGGAAATCGCCCGGAGCTTTGATGCTCGTATTGCCAGCAGGATCATGCAAGTGTGCAAGGTGGTCGAACTGACTGGCCCGGACCGTCGGCGGCAGAGTCTAAACAGAAAGTGAAAGGACCAACGATGGACGACATCTACACGCGAATGCCCCTGGACCGCCTGAGGCAGGATGCGCTGCACGGCGTGGCGGCGGCAAGAGAGGCGTACCGGCAGCGCGACCCGGTTCACGCGGACATCGACCTTGGCCCGGTGATTTCCCCGGCCGAGCAGGCTGAGTATCGGCAGCGGGTGATGGCGGAAACTTATGGGCGGGGGTCGTCAAATGTCGGTTGAAAAAACGATCACCATCAAGCAGGAACGAGCCATTCTCCTTTTGCTCCAAGGCAACAAGGCCAAGACGGTGGCCCGGAAGATGGGTTTGAGCGAACGCACGTTGGATCGTTGGAAGCGGGACCCCGCGTTCTGTGCGGTACGCGACGCGACCCGTCAACGGATCTTCGATGAAGCCGTCGCAAAGCTGGCCGGCATGGCCGACGAGGCGGTGGAGAAGCTGAGGGCCATTCTCACGGGCAAGGTCAAGCCCGACCACGGGATGTTGCGGGCAATCGAAATCTGCCTGCGAGAGGCTCGCGCCACTGAGGAAGTCGGGATTCGTCAGATGATTGCGGAACTGAAGGATGAAGTGTCGAGGCGACAGGCATGAGATTGTACCAGATCCACAGCGAGTTGAACGCGATCAAGCGCCAGCTTCGGGCCGGCAAGCGGCAGGTTTGCCAAGATGAACTACAGCGGTACGCCGTCGATGGCACCTTGCCCGAAGATGGCTTGACGCTGGCGTATCTCCGGCTGTCTGAGGCGGCTCAGCGGTGCATGGTCACCTGCATCGGCGGCGACGAGGCGACACATGAGCAGGCTGTCCAGGTGTACGAGCAGGCCCTTGCCGAATGGCGGCAAACATTGAAAGGGGGTGTTCTTTGAAGGAGCGTCTGCCTTCTCCGCAGAAGGTCAAGGGCGCGCAACGGCAGCGGGCGTCGGGTGTTGCGAGTCGCGGGCAATCCCCCGCGTCCATGCCGGTGTCGAAAACCCGGAGCCTCAGCCGGTTTGACCGCGCGGTGGTCAAGGGCGGCGACCTGCCGGTGTACCACAGGATTTGGGACGCGCTGGACGCCATGAGCAACCCCCACGGCGTTGCCTGTGCCCACATCCAAAATCTTGTCTTCGCGGTTCGGGATCGGTTCCCCGAGTATCCGCGCCCCACGGTGGCCGAAGTAGAGGCGGCGGCGGTCTACGGGCGGCACGTCGGGCGGCTGGAGCGGTTGCCGCGCCACGTGACCGACCCCGAGGGCGTGATTGCTGTCCGTGTGCTGAAAGGATCGAAGAAATGACCGATGAGCACCTTACCAGCGTGACCGTCTGCGGGCGAATCGCCGAACGGCCCACGATGTCAGAAACGGAGTGTGGCGAACCGTTGGCCCATTTTTGGATTCAGCTTGGCGACAATCACGTTTGGTGTGTGGCTGTTGGAGCACTTGCCGAGAACATCCGGCGGTTCGGTGCCGTCGGTGCCGAGGTTCTGGGCTGGGGCCGGCTGGACTGGCTTCATGGTCAATCCGAGCAACCCCACGTCCAGCTTGACCGCCTGGCGTTCGTCAACCCGAAAGAAGTCGCGTCGATTCTCGGATGGGACCTGCAATGACCTTGACCGCCCCGACAAGTCGATGGACCCCCGCGAATCTGGACCCGAGGCAGCGCGCCTTCTGGGAATCCACGTCGATGATAACTGTGGTGCCGGCGTGCCGGAGATCCTGGAAAACGGAAGGTTCTAAGAGGCGGCTAATCCGGGCAGCCTTGAGTCCAAGTCCGCACGCGGCCCGGCGGTTCTTCGCCTGCGCCCCGACTCAGCAGCAGGCGCGTGACATCTTCTGGGCAGACCTCAAAGCGTTGGTGCCGACGTGGGCGCTGCGAACGGGCAACCCCGACAAGGACATCCGCGAATCTGACCTTGAGATCCACTTGAAGGATGGCGCGATCGTTCGGGTGGCTGGACTGGATCGACCGGCCCGCGTCGAGGGCGGGTTCTGGGACGGCGGGATCGTTGATGAGTACGGCGACTGTCGGCCCGACGTCCTGCATGAGCATATCATGCCCATGATGGTGCGACCCGGTAGCTACATCGACATCGTCGGCTCCCCGTCGGGCCGGAATCACTGGTTCAGCTTGGTCGAACAGATCAAGAGTGGCGACTTGCCGAACGCGGCACACTTCACGTGGAAAGGCAGCGAAGTCCTTCACTTGTATCTTGGGCGTGAGCGGGCGGAAGAAGTGCTGTCGCAGGCTAAGGCGACGCTGGACGAGGACACCTATCTCCAGGAGTGGGAAGGCGCGTTCACGTCGCCCCGCAACCAAGTGTACTATGCCTTCCGCGCCGAGGACCACGTGGAGCCCTGCCCCTACGATCCCAAGGCGACTCTGTTTGTCGGGTTTGATTTCAACGTGTCCCCCGGATGCGCGATCCTGGCCCAAGAGAGAAGATACAAAGGCGACAATCCGAAGGTGGATCGGGGCGAAGACATCACGATGTGCATTGACGCCGTGTATATCGAAACGAACTCGAACACGCGAAAGGTGTGTGCGGAGCTTCTGCGGCGGTACGGTGCCCACGAGGGCGAAGTGTGGGTCTACGCCGATGCGAGCGGCGGTGCCGGGCACACAAGCCAAGTGAGCGGATCAGACTTGGACCTGATTGAGAAGTGCCTCAATCCGGTGTTCGGTTCTCAGCAGATCGGCAGCGTAGAAAGCGGCTGCGGCAGGACACGGAGCCGCCTGACGATGGATGTCCCGAACGCGAACCCGCCCGTGCGGGCCAGAATCAATTCCGTGAATGCCCGCCTGCGGGCCGTTGACGGCACAATCCGAACGAGGATCGACGGAAAGTGCAAAAGGCTCGTGCGCGACCTGGAGGGCGTCCAGTACAAAAAGGGGACTGGTGACATCGACAAAGCGGGTGCCCCGGACCTGTCGCATATCTCGGATGCATTCGGCTACATGATCCATCGGCGGCACCCGATGACAGAGGCATGGATGACAGTGACACAGTTTTGAGCTTCATTCCCGGGGCGGGCCGTCGTTCTTGGACGGCGCGGCGGTCCGCCCGAATTTGAAACCGGCCTGAGGGCCACAGTTGAAAGGACAGTGACATGGATTGCGTAGTCGAGATTCTGTTAAAGAACACGGACCCCGGCACGGTGGAACGCAAGGTCGGGCAGGTCATGGACCTTGCGGCCGACGGCTTCAAGGGCCGCGAGCGAGTGGCGTTTGACGCGAGTGCCGATGCGCTGGGCACGTTGGCGGGGATGGACGGCGGAACCGCAAAGGTTCGCGTCTGCAAAGTCGAGTAAGTGACATCTTCCTTGGAAAGGGGCCAGTAGGATGGATCTTCGGAATTTGGTACTACGGGGGTTTTCAACCTCCGAACTGTGTCGCGGCGGCGACGAAAAGACGCAGGACCCGAAGTGGCTGGGGCAGAAAGCTCAGGGGGTTCTGTTGGAAAAGATGCGGGGACTTGCCATTGCCGTTGAGGGCGTCAACCGGGACGAAAACCTGAGCGACGCGGGCAAGGCAAAGAAGCGGGCCGAACTTGGGCAGGCGGCGTTGGCTGAGATCGAGGGCAGCGTCGCGACGATCCGCAACACAATCGGCAGCAAGTTGAACACAGCGAAGTCCCGTCTTGCGAAGGCGGGGCAACCTGCCGGGCAATCCGACATCGACCGTATCGGGCGACTTTTGGAAGTGCAGGGCGTGCGGCAGTTGCTTCTCGGGCTGGACGGGCATGCGCTTCTCGGGGAACTTTTACGGTCAGTCAAAGAGGGCGACCAAGTGACATTCAGTGCGGTCACCGGGCTTCCGGTGTTCGTCCTGAGAGAGAAGGGCATCACGTCTGAGACCGTGGCGGCGGCGCGGCGGGAGATGCTTGGGCGGCAGGACCCGTCGGCGGTGGCTGAGGCAGAGGCGGGCGAACTGATGCAGCAGCTCGTTGACGAGAGCCTTGAACAGTCACAGCGGGCGATCCGTGAGTTTGCGGGCTTGCCCGAACCGAGAACGATTCAGGTACTCTAAGCCCGTAGCTACTGGCCCCAGGGCGGCGCGCCAGCGGGCCGTTGGCGCGCCGCCCACACTTGAAGCGCGATGGAAACGCAAGATTTTCCCAGAAGCGGCGGCGGCGACTTGGAAACGTGGGTTGACAAGGGATCGGGGAACTATTGAGGGCACGGATATGTCGAACATGCGAGATGTAACACTGAGCCTCGGGATTGACTCGCGACAGGCGGCGCAAGGGGCAAGGCAATTCGAGCAGGCCACGAATCAGGTACAGGGCGCGGCGACGCGAACGCAAGGGGCGGTCGGGGGCTTGGACAAGGCGCTCGAGCTTCTCCTGCACAACATCATCTACGTGGCCGTCAAGGAACTGGACCCGGCGGCCATGCGGCGGATAGCGTTCGAGTGCGGTCGGTCGGGCAAGACCGGGCGGGCGGCGATCGAAGAGGCGTTGGGGATGCTCAGTAGCGAGCGATGGGAGACGGCTATCGCGTGGATCGAGAACGCCAAGCAGCTTGACGATGAGCGGTTGTGGTTGGCGACGAGTCCGGTACTGTTTCTGTGAGGTTGTATGCCGCACACGTGGGCATCCATCCGGGCAATCAAGCGGCACATTGACAGCGACCGGCCGGCGGATTCGGAGCGGCTGGCAATCGTGCGCAGCCAAGTGGTCGACGCGTGCGACCGGGGCAGCTGGTGCTTTGTGTACTCGTATGAGGACGGCCGGCATCATTACGTCCACTGGCTTGACGCGGTGGATCTTCTTTGGGAGCACAGGGCGACTCTCACGGACCCGGTGAACAACAACAACCTGGAAGTCGGCGGCCGGCTGTAGAAAAACGCAAGGGGCCTTCTGGAATCGGCCTTTTTAGGCGAAGAACGCGGATTCGCAAGAGAGAAATTCTCCCTTGCGGGCCGGATTTCTCTTGAGTGACATGATGGGATCGGCGACAATAAGGGCGTATGAAACCCAAAGACTCAAGCCTTGTTCAATGCACAATGACTTTCATGGCCGGGGACGGTCTATCCGCAAGGACGACCGGGCTTCTTTGGGGCCTCATACACCCCCGGCCGCTTTTTCAGAAAGAGGTGACGTATGAAACCCAAAGAACCCACCACATTCCCCACCACCACTGAGGAACTGACCAAGTTGGTCCGATCCATCGTCGGCGAAGCGCTGCAATCCACGGCGGCGTTCTGCCGGCAGATGGACGACCTGCCGACCACGGGCGACACGTTCCTGGACAAGGCGATTGACGACCTGGACCCGGTCGCGCAGGTAGCAATCGTCGCACTGTTCGCCCGGCAGGTCCGCACGTGCATTGACGAGCAGCTTGACGCGGCCCGAGCACGGCTCAAGGCCCACGTCGCCAAGTTCGAGAACCCCGAGCGACTACGGGAAATGTGCGCCGAAGCGGACAACGCGGCGGCTGAGGAAGCTGTCCGCTACTGGCTGGCGTTCGGTTCAAAGTAGGCGTCCATGCGGGGATCGGCTGTGCGTTCTTCCGGCCGGTCCCCACTTTTGGAGGTGGTGACATGAACAGCAGAGCAGAAGCACGTCGGCGGGCGGTCCTTGAAGCCCTTGAACGAGCGAGTCGTCCAAATCACGGGTTGAACCCAACGCGAGCAAGCCCAGGAACCCCCACACTTGGGGGGCAGGATCAACGAACGACCGACAGTAAGGCCCACCCAAGGGGCAGGCAGGAGATCGGGCCTCTTAGGGGCTCACAGCGAACGAAGGGAAAAGACGATGGAGTATTTGCTGATTGTGTGTGCGGCGTCGATGGGCATGGGCGCTGTTATCGGCGCGGCGGTGGTCGGATGGATCATCGGCCGCATGAACTGGATCAACGCTGTCAGACAATGGAAGAACCGAACGAGCGGCCGGGGCCAGTGGCGACTGACCTACCGATCAGAGGGGCCGGCGCGTATCCGGCCAAGAATCGAAACCACATTGCAGGAGTCGAAGCCATGAGAGTGTTCAAGCCGAGTTACACCATACCGCTTCCCGAGGGGGCGAAGATCCTCAGGCGCAAGGGCGGCACGTTCGCCAAGTTCACGAACGCCCGCGGCGAAGAGATCGTCGCGCCAGTGTCCAAGAGCGGCAAGCGAGTCACCCTGGAAACGAACTGCTTCCACCTGGAGTTCCGGGATCACAACAACTACTGCCAGCGGCTGAAAGCCTTCACGGATGAAGGGGCGTCGCAGCGGGTAGGGGCCACGATCGAAGACCTGTTGGCGGCCAAAGGCAGCAGCCAGGGGATCGGCGGCGACCTGAGGCGACGGATAGAGGGCCTGCCCAAGACCATGCGGGCAGAGCTTGCCACGTGGGGCCTGTTGGACGAACGGGCCAACACGGCGACGAAGCCCTTGACGGAGCTTGTTGCAGCGTTCATCGAAAGCATGGGGGCCAGAGAGCTTGACGCACAGCATATCCGGGCGAATCGGTCGGACCTTACGAAGCTGTGTGAGGCTTGCGGATTCGTCTTCCTCTCGGACATCACCGGACCCAAGGTGGAAGCCTATCTCAAGCAACTACGCGACGCAGGGGCCAGCTATTGCCGGTCAAACCACGTCCTTGTCACAGTCAAGGCGTTTCTGGCGTGGTTGATGCGAGAGGGAATCACGCAAGCCAATCCCGTCGTGAACCTCAGGCCCTTGAACGAGCGGGAAGACCGCCGGCATCCACGGCGGGCGCTTGAGGTGAACGAACTTAAGAGGCTGTTGGAGACGACGAAGCGGTCGGCCGGGAAGCTGTTCGGATTGACCGGGCACGAACGGTATCTGATATACCGACTGGCGACGGAAACCGGACTGCGGCGCGGAGAGATCACGAAGTTGACCGTGGGGTGTTTCGACTTCGACAAGGGCGTTGTGTCCCTGGACGCCAAGTACACGAAGAACAAGAAGGGGGCGCGACTGCCCCTGAGGAAGAACTTGTCGCAGGAACTGCGGGCCTTCTGTCGCGACAAGCTCCCCACGGCCACGGTGTTCAAAATGCCGTGGGCGACATCCATCATGATCCGGCGCGACCTGGAAGCGGCCGGGTTGCCGTACAAGGACGAAGCGGGCAGGTTCTTCGACTTCCACTGTCTGCGTGGGGAGTTCGGGACATTGCTGGCGATGCGTGGCGTCCATCCGAAAACCGCGCAGGTGCTTATGCGACACCACGACGTCAACTTGACCTTGAACCTCTACACGCACGTTCTGGCCGGGCAGGAGAACGCGGCGATTGAGTCCCTGCCGGATTTCTCTGTTGACGAGGACGAGCAGGAGAGGAAGGCGGGATAGGCTCATGGGAATCTTGTGTTTTTCTTGCGCCGCGTGGGGACATTTGAGGGCGCACAAGGACAGGCAAGGATTACTGGCGGGGTCAAAAACGCGTTTCTGGCCTGAAAAACGTGGTTTCTGGAAGAAGCCCCCGCGTTTGATGAGGGAGAGGAAGCGAGACTATGCGGGGGCCTGTGGACAATCGTTTCAACAGGGATCCTATCTGACGAGGCTGATTCCGTCAAGGGCTGAATTGGGATTCCTGCCAGAAAAAGCGAAACGCGGGAGTCGCCCGGTGATGGACGGCATCGTCTATGGCAGGGAGCGCGGCGTTCGGCGGGGGTATCTCCGACGCCCGATAACAGGTCCGATCGAACCGGGCTTCTTGACGGTTGGGTTCCCACGTCTTATATAGGGTGCGTGAACGACGTGTTTGCCGGACATGAAGCCCAAGTAAAGGATGCTGGATGGCCAAAAAGAGCCAATGTGACAAGTGTACGGGATTGTGCTGCCGGTATTTTGCGCTGCCGATTGAGACGCCGGAAACAAAGGACGATTTCGACGACATCCGATGGTTTCTGTGCCACAAGGATGTCACGGTCTTTGTCGAGGACGGCGACTGGTATGTGAACGTCAAGAACAAGTGCCGCCACCTTTCCGACACGGACTACCGGTGCCGGATCTACGAGAAGCGGCCGAATATCTGCCGCAAGTACAAGCACTCCGATTGCGATCTCGTCGAGGGGGAATACGACTACGAGCTCCATTTCACCAACGACAAGGAGATGGAAGAGTACATCCGGATCAAGTTCGACAACAACGTGACCGAGAAGCAGCGCGCCGCGAAGCGCAAGGGGAAAGCCAGAAAGGCATGAAGATACCACCGGTAAAAGGGACGCGGGATTTCTATCCGCTCGAAATGGCCCGGCGCAACTGGATCATCGATGGGTGGAAGCGCGTTTCCATTCGGAACGGCTTCGAGGAGTACGACGGCCCGATCTTTGAACACCTGATGATGTACCAGATCAAGAGCGGTCAGGAGATCGTCGAGCAGCTCTTCTCGTTCCAGGACCGCGGGGGTCGGGACCTGGCGATCCGGCCGGAGATCACGCCCACGCTGGCGCGCATGGTCAATCAGCAGATCAGCTCGCTGCCGCGACCGATCAAGTGGTTCTCCGTGCCGCGCTTGTGCCGGGCCGAACGGCCTCAGAAGGGGCGGCTCCGCGAGTTCTTCCAGTGGAACATCGATATCATCGGCATCGACAGTCCGGAGGCGGACGCCGAGGTGATCTTCACGTCGTTGGATTACCTTCGCACGGTCGGCCTGACCAGCAAGGACATCCGCGCCAAGATTTCCAGCCGCAAGCTGCTGGCCGCCGTGCTGCGCGGTATCGGCGTCGACGAGGGCAAACTCGACGCCATGTATGCCTTGCTGGACAAGAAGGCCAAGCTGCCGGCCGACACGTTCGAAGCGATGCTGGCCGAGCAGGTGCCCGACAGGGACCAGGCCCGACGCATCTCGGATTTCCTCGCGTTGAGCTCTGTCGGCGAGGTCGAACGGGTCGTGGCTCTGGACGACGAGATTCGCGCTGCACTCGAGCAGATGCAGAACGTGTTCGGCACGCTGGAACTGATGGGCGTGGCCGACTACTGCGTGTTCGATTCTTCGATCGTGCGAGGCCTGGCCTACTACACCGGCGTGGTGTTCGAGATCCACGACATCGTTGGCGAGCTGCGCGCCATTTGCGGCGGGGGGCGATACGACAACCTTCTTCGCGATTTCGGCGGTCCGGCGATTCCCGCCACCGGGATGGGCATGGGCGACTGCGTGCTGGAGATCCTGCTGCACCAGAAAGGGCTTCTGGACAGCCAGGTCCCGCCGCGACGCATCGAATACTTCGTGGCTTGCGCAGACGCCGCCTGCGCCAAGGCGATGTACTCGGTGGCCGCCAAGCTGCGTGCCGTCGGCCATTCCGCGAACTTCAGCTACAAGCTGGGCGGGCTTTCCAAGCAGTTGAAGGAGGCCTCCTCCCAGAACGCCGGCCGGTGCGTTATCATCGGCCAGGAGTATCTCGATCGCCGGGAGCTTGTCATCAAGGACATGGTCAGCGGAGAGCAGACACAGGTCCACATAGACCAATTGCTGTCGGAGCCGAGCGGAACGTAGGTTCACCAGGGCATCCGTGGCGCGCATGCCCGAGATGTGTGGGGAGACTGCAATGAGCCGATACAGTCTGTGCCGATTCATCGTGTCCGTGGCCTTGCTGTGGAGCGTGGTTTGTCTGACTGCCGAGGCCCAGTCGCAGGACGCAGAACTCTGGCCACAGGTACATGCGAACCGGAAGATGACTTTCTACCTTCGTGCGCCGGACGCTCAGCGTGTGCTGCTGGAGGCGAATTTCCTCTCTGAGCCGGAGCCGATGGTCAAGGATGCCGAGGGGCTCTGGTCGGTTGTGGTCGGGCCGTTTGCCCCGGAGATCTACGAGTACAACTTCAAGGTGGATGGTTTGGCCATCGCCGATCCGATGAATCCGTTCGTCAAGGTCTGGCGCCGCAGCGCCCGGAGCATGGTCCTGGTTCCCGGCGATCCGCCCGTGTTCTACGAAGAGCAGGACGTTCCACACGGAACCGTACACGTTCACCGTTACCATTCCAAGTCATTGGATACCACGCGGGGCCTTTACGTCTACACGCCCCCGGCGTATGAGACGTCCGGCCAGGTCAGGTACCCCGTGCTGTATCTGCTGCATGGCAGTGGAGACACAGAAGACTCCTGGACCATCGTCGGGCGGGCCAACCTGATCGCGGATAACCTGCTGGCCGCTGGACGGGCCAGGCCGATGATCATCGTGATGCCGTATGGGCACACCCCGAGTATCACGTCCGACCGGAACCGGCCTCGAAACTGGAAGAGTTTTGAGGCCGATCTGACCGGTGATGTGATCCCGTTCGTCGAACAGAACTACCGCGTTTGCGGCGATCCGGGGCATCGGGCGATCGCCGGGCTGTCTATGGGAGGAGGGCAATCACTGCGGGTCGGACTGGGACATCCGGAGATGTTCGGCTGGGTTGTTGCGTTCAGCTCCAGCGCACCGTCCGGCGAAGAGCTGGATGGCCTGCTGGCCAAACCCGATGCGCTGAATGAGAAGCTGGGGCTTCTCTGGATCGGTTGCGGCAGGAAGGACTTCCTGCTCGAGGCCAATCAACGCTTCCTGGCGGCGCTCGAAGCCAAGGCGATCCGCCACACCGCCCATATCACAGACGGCGCCCACGAATGGCGTCTCTGGAGGCGCTATCTGAACGAGGTGTTGCCGCTCTTGTTCGATCCAAAGAAGAAGTAGCTTCGCGGCGGCGGGGACGAGCGATGACGGTCTCCGCCTGCAATCGGCAGCCTGGCCTGCGAGGGGAAGGTGGCAGTCGCATGAGGGACTCGGCGGCCAATCATTACGAGCGAGCGTTCGAAAGCTGGCTGATCGACCACCAGGTGGAGTACGTCCGCGCCGACGAGCACCAGCGCATCGGCACCGCTCGGCAGACGGTCAAGAACTTCGATTTCCTTCTCTACGCCCCTCTCGGCCGACGCATCGTCGTCGAGGTCAAGGGACGCACGTTTGGCGGAACCAGCCTGACCGGGCTCAAGGGCCTGGAATGCTGGGTGACGCGCGACGATGTTCGGGGGCTTGCCGCGTGGCCCAAGGCACTGGGCCCCGGCCATGAGGCGGCTTTCGTCTTCGCGTACCGGGTGGCGAACGTCGATGTGGACTTCGACGGGCACGATGCGCTCTGCCTCGGTGAGGATCGGTACGTCTTCTTCTGCGTCCGTCTCGAAGATTACCGGCGGCATATGAAACAGCGCAGCGTCCGGTGGCAGACGGTGACGCTTTCAGCCGACCATTTCCGCGCGTTCGCGATGGACCTTCCGGCTCTTCTCGAATAGCAGGTCACGCCGTCCCGCAGTCCCCCGCTGACCTGCCTTTATCGCGACTCAGAGGTTCCCCATCCTTGAAAGGGACGCGATTACCCGTTTCGGCCTGGGGGTGGTTGAGGCTCGGTCAGGACGGTG
>CAZOFX010000056.1:0-34375 GCA_964579055.1 uncultured Pirellulales bacterium
ATGCCCAGCTTGTCGCTGCCGGCGGTGAAGTCGGTGTAGCCGGCCAGGCAGACCAACTCAAGCCCCAGCCCTTCGATCCGGCGTTTCAGCGCCTTCCGTGCCGCCTCATCGTAGTCCAGTGGCGAAACGTGCGGACGCTTGGCCATCAGCATCACGCCGTCATAGCCCAGCTCCTTGGCCTTGAGAAGGAACTCATCGACCGTCAGCTTCGCCTGGCCGCGCCACACGCCGGCGTAGCTGACCGAGTGGAGACAGGTCTTGATCTTGAAGTCGCTCGGACTGCCCGTCGGCGTCTTCTGGGCGAATGAGGTTCCGATACACAGCATACACACGATCGATGCGGCGACGATTCGCTTCTGCATGGCAGCGCTCCCGTAGGGTGTGCACCGCACACCAACTTCATTGGTACGGCCCACAAGGGCGACGCATGCGTCGCCCCTACTTTGGTTTGACAATGTCCTTGAGGCCATCGGTGATTCCGCGTCCGATCTGCTCGGCGCTGTTCTTTCCGTTTCCGAAGATGATCCGGCCGATGTCGATGGCCTTGTCCAGCACGTTGCTCAGGCCGGAGATCATCTCCTTGGGCAGCACGTCGCCCCCTTGCTCGGCGATGCCCATTGCCACCGCCAGCAGGACCTTGGTGGCGAGCGCCGCGACGTCCATCCGCTCGTTGCGCCCCAGATCGGTCATCTGGATCGTGCCGAGCTTGAACGTCACCGTGTCCGCCTGTCCCGGGATCGGCAGCAGCTTGACGTGGACCGTGATATTCGTGATTTCCAGATGGTCGATCACCAGTTTCTTGCCCGAGGGCTGTCCATCGCGGTCCAGCGCGCCGATGACCTCGTGGAGGTTGTTGTCGAGGCCCTTCTGCTCGACGAAGACCTTCATGCCGTCGAGCCGGATGTCTCTGATGAGCACCTCGTCGCTGAGCAGCGACTTGGTAACGACCTCGATGGAACCCTGGCTCAGGTCGAGCAGCGTCGTCTGACTGTAGCCGGGCGGGTTGCCCACCGTGAGGTCTTGCAGGCCCAGAGCCCCTGCGAAGATCGATAGTCGGGCCTTTTCGACGTCCACCGGGACCTTCAAAGCCTTGGCGCCGGCCTTGCCGATCGCCATTCGCACAGCGCTGTCGGCGAAGAAGTTGACACCGAGCGCGCCGCCCACGACGATCACCAGGCCGATCACGAGGGCGGACTTGATTGACTTGTGTTTCTTACGCATGGCGATTCTTCCTCTCTCGGAACCGTTGGGCGCTTGTGGGGGCGAATCATGATTCGCCCTACGGGGCGGGCGCGTCCTCGCGGAAGATCTGCGCGCCGAGCGGATTGAGCCGCTCTTCGATGCGCTCGTAGCCCCGGTCGATATGGTAGACACGGTTGATGATCGTTGTCCCTTCCGCGGCCAGACCCGCGAGGACCAGGGCCGCCGAGGCCCGCAAGTCGGACGCCATCACCGGCGCGGCGACCAGGTTCCTGACGCCCGCGACGATGACCGCCGGACCTTCCTTGCGCAGGTCCGCCGCCATGCGGTTTAGTTCCGCCACGTGCATGAAGCGGTCGGGGAAGATCTTCTCGATGACGACGCTGTTGCCCTCGGCCAGCGCCAGTAGCGCCATGAGCTGGGCCTGGACGTCAGTCGGAAAGCCGGGGTACGGCTGCGTTGTCACGTCGGTGGGACGCAGGTGGTCCGTGCCGGCCACCACGCAGCCGTCGGCCGTCGGCTCCACCGTGACGCCCACGTTGCGCAGTTTGTCCACGACCGCCATCATGTCGTCGAGCCGGCAGTTGACAAGCCTCAGCTCGCCTCGCGTGATGGCGGCCGCGACCATGAATGTCCCGGCCTCGATGCGGTCGGGAATGACCTCGTACTGCACGGGATGCAGGTGCGACACGCCCTCGATCACCAACCGGGGCGAGCCGATCCCGCTGATCCGGGCGCCCATCGCGCTGAGGCAATTGGCCAGGTCGCTGATCTCCGGCTCGCAGGCGGCCGACTCGATGACGGTGCGGCCCTTGGCCAGGGTCGCGGCCATCATCACGTTCGCGGTCCCCAGGACGGTCGAGCCGAACGAGCCGCCGAGGAAGATGCTGGCGCCGCGCAGGCCCCGGGGGGCTTCGGCGATGACGTAGCCATTCTTGAGGTGGATTTCGGCGCCGAGCTCGCGCAGCCCTCGCACGTGCAGATTGATCGGGCGGTCGCCGATCGCGCAGCCGCCGGGCATGGAGACCTCGGCCCGGCCGCACCGCGCCAGCAGCGGACCCAGGATGCAGATGCTGGCGCGCATCTTGCGAACGATCTCGTAGTCGCCCACCGGGTTGTTGATGACGCTGGCGTCGATGCGCATGGGCCCCGGTCCGCCTGCGGCGGACTCGACCCGGCAGCCCAGCGTTTGCAGCAGGTCTGCGAACAGCCGCACATCCGACAGCCTGGGAACACCGGCCAGCGAGGATTGCCCCTCCGCGAGAATGGCCGCCGCCATGATCGGCAACGCCGCGTTCTTTGAGCCGTTGACGGTGACCTGACCGGAAAGACGGACCGGTCCCTCAATCCGAAATATGTCCATGACCTGTTTTCCTTGATAAGGCCGAGCCGCTCTGCCATACTTGGCCCGACCCGGCTCCGTCGGCGTAGTGTAGTGCAACGGGGTGCGGTTTTCAACCCTCTTGAGGTCCGCCCGAGGCGTTCGGCGAAAACGGAGGTTCATGACGGCTCTCGAAGCGTTCAGACAACTGACCGAATCGTTCACCATCGACCACGTTCTGACTCTGATTGGCATCGGCGTCTTCTCGACGTGGCTGGTCCGGACGTCGTTGGGACGGCGATCGCTGGCTCATTCGCTGCCACGCCGCAATGATATCCTGCCCCACGTGCCGTTCATTCCCTTCTTCCTCTGGCTGGCGGGCGTCGTTGTGGTACAGTCGTTGATCGACTCATTCGTGCGTCCCGTCGAAGGGCAGCAGAAGGCCTTTCAGGACGCGATCGTGTTGTGTGTGGTCGCCCTGGCGATTGCGTTCGGGTTGATCGTCCCGCTGGCGTCGCGTCACTTTGCGCGGGGACTGAGAGGGTTCGGCCTGAGACTTCGCACGGTGCCGCGAGACCTGGGGGCGGCCTTTGTTCACCTGCTGGCGGTCTGGCCGCTGGTGCTGGCGGCTATCGTGGCGACCGAGCAGATCGGCCAGTCGATCAGCCAGTGGTCTTCGGGCCGGGACTTCGAGATGCCCAGGCACGAGGCCCTCCGGCAGATGACCGAGTATGGAAGCGTCACCCTGTCGGTGCTGCTGGCCTTCCTGGCAGTGGTGGTGGCTCCTCTGGTCGAGGAGCTGATCTTTCGGGGCCTCTTCCAGACGGTGCTCCGCTCGTACCTGGCCAAACCCTGGCCGGCCATCGTACTGACGAGCGTGCTCTTCTGCGTCGTGCATGCGGACGCGCTGCACTGGCCGGCGCTGTTTGTGTTGTCGATCGGACTCGGTTACGCCTACGAGAAGAGTGGGTCGCTGTTCCGATCCATCTTCATGCACGCGATGTTCAATGGGGTCGCCATTCTCGGCGCCCTGGCGGAATCGAGCCCGGCGTAAGGGAGACGTCCGGGGTCCGGCCCGCGAGTTTCTGCGTTTTTTCGTCGCGAAGCGGCCTTCCCTCCACTACAATGCAGCCTCATATTGTCGCGAGGAGCATGCACAGTTTCGGCCGCTCCCGGAGAATGGAGAATCATGGCAGAGGCACTCATGGAATTCAAAGAACCGAAGATCAAAGTCGAATACGGGACGGAGGTCAGCATCGTGACCTTCGCGGATGAGAACATTCTCGACGAGCAGCAGATCAAGAGGCTCGAACAGGCCCTGCGCCCGGTCATCAAGGAGAATCTGAACAAGAAGCTCGTCCTGAATTTTGAGAACGTCCGGTTCATGTCCTCGGCGTTCCTCGGATTGCTGGTGAAGGTGCACAAGCGGGTGATCGACCACGGAGGTCATCTTCAGTTGTTCAACCTCGATCCGAAGATCCTTAAGGTCTTCGAAATCACGCAACTGACCAAGGTGTTCGACATCGCGTAGCCGGCGTCGGTGACGAGGCGAGGCAGCTTTCCGGGAACGATAGTCCGATATCATCCGGGCAACCAGGTCAGAGAAGGCGGATTCGCACCCTGGAGAGCAGCACGGGCCTTGATACCAGTGGTTTAGTGAAGGACGCTTCGGGGAACGAAGAACGTGCCGCCGGCGGAGCCGTCCGGATAGGGCGGAACGCCTTCGGGCGTCGTCGAGATCTTCATGGAAACCACGTCCGACGAGGTATAGGTCTCGACGTGTCCATCGGTGTAAGCCGCCCGGAGTTTCACTTCAGGCATGGCTTCCTCCGGATCGCCTTCGGCGGCCCAGTACGACGACAGCAACTGGGTTTCCTCGACGACGTTGGCCCCTTTGAGTCTCTCGCAACTGCCGAATGCGCCGGGGCTGCGCCAGTGATCGTAACCGAAATAGTCCGTGACCAGCAGTTGATTGTCGCGTCCCATGCTGGCTGGACCCGTCGGACCTCGGAACAGCGTCTGCGACTCGGAGAGGTAGCCGACATAGTTCCAGTAGAAGCAGTATGTCCCCCCGAGAGGGTCGGTCCGGGGTGCGGTGTCCGGATTGTCCCAGTCGTCGCCCGCGTCCCACGCCTCCTGGAGGTACTTGTATCGCTGAGGCGCGTCGGGACAGAACATCGTTTTCGCATCGGCGACGTAGGCCCCCAGGTAAGCGCTCATCGCCCGGTGGAGCTGCGGACTTCGCTTTGTATTACCGATCAATTTCGTGGGGTCGGACCAGCTATACTCGTCGCCTGTGCCGACGGTGGCCACGGACTGCGGATAGCGGTCCTTGTTGTCCATGGCGTAGAGCGTCAGCGCGCTGCTGACCTCTCGCTGGTTGTGCATTCCCAGGATCGCGCGAGCCTGCCGCCTCACCAGATTCGCCGCCGGAACGAGAATGGCCATGAGCACCGAAATGATGGAAATGACCACAATCATCTCTACCAGCGTGAATGCCCTGGCGCCACCAGCTCCTTCAGAGATGTCATGCCATCTCGTGCTGATCTTACGACCCTCCGGATTTTAGGCAGTTTATCCATCCTGCCTATACGATTACCTATTGTAAGACCCCGTGTTGCCCTTGACAAGCACAATTCTGATTGTACGCAGTCATTTCGAGAAACGTGCGACAATTTTTAATATGGCTGCATGTTGCGGTCTGTAGGGCATCGGGGCACTATATGTAGGGCCTCCAGACTTCTTCCGATCTACTCGTTCCGACAAAAACCACATTCGCTGCTGGGCAAGGGAGAGCAAATGCCCGGCCTGACGTTGACGTCAGGACGAGGCACCGCTCTCCGTCGCCCGCCGCCGGCCTGAACGCCGGTTCTCCAGATTCTCACCACCACACTCAAGCTCACATGACGCGTGCATGAGTTGCTCCTCAGACAGACGCAATCACCCCGCAACAATCCGAAGCCAAGATCGTTTCTGTGCTGATACCGTTTCCGTACTGTGCTGCGGCGCGGTCACCGCGCCTCTGGTGCCTACCGAGAAGGTCATCTGCTCAGACTGGCGTAGGGCGTTCCACCGTAGGCTCCCATGTTGATTCGTTCGCCGTTGGGCGTACGTTCGGCGCGTGGATACTCGTCCGGGTCGCCGGTATCGATGCAAGGGCTTGTCACCGAATCGGTGACCCACGCGTCCTGTTCAGGGACGTACCGACCATACTTGGATTTCAGGTGAAAATCGCCGTTGTCCGGATCGGCGAACAACGGATCTTTGTTGATGTTGCCGGCCTTCTTGTCGACGGTGCCCTGCTGGACGCAACTGTATCGCGCCTTGCACTGGAACAAGTCCCCCGTGGCGTTTTCCCAGAGAATGCAACTGACGATGTCAGGGTCGGCGCCGCCGTAAGCTCTGATGCCGAAGTCGTTGCGGACGATGGTCAGGTTCTTCAGGGTGGGCGAGGCCCCCTCGTCGCAGAAGACCGCGGCTTCGCCGCAGCCGGCAATCACGAAATTCGCCACTACGCATTGCGAGGTCTGGGCGCCCACGAAGGTGAATGCGTAGCCTGTCGTTGCCATGATGACGGCGGCATCGGCGGCGCTCTGAATGGTGATCGCCTTGCTGCTGAACATCACTTCCTCACTGGGATCGAGGGTGTAAACGCCCGGCCACACGAGGACGGTGTCGCCGTTCTTCGCCAGATCGACGGCTCTCTTTATGGTTCGCAAGGCGTAGACCCGGCTGAACCCGGCGCTTCCGTCGCTGCCGCTGGTTCCGTCGACGTGATAGACAAGGTGCTCGCGTCCCTTGCTCGCCTGTCGGGTCCCGCCATAGGCGCCCATGTTGATGCGATCGCCGTTCGGTAGAGGCTCTTCGCCGTACGATCCGGACGGATCGCCGGTATCGATGCACGGGCTGTGGCGGCCGTCGGTGACCCAGATGCCGCTGCCGGAATCGTAGCGTCCGTACTGGGATTGCAGGTGATAGTCTTCGCTCCAATCGTTGAAGAAAAGCGGATCTTCGTGGATGTTGCCGTCGCCCAGATAGCCTCCGTCAATGTCGCAGTAGGAGACGGGGTCCCGCAGGACCGGATCGATGATCGTCAGTTCCGCGCCCCCGTTGTTCCAGACGATGGACGAATTGACCAGGATATCGACGCCGCTGGACTGAATACCACCGGCCGGCGACCCCGACGTGCTCGAAAGCCAATTCTGCGCGATCGTGCAGTTGGCGACCGTGACGCTTGTGCGGCGCGAGGCCGACCCGAACGACGACTTCCACTCGGCGAAGATGCCGGCGCCGGCGCTGGCGGTGTTGCTGGAGAAGACACAGTTGCGGAAGGTGACATTCGCGTCCCGTCCGGCGCAGTAGGCTCCTCCGCCGGTCAGATTGCCGGGCGCGAGATTGCCGGTGATACGGGTTCCAGCGATGGTGGCGGTGCTTTCCCAGCAGTAGAGGCCGCCGCCGAGGCTGTCGTAATACGCCGCGTTGTCTTCGATCGTGCAATTGGCGATGATCGCATCCGATGTACCGATCAGACCGATGGCGCCGCCGCGACCGCCGGTGGTAGCGCTGCCGAACCCGCCGGCGACGCAGTCGCGAATCGTGCAGTTCGAGATCACGGGGGCCCCGCCGACGCAGCCGATGCCTCCGCCGACTTCGGCGCCGCAGTCGGTGATGATGCAATCGACGATCGTAGGACTGCTGAACTCGCAGTAGATGCCTCCGCCGATCGGATGGGCGGCGCTGCGGCTCCAGCCGGAGGTGCTCGACGGGATTTGCGTTCCGAAGATTCTCCCGCCTCGGATGGTGAAGCCCGAAAGCACACTGTCGGGTCCTTCTCCCGAGTGGAAGTAGAATCCCCGGTGCCCATCCTGGTTTGCCGCCGAGGTTGGCCCGCAGTCGATGGTTGTGCCGGGGGCCCCGCCGATGCCGCGAATCGTGATGGCTTTGCCTCGAAAATCGATGTCCCGATTGCCCTCGCCCGCATAGGTTCCTGGCGAGACCTCAATGATGTCGCCGGTTCCGGCCGCGTTGATGGCGGCCTGGATCGTGGCGAAATCGCCGGGAACGCGCATCGTCGCCGCGAGCGTGTAGAGCGAGACCGTGAGGTTGTCGATCACCGCTCGCGTGCCTGAGAACGTGATGTAACACGTCCCCTCCACAGAGGAGATGGGCAGACTGCGATGTCCGGCGCTCAACGACACCGGCTCGGACCACGTCGTTCCGTTGCTGGAGGTCTTGTACGACAGGTGGCCCGGCTCCCCCTGGGAGATGGTCGCGGTGGTCGGGAATGAGACGTCGATCTCCAGTGTCCCCTTCAGGGCCCGTTGCCCCTGGGTCGAGTCCATCGGGAAGCAGTAGCCCAGTTCGGCCGGCTGGTCCTTGTAGTCGACCAAGGCCAGAGCTCTGCCCTGACTGCCGTGGAGGTAATACAGGTACGGCCCGGGAAGTGGAGTCGCCCCTTCCAATCCGAAGACCGAGTGGAGACAACTGTCCGATTGGGCTTTGTCCGTTTCGAAGTCATCGGCGTACATATAGGGCCAGTCCGCACGGGCGGCGCCTGTGGCGCAAGCCACCACGAGTACACAGAGTATCCCGTATTGGGTACATCCAATCGATCTCATAAGAGCCGTTGATTCCAGCACCTGCTCCGGGTCTACAAAAGGACTCCGGGAGCGGCGCAAGCGCCGGCCCCGGAGCCTCGTGGGATATCGTGCGTTCCGTCATCACCCATGGCGAGCGGCAGGCAAGGGACTACCTCTGCAGAGCCCCGTGCCATGCTGCTGAATGCGTCCTCGATCTCGAAGACATCCCCCCAGGATCCACCGGTACGGTCGTCGGGCGCGTCCGTGCCTTGCTGACGTCCTTGAAGTGGCTGTTGTCTTCCCGGCGACCCACACGCACGATCAGACCATGCATCCTGCTTTGCCGGATGCAGTATGAGGATCTCGCGTGCTTCGGTCGGCTGCCATGCCGTTCCCGACGCACGCGAGCGTTGTTCGGTCGCCCCAATCCGTGGATGGATATCCAAGCTGTCCAAGAATGAGGCGATACTGAGATAAGCCCTCGGCGAAGCCATTGCAGAATGTGGAACGGGAACCGGCCGATGCAGATGGACGCTCTTGGCAGGCACTTGCCAGCCCCCAGCGTTCCATCCGGCTGCGATCAACCATCGATGCCCGGTGGCTCTCGATGTTATCGGCCGTTTCCTCAACATGATCCATCCCCTTATCACTCGACTCATCCCATTCCGACAGAAGCATTCGCAATGCGCTTCGACCTGCTTCTATCGGAAGGAAACCTTTGCATCGTTAGCGTGACTCCCGCGGTTGTGCCCTAATTACGGAACGCGCCGCTGGCCAGTTGAATCAGCCAGAGGATGCCCTGGCTCTGTCTCAGAGAGGTCCGTTCGCCGCTGCCGGCGGGAGCCTCGAATTCGCTGAGATCGGCGTCGAGATCCTGGAGATACTCGAACTCCAGGTATCCCATGGGCCTCTCGGCCTGGACAAATTCGATCCTGCGGATGAGATCCGCCTCAAGATCGATCGTATAGACGAGTCTACTGGCGTCCCGGACGATCGTGACCCGGACGTCGCGGCCGTTGTCCGACAGCTCGGTCCGGAAGGAGACCCGTTGCTCGGCCGCGTCGCGACGAACCGTGTCCATCACGTGCAGACCCATCCACGGCCGGTTCATGCCGCTCAGGAAGCTGCCCTGCGGATACCGGGCCTTGGTGGACCCGTTGGGGTCCTGGACGATCGCACCGGCCGGGCCGTCACTCAGGGTCGTCCCGTCAGCGGTGGTCAGTCTAAGCCACGGGCTATGTTTGCGGCTGGTCGCGTAGACGAACGGGACTCTGCCGGCGCCGGTGACATCCTGGCCGCCGATCCGGCCGCGGATTCGCATGTACGTCCAGCCGCGAGTGTGCATGGCGTCTCGATTGTCCTGCGGCTCGACGCCGGCCGCCCAGTCGCTCTGGAAGTAGTCCTCCTCCAGGGCATTGCTGTGTCGGACGGTCACGGGACGCGTCGTCTGAACCTGCCCGTCCTGCTCCTGACGCTCCACAATCACGAGCAGGTCCCGGCCCCTGGCGGTAACCGGCTGCATGACACCCGGTTTGCCGTCTGCCCGCGACAGGGCGCTCACCAGCGCGCGACTGTCTGTCGGCAGTCTCATCACGCTCAGGTCGTTCAACCACATGCGATGATTGTTGATGGAGACCGTGCCGTCCTGATAGCAGTAGTTGGCTTGGTTGTCTTGCAGCCTCTGCTGCGACGATCCGCCGGCCTGGCCGCGGAGTTCGGCCCGAAGCATCACCGGTCCCTCAGGACCTTCCGGGAAGTAGTACCAGAGCTTCTCGTGGGCGGCGCTCGGCGCGCCCAGAGGCGCGGTCACATGAACACCCGCATCGGGCGTTTGGGCTGGCAGCTCCGCTTTGCCGGCGATATAGGAACTCGTGGTTGCAGTCCCCACGGCCAGGGCGCCAACGGCCGTAGCGGTGACGAGGGCCGTCTTGGTGGTCGCCAGACCTGCGATGCCGGCCAGGACGCCCACCTTGGTCATTGCGACCGGGACCGTGAGTTGAGCGGCCGCCGCCTCGCTGGGGGCCGTCATCTTGCCGAAAACGACCAGGGCCGCCAGCAGGGATCCCTTGCCGAAACCGTTGCGGGAAAGCTCCTTCTGCAGCGCCTTCTTGGCTCGAACGAAGAGCATCCGGGTGCTGAACTCGCTACAACCCATAGAATCGGCAATTTCCGCATACGACATGCAGTCGTAGCACCGCATGACCAGCACGGCCTTGTGGCGGGTCCGCAGCTTCTGCATGGCCTTGGAGACGATCTGCTTGAGCTCCAGGCTGACCAGGGTCTCGAGCCCTCCCTGTCGTTCCCGCATGGGTCCGCGACGCCGTTCTTCTGATGCGGCAGCCTTCTTCAAAGCCTTTTCCGTTCGATGATGGCGGTGTAGCTTGTTGGTGGCGATGCCGTACAGCCAGGACCAGAAGCGATCTGTCTGCTTGAGTTTGCCCAGTACTCTGCACATTTCTAACAAGCTCTCCTGAACAATTTCTTGCGTTAGGTCCTCTTTGAGGGTCAAGCGGTAGACGTACGTGCGCAGGCGTTCCCTCGCCACGACGGCCAGTTGATTGAGGCTCTGTTTGTCGCCTCCACGGGCCTTCTCGACCAGTTCGATGTAATCTGCCTGCATCTCCATGCGGGGTACCCAACCCTGTAAGATTCGTTTACCGGTATTCAGTGCCATTATATCAATCTTGTGTAACGCTTTTTTCGAGCCAGAGTCGATTTTCTGGGGGCCGGGGGCTCGGCAGGGGCTTTCTTCCAGCATACGCGGCCGCAAGGTCCTGGGGTCTTCCGCCGGACCCTTGCGGGCGCTCGCCGTCGGGCAATCCCATGTCGGGCCGGCGCATTCGGCGGCGTAGCTAGGGGCCGCCACGGCGGATCTTCCGCGATGTGGGGGCTAAAGTGCCCCACTTGCCGGGCCGATACCTTTCCTGACGGGGGACAGGAACGTGGAACATGATGTGAACACGGACTGACCTTGCTAAGGGCGAACGATGCTCGAATCTGGCGAACGTCCGGCCGGGATTGTCACCATCGGCCGCAATGACAACATCAAGCAGGCTGCCGCCAAAATGCTCGCGCACAAAGTTGGCTGCCTGATTGTCAATGATGAAAACGGCAATTTTATCGGTCTGGTGACGGAACGGGACATCGCCCACTTCATCGCCGAGTCGGCCGAACGTGGCGAGTCGGCTACCGTCGACCAGATCATGACCCACGAGATCATCTCCTGTGCCCCGGGCACGCCCACCGGCCAGGTCCGCGAAATCATGGCCCGGCACCGTATCCGGCACCTTCCCATCGTCGACAAGGGGGTCGTCGTGGGCATCCTTTCCGCCAGGGACATCATGGGGCGCCAGATCCTTGAGGATCGGGCGGCAGCCGAGGAAGTGGCCATGCTGTCGAACTGCCTCAAGAGCATCGATCTGAGTGAGGCGGTCGAGATCGCCGCGGCGGAGGTCCCGAAGCTGTTCGGCGCCTTCAACTGCATTCTCTGTCTCTACCCGAGCGGCCAGGAGGGGCAAACGCCGGAACTGCTCAGCTCCAATCGATGCCCCTGTCTGGGTGGGCATATGGACGAGGCGGTGACGATCCTCCAACAATCCATCGAAGGCGGGTACTGCACGGACGCGATCTCCCCCGAGTGCGAGAGCTGCGGCGGCAAGCCCCCGCGAGTGGTCATCCCGCTGGAGATCATCGGGCTCAAGGAGGCCGGCATCGGCAAAGAGAAGCGTCTGTCCGGCTACCTGTGCATGTGCGGTCTGGACCCGGCCATCGCATCGAATCGGGAGCTCATATCCTATAAAGCCAAGCTCACCCGGGAGATTCTGACCGCTCATCTGACCAACGCCACGCGATACCAGCAGGCCCGGCTCAGTTCGCTGACCGATGCGCTGACGGGAGTGGGCTCCCGCAAGCTGCTCGAAGACAAGTTACAAGCCGAATGTGCCCGTGCGGCACGGTACAAACGTCCGTTTTCAGTGGCCATCATCGATTTCGACCATTTCAAGATGATCAACGACGTTCTGGGCCACGCCACCGGCGACGAGGCGATCCGCCGGCTGGCCGCCTGCATGAAAGCGGAGAAACGCATCCCGGACGTGCTGGCTCGCTACGGCGGCGACGAGTTCGTCGTCCTCATGCCCGAGACGAGGGCGGTGGATGCCAAGGTTCTGCTGGAGCGGATTCGCGCCAAGGCCCAGGCGATCCGGCTTCCCCAGGACACCTCCGTGTCGATCAGTTGTGGCGTGGCCGAGTGCGACTTTGAACACAACGATCCGCGGGACGTGATGCGGCGCGCAGACCTGGCGTTGTACGACGCCAAGAATTCCGGCCGAAACTGCGTTCGCGCCTGGGATGCGAACATGGCGCAGCTCCTGAACGCCAACGATATCGAAATTGACCGGATCAAGTCGCTTCAGCGGCGTGTGGCAGGCCTCTCAGAGAAGGCCGAGAAGATGTTCATGGAGAGCATCTGGGGCCTGGTCCAGGCCCTGGAAGCCAAGGACCCCTACGCCAAGACGCACACAGAGAACGTGATGCACTACTCGGTGGGCATTGCGCAGACGATGGATCTGGGGCCCAAGCACGTGGACCTGATCCGGCGGGCCGCCATGATTCATGATATCGGCAAGATCGGCATTCCCGACGCCATCCTGTGCAAGCCGGATGAGCTGAACGCCCACGAGCGGGCGATGGTCGAGCAGCACCCGATAATCGCCGTCCGCATCCTGGAGAAAATGAGCTTCCTGGAGAGGGAAGTCCAGATTGTCCGTCACCACCATGAGAAATGGAATGGCCAGGGCTACCCCGACAGCCTGGCCAAGACCGCCATTCCGCTGGGCGCGCGGATCATCAGCGTGGCCGACATGTTTGACGCTCTGACCGCTGCGCGAGCCTATCATCAGACCCGCAACGTTTCGGAGGCCTTACGGATTCTGAAGGACTCCGCAGGATACGAACTGGACCCCGATGTGGTCGCGGCGACGGTGACCTGGTTCGAGAACATCGCCCGGCATTGCCATAAGCCGTTGACCAAGCTTGTTTTGGGGGATCTTCTCCAGTGGCCGTGCGCTCCTGAGAAGGTGCGGTCCTGCACCGACTTGTCGTCCGACGGAGAGCAGAATGCTCCTGTCGAGCCGCAACGACACCCCGTCATGGTTTCCATCGAGCATGGCGATCCGGACCCCGGTTGCGGATCTCCCGGCCGGTCTTCCTGAATCTCGGCATCGAGCCAAGCATAGCGGCGGCCCAGAACGCCTCCGCTCCAGCACTTTCCATCGTCACCTCGTGGCCCGGCGGGGCGATCCGGTTGCACCAAGCCTGCCAAACCCACATTAACGGTTGCATCATCCGACACGCCACGATACGCTGACCCCTTCATCTGCTGTGCGGGCACGGAGGACCGCCGAGAGGTCGTGTGGGGTATGCCCCAGGAGGCTCGCCCGCCCCTGCGGGTTGGCCGAGGCTCCGTGGCTACAGCGGCGCGGTCCTGCAGGTCGTCTCGTTTTCGTCTGATGATCGCCCGTGTTCAATGATCGGTGGCGTCGACCGAAAGGTGAAATATCCCCCCGGCGGTTGGCGTTATTTGTTTCACAGGAGCAGGAACGGCGGGTCCGGGCCTTCGGAAGCGACGGTTCCGTGTAACCGAACGTGTCCGCCGAGCCACTGACCCGATGGAGTGTCAGACGCAACGCGTTTGTCTTCCGGCTCTTTGGAACAAGGTAAGGAAGAATTCCCCGGAAAGGGACGACGGGCATGTGACCGCCGGGAGGATCTGCCCACTATGAGGGTGGCGGATGGGCTTCCGTCGAGCCCGCCGGAATGTCTCATCAACAGGTCAGGCGAAACAGATCCATCGAAAGGAGAACAAACCATGGTAAGAAAGACGATCAGTGCTGGAATCCTTGGCGGCCTTGTCGCGCTCATCGCGGCAGGTCTGTGCATGGCTCAGCCCCAGGGACGTGGTGGTCAAGGGCAGGGTCCTGGCGGCGAACGGGGACCGCGTGACTTCGACCCGCAGCGCATGCAACAGATGATGCAGCAGCGCATGCAGGAGCAAATGGGCGCGACCGATGAGGAGTGGAAGGTCCTGGGCCCGCGCGTGATGAAGGTCATGAACCTGAGCCGGCAGGCCAACACCGGCATGGGCGGCATGTTCCGCATGGGTGGACGGCGTGGCGGCGCCCAGGGCGGTCCCGGTGGTCCTGAGGGTCCCGGCGGTCCTCGCGGTCCCTTCGCTCAGGGCGAGCCCACGGAAGTAGACAAGGCCTCCGAGGCATTGCAGACCACGCTGGAGAGCACCGCGGCCACTCCCGATGAGATCAAGACCAAGCTCACCGCGCTGCGGTCGGCCAAAGAGAAGGCCAAGGCGGAACTGGCCACCGCCCAGCAGGAGCTCAAGCAGGTGCTGACGCTGCGACAGGAAGCCCAACTGGTGTTGATGGGCATGTTGAACTAAAGACCACTGGTAAGCCCCATGAATACGTTGCTGAAAAAGATGGTCGAACAGGGGCTGATCGACGAATCCGCGGCCCGGGGAATCCAAGGGTTGCTCGCTGCCGGCGAGCCGCCCACCCGGGCCTTCGCGGCTTGTGGATTGGCGGAGGAGGCGCTGCTGCGCTTCTGGAGCAGTCAGTTCGACTGCCCCTACGTGGAGATGGACAAGTGCGCCTTCTCCAAGGAGTTCCTCGCGCGGTTTCCCGCGAGGGTTCTTCTGGACAAGCACGTCATGCCCGTCGAGAACGGCGACGGACGGCTGCTCGTGGTCACGAGCAATCCGTTCGATGCCTCCGCGATCGATGAGCTGCGTCTGGCCACCGGTCAGGATTTCCAGGTCGCTCTGGCGCCGCTGGCGGACATCGATCGCTGCATCAAGCAGCATCTGGGCGTTGGCGCCGACACCGTGCAGTCGATGCTTTCGGAGGCCGGCGAGAACGGTCTCCAGGTGATCGACACCGATTCCGACGACGACATGGATTTGACCGACGCCGCAGAAGGGGCCTCGATCATCCGCTTCGTCAACCAGATCCTCAGCGAAGCCATCGAGATGCGCGCTACCGACGTGCACATCGAGCCGTTCGAGGAGACGTTGCGGGTGCGGTACCGCATCGACGGCGTGCTTCAGGAAGCCTCGGTGGCGCCGGAGGTCAAGCAGTTCCAGGCGGCCATTGTCTCGCGTTTGAAGATTCTCAGCAAGCTCGACATCGCGGAGAAGCGCGTCCCCCAGGACGGGCGCATCAAGATTCGCATCGCCGACCACGAGATCGACGTCCGTGTCTCGGTGATCCCGATGTTGTACGGCGAAGCGGTGGTGCTCCGCCTTCTGGATCGTTCCTCGGTGCTGCTCGGGCTGGACAAGCTGGGGATGTCACCGCGCGACCTGAAGGTCACGAAGATGATCCTGGAGCGGCCGCACGGCATCATCCTGGTGACCGGCCCGACCGGCAGCGGCAAGACGACCACGCTCTATGCCGGGCTTTCGCAGATCAACGACATTCAGCGCAAGATCATTACGATCGAAGACCCGATCGAGTATCAGCTTCACGGCATCAATCAGATCCAGGTCTCGCGCAAGGCGGGATTGACCTTCGCCAGCGGCCTGCGGTCCATCCTGCGACACGACCCCGACGTGGTGCTCGTCGGCGAGATTCGCGACGTCGAGACCGCCGAGATCGCCATCCAGGCGTCGCTGACCGGCCACCTGGTGTTCTCGACGCTGCACACGAACGATGCGCCGACGGCCCTGACGCGTCTGGTGGATATGGGAATCGAGCCTTACCTCGTCGCCTCGTCGCTGGAAGCGGTGATCGCCCAGCGCCTCGTGCGGATGATTTGCCCCGAGTGCAAAGAGGAACTGCCCGAGCAGGAGATGGCTCCGCTTCGCCGGCGTTTCGGCGACCGACTGCCTGCGGTCCTCTACAGGGGACGCGGCTGCCGGAATTGCCAGGGCACCGGGTATCGGGGTCGGATGGGTATCTTCGAAATGATGGTGGTCACCGACGATGTTCGATCTCTGATTCTCGACAATGCTTCACCCCGCGATCTTCGCGCCGCGTCGGCCAAGCAGGGGATGACCAGCCTGCGCGACGACGGCTTCCGGCATCTGCATGCGGGCCGGACCACGATCGAGGAGATCTTGAGAGTCACGAAAGACGATATGTTCGAGCCGGTGGACGTGGCGGACGCGTCGCAAGAGCGGCAAGAGTAAACCATGGCGACATTCACGTACAAAGCGATCGATTCAACCGGACGAGAGACGGTCGACAAGCTCGTCGCCGCCGACCGGGCTTCCGCCATCGAGCAGATCTACAGCCGCAAGCTCTGCCCCGTCTCGGTGGAGAAGGCTGAAGAGGTCCGCTCGCAGGGATGGCTCTCGCGGATCGGAGGCGTCTCCAAGCGTGAGATCGACGCCTTCACCCGGCAATTGGCCAATCTCCTGGCGGCCGGCGTGCCTATGAGCCGGGCGCTGGGCATCCTCAGTCGCGAGGCCTCCCGCACGGCTTCCAAGAAGCTCTGGGCGACCGTGCACGATCAGGTCTCCGGCGGGATGCCTCTGGCCGATGCCTTGAGCCTGCATCCGAGTGCGTTCTCGCCGATCTACGTGGCCATGGTGCGAGCCGGTGAAACCGGCGGTTTCCTCGATATCGTGCTCGAGCAGATCGCCACGTTCCGGGCCCGCGAAGCCGATCTCAAGGGCCGCGTCAAAGGCGCCCTGGTCTATCCGATCATCCTGGCGGTGCTCTCGGCGGGCATCATGGTCTTTCTGCTGATGTTCTTCATCCCGCGTTTCTCGCAGATGTTCGAGGAATTCGGCGGTTCGCTTCCGGCGCTGACGCGGTACATCGTGGCCGCCAGCGACCTTCTTGCGAAGTACTGGTTCGTTCTGGTCATTGGCGTCATCCTGATCATCTTCGGCGTGCAGCGTATGCTGACGAAAGAAGAAGGCCGGCGTACGATGGAGGGTTTCCTGCTTCGGGTCCCTCTGTTCGGTACAGGCGTGGCGCGGTTCGCGCTGGTGCGGTTCTGTCGCATGTTGGGCACGCTCGTCGGCGCCGGCGTGCCCCTGATCGCTTCGCTGCGGGTCGCCAAGGAGGCGATTGGAAATCAGGTGCTCGCCGATACGGTGAGCGTCGCCACGGAAAACGTACAGAAAGGCCAGCCCCTGGCGCGCAGCCTGGAAGGGTGTCGCGTGCTGTTTCCGCCGGCGGTGATCGAAATGATCTCCGTCGCGGAAGAGAGCGGGCGCCTCGATCAGGAACTGGTCCGCCTGGCCGGCGCCTATGAAGCGGACCTGGACCGCTACCTGAAAATGATGGTCACCTTGATCGAACCGGCGCTGCTGTTCCTCATGGCGGTGCTGGTGGGGACCGTGGTGATCGGAATGCTGCTACCGATCTTCAATCTCCAGGAGTTGATTCGCTGACGTCGGCGTCAGGAACGCAAGCCGGAAGAAATCGGATGCCTCTGGTGTCATCCGGGCAGGCATAGCAAAGTCGCAAACTGTTGGGTTGGGAATGGACATGAAATCACAGCTTCAAAACACAAACGGACATGCCTCTCGTCGGCAACGGGCCACAGACCTTCGCGGTTTCACCTTGATCGAGCTGATGCTGGTGCTGGTCATTCTGGCCACGCTGGCGGCCGTCGTGCTGCCCAAGCTCACCGGGCGTTCCAAGCAGGCCAAGGTCACCGCCGCCGGAACGCAGATCGCCCAGATCGAAGTGGCCCTCGATGCCTTCGAGATTGATCTGGGCCGCTATCCCACGACCAGCGAAGGTCTGCGGGCGCTGACCGAGAAGCCGGCCTCGGATTCCGAAGGGTGGCAGCAGCCCTATCTCAAACGCGATGTCCCCAAGGACCCGTGGGGCACCGAGTACCAGTATCGCTATCCGGGCACCTACAACGAAGAAGGTTACGATCTGTACAGCCTCGGGCCGGACCGCAAGCTGGGCGGCGATGACGACATCGCCAACTGGTCGAAGGACAGGCGTTAGCCGAACGTGGAAAGTATGAGCGCGAACAGGCCACAATCTGCAAGAGCCATGGGCTTCACCCTCCTGGAATTGATCCTGGTGATGCTCATCCTCTCGACCGTGCTGGCGATGGCGGCGCCGTCGCTGCGCGGCTTCTTCGGATCGCGCCAGGCGCAGGATACGGCCGCTCAGATTCTCGCGCTGACCCAGTTCGCCCGCTCGCAGGCCATCAGTGAAGGGGTCGTCTATCGGCTCAATTTCGATACGAAAGACCGCGTCTACTGGCTGACCGCCTGGAAGTCCGGGGCGTTCGAGGAGCTCGAAACGGAGTTCGGGCAGGTTTTCACGCTTCCCAAAGACATGGCCATGGAACTGGAGGACGTGGATCAGGATAAGGATGAGGTGTATGTGGAATTCACGCCTCAGGGCACGGTCACCGCGGCGACCATTCGGTTGATCGATCGCAAGGGACGGGCCCTGGAGGTGACGTGTCCTACCGTCACGGAGTCGTTCTCGATTGTCGAGAGCGAAGAGACCTATGACCAATACGCAGCGAGAAAATAGAGTCCGAAGCGTCCACCAGGGCGGCTTCACGTTCGTCGAGCTGCTGGCGACGGTGGTGCTGATCGGCATCATCATGCCGGTGGCGATGCGGACCATTTCTCTCTGCACGCGACTGGCGGGCCAGTCCCGGCGGGAGATCGAAGCGGTTTCGCTGGCGAGCACCAAGCTGGCCGAACTGGTCGCTTCCAAGGACTGGGAGACCGGCGGCAAGGGCGGCGACTTCGGCACCGACTGGCCCGGCTACCAGTGGAACGCCGAGGTGACCAACTGGACGGAATCGACGGTCCGTCAGCTCGATGTGGAAGTGCTCTGGACCTCGCAGGGACGGCAGCGCCAGGTCACGCTCAGCACGCTGGTCTATCCGGAGGAGGAGTGAGATGACTCGCGTCCGGGTCCAGATCGGTGGCTTTACGCTCCTGGAGCTGCTCGTCGCGATGACGCTGATGGTGGTCGTCGCGTCCTGTCTCTATACCGCCCTCTATACCGCTTTCAACGCCCAGCGAAGCGCCCGAGCGGCGGTCGAGCCCACGTCGCAGGCGCTCAACGCCATCGAGCTGCTCAAGCAGGACATTTACGGCGTCCTGCCCCCGAAAGGGACGCTGGCCGGTGCGTTCATCGGCGTCAACTCCCGAAGCAGCAGCGGCGCCGACGCGGACTGTCTGGAGTTCCACACCACCCAAACCTATGCGGATACGGACCAGCCGAGGGGGGGAATCGGAAAGATCGAGCTGGCCCTGGAGGCCGATGACGACGACAACGCCGCCCAAGACAGCTACCGTCTGGTCCGCAAGGTGACCACGAATCTGCTGTCTCCCAAAGAGGTCGATCCCGAAGAGCACGTGCTGTGCCGCAATGTGATGTCTCTGAACCTGCGGTATTTCGACGGCGACAGTTGGCTGGACGAGTGGGACTCCACGGAAGATGCGAACAGCCTTCCGAAGGCGGTGGAGGTCGACATCGAGATTGCCAACCGCGTTCGACGTTCGAGCGAAGAGATGGAACGGCGCCGGCTTCTCCAAAGCTTCGCGATTCCCTGCGGGGTCTCCGCTCAGGCGGCTGAAGAACAGACCGAATCGACCAATGCATCCTCGGGTGGCGCCGGCGGCGGGACGCCCACGGGAGGCCAGGGCGGACTATGACAGCGACGCGCAGACAATTCGCTCCGTCGCATCGGGCCAGGGGGACGATCCTGATCGTCACGATCTGGGTCGTGCTGGTCCTGGCGGGCCTGGCGCTGGTCTTTGCGCGGTCGATGCGGGTGGCCGCGATCGTCTCGACGAATCAGGTCGCTTCGGTCGAAGCCGAGTGCATCGCCGCCGGGGCATGCCAGTACATCACCTCAGAGCTGGTCGCCAACGCGACGGATTCGGACGCCCTGGAGGAGGACGTGCCGTGGGAGTCGCTTCAGGTCGGCAAGGGGTATTTCTGGGTGCTGCGCTCGAACCTGGAAGACGACAGCGAGTTCGATTACGGCCTGACCGACGAAGCCGGCAAGATCAACCTCAACTCCGCCTCGCTGGAGATGCTGTTGAAACTGCCGGGCATGACCGCCGAGTTGGCCGCCTCGATCATCGATTGGCGCGACGAGGACAGCGACGTCTCGACCGGAGGGGCCGAAGACGAGTATTACCTCTTGCTGTCGGAGCCTTACAACTGCAAGAACTCCGCATTCGAGACGGTCGACGAGATCCTCCTGGTCAAAGGCGCTTCGGAAGAGCTGCTCTACGGCGAGGACACCAATCTCAACGGCCTCCTCGACGACAATGAGAATGACGGCGACAACAGCGCTCCGTCCGACAATCGCAACGGACGGCTCGACGGCGGCTTCTACGAGTACGTCACCGTTTACAGCGTCGAGGCCAACACCGACAGCGAGGGCAACGAACGCATTTATCTCAACGACGCCAGCGCCCGCACGGAGCTGCAAACCGCGCTCCAGGAGGTAGTCAAGGAAGAGCGGGCGCTCGAGATCATGAACAACGTGCCCATCAGTCCGTCCTATGGAAGTGTGATGGATTTCTATTTCGGATCGGGCCTGACGATCGACGAATTCGAGCAACTCGCTGATCGGTTGACCACCAGCCAGGAGGAGACGCTGCCGGGTTTGGTCAATGTCAACGCGGCGTCGAAGGAGGTTCTGCTGTGCCTGCCCGGTCTGGAGGAGACGGATGTCGACGCGCTGCTGTCGTACCGGGAATCTCACGACGATCTCGATTCGATCGCCTGGGTGGCGAATGTGCTCGATCGACAGAAGGCGACCGCCATCGGCAATTACATCACGGTCCGCTCGCTTCAGTACTCGGCGGACATCATCTGCCTGTCGGGCGACGGGCGGGCGTACAAGCGCTACAAGGCGGTCTTTGACACGCAGGGGGGAACGCCGCAGATCGTGTACTGGAAGTCGCTGACGCGATTCGGCTGGCCCCTGGAATATGAGATTGTGGAAGCCCTGAGAAAGGGCGAGCCCATTACTGACGCGATGATTGGCATGAGATGATTGGACGAGGATAATGTTAGGGACTCGGACCATACTGGGACTGGCGGTGGATGAGTTCGGCGTCGTAGTCGCCGAGGTCGGCGTTCGATCGGGGCGCCCGGAGGTGCGGCGCGTCGGCCAGCATCTCTTCGCGGAAAAGCTCGGATCCGACAACGGCAAGGCGCTGGGACAGACCCTGCGGCAGTTCCTTCGAACGAACCACTTCTCCCTGAAGGACGCCGTCGTGGGCATCCCGACCAAGTGGGTCGTCGCCAGAGAAATTACCGCTCCGCCGGCCAATGCGGACGCGGTTGCGGGCATGCTCGGCATTCAGGCGGAACGGACGTTCTCGCTCAACTCCGGCGAATTGATCTTCGATTACTGCGGCCGCACGAGCACCTCTGCGAGCAGCAAGGTCCTGCTGCTGGCGGCTCGGCGTCAGATGGTCGATCAGATCAAGGAGTTGGCGGCTGCCGCCGGCCTGCACGTGCAGGCCGTCACCGTCTCGGCGCTGGCGATGGGCAAGGCGACGTCGTCCGATCCGCTGAAACAGCGCTACGGCGTCTACACCCGCCCGAGCTATTGCGAGCTCTGGAGCCAGTTGAACGGAACGCCGCGGTCGATCAAGCACCTTGCGATGCCATCGCTGAATGGTACGCCGGATGCGCACACGCAGTGGCTGACCGCCGCGATTCAGCAAGAGATCATGATCTCTTCGGCGCAGGATCAGCGTCCCCCTTATGAGGTGACCATCTACGACGGGGCCAGTCTCGGCGAGGGGACGATAGATCGCCTCAACGAACAGCTCGGTTCGCAGGCCACCGTGACCGACGGCAGTGTGGCTCTGGCCTCGGCCGGCCTGCGCTCCGCCGAGCGCGTCGAGCCGTCGTCGACGGTTGCCGCCACGACGGTGGCCGCGGCGGCGGTGGCCATGACGGCGGTGGGGACAGAAAGGCCCTGCGTCGATTTCCTCAACCCGCGCATCGGTCGCCAGAAGGCATCGCCTCGAAAACGCGCCGTGACCTGGGCGGTCATCGCCGGCGTCATCCTGCTGGGCCTGATCGGTGTCGCGATCGCCGGTTGGCAGAGCAAGCGGGCAGACATCGCCCTGTACACCGAGCAACTGGAGCTGATCGCTGACGATGTCAGCGTCGCGCGAGAGTTGAAGGAGCGTCTCTCTTATGCGAGCAGTTGGACCAGCCAGGACCCGCGATTCCTCGAATGTCTGCGCCAGTTGACGCTGGCCTTTCCGGAGTCGCCGAGCGTCTGGGCCACGAGCCTGGCGATCGGCGAAACCTCCGACGGCTCGTTGATCGGCCGGGCGCTGGACGAGCAGAGCTTCTATGAAGTGCTGAACAACATCAAGGGCAACGCCGCGTTCTCCGACGTCAAGATGATGTACCTGCGGGACGCGGGGGGCAGTTCCCGTGAAAAGGCATTTGCCGTAACGTTCAAATTCCAGGGTGCAAAGTAACATGGTTCTGACCAAACGAGAACGGATCATTTTCTTCGTCACGCTGGTGTGCGTCGGCCTGCTGGTCGTCAGCAAGTACGTCGTCGACCCGGTGCAGGCCGGGCTCGACGAGATGGAAGCCCGGCGGCAGCAGCTTCAGACCGACCTCGAAGAGGCACGGATGCTGATGAGCAACCGCGGCGCGATGCAGCGGAAATGGAACACGCTGGTCGCCGACGGCCTGCGCAATGACGCGGAAGCCGAGAGCAAGGTGCTCAGCGATCTGGGCGAGTGGGCCGACAACGCAGGCCTGTCGCTCAGTTCCATCAAGCCGGACCGCGTGACCAGCGACAAGGGGTTGCAGGAGATGATCTTCACGGTGGCCGGCAAGGGAACGCTCGAATCGGTCTCGCGATTTCTCTGGCAGATCGAGACCGCGGCCCTGCCCGCCAGGATCCGGGATATGCAGTTGGGTTCGGGCAGCGAGTCCGAAAGCACCATGTCGCTGCAACTTCACCTGTCGGTGCTCTACCTGGGCACGCCGCAGAAGCAGGCCGAGTCGGAGCAGCCGGAGGTCAACTATGATGAAGACATATGACAATCCACGTGCCTGTGCCGTGCTGACGGCGGCCATTTGGTTTGCCGGCCTCTGGCCGGCCGCCGCCCTCGCCCAGGAGCCGGCCGAAAAGCCCGACATATGGGCCGCCTACAAGGTCATTGTCGATCGCAACATGTTCTCTCGTCAGCGCGGGGCGGCCGAACGTCGTCAACGCGACGCCGAGAGAGAGGTGGTGACCGTCCCCGATCCGGAGTCGTACTATCGGCTCCGCGGGATTGCCCAGGAGAACGGTACATTCATCGCGTTCGTCGAGGACACGCGGCGCAGCGAGACGCTCAAGCTGCGTCAGGGGGATACCGTCGCGCGAGGATCGATCGAGTCTCTCGATCTCGATTCGATCGTGTTCCGGATGGAGGATCGCACGATCACCATTGCCATCGGGCAGGATCTGCTCGGCGGACACGGGGCCGTGACGATGAGCGAGCTGATGCAGTGGACCCCCACGCCGGCGGCCCCGACGAGTGGCCAGCCCACGACACCGGCCGCTCCCACCGGTGCGGAAGCGGACATTCTCCGGCAGCTTATGGAGCGACGAAAGCAGGAACTCGGCAATTAGGACCTCGACCTGGATCTCGATGAAAAACGTGTCGGAACGCATCCGAACCCGAAGGAGACCATAGCAATGCAAATCGTCCGAATGATTCTCGTTGGCGCGATGTTGGCCGGCGTTCTCCTGTTGACTCCCAGCCCCAGCGGGGCCCAACCGGCCTCCGAGGCGCCCGGTGCGACCGAACCGGTCGAAGTCGTTCAGAGCAACGGCGACGTGAAGATCAAGCTCAACTTCCAGGACACGCCGCTCCAGGCCGTCCTGGAGTACCTCTCGGAGAAGGCGGGCTTGACGGTGGTTTCCGAGGAGCCTATTTCCGACGGCCGGATGACCGTGATCAGCCGCCAGCCGATTTCGCTGGACCACGCCGTGTCCTTGATCAACTCGATCCTCAAGGAGAGAGACCTGACCACCATATTGGTCGGCAAGACGCTCAAGGTCGTCTCGTTGACCAATGCCAAACAGGAGACCGTTCCGGTGCGAACCGGACGCGATCCGAACGCCGTGATGCCCAGCGACAACGTCACCACCTACGTGATTCCCGTCAGTCACGTGACCGCCTCGGCGCTGAAGGAGAACCTCACGCCTCTGGTGCCGGCCTACGCCAGCATCGAAGCAAACGAAGACGGCAACGCGCTGATCGTCACCGACACCGCCGCCAACATCCGGCGGCTGATGGAGATCATCCAGGCGCTGGACACCCACATGTCGACCGTCGCGGAGATTCGCGTGTTCCGTCTGGTCAACGCGGATGCCACGAGTACCGCCACCCTGATCAACACGATGTTCCAGCAGCAGAGCAGCAGCTCCAGTCGGACCGGGGGCCGCAATCCTTTCGAGATGATGATGCAGATGCGCGGCGGTCCCGGCGGCTTCGGCGGTCGTGGCGGCCGAGGTGGAGACGCCGGCGGCGCTGGCGGCGGCAATGCGCAACAGGCCGGCGGCGGCGCCACGGTGAACGTGCAGGTGGTCGCGGCCGCGGATGAGCGGACCAACGCCGTGGTGGTTCGAGGGCCGGCCGAGGTTCTGGAGCTTGTGGACGGCGTCATCGCGTCCCTGGACGATCGAACGGCGAAGGTCGCCGGCGTCAAGGTGTTCCAGCTTCGCTATGCCGATGCGATGAATACGGCCGACGTGATCAATAAGCTCTTCGGGGAAGATCAGAGTTCGTCGCAGTCCGGCCAGGGTGGTCCCATGATGTTCCGCGGGCCGTTCGGACGAGGCGGTGGCCCGGAGGCCCAGCAGGACGCCACCGGCGGCAGCACGGTGTCCCAGGTGGTCGCGGCGGCCGACAGCCAGACCAATACTGTGGTCGTGACCGGTCCGGACGATCTTCTCGAAGTCGTGGCCGATGTGGTCAAGAACCTCGATGCCCTGGTGCCCAATGTGGCGGACGTGAAGGTGTTCCACCTGGAATACGCCGACGCGCAGGACACCGCCGAGCTGATCAACGAGGTTTTCGGCGAGAGCGGCACCTCGTCGCGGCGAACCAGTTCGCGCAACCAGCAGAACCAGCAGGTTCAGTTCCAGCGGGGCGGTCCCGGCGGCGGCTTTCCCGGCATGCAGCAGCAGACGACGAGTCGTGGCAGCACCGTCTCCGATGTAACGGTGATCGCGTCGGCGGATTCGCGGACCAACTCCGTGGTGGTCAGCGGACCGCCGGAGACGCTGGCGACGATCGCTCAGATCATCAAGGATCTCGACGAGAACCCCGAGCAGGAACGCCGCATCTTCGTCTACTCGCTCAAGAACGCCAACGCGTCGAACCTGATGGAGGTCCTGAACAACCTCTTCGCGGAGATCCAGGCCCTGAACCAGGCCAGCACCAGCGGCACCGGGCAGCAGTTCCAGGGCGGCGGCCGGCAGACCGCTGCGCCCCAGGCCGCCAGTTCGACGAGCAGCAGCGACAGCGGCGATCTGTCCGAGGATACCTACTTCGAGGCCGAGACCGAGACCAACACGCTGCTCATCCTGACCTCGCGTAAGAACTACGACAAGATTCGCCCGATCATCGAAGAGCTGGACAAGCCCGTCGGGCAGGTGCTGATCAAGTGCCTCTTTGCCGAGATCACCTACAGCAACAACGTGGACTTCGGCACGGAGTTCTCCATGCTGAATCTCCGCAGCGACGGGGGCAGCACCCAGACCAGCACGGTCTTCGGAGAACCGTTGCAGGGATTGTTCGTGAACAACATCTCCGGCGATCTGGACGTCACACTGCACGCGTTGCAGGAATCCGGCAAGCTGAACATCCTGTCCCGGCCGTATATTCTCACGAGCAACAATCAGGCGGCCACGATCACCGTCGGTTCCCAGGTGCCGTTCGCCACGGGCGAGACCACGAGCAACGTGGGAACACAGACCACCACCGAATACCGCGACATCGGTATCATTCTGGAGGTCACGCCTTCGATCAATCCGGATGGACTGGTCAACATGACGGTGCGTCCGGAGATCTCCTCGCAAAGCGGGGACACCGTTCAGATCTCCGAGAAACTCGATCTGCCGGTCTTCACGACGCGGTCGTCCGAAACCAAGGTGGCGGTCCGCGACGGCCAGACCATCGTCATCGGCGGCCTCATTCAGGATGAGATTCGCGATACCATCAAGAAGGTCCCGCTGCTGGGCGATGTGCCGGTGCTGGGACACCTGTTCAAGCGGACCCAGAAGGAAAAGGCCAAGACCGAACTGCTGATCTTCCTGACCCCGCATGTGGCGCCGGATGCGCTGGCGCTGACGCCGATCTCCGAGGCGGTTCGGGCGCGCAGCAATCTGAAGAATGACCAGAGGACGGCCGAGCTGTTCCGCCAGCACATGGAGGCCATGGAGGAGACGCCCGCCGATCCGAACCGGCCGTAAACGATTGACGACCTTGACGCGTCGCACTCGGATTCATACGCCGGGTGCGACGCGTTCGCATTCCGGGGCTGTCCCGATGAAGCCTCATGTCTACTGCGTGGACTGGCGATACTGCGAGGGAGTCATGCCGGTTCTCTTTTTGAACTGCCGATGGAAGTAGTACACGTTCGAGTAGCCCACGCGCTGCGCGATCTCGTAGCACCTCAGCGAGGTGAAGCGCAACAGGCGCTGTGCTGCCTCGAAGCGGAGATCCTGCTGGTAGGCCAGCGGCGAGATGCGAAACGATTTCTTGAACGCGCGGAACAGATGGCCTCGTGAGCAGTGCGACATCGACGCCAGGTCCTCGGCGGTGATGGCGTCGGCATAGTGTTCGTCGATGTGGCGTTTGACGTGCAGGATGGGATTGTCCGGGCCGGGGGTCGCGCCGGGAATCCTCTCTGCGTAGCAGTGGGCGACGATCACATCGAATACGCTGGCCAGGGCGCGGCGCGCGTAGAAATCCGACATGGATGAGGGGCTTTGGAGATAGTCCATGATCTGGATCATGAGAATGACGAGTTCCTGCATGGTGTCTCGGGGCAGTTTGATCTCGCTGCGGAGCTGACCGGCGATTCCGGTGTAGGCATTGAGAATCTGCCCGAACGGCAACGTCAGCACCTTGCCTGCCTTCGTCCCGAAGGCGAAGGTGATCTCCGAGTACACGCTTGAACCCCGCTGGCTCACGAAATCATGCGATTGGCCGGGGGAAACGATGACCAGCGTTCCCGGTTCGGCCCGATATCTTGTGCCGGATTTCACATAATACCCCGAGGATTGGGTATACAGGACGATGTGGTAGAGGTCGTGCGTGTGCTCGTGAAAGGTCCGGACCTCTCCCACGGGGCGATCCTGGTCCACCGCCGCATGGGCGAAAGCCGGGAAATAGGCTTCCTCCTCGTGGAGAATCATCAGGGCCTGAGGCCTGGCCTGGTTTCGCTCGGCTTGCAGATATCGGAGCATAGGTCACTAAAGTGCAATAGAATATCACTTTTATGTATTTTGCCGCCGCTTGCCAAGTACGATAATACAATATGGGTCTGTGTGTGCCAATAGGCGACGAGCCGAAAAAGGTGGTTCCACGGACCGGGCCTATGTGCAGTCTGCCGTCACCGCAGCGGCAGCGACAAGCAGATACGCCAAGGGACAAGAGAGGAGATTCATGCGTTCCCGGTCACGCCGGGTGATGTCCATATCTGATCAAAAGGAGAGCATGATGAAAAAGACAACGATGCTGATTTTGTCCTGCTTGTTGGTCTGGGCAGGTGCGGCACAGGCGCAACTGAAGATCGATTTCTCTCAGACCGGCGGCGCCGTGGAGGACGGCTACCAGGCCTACGTGGCCACTCATGAAGTGGCTAACACCTTCACTTCGCAGACGTTCGCGGCCTTCGGGACCAACGTGACGATCACCCCGACCTGGGCGGCCAACGCGCCCACGGAGGCCATGCAGATGATCGACCGCACCAGCCGCAACGCCTATACCGGAACCCATACCAACCTGCTGATCGACTGGATCGGGACCGACACGCGCCAAGTGGGTGATCCGATGACTCTGACCATCAGCGGACTTCCTGCCGGCACCTACGCGTGGCTGTCGTACCATCACGATGTCGCCGACCAGAGCGGCGTGTTCTCCGTGACCGTCAACGACGCGACCGGATCAAAGACGACGGCGGAGATCGGCATCACCGATTCCGAAGGGACCGAGGAAGGCGCGGTAGACTTCGAATCCATCACGACTTTCAGCGCCACCATCGTGTCGGATGGAACGAGAGACGTCACTCTGGTGTTCGATCAGACCAGCGGGACCGATCCGGTTGGCTACGCCTTCTTCCTCATGAACGGCTTCGAACTGGACCGCCAGATCATCGCAGCCGCCACCAGTCCGAGCCCGGCCGACGGTGCCACGGACATTCCGACGGACACGACGCTGAGTTGGACAGCAGGGATGTTCGCGGCCACGCACGATGTCTACTTCGGGACCTCGCTTGAGGACGTCGAGAATGCCAGCGTGGCCGACCCGCGCGGCGTTCTGGTCTCGCAGGGCCAGGCCGGTACGACTTGCGACCCCGGCCAACTGGAACTCGACCAGACCTACTACTGGCGCGTGGATGAAGTCAACGCGCCGCCGGATTCGACCGTCGTCAGGGGTTCGGTCTGGAGCTTCACGACCGAGCCGGTGGCCTATCCCGTGGAGAACGTCGTCGCTACCAGCAATGGCACGTCCGATGCCGACCTGGGACCGGCGAACGTGGTCAACGGGTCCGGGTTGAATGCGGACGATCAGCATTCGGTCGAGGGCGAGCACATGTGGCTGGCCAGTCCGGCGGGTGATGAGCCGCTGTACATCCAGTTCGAGCTGGACCGCGTGTACAAGCTGCATCAGATGCTCGTGTGGAACTACAACGTGCGGTTCGAGGCGGTTCTCGGCTTTGGGATCAAGGACGCTGCCGTGGAGTACTCCTCCGACGGCGCCGATTGGACGGTGCTCGGCGACGTGGTGCTGGCGAAGGGGACCGCCAAGGACACCTACACCTACAACACGACGGTGGATCTGGGCGGCATCGCGGCCAAATACGTCCGGCTGACCGTCCGGAGCGGCTATGGGCTCATGGGCCAGTTCGGGCTCAGCGAAGTGCGGTTCCTCTATATTCCCGCGCAGGCGCGCGAGCCGCAGCCGGTGTCCGGGGCCGTCGACGTCGGGCCGGATGCCGTCCTGAGCTGGCGGGCGGGCCGAGGGGCCGTCACGCACGAAGTCTATCTCAGCACGGACGAGCAGGCGGTGATCGATGGGACCGCCTTGGCCGGCGCCGTGAGCGAGCCAGCTTTCGATGCCGACGGTCTGCTCGAACTGGGGCGCACCTACTATTGGAGGGTCAATGAGATCAACGGGGCCGAGACGCCCGGCTCGTGGGCAGGCGAGGTCTGGAGCTTCTCTGTGCAGGCCGCCATCGTGGTAGATGATTTCGAGAGCTACAACGACGAGGACAACTTGATCTTCGACACGTGGATCGACGGCTGGGTGAACGACACCGGGTCGACCGTGGGTTACCTGACCGCGCCGTTCGCCGAACAGACCATCATCCACGGCGGCAAGCAGTCGATGCCGCTGTCGTACGACAGCACGTTGGCGGGCGTCTCGGAGGCGACGTGTGCGTTCGACGATCCGCAGGACTGGACCCAATATGGCGTCAAAGGCCTGACACTCTGGTTCTTTGGCGACCCGTCCAACACGGTCGGGCAGTTGTACGTGAAGGTCAACGGCAAAAAGGTTGTATACGGCGGGGACGCCACCAACCTTCAGATCAAGCCGTGGCAGTTGTGGTACATCGATCTGGCAGATTTCGCGGGCGTCAATCTTCGCAGCGTCATGGAGTTGACGATCGGGCTGGAGGGCGGAAACGGGCTCCTGCTCATCGACGACATCGCGCTGTCTCCCCTCGATCGGCAGTCGGTGGTCCCGGTCGAGCCGGCTGCGACGAACCTGGTGGGGCACTTTGCCTTCGAGGGCAACGCCAACGACAGCACCGGAACGCGCAACGGGACCGTCGTCGGAGCACCGTCGTTTGCCGCCGGTCGGACCGGTCAGGCGATTGAGCTGGACGGCATCGCCGACTATGTTCACGTTGAAGGGGCGTACGATCTGCCGCTGTATTCGGCTTCGCTGTGGTTCCGCGTGGACGGCGGCACCGGCGAACGAGACCTGCTGAGCGTCTATGATTCGGCTGGATCGCATGGCATTCTCCTGGAACTGCGAAGCAGTGGGACGCTGCGATTCCTGCACCGGGCGCCCGTGGGGGGCTCTGGCGGCACGGACATCTACAGCACCGCCACCGTTGCCGACGGCGCCTGGTATCATGCGGGAATCGTCAAGAATGCGCAGACCATGACGCTGTACATCAATGGCGAGGTAGCCGGCACTGTCGACAGCGCCACGGAATTCGGCCAGGTCCTCCAGAATGTGACGATCGGCGTTCTCAAGCACGACAATCTGGCCCGGTACTTCCCCGGTGCGATCGATGAGGTGCGCCTGTACAATCGTGCCCTGTCGCACGGCGAGATCGCGTGGCTTGCAGGACGTACGAGCCCGTTCGACACGCCGTAGGAGCGTCCCGGCGCGCCGGGACGCCCATACCGTGGGTGTTGCGATCGAGAAACAGCATGGGCTGAAGCCCATCCTACGGGCAGCGCAATCGCGGCGTGGCCGCAACGGGTGCCCTGCGCGCCAACGGCAATTCGGATTCGGAAAGGCAGAAGGATGAAGACACGAGCTTTCACCCTGATCGAACTGCTGGTCGTCATCGCGATTATTGCCCTGCTGATGGCGATCATCATGCCGGCGCTGAACCTGGCCAAGAAGAAGGCGGCCACGACCGGGTGCCTGAGCAACACCAAGAACCTCTCTCTCGGCTGGTACATGTACATGCAGGAAAACGACGGCCGCATCATGAGCTGCGAGGATAACGCAACCGTAAACGGCGTGTTCATCGGGTGGTGCGGCGTACCTCTCGACGAGGGCGGCGCTCAGATGAGCTTTACGCAGGCCGAGCCGCCGGTGACCGACGAGGACGAGATTCGCGGCATCAGGGCAGGTGTGCTGTTCTCGTACGTCAAGAATCCGGATGTCTACCATTGTCCGGGCGACAAGGCCCGCAAGAGCATGTACGATGGAACGCCCGTGTTCGTCACCTACTCGATCCCCCGGTGTCTGTACTATGTCACCGACAAGAGCAGGCCGGAGTACCCGCACCAGATCCGGCGATTCGATGAGATTTCATCACCCTCGACGCGGTACGTGTTCGTTGAGAGCGGAGAGACGCGGAACTGGAACGCCAGCCACCATTTTGTCATAGGAGCGCCGGAATACACCCAACTTTCCGAATGGGGCTGGTGGGGGCCGATGGCGGTCAACCATGGCGACAGCAGCGTACTCGGGTTCTGCGACGGCCACTCGGAGGTTCGCAAGTGGCGCGACCGCTACACGATCGATCGTGTGGACGAGCTGCTGGTGACGGGAGCCACCAACTACGGCATTGACTATCCGCTCGAGGGGCAGACGGCGGACATCGACTACATGGCTGCAGGATGGGCCTATCGCTATAAGAAGTAGGGCGGTGTACCATCTCATGACCAGAGCCGCGACCATCCTGTTCGGCCTGATGGTTCTGCTGCGCCCCCTGTCGTGCCAGGCAGCGGCGCTGAAGATCGACTTCACGCAGACCGGCGGCCCTGTGGAAGCAGGTTTCCAGCCGTATTACGGCGACCACGAATCCGCGTCGACGTTCACCGAGCAATTCTATTCCGCCTTCGGTTCGACGGTCGTGGTGATGCCGATCTGGCCCAACAATCCGGCGCCGCAGGCCATGCAGATGATCGAGCGATCTTCCGGCTCGGCCCTGGCCATCGACTGGATCGGGACCGATGCGCGGGTTGCCAGAGCCGATCCGCTGGTCCTGGCGATCGAAGGTCTCCCCGCCGGTCGCTATGCCTGGATCTCCTACCACCACGACACGCAGGACCAGACGGGGCTCTTCGATGTAACGGTCACTGACGCAACCGGCTCGGTCACGACCCGAGGCGTGGATATCTCGAACGGCACCGTGGCCTTTGCCGACATGACGATTTTCGAAACCGTGATCGAGTCGGATGGCGCGAGCCTCATTACTCTGTCCTTCGAGAATCAGGGCTACACGAATGTCTCCGGGGCCTTCTTCGTCATGAATGGGTTCATCCTGGAGGCCCTCGATGCGGAGGACGACGATCCGGCGCCTCAGGACGACCCATGGACGACGTCGGTGGTGATCAGCGAGTTTGTCGCGTCCAACCGGGTGTCTCTGCTCGACGGCGACGGGAGGGCCTCGGACTGGATTGAGCTGTACAACGGCAGCGACCGTTCGGTAGTCCTGACCGGATGGTATCTGACCGATAGCGAGAGCAATCTGTGCAAATGGTGCTTCCCGGCCGGTGTGGTCCTGCCTTCAGGTGGATATCTCGTGGTCTTCGCGTCGGGTCGCTCCCAAGACGACTGCGTGGATCGGGCAGGACATCTCCATACCAACTTCGCCCTCAGCAAGGACGGCGAGTACCTCGCCCTTGTCGAACCGGAAGGAGCGGTCGTTCACGAATTCGCACCGTCATTTCCACCGCAGGAGGCCGACATCTCCTACGGTGTGTGGGAAGCAGAACCTTGCTACTTCGCGATACCGACTCCGGGACGCAGGAATCAGCGGGCGTTCACGGGACTGGTCGCGCGAACGGTCCACAGCGCCTCGCGTGGATTCTGCGATCAGGCGTTCGATCTGGAGCTGTCCTGCGAGACGCCGGAAACGTCCATTCGATACACCCTGGATGGATCGGAGCCGACTCAGCAGAACGGCATGCTTTACGATCCGCAGAGGCCCATTCACATCGCGACCACCACGCAGGTCCGATCCATCGCATTCCGTGCCGGCTGGATGCCGCGAGGGGTGACGACGCATACGTACATCTTCGTCGATCACGTCGCCCGCCAGCCGGCGAACCCTCCCGGCTGGCCAGCCGACTGGGGCCACGATTCCGAAGTCGGCGGCATCGTTCCGGCCGATTACGAGATGGACCCTCGCGTCGTCGACAACACCTTGCCGGGATACTCCGTGCGCGAGGCCCTGCTCGATATCCCGAGTATGTCGATCTCGATGGAGCCAGACGATTTCATCAGCGATGCCAGCGGCATATACGCCAATCCCCTGAGCCGCTGGGAACGCAAGTGCTCGGTCGAGTACCTCCTGCCCGACGGGGCGGAGGGTTTTCAGGAGGACTGCAAGATCGAAGTCCACGGCAACTCCAGCCGGCGTCCGTGGCGGATGCAGAAGCATTCTCTGCGCCTGACCTTCACGAGCGAGTATGGCTCGCCCAAGCTCAGGTACCCGCTGTTTCCCGGCTCGGAGGCCGAGGAGTTCAACCAGCTTGTTCTGCGGGCCTCCTTCACCGATTCCTGGGCTCTCGTCTCGTGGGTCCCGTCCCGGTACCGGCCCAACGATTCCCAGTACATTCGCGACGTCTGGATGAAAGAGAGCCAGCGCGCGATGGGCCAGCCTTCCGGTTGCGGGAGTTTCGTGCACCTGTATGTGGACGGCCTCTACTTCGGTCTCTACAACCTGGCCGAGCGGGTGGGAGAGGATTTCTTCGCCGACCATCTCGGCGGCCGGCCGGAGGATTGGGAGGTCAACGACGACCTGTCCGCGCCCGGGGCACGCTGGAAGGCCATGATGGCCATCAACCCTTCCACACCCGCCGGATACGCGCAGATGCAGGAGTATCTCGACGTCGAGAATTTCGCCGACTACGTGCTGCTGCACCTCTACGCGGATGCGGAGGATTGGCCTCACCACAACGGGTACGCCGCCGCCAACGCGATTAGCGGCGACGGCAGGTTTCGTTTCTTCGTCTGGGATCAGGAAATCGTGCTCGACTGCCACGGGCGCGCCGCCTCCCGCGTCGACAGCACCGGCGGCGCCGGCGATGTCTTCCAGAAGATGCGCACCAGCGCGGAGTTCCGCCTCCTCTTTGCGGACCGGGTTTTCAAACACTGCTTCCACGAGGGCGCTCTGAGCCTCGCCGTTTCTCAGGCCCGCTACTACACGGTGGCCCAATGGATCGACAAGGCCATCGTCGCCGAGAGCGCCCGGTGGGGTGATACGCAAATGAGCACGCCGTACGGCGACACGATCCAGCAGCCCAGCCCTCTGACCAACATCAATCACGATCTCTA
>CAZOFX010000057.1:0-34107 GCA_964579055.1 uncultured Pirellulales bacterium
GTCATGCTCTTCACGCTCACCAACGCGCACGGACTGCGGGCGAAGGTCATCACCTGTGGGGCCATTCTCGTTTCGCTCGAGGTGCCCGACCGCAACGGGCAGTCTGCGGACATCGTACTGGGCTTCGATGACCTCGATTCCTACATCAAAAGGAACCCGCTCTTCGGCGCCGTCGTCGGGCGTTATGCCAACCGGATCGCCGGCGCACGATTCACGCTGGACGGCGTCGAGCACCGCATCACCGCCAACGCGGGAAAGAACCACATCCACGGCGGAGGCGACAAGCGATTCGACCGAGTCGTCTGGAAAGGCTCGAGCTACCGCGACGGCACGGAAATCGGCGTCCGCTTGACCCACTTCAGCCCCGACGGCGAGGAGGGCTTTCCGGGCAACCTGCAATGCACCGTCACGTATGCCCTGACCGACAAGAACGAACTGAAGATCGCATACAGCGCCACTACCGACAAACCCACGGTTGTCAACATCACGAACCACAGCTACTTCAACCTGGCCGGTGCAGGCAGCGGAGACGTCCTGGGCCACGAGCTGACGATCGCCGCGCCGTGGTACACTCCGGCCGGTGAAGGCCTGATCCCCACGGGCGAGATTCGCAGCGTCCAGGGCACGCCGTTGGACTTCACCGAACCGCGCCGTATCGGCGAGCGGATCGACGAACTGACCGAGACGCGGGGATACGATCACAACTACGTGCTCAAAGGCTCGTATGGCTCATCGGTCCTGGCCGCCCGCGTCCGCGAGCCTCTCAGCGGCCGGGTCATGGAGGTCTACACCACCGAGCCGGGAGTGCAGCTCTACACCGCCAACGGGATGAACAACGTCCGGGGCAAGCAGGGCAAAGTCTATGGCTCCCACCACAGCTTCTGCCTGGAAACGCAGCATTTCCCCGATTCGCCCAACAAGCCGCACTTTCCGTCGACGGTGCTCCGACCGGGCCAGGAGTATAGATCCACAACGGTCTTTCGGTTCACCGTCGAGTGACAGGCAGCCGCACACCGGACCCGCTGCAAACCGTGGTATCCATCGCCACAAGCGCATTGGCATCCTATCATGTCTGTAAAGGCGCTGTTTATAGGACTCATGCTGTTGCGGCAAGAAACCATGCCCTCCGTCCAGGAATCCATTTGACGCACGGGCCTCTGCCTATTTCAAATGTACTTTTGAAACAGGCGTGCAGTGATTCGCACCGGTGATCGCAGGCGAACAGACCCGAGGCTGGACGTGGCCAGACGAAAAGACGGAGTGGAAACGCGTGACCGGATTCTCGCCGTGGCACGGGAGGTCTTTGCGGAGAAGGGCTATCACGAGGCCACCGTCGAGGACATCTGCTCGCGGGCCGCAAGCAACATCGCCGCGATCAACTACCATTTCGGTTCCAAGGACGAGCTCTACGCCCAGGTTTGGCGCCGCGCCTTCGATGAGGCCAATGAAGCGTATCCTCTGGAGGGCGGGCTCGGCCCCGATGCGCCGGCCGAAGACCGCCTCCGTGGGACCATTCATTCGCTGGTCGGCAAGGTGGCCGACCGCGGGCGAATCGGCCACGCAGGCAGGCTGGTATTGCGCGAGATGATGAATCCGACCGAGGTGATCGAGCACGTCAAGAGCGATGCACTGCAACCCATGCAGGCGCGGATGCGTCGGCTCATGAAAGAGATGCTCGGTCCGAGGGCCAGCGAGGAACAGATCCACCTGTGCGGCATGAGCGTAGTCCACCAGTGTATCGCGATCGGGATTCGTCTGTTCACCGGTAAGGTTCCGCCTCACGTGAGGTTCGATGCGCCGACCGATCAACTGGTCAACACGCTGACCGATCACATTGCCCGTTTCTCGCTGGCAGGAATCCGGATGATACGCGAAGATATCGAGTCCGGGGGGCGCTGTACAATGGCCGGCCCCCGACATCACAACAACCATGGAATGCATGGGTCGATCCCCAGCCGGTGCGCATCGGAACCGGGACACCGTACCGACCCAGGCGTTTTGCGACAGAGCATAGGAACACGTGAATGAAGAAACTGATACTCATCGCCGTCGTCGTCATCGGGATTGCCGCAGCCGGATGGGAAACGCATAGACGCATTGCGGCAACGGCGGAGAAGGCGCAGCCCAATCGTTCCGTCGCCGTCGCGGTGGAGGTGCAGCCGCTGCGCAAGGACCTGATCCGGGACATCGGCGTCTTCACCGGCTCACTGGTGCCGAAGTCGCAGTTCGTGGTCGCGTCGAAGGCGGCCGGCTGGCTGCGGGAGCTTCTCGTGGATATCGGCGACCGTGTCACGCGCAACGAGGTGATCGCCGTTCTGGACGACGAGGAGTTCACGCGACAGGTCGAACAGGCGCGGGCGGAGCTCCAGGTGGCCAAGGCCAACGCGGAGAACGGGGCCAGCGCGCTCGATCTGGCCAAGCGGGAATACGAGCGGATCACCGCCCTGCGGGAAAAGCAGATCGCTTCGGCGGCGGAGATGGATGCCGCAGCGGCGCAGTACAACGCCAGCCAGACGCAACTGAAAGTCACCCTGGCTCAGGTAGCCCAGAAAGAAGCCGCGCTGGAGGCCGCCAAACTGCAACTGTCGTACACGCAGGTCCGCGCCTTCTGGGAGGCGGGCGATCCCAACCGCGTGGTCGGGGAACGATTCGTGGATGAGGGCGCCCTGGTCCAGATGAACCAGCCGATTGTCTCGGTTCTCGAGAACAACCCGCTGGTGGCGGTCGTCTTCGTGATCGAGCGGGACTATCCGAAGATTCGAATCGGACAGCAGGCGGTTATCACGACCGACGCCTATCCCGGCCGGACGTTTGCCGGCCGCATCCAGCGAATCGCTCCGCTGATTCGAGAGACCAGCCGCCAGGCCCGCGTGGAGATCGAGGTCCCCAATCCCGATCATCTGCTCAAACCGGGGATGTTCATCCGGGCGCAGGTCGAGTTCGCCACGCATCAGAACGCCACGCTCGCGCCGTTCAGCGCTATCGTCAGACGGTCGGGGCAAGAGGGCGTCTTCCTTGTAGAAAAGGCCGCACCGGGCACAACGGACTCTCAGGCGTCTCAAGGGCCGTCTCAGGGTCCGGCCTCGCAGGTGCGCTTCGTGCCTGTCACGACCGGGATCGTCAACGGAGAGGTTGTCGAGATCGTGGAACCGGAGATTTCCGGCTCCGTCGTCACGCTCGGCAATCACCTGCTCGAAGACGGGTCGCGCGTCACGCTGCCGCAACAGAAGACCATCGAAGCGGGACAGGAGCCTTCCCCTCCGGGTCCCACCGACAGGTCGAATGCCGCACAGCGAGGAGGCGCGCGATGAAAATCTCGCACTTCTCTGTCCATCGGCCTATCTTTACGATCATGGTCGTTCTGATCGTGATCGTATTGGGCGGGATTTCATTGTTGCGTCTTCCCATCGACCTGATGCCGGATATCTCGTTTCCGACGATCAGCATCTCCTGCGAGTATGAAAACGCCGGACCCGAAGAGATCGAAGAGCTGATCACCCGCCCCATCGAGCAGGCGATGAGTGCCGTGCCGGGCGTGGAAGAGCTCACCTCCACGTCTGTCGAAGGTCAGGGCAGCGTTCGCGTGACCTTCACATGGGGAACCGACCTCGACACCGCCGCGAACGATATCCGCGATCGCCTCGATCGCGTAACAGGACGGCTGCCCGAAGAAGCGGATCGGCCGACGCTGCGGAAGTTCGACCTGGCCGCGTTTCCCATCCTGATCCTCGGCGCCTCCAGTCGGCTCGACCCGGTGCAGACCCGCCTGATCCTGGAGGATCAGGTGAAGTACCGCCTGGAACGAGTTCCCGGCGTCGCGGCGGTGGACATCTTCGGCGGGCTCGAACGCGAGATCCATGTCAGCCTCGATCCGGCCAAGATCAACGCGCTGGCCATCCCGCTGGACCAGATCGTGTCGCAGGTCCGCGAGGGCAACGTGAACATCCCCGCGGGAAGCATCGAGAAGGGCAATTACGAAATCACCATCCGCACCCCTGGCGAGTACACAGACCTTCGCCAATTGCAGGACACGGTCATTGCCGTGCGCCAGGGCGCGCCCGTCCAACTGAAGGAGATCGCCCTGGTCGAGGACTCCTGGCAGAGGATTACCCGAATCGTGCGCGTGGACGGCGAGCCGGGGATCCGCATGGCCGTGAGCAAGCAGTCGGGCAAAAACACCGTCGACGTGGCCCGGGGCGCCTTGGCCGAGCTCGAGCGCATCAACCGGGACATTCCCCAGATTCGAATCGTCCCCATCATCGACACCTCCGACTACATCAAGAATTCGATCCGCAACGTGGGAAGCTCGGCCATGTACGGCGGCCTGCTGGCCGTCGTCATTCTGCTGTTGTTCCTTCGCAACATTCGAAGCACTGTCATCATCGCCACCGCGATTCCCGTTTCCATCATCGCGACCTTCGCCCTGCTGTACTTCAATGACCTGACGTTGAACATCATGACCCTGGGCGGACTGGCGTTGGGGATCGGCATGCTGGTGGACAACGCTATCGTCGTGCTCGAGAACATCTACCGGATTCACGAGGGGGGCGAGTCGATCGAACGGGCCTCGGTGGACGGCGCTGATGAAGTCGCGGCCGCCGTCGTATCCAGCACGCTGACAACCGTCGTGGTGTTCTTGCCTCTGGTGTTCATGCGGGGCATGTCCGGCGTGATGTTCAAACAGCTCTCCATCGTCATCGCGTTCTCCCTGCTGTGCTCTCTGGCGGTAGCGCTGACCGTGGTGCCGATGCTCTGCGCCAAGATCCTGCACACCGGGCCGTGGGATGCCACGAGCCGACGGACACTGAACCGTCGGCTGTACGAGGCCAGCGGCCGGCTCCTCACGAACATGGAAAACAGCTACCGGAATCTCCTGCACAGCGCCCTGAGGCACCGGGCGCTGGTCGTGATCAGCGCCGCCGTGGTGCTCGGCGCGACCGGGCTTCTGGCGCGCTACCTCGGCGCCGAGCTGATGCCCAGCACGGACGAGGGCGAGGTCCGTGTGGAGGTGGAGATGGAGGTGGGCACCCGTCTGGACCTGCTGGACAGCAAGTTCCGGATCATCGAGAAAATCGTCAACGAGAACGTCCCGGAGATCCGCAACGTCGTTGCGAATGTCGGCGGCGCCCGGTGGTACGGCGGCGGCGGCCACACCGGAGACATTCGCATCGCGCTGGTCCCCCAGTCCCAACGGACCCGATCCAGCCAGCAGATCGCCGACGATCTGCGAAAGAAGCTCAGCGGGATTCCCGGAACCATGGTTCGGACCCGGGCGGGACAGGGGTTGTTCATCATGCGCATGGGCACCACCGAGGCCAACAAGGTCGTGGTCGAGATCCGCGGTCACGATTTCAAGACCGCCGACCTGATGGCCCAGCGGGTTCAGGAGATCATGGACGAGGTTCCGGGCATCGCCGACACTCGGATCAGTCGCGACCCCGGCGGCCCGGAGCAGCAGATCATCATTGACCGCCAGAAAGCGGCGGACATGCATCTGACCGTCTCCCGAATCGCCAATGCCCTTCAGACCATCCTCTCCGGCACCCGGGCGGGTTACTATCGCCAGGCGGGCGACGAGTTCACCATCCTGGTCAAGCTGCGTGACGCCGAGAAGAGCGACTTGCAGGACATCCTCGATCTGACCCTGACGAACACCGATGGACAGCCTGTCGTTCTGCGCAACGTCGTGGAGGCCGTACCGCGAAGCGGACCCGTGCTCATCGAGCGCAAGGACCAGGAACGAATCATCACCGTCACCGGGGAGATCAGTGGAAGGGATATGGGATCGGTGATTGCGGACGTCCAGAGCCGGCTCCGTTCGGTCCCCGTGCCCTCGGGCTTCACTATCGGCTATGGCGGTGATTACGAAGAACAGCAGGAGTCCTTTCGTGAACTGCTGTTCAGTTGCATCCTGGCCCTGGTGCTCGTCTACATGGTGATGGCCTGCCAGTATGAGTCGCTGCGGGACCCATTCGTCGTGATGTTCTCGGTGCCGCTGGCCGGCATCGGCGTCATCCTGATGCTGTTCTTCACCGGCACGACGTTCAACATCCAATCGTTCATCGGGTGCATCATGCTCGGCGGCATCGTGGTCAACAACGCGATCCTGCTGGTCGATCACACGAACCTCCTGCGTCGCCGTGACGGCATGCCCATCCGCGAGGCGATCGAGGAGGCCGGCCGTCGCCGTCTGCGGCCGATTCTCATGACGGCGACCACCACAATCATCGGCCTGGTGCCGCTGGCGCTGGGTCTGGGCGAAGGCGGCGAGGCGCAGGCTCCGATGGCGCGGGCGGTCATCGGAGGGCTGCTCAGCTCGACGCTGATCACGCTCGTTTTCGTGCCCGTCGTCTATTCGTTTTTCGAGCGTCACGCCTGGCGTGCCCAGGCCCGTAGGGGCGAATAGTCATTCGCCCGTACCAGACAAAACCTGTCTCAAATGTGTAACCTGTGATGGCGACTATGGTTGAGAAGCACATGGGAAGAGAAGCCCGAAATCCGAAATCCGAAATCCGAAACAAGCAGGAAGGCTCGAAATCCAAATTTCGAAATGGCTCGGCCGCCGGGCGACAGCGTTTCGGTCATTCGGGTTTGGGATTTCGGATTTCGATATTCGGATTCGGCGCCCTACTCTTCGGCGCCCTGCTTGCCGCTCCCTCGTTGGCCGCTGAACCTGCGCCGTTGAGGATCGACGTCCAGCGGGCGATCCTGCTGGCCATGGAGAACAACAAGTCCCTGATCGTCCAGCGGATGACGCCGGAAATCAGCCGGACATTCGAGGATGAGCAGCGCGCGATCTTCGACCCGGTCGTGAGCGGTCAAGGGTCCCAAAGACGGACCGTCGCTGATCGGCTCTCGCGGGCGGGTTCCGGCATCGAGAGCCAGATTGCCGACACCGCCACCGGCCTGATCGCCGTGGACAAGCTCTTTTCGACCGGCACCACCGTCGGGCTGGATGCCTCTACCAGCTACACCGATTCGTCGCTCTACAGCGATACATTCGTCTCCAATCGCCTGGGCGCCTCGGTCACACAGGCCCTGTTGCGAGGAAGGGACGTTCGTGTAAATCTCGCGGCGGTCCACCAGGCGGGGATCGACACCCAGATTTCCGAATACGAGCTGCGAGGATTCATGGAGGTGCTGGTCGAGCAGGTGGAAACCAGCTTCTATGACTACGCTCTGGCCCAGCGTCAGATCGGGATCTATACCGATTCTCTGCGTCTGGCCGAGCAACAGATGGCCGAGGCTCAGGAACGAATCAATATCGGCACCTTGGCCGAGACAGAACTGGCCGCCGCTCAGGCGGAGGTGGCGCTGCGGCGAGAGAACCTGATCACCGCACGCAGCAACCTGGCGCGGGAGCGTCTGAAACTGATTCGTCTGTTGAATCCCTCGGACCCGATCGACTGGGACATGGAGATCCAACTGGAGTACCGGACGACCCTGCCGGACACGCCGCTCGATCCCGTCGAGCAGCATGCTGAGGTGGCCCTGCGGATGCGTCCCGATCTGAATCAGGCCCGTCTGCTGATCCGGCGGGGCGAGCTGGAGATCGTCAGGACGCGCAACGGTCTGCTCCCGAGACTGGACGCCTTCGTCAACTACGGCAAGTCGGGATACGCAAGAACGTTTTCCGATGCGGTCAACGAACTGGACGGCGCCAGTTACGACTTGGAGGCCGGACTGGTGTTTGAGCTTCCGGCGGGCAACCGCGCTGCAAGGGCCCGCCACACACGCGCCGTCGTCTCCAGACAGCAGTCGATCAAAGCTCTGGAGAATCTGGTCCAGCTCGCCCAAGTCGACGTCCGCTCCGCCTATGTCGTCGTGACCAGCACGCGCGAGCAGATCACCGCCACCGCCGCCACCCGCGAATTTCAGGAAGAAGCGCTCCGGGTCGAAACGGAGAAGTTCCGGGTCGGCAAATCGACGTCGCTGCTGGTGGCCCAGGTCCAGCGTGACCTCGTCGCCAGCCAGATCGCCGAGATTCGCGCCATTGCCAACCACTTCAAGGCCCTGGTGGCTCTCTACCGGCTGGAAGGCTCGCTTCTTCAGCGGCGAGGTCTGAGCGCCCCGGGCGCCGAGCCCGTGACTCTGGAGGACTGACGGTCGTACGCCTCTGAGGGCATCCGGCAAGAGGCTTCAGCGCGTTACGACCCGACCGCCGCAGGGACAGGCTCATTCAACATCCGCAGCAACAGCGGCCAGACCGACAGCACCGACGCCGGCAGCAATAAGGCGACCAATCCGAACACGAAGATGGGATCGGACCAGTCTGTCGTGACGATGCGCATGCAGGCGGCCCCAACGATGAACTGGTAGAACACGATGAACGAAGAAGCCGAGCCGATATCGTGTTCGACCTGTTGCAGGATCAGGTGGTTGCTCAACGGACGGCTCATTCCGCAGAAGAACGTGATCGCGCACATGAAGCCCGCGAAGGCCAGGTAGTGCCAACCGCCCGCCATTACAATGCCCCCGCCGGCCAGCGTGCATCCGACTAGACAGGCGGAAAGAAGAACCGTATCCGAGAAATACCGGATGACTTGGGTGCAGGTGAAAGCCCCGGCCATGCTCATCACCGCATTGACCCCAAACAGCAGACCGAAGGCCCGTTCGGACAAACCGAAGATCTGGATGTAGACGATGGATGAGAATGCGATGAAGCCGTAGAACGGTCCGAGGATCAGCCCCATCGCCATGTTCGACAACAGATACCGTCGATTCGCGATCACGTGGCGATACCGGCCCAGCAATCGCAGGAGGTTTCCGGGGACGCGCTCGGCCGCCGTCTCCCGAAACCAAAGCGAGACCAGCAGCGCCACAATGCCCAACACGCCCTGGGTCAGGAAGATGAACCGCCAGGTAAGCCAGGCCAGAAGCCAGGCTCCCAGAGTTGGTGCGACGGCCGGTACGACCGTCAGGATGACTCCGATATAGGCCAGCGCGCGCTTCCGCTGAAGCCCGTCGTACCGATCCCGGCAGATGGCCATCGCCATGGATGACGGGCCGGCCGCTCCGATCCCCTGGAGAATCCGGAAGCCGATCAGTTGCCAGACGTTCTGCGCCAGGGCGCAGGCGAACGTGGCCACGACGAACAACGTCAGGCCCGCCAGCAGAACCGGTCTCCTTCCGTGTCTGTCCGAGACAGGCCCGCAGACCAGCAGAAACAGGCTGAAGGCGACAAACCACAGAACCAGCGACAGGCCCACCCGGCTGTCGGGCACGTTCCACTGCGAGGCAATCGTGGGCATCGCCGCCAGGTACATGTCCGTCGCCATCGCCGGGACTGCCGCGATCATCGCCAGGAACACGATGTACAAGGCCTCTTTCTTCGAGGAGGCCGCTGTTTGCTTCGACATAATGAACGCCATCGATGGAATTCGAGAACCGGCAGAAAAGGAGTGCGAAATATAGTCAAGGGATGCGACAGCGTCAACACCGCTGCCGGACGAACGAGTCTGGCACGCCGGCGTGACGCACGCTACAAGAGCCCTGCCGTCGTCTGCGGGCGACCCGTTTTGAGCAAGGATTCGATCAGGAGACAACAGAGTGAGACTGCATTGGCTTGGACACGTACCTTTCGAGGATGCCGCCAACATAGGCATCTGGGCCGAGCAACACGGCCATACCGTCACGAACACGCCGCTCTACACCGGCGCCCCCCTGCCAAAGGTCGAAGAGATCGACGCACTGGCCATCATGGGCGGGCCTATGAACGTCTACCAGTACCGGGACTGCCCCTGGCTGCTGGCGGAGAAGCGGTTCATCGAGCGGGCCATCGGCGCGGGGATTCCGACAATCGGGGTCTGCCTGGGGGCCCAGCTTGTCGCGGATGTCCTCGGCGCCAAGGTCGTCCAGAATTCGCACATCGAGATCGGCTGGTTCCAAGTCGAGACGGTAGCCGAATCACAGGCAGGAGTAGGGGCGAATGATTATTCGCCCCTACTGCGTGACTTGCCCACGCATTTCACGGCCTTTCACTGGCACGGCGACACCTTTGAAATCCCCTCGGGCGCGATCCGTATCGCGCAGAGCCGGGCGTGCCATAACCAGGCCTTCGAGTACGGCGGACACGTCCTCGGGCTCCAGTTCCACCTGGAATACTCCGCCCAGAGCATCGAGAAGATGCTGGCCCATTGCGGCTGCGAGCTGGTCCAGGCTCCTTTCGTGCAGGACCGCGAGCGGATCACCCAAGGCCTCGGCAACCTGGCAGGCACCCGCGAACTGCTCGATTCCATCTTGAATTCGCTTCTCGGCCGCGTCGGCACTGCCGGAACCTCGTAGACAAGCCGCCGGACAACGAACTACCCTTGGATCACACTCACATAACCACTTGTTGTTGCTTGTTTTACAGATGCAGGGAGGACTCGGCGGGAACGAGATTGCCGTGCCTGTACTGTTTCGCTGCCCGACACGTCACGCCCCTCAGACAGCAGACGGTCAGCCTGTGAAAATTGCTCTAGAAAGCCTCGGCAATCGACAAAAACCCAACGCAAAGGCGAAAGCGGCGCAGATTCTCTGCCGATGTGGTAGAATGGCTTGTTGGGGGATTTTGGGAACACGGATGATTGTGACAAACGGACTTTCGTGGCATAGCACCGCCTGCGGAGGCGGCTGAAGGGTTCCGATCGCCATCGGGATCGTCATCGGAGAAAGGATCAGATGGAAACCAGACAATTCAGGGGGCACGACTATATCGTGCTGGCTGCGATGTGCGCAGCGATTCTATGGGTGCCTCAATCGGCTACAGCCCTGGTCATCAGCGAGATCATGTACCATCCGGCCGACCAGGCCGAATCACTCGAATTCATCGAGCTATATAACGACCGCGCCGTCTTCGAGGACCTGAGCGGCTGTGCGTTTACCAATGGGATCGAGTACATCTTCGAGCCAAACACGATCCTCGGGGCCAAGCAGCACATGGTGATCGCGCGGGAGCCGGCCGCTGTGGAAGCGGCGTACGGCATCACGGGGGTCAAAGGGCCCTTCACCGGTCGCCTGGGCAACGACGGGGAGCGAATCGAATTGTGCAATGAGAACGGAGGGGTCCTGATCTCGTTTCGCTACGGAACCGGTGCGCCCTGGCCGGTGAGCCCGGACGGGACGGGGCATTCGCTGACGCTCGCCAAACTGGGCGGCGATCCGGCCGAGGGCAGCACGTGGGCACCGAGCACGTCGATCGGCAGCACGCCCGGCGGAGGCGACTTGATCCACGTCGAGTCCGAAGATCCGTCCATCCTGACTCTCATCGATGCGGACCATCCGGGGCGATACTTCAAGGGAACCGCCGAACCGTCGCCCGGCCCCGGCGGACAGCCTACCGTCGCCTGGACGCAGCCGCAGTTCAACGACGATCCCGACACAACGCCTTGGCGGGACGGGCCCAGCGGATACGGATACAGCAACGATGCGGCGGAGCTTCAGTACGTCGGCACGCAGTTGAACGACATGAACGGCAACTACATCTCCATCTACGCGCGTCTGCGATTCACGTTGACGAGCGAGCAGATCGAGTCCTTCTCGCAGTTGCAGGCGGAAGTTCTGTACGACGACGACTTCGTGCTGTATCTCAACGGCGTGCGCATTGCCGATTCCGGACAGATCGAGGGCGACCCGCCGGCGTTCAATCAGCCGGGAGGCCAAGCCTCTGAACCGGATCCGGCTGTCGTGGATCTGCTCGCCCACCGCAATCTGCTGGTCGCCGGCACGAACGTCCTGGCATTCCAGGTGCACAATGCCAGCCTCTCAGGCAGCTCCGACGCCTTCGGATGCGTCATTCTTCGCGCGGTCCTGGCGCCGGTCGAACGCAGCGATGATCCGCGCGCCCGGCTGGTGATCAACGAGGTGATGGCCAACCAGGTAGGGGCGAACAATCATTCGCCCGTACCAGTCGATTGGGTCGAGCTGTACAACCCCGGGCCGATTGCGGTCCGCCTGAACGACGTCTATCTCAGCGACGATCCCGCCGACCTGCTGAAATACCGGCTCCCGGACGGCATCATACTGGAGCCAGGCGAATTCTGGGCCGCCAGCGAGGGTACCGGGCCGGACGGTTTTCCGTTCGCGCTGAGTTCGGCAGGAGAAACCGTTTACGTGACAGCCGCCAACAGCGATCCAACACCCCAGCCGGTTCGCGTGCTCGACGCGTTCCGCTATGGAGCGATGCCGGCGGATATCACGTTCGGCCGGACGCCGGATGGCTCCGACAACCTCGGTTTTCTGGCATCGCCGACGTTCGCCGCATCGAACGATCAGGAACAGATCGGCGACGTTGTCATCAACGAGATCATGTACCACCACGCCATTCGCGATGAACGGTTCGAATACGTCGAACTGCACAACAAGGGCACCCAAACCGTATCCCTGAGCGGATGGGCTTTCACCGAGGGGATCGACTACACGTTCCCGGAGGGCGCCGAACTGGCACCCGGCGGCTATCTCGTGGTCGCCAGTGAGCCGAACTTCCTTGCGGCGGTGTATGAAAATCTCCACGTCGGGGTCAACCTGTTCGGTCCCTATTCCGGTAGCCTGAACGATCACAGCGACTGCATCCGGCTATCCTATCCGCTCGCGCAGATAAACGACCCGGTAGGGGCGAATAATGATTCGCCCCTACAAGTGACCGCCGATGAAGTCACCTACTGCGACGGCGGACGATGGCCCACTTGGGCTGACGGCCAGGGAGCCAGCCTGGAACTGCGCGACCCGCGCAGCAACAACCGCAATCCCGATGCGTGGGCCGCCAGCGATGAGAGCGGCAAGACCGCCTGGCAGGAATTCTCCTTCACCATCAGCGCCACCGATTCGCAGTATACGCACGATCAGGCCACCATCTTCGACATGATGCTCCTGAACCGGGGCGAGCTGCTCCTCGACGACCTCGAACTGGTCATCAGCGGGACCAACCGTTTGATCAACGCCGGTTTCGAGAACGGCACATCCCCCTGGCGGATTCTCGGCAATCACGTTCGATCCTTCGTGACCAGCTCGGATCGCCACTCCGGCTCCCGCGCGTTGCATCTGATCGCCACCGGTCATGGGGATCCGGGGGCCAATCGCATCAACCAATCCGTCTCGGGCGCCAGCGGCGCCGTGACGTTCCGTGGCTGGGCCCGCTGGATTCGAGGCAGTCGATACCTGCTCCTGCGAACGACGCGAGAGCAGTCCCCGGTGCAGCCGCCGCGGCCGGCCCATGCCTTCGAACTGGAAATCCCCTTCAATCTGGGCACGCCCGGCTTGCAGAACACCGCATTCGCAGCCAATCGGGCGCCGGACATCCTGGAGGTCCGTCACAGCCCGGTTCTTCCCGCCTCCGGCGAGCCGATCGTCGTCACCGCACGCATCACCGACAACGACGGCGTGGTCGCCGCCACACTCAGCTATCGGACCGAAGGGAGCGGCACCTATGCCAATGTCTCGATGGTCGATGATGGATCGGGCGACGATTTGATCGCGGGCGACGGCCTCTACACCGCCACGATTCCCGGCGTTTCGGCCGGTGCGATGCGCGCGTTTTACATCGAAGCCATCGACGGGGCGGCCTTCACACGGTTTCCCAGCCGGCTGGACCCCACCGCCGACGTACCCGACCGAACCTGCCTGGTCCGCGTCGGTGACGTGCAATTGAACAGCCGATTCGCCACCTATCGCGTCTGGCTGAGCGACGACGTCATCAGCACCTTCCGCTCGCGGCCCAACCTCTCCAACGAACTGATGGATTGCACGTTCGTCTACAACGACGCGGAAGTGTTCTACAATTGCGGCCTTCGTTTCCGTGGCAGTCCGTTCATCCGCAGCGGCTCCGGCCGCGATCCGCGCGACCGCTACGGGTACCGCATCGATTTCAACCCGGATCAGGAATTCCACGGCCGCGAAGAGATCAACCTCGACGCCACCGAAGGCAGCAGTCGTGGTCCGCTCCAGGAACGGGCTTCCTACTGGTTCTATCGAAAGATGGGCCTGCAATTCTCGATGCAGGAGTATGTGCGTCTGATCATCAACGGCAGGAGCCACAGCAACTACGAGGACGTCCAGAAGATCGACGGGGATTATGTCGAAAGGTGGTTCCCCGACGATGCGGATGGCTACATCCACAAGATCGACGATTACTTCGAATACTCCTCAAACGGCACTGGCTATTCGAACCTCGACGAAGGCCTGAAATACGACTCCCGGCATCCCCTGATCAAGGAGACGTATCGCTGGGGTTTTGAGAAACGGTCGCATCGGGAAGACGATGAATGGGATCATCTGCTCGACTTTGCCGCCGCGATGAACACGCCGTCCGGCAATCCCAGGTACGAGCAGATCATCGAATCGGTCGTTCACCCCGAGCATTTCGCCAAGATGCTGGCGATCCGCCATACGGTGGGCGACTGGGACAGCTATGGATATCGCCGGGGCAAGAACAACGCCTTCTACTACGCCTCGAACGAAGGCAAATGGTACCTGTTGCCCTGGGATATTGACTTCACACTCGGCTCGGGTGACGGCCCATCCACATCGCTGCCTCCAACCAATTCGGGGCTCTTCCCGGAGGTGTATCAGTTCCTCAATTACCCCAAGTACCGTCAGGCGTACCTCGATGCACTGCGAGAGCTCGTCGAGGGCCCCTGGCAAACGTCGTACGGGACCAGCGATCCTCCGACGGAATTCGATCGGTTCCTGGATGATGCGGCCGACGCCCTCGACGCAGAAGGCTTCGATGACGGACGCCGCAACGGGATCAAGCAGTTCGTCCGCTCACGCCGCAGCTACATCCTATCGCTGCTGCCGAGCGACGCCGACAACCGGAACCGTTGACCGCCGCCGCGGGCAAGAGAGTCTCATTCGAACCTCCACGATGCTGACCACGTAGGCGACGTAGCATGGTGGGCGGTTCATTCGCGGGCCGCGACAAGAAAACAGTAACGGCTCCGCACCACTTGCCACTATCATGGTGCCGAGGGCAGTCCGGAGGACTGCCGATCGTGACTCTCAAGAGGCGATGCAAATGCCTGCTTGATGCCGGACATTTTACGGTTGGACAGGCAGACGGATGGTTTCTTTGGACCGACAGGATTCGCGCCGCAGGCGTCTGCTGGGAATCGGAGCCTGCATCTTACTGGCGCTCGGATCGACAGGGTCCGTGCGGGCTGCGGGTCTTGACGCATCGCAGGAGCAATTCCGAAAGGGTCAGTACCGTTCGTCTCTGGACTCGGCGCAGAAGGCCATCGCGGATTCGGCGTACCAGCCCCAATGGCGCATCCTGTTGATCGAATCCATGCTGGCCCTCGGTCAATACGACCAGGCCGCTCGGGAGATGGACTCGATCCTCATCCAGTACCCGCTGAACCTGGCGCTGCTGAAGCTCGCCCACACGGTGTACACCTCCAACGGCCAAACCGATCTGGCCCGAGAGATGCTGGAGAAGGCCTATCGGATCGCCTCGGCACGCCGGTTGGCCTTTATCACCAGCGCGGATCTGGTCGCTCTCGGGCAGTCGCTGCTGCTGTTGGGCGCCGAACCACGCATCGTCTTGCGGGATTTCTACAACCGCGCCCTCGAGAACGACCCGAACTGCCGCGAGGCGTACCTGGCGGCCGGCGATCTGGCGATGGCCAAGCAGGACTACGAGCTGGCGGCCGAGCAATTCCACAAGGCCCTGGAGCGATTCGGCGACGACCCGAATGCACACTACGGACTGGCAACGGCCTTCTACCACAGCGACCGCCAGGCGATGATACAGTCGCTGGACGCCGCTCTCGTCGCGAATCCGAACCACGCGCCGGCCCTGATCCTGCTGGCGGAACACCAGATCGACTGCGAAGACTACGAGGGCGCCGCCAGGTCGCTGGCGCGGGTGCTGGAGGTCAATCCCTGGCGGCCGGAGGCGTGGGCTTATCGCGCGCTGCTCGCTCATCTGGCCAACGATCCCAATGAGGCCAAAGTCTGCCGGACCAAAGCACTGAAGTTCTGGGCAACCAATCCACAGGTCGATCACCTGATCGGCGCCAAGCTTTCGCAGAAGTACCGATTCTCGGAGGGAAGCGCGTTCCAGCGTCGCGCGCTGCAATTCGACCCGAACCACGTGCCGGCCCGAATCCAACTGGCCGAAGACCTGTTGCGGCTCGGGCAGGAAGAGCCGGGCTGGACGCTGGCGAAGCAGGTGGCCGATGCGGACCCGTACAACGTCAAGGCCTACAACCTGAGCACGCTGCACGACAGCATGTCCAAGTTCAAAACGCTGGAGGCCGATGGGTTCGTGCTGCGGATGAACGAGTTGGAGGCGGCGGTCTATGGCGACAAGGCGCTGGCCCTGCTGAAACAGGCTCGGTCGGAACTGTGCGAGAAATACGGCCTTCAACTCGACAGCCCTGTGACGGTCGAGCTGTTTGCCAGTCCGCAGGATTTCGCGGTGCGCACGTTCGGGATTCCCGACGTCGATGGGTATCTCGGCGTCTGCTTCGGCAGCGTCATTACCGCCAACAGTCCCAAGGCGCAGCGGCCGGCGAATTGGCAAGCCGTGTTGTGGCACGAGTTCTGTCACGTCGTGACACTGCACCTGACCCAAAATAAGATGCCTCGCTGGCTAAGCGAAGGAATCTCGGTGTACGAGGAGTCACAGCGCAACCCGACGTGGGGCCAGCAGATGAATCCTCGCTATCGCCGGATGATCCTGAACGGCGAGCTGACCCCGATCGGCAAGCTCAGCGGCGCCTTCCTGAGTCCGCCCACGCCGATGCGCCTTCAGTTCGCCTACTACGAATCGTCGCTCGTAGTCGAATTCCTCATCGAGCGGTTCGGCCTGGAATCGATCCGGGCGATTTTGGCTGATCTTGCGGATGGCGCAGAGATCAACGCGGCTCTCTCCAAACGCGCGGCCCCGCTGACGCAGCTCGAAGAACAGTTCGAAGCCTTCGCGAAAAAGTGTGCGGAGGCGATGGCGCCGCAGGCCGATTGGGACGAGCCGGACAAAGAACGGGTCGATCCCGCCGATCCGCAGGCAGTGGCGGACTGGCTGGCCGAACATCCGAACAGCTTCTGGGCGTTGCAGCTCCAGACGCAGATGCTGCTGAAGAGCGAACAGTGGGAGGAGGCCAAGAAACCGCTCGAAAAACTGATCTCGCTCTACCCCGCCTACGTCGAGGAAGACAACGCCTATCAACTCCTTGCGGTCGTACACCGTAAGCTTGGCGAGACGGAACAGGAACGTGACGTCCTCGGCAAGCTGGCAGTGTTGTCCGCCGACGCGGCCGACGCCTATGTCCGGCTGATGGAGATCGCGACCGAGCAGCAGGTCTGGGAGCAGGTGGTGGAGAATGGCGACCGGTACCTGGCGGTCTACCCCATGCTGAGCAACGCCTACTGGTGGATCGGGCGGGCCGCCGAAGAACTCGGCCGAAGCGAACGCGCCATCGAATCGTATCGACGCTTGTTGCTGCTGGACCCGGCGGACCCGGTCGAAGTCCACTATCGCCTGGCGCAACTTCTGCGACACGATGAGCCCGACGCCGCCAGACGCCACATCCTGGAGGCCCTCGCCGATGCGCCGCGTTTCCGCGACGGGCACCGGCTGCTCCTGGAAATCGTCACCGATTCGGAGGGCAAGAACCAGGGGGGCGCCCAATGACCAGGAAACGATTGCTTCTTGCTGGACTGCTCGTCGTCCTTGCCGTCGGCGGGACACTGGTGTTCGCCCAGCGATACTACAACCGCCGCGACGACGCTCGCGCCGGCGTGCCCGATTGGGAACCCGACAAGGAGTTCGTCCACGATGTGTTCACCTTCGTGCGGATCGAGTATTCCTCCGGATCCGGATACGGTCCAGGACCCTACGGTCCGCGGGGCTATGGTCGTGGCGGCCGGGGCGGCCGTCGCGGCTTCGGGGGCGGATTCGGAGGCGGACGCTGGGCGACCGATTACCCCGACAGTGATCTGAACTTCTCGTACCGCCTGCACCAACTGACGTCGATGGAGGTCAACCCGGATGGACTGGTCCTCCAATTGACAGACCCCGAGCTGTTCCACTATCCGTTCATCTACATCGTCGAGCCCGGCTACCTGGTGTTCAGTGAAGAGGAGGTCCAAGCCCTGCGGCGCTATCTCCTCAACGGCGGGTTCCTGATGGTCGACGATTTCTGGGGCGAGGACGAGTGGTATAACTTCTACTATGAGATCAAACGGGTCTTCCCCGAGCGCGAACCGGTCGAGTTGCCGGTCAGTCACCCGATCTTCCACGCGGTATTCGATCTGAAGGAGAAGCCTCAGATTCCCAGCGTTGACGCGGCGATTCGCGGCCGGCCTTATGGCATCACCTGGGAGCGTGAGGACGCCCGCGAGCCACATTTCAAAGCCCTCTACGATGACAAGGGGCGGATGATGGCGATCATCTGCCACAATACGGACCTGGGCGACGGATGGGAAGAGGAAGGCACGGACGAGTGGTATTTCCGCGAGTTCTCGGAGAAGAAGGCCTATCCGATGGGAATCAACATTGTCTTCTATGCGATGACGCACTGAACTTGCCGGCGGAACCGCATTCGTCCGATGAGTCCTATAGGTCCTATGGGACGCATGGGACGAATAGGACCAATACGAAAGGACGATCATCTTGACGACGCAAGCGTACGAATCGGAACGGGAGGCGGTCGAACAACTGAAGGAAGCACGCCGGAGAATGGGGACCGAACTGGCCAAGGTCATCGTCGGCCAGGAGGACGTGATCGAGCACCTGATCGTCGCGGTGCTGGCCGGAGGGCACTGCCTGCTCACGGGCGCGCCGGGGCTGGCCAAGACCCTGCTGATCAAATCGCTCTCGCAACTGTTGCACCTGAAGTTCCAGCGCATCCAGTTCACGCCCGACCTGATGCCCGCCGACATCACAGGCACGGAGATTCTCGAGCAGACCGACCACGAACGGAGGATGGCGTTCGTCCGAGGCCCGATCTTCGCCAACATGATTCTCGCCGATGAGATCAACCGCACGCCGCCCAAGACCCAGGCCGCCCTGCTGGAGGCGATGCAGGAGCATCACGTCACCGCGGCGGGCATCAGTCACGCGTTGAGCGAGCCGTTCTTCGTGTTCGCCACGCAGAATCCGATCGAGATGGAGGGCACTTATCCCCTGCCCGAGGCGCAGCTCGACCGGTTCATGTTCAACGTCTGGATCGGATACCTGTCGGAAGACGACGAGGTCGCGGCGGTCCGCCAGACCACCACGACAGACCCCGAGCCGATTGAACCGCTGTTCACGGGCGACGACCTGCTCCGGTTCCACAGCGTGGTGCGCCGGGTTCCGATTGCCGAGGACGTGGTGCGGTACGCCGTGCGCATCGCGGCGGCCTCGCGACCGGGAACTGACAATCCACGCGATTTCATCAACGAATGGGTCACCTGGGGCGCCGGGCTGCGCGCCTCGCAGTACATGGTCCTCGGGGGCAAGGCACGGGCGCTGCTCTACGGCCGGGCCCACGTGACATTCGAGGACATCCGGGCGCTGGCCCACCCGGTGCTTCGGCACCGCGTCCTGATCAACTACCGCGCCGAAGCCGAGGGCATCGCCACGGACAACCTCATCGACCGCCTGCTGAAGTCGGTCAAGGAAAGCAGCCAATGACGCAGACACCGGCTCCATTCGGGTCCAGTTCGGCCGCCGCCAACGGCGGGATGGTCGATCCGGCCGCCCTGATGAAGATCAGGTCGATGGAGCTGCGCGCCAAGGGGATCGTCCAGGGATTCCTCCGGGGAATCCATCGAAGCCCCTATCACGGCTTCTCCGTCGAGTTCACCGAGTATCGCCAGTACACCGCCGGAGACGACCCCCGGTATATCGACTGGCGGGTCTACGCTCGAAGCGACCGGTTCTACATCAAGAAATTCGAAGACGAAACCAACCTGCGCTGTCACCTGCTGATCGACCACAGCCGGTCGATGAGCTACGGTTCCACCGGGTACACCAAGAGTCAATACGCCGGGACGCTGGCCGCCACACTGGCGTACTTCCTTTTCACCCAGGGCGATGCGGTCGGGCTGGCCACGTTCGACGACCGAATCACGCAGTATCTGCCGCCCCGCAACCGGCCCAGCTACTTGCGCCGCCTGCTGCTGGCGCTGGATACGGAGCCGCAGGGCCGCGCCACCGACCTGGGGCCGCCGCTGCAACGCCTGGCCCAGATGCTCACCAAGCGAGGGCTGATCGTGCTGGTCTCCGATCTGCTGACCTCGATCGACTGGCTCGAATCCGACCTGGGCTATCTGGCCGCCGGCGGTCACGATGTCGTCGTGTTCCAGGTGCTGGACCCGACCGAACTGAACTTCGATTTCGACACGCCGGCCGTCTTTCGCGACCTCGAGTCGGGCCGTGACATGTACGTTGATCCGCCCGCCGCGCAGAAGGGCTACAAACGCATGCTCGAGGCACATCTGGCCACGGCCCGGACCGCGTGCCGGCGTCTCGGGATCGACTACCATCTGTTCGCCACGGATCGTCCGTTCGACCTGGCCCTGCTGGAGTTCTTGCAGGACCGGATGCGCCGCAGACAGATCCGACGCGCGCAGGGGGTTCCGACGCACGGGGGGATCGGGAGGAGGACATGAGCTTTCTCTATCCGCTACTCCTGGCCGGGGCCGCTGCGATCGGCGTGCCGATCCTGCTGCACATGATCCGCCGTCATACGCGGAAACGCGTAACGTTCAGCTCGCTGATGTTCGTGCGGACGACCGCCCCACGTCTGCGGAACCGAAGCCGCATCGAGAACCTGTCGCTGCTGATTCTGCGGTGTCTGCTGCTGTGCCTGCTGGCAATTGCGTTTGCACGGCCGCTCCTCTCGCGGCAAGCCCCCGAGACGGTGACGCACCAGGGCAGGCGCACCGTCCTGCTGGTCGACACCAGCGCGTCGATGCGTCGCGCCGGCCTGTGGAACCAGGCGATCGCGGAAGTGCGCTCCGTGCTGCGCGACACCGAGCCGGCCGATCGCCTGTGCCTGATGACTTTCGATCAAGGTGCGAAGACGCAAGTCGGGTTCGATCAATGGGCCGCCCTGGATCTCTCGCAGCGTTCAACGGCTGTGACGGACTGTCTGACCGATCTGTCGCCCGGCTGGGCATCGACCGACCTGGGCGGAGCCCTGACGACTGCTGCCGAAGCCCTCGAAGACGATGAGGTCAGCGACAGCCGGCAGACCGGCGGAGTACAACAGATCGTACTGATCAGCGACTTGCAGCAGGGAAGCCGCCTCGATGCGCTCCACACGTATGACTGGCCCGAGGCCACGGAATTGATCGTCAGGCCGGTTGCGTGCCGCAGCACAACCAACGCCGCTGTGGAGTGGGTGATCCATCGTGACCATCTGACAAGCCCCGATGCCAACGACGCACCGACTATTCGCATGACCAACACGCTCGAGGCGACCGTTGAGCAGTTTCAATTGCGCTGGACGGATGAGCCAACTGAACCGGCTTCGTCTCGGACGATCGATGTATATGTGCCGGCCGGTCGCAGCTTCGTCGTCAAGGTCCCGACACCGCGCGATCCATCGACCACGCACCGCCTCGTCCTGGCCGGCGACGACCACGATTTCGACAATACGCTCTATATCGCGCCGCGTCTGCAACAGCACATCGACATCCTCTATGTCGGCAGCGACGAACCTGACGATCCCAAGAACATGCTGTACTACGTGCGTCAGGCATTCGGGGCCACGAACAATCTGAACGCCCGCGTCACATCCCACAAGGGCAATGAAGCACTGGTCCCGGATGAAGTAGCGGCGGCCCATCTGATCGTCGTGACCGAAGCAACGCACCCAGAGAGCCTTGGTGTCCTTGGCGGACACGTCGAATCGGGCGGAACCGTTTTGCTGGTGATGAAGTCGGCCCAGGCCGCGACGATGTTGTCGGCTATCACAGGCATTGGCAACATCGACTCCGAAGAGGCAGACGCCAGCCGATACGCGATGCTCGGGCGAATCGAGTTCACTCATCCACTGTTGTCGGTGTTTGCCGATCCGCGTTTCGGCGATTTCACCAAGGTCCACTTCTGGAAGTATCGGCGAGTCGACCTTGCTGCCCTTCCCGACGCCCGTGTGCTGGCTCGGTACGACAGCGACGATCCGGCATGGTTCGAGGTGCCCAGGGGCAGAGGGACGGTGGTTGTCCTGACCTGCGGCTGGCACCCGGTCGACAGCGACTTGGCCCTGTCGTCCAAGTTCGTTCCACTGCTCTACAGCGTCCTGGAATACGGCGGCGCACTCGCAGGGACACAGACACAGTACTTCGTCGGCGACCTGGTGCCCATCGTAAATCCGACCGCGTTGCCATCGGAGAACGTTCGAATCCGGAAACCCGATGGCTCGACGGTCGTGCTCGACAGAGGCGCCGAGACGTTCGCCCAGACAGACATGCCCGGTATCTACGGCATTGAATCCGCAAGCAGGACGAAACAGTTTGCGGTCAATGTGCCCGTGTCGGAAAGCCGGACCGATCCGATGGCCCTCGAGGAACTGGAGAAGCTGGGGCTTTCACTGAAGCCCCTCAGTCCCGTAGCAACCGGTCAGCTCGCGAAGGCTGCAATCCATCGCGGAATGGCGGAAACCGAAAGCGAACAGAAACTCTGGCGGTGGGTGTTGGTCGCCGCTCTGGTTGTGCTGTTGATGGAGACCTGGCTGGCCGGATGGCTGACCCGGCCCGCATCAGAGTCCCGGGGGGAACCGACATGATCGAGCATTCGCTTCGCAGACAGCTCGAACCAATCGTGGCGCGTCGCAGGCGACTGGACCTCGCATGGCGTCTGTCGCGCTACTGGCTCATTGCTGCGCTCGCTGGGTTGGTCCTGATCGGCGCCGACTGGCTATGGGGATGGCGACTTCCGTTCGGCATGGGACTCTGGTGCATCGCCACCATCGCAGCGACGATCGCAGCGATCTACAAGACAGATCGTATCGGGCCCGACTACCAGGCCATCGCGCGGAACATCGAACAGCATCATCCGGACCTCCAGGCCCTTCTGCTGGCCGCCATCGAACAGAAACCCGAGCATCCGGGCGGCCGGCTGGGCTATCTCCAAACGCAGGTGCTCAAGGAAGCCGTCATCCATGCGACGAACCACGACTGGCTCCAGAGCATCCCGCCCGGGACCGTGGCGCTGGCCAACGTCAGTCGGATCGCGGTTCTGCTGCTCCTGCTCGCGGTGCTCTCGCAGATGTTGCCCTCGATGTCCATGCTGCGGGGCGGTCGTCGCGGCGTCCTGGCCTCCAGAGGCTACGAGGTCACGATCACGCCGGGCAATACCACTGTGGAGACCGGCAGCCCCGTGGTGATCGTCGCTCGATTCGACGGACGCATTCCGCAGGAGGTCAGCTTGTCCTACGGCGCCACCGGACAAGAGCAACAACGAGTGCCGTTGACGCGAAGCGTGGATGACGCGGTCTTCGGAGGCGTCATTCCAGACGTCCGTTCGGACCTGCTCTATCACGTCGAATACGCCGATGAGCGCAGCGGCAATTACAGGATCACCGTCCTGGACCGCCCGCATCTGATCCAGGCCGACGCGAAGATCGTCTATCCCTCATACACGAACCTGCCCGAAAAGACGATCCATGACACGCGACGTATCAGCGTCGTGGAAGGATCGCATGTTACGTTGACGTTCACGCTGAACAAGCCCGTGACAGCGGCACGCCTGGCTCCGAGAGCAGGCATCGCGCTGGCGCTGAACCTCGACCCTGAGCATCCCAACGTCTTGACGACGTCCTTCACCGCTGAGCAGAGCGAGCGATACGAACTGCTCATGGCGGATGCGCAGGGGCTGGACAGCAAGATGCCCCCGCGCTTCACGGTCGACGTCCACAAAAACCTCCCTGCCGAACTGAAGCCCTTGTTTCCCAACCGTGACGTCGCGGCCTCGCCTATCGAAGAGCTGGACCTCCAGGCGGAGGTTTCCGACGACTACGGCGTGGCCCGCTATGGAGTAACGTACACGCTGGCAGGCGTGGAGAGCCGAGACATCGTGCTCAGCGACGCACCAGCGGCCGGCAAACAACAGATTCAGCACCTGCTGGCCCTCGAGGATATGGGGGCCGTACCTGACCAACTGCTGACATATTACTTCTGGGCCGACGACGCCGGACCCGATGGCCGGCCACGTCGGACCGCCGGCGACATATACTTCGCCGAGGTGCGTCCCTTCGACGAGATCTTCCGCGAGAACCAGTCATTCCAGGACGAGCGGAGCCAACAGCAGCAGAGTCAGGACGGGCAACAGCAAGGCCCAGAAACCGATCAGCTCATCCAGATGCAGAAGCAGATCATCATCGCAACCTGGAACATTAAACAGCAGACCGACCTGTCGGGCAACCTCAGCGATCGCGCCGATGATGTCGATGTCGTTCGACAGTCGCAAGCCGAAGCGCTGGAACAGGCCCGATCGGCGCTGGCCGAGGCGGAAGACCCATCAGCCGGCCAGGCGCTCCAAGCCGCTGCCGAACACATGGAGACATCGCTGAATCACCTGACCGAAGCGACGAAGTCCGCTTCCGTGGCGGAACTGACACCCGCGCTGGGCGCCGAGCAGGCCGCCTACCAGGAACTGCTCAAGCTCAGGGGACGCGAGCATCAGATCGCGAGAGGACAAAACTCTGGACGCGGCAACAGCGCCGGCTCCGCGCGGTCGCAGCAGCAGTTGCAGCAGCTCGAACTGACGGAGCAGGAGAATCGGTACGAGACCGAACGTGTGGCCCAATCGCAAGAGCAGACCGCCCGGCGCGAGGATCTTCAGGTCCTCAACCGGCTCGGCGATCTCGCCCGACGTCAGAACGACATGAGCGAGCGGCTGCGAGAGGCCGAGGCCGCCCTGCGGCAGGCGCGGAACGAACAGGAAAGGCAAGAGATTCTGCGCGAGCTCAAACGCCTGCGAGACGAGCAGCTCGAGACCCTTCGTGACATCGACGAACTCCAGGCGAGAATGGACCAGTCGCAGAATCGGCAGCGAATGGCCGACGCCAGGGAGCAACTCGACGACTCGCGTTCGCAGATCCGCCAGTCTGCCCAGGAACTCGAAGAGGGGATGGTCTCACGGGCCCTCACATCGGCGACACGCGCGCAACGGCGACTCGAACAGATGCGCGACGAATTCCGGCGCAACGCATCGAGCCGGTTCTCCGAGGAGATGCGCGACATGCGCGACCGAGCGCAGCAGCTCGACCAGAGGCAGGACCAGATCGCCGAACAGATGGAGCAGCAGGCCAGCTCGGGTCGGAGAACGCTCGCCGATGCCGGCACAAACGGCGAAGTGACCGAGCAGATCGAGCAACAGAGAAGAGAGATCGAAGAGCTGATCGAGCAGATGAAAGACGTGAGCGAGCAATCGGAGACGGCCGAACCCCTGCTTTCGCGAAAGCTCTACGATGCGCTTCGCAAGGCCAGCACGGAAAACCTCGATCAGGCCCTTGAGGCTACCGGTCAGTTGTTGGAGCGGAACTTCCTGCCCCAGGCCCGGGAGATCGAACGACGAGCGGCCCAGGGAATCGATGAGCTTCGAGAAGGCGTCGAGGAGGCTGCGGACAGCGTGCTGGGCGACGAGGCGGAATCACTGCGGCTGGCCCGCCAACAGCTCGACGAACTGATCCGCCAGGTTGACGAGGAGGCCGCTCGTGCCACCGACGCAGGCGGGGGACGCGCCGACGATCCGAACGAACCGGCGGTCGCGTCCGGCCGCGGGCAACCGGATGAGACCCAACGTCAGGGCTCGATGCCCAGCGAGGGCGGACGACCGCAACAGGAGCCATCGGCCAACAACGAGACGCCGCAGCAGTCAGGCGTAGCACAGGACGGCGCGCGGTCGCAACAAGATCGGGACGGCCAGACCGCGCGGGGCAATAGAGACGAGCGGGGCGACCCGAGCGGGTGGGGACCCGGAGGCGATTCGTTCGAGGAATGGACCGAGAACAGCACGCGCGGTCCGCTGGCGGGCGGCGACTATCGAGACTGGTCCGATCGGCTCCGAGACGTGGAGGAGATGCTGACCGAACGCGACCTCCGCGAGGACGTGGCGAGAGTCCGGGACCGGGCCCGCGCCGTGCGGACGGAGTTCACGCGCCACGGCAGAGAACCTCAGTGGGACCTCGTGCAACAGCAGATCATGAGACCGCTCATGGAGTTGCAGGAGAGACTCAGGGACAAGCTCGCTCAGCTCCAGTCGGACGAGGCCCTGGTGCCGATCGATCGCGATCCAGTGCCCGACCGTTTCGCCGACGTGGTACGAAGCTACTTCGAGAATCTCGGGGGCGACCATCCATGATCCCGCCGGCGAACGTCACCATTCCGATGACGCATTGGGTCTGGCCAGCGGTGATTCTGACGCTGGGCGCTGCCGGGCTGCTGATCTGGGCGTATCGGCGCAGTCCGCGCATCGGCACGGCGGAGCGAATCGGGTTCGTTGCGAAGCTACTGGGCGTCTTGACTCTGGCCTTGTGCCTGATCGAGCCGCTCTGGAGCGGCCGGCGCGCCGAATCCGGCGCCAACCTGTTTCTCGTGATCGCCGACAACAGCGCGGGCATGAACGTTCAGGATCCCGGCGCCGATCGAAGTCGCGCCGCGATGCTCCGCGAGGCCTTGGATGTCACGAAGGCCGACTGGCTCGCGGCTCTGGCCGACACGTTCCAGTTTCGCCAGTACATCTTCGATTCGCGCCTGCGTCGGACTTCGGATTTCTCCGAGTTGACCTTCGAAGGCACCGCTTCCGCCATCGGCAATGCCCTGCAAACGGTCGCGGAACGGTATCGCGACCGGCCGATCGCAGGCGTGCTGCTGCTGACCGACGGCAACGCCACCGACGCGATCGAGTCCCGATGGGCACCGGGATCGGGCATGCCTCCGGTCTATCCCGTGCTCATCGGCACGGATCGAGCGCCCAGAGACCTTTCGCTGAGCAGCGTCTCGGTCAGCCAGACCGCATTCGAGGACGCCCCTGTGATCGTGCAGGCCGACGTCGAGGCGGCGGGCTTTGACGGACGCCGCGTCGCCATCGACTTGACCGACGGGTCGGGAGCCTTGGTCGAACGCCAGCAATGGAATGTGGGCGGCAGCAACGAGAGGCAGGCGTTCCGTTTTCGCCTTCGTCCGGACAGGGCCGGCGTCCTGTTCTACCGCGTCCGCGTCGCGGAGGTGGCTGAGGGCGAATCCGCTGCCGGGCCCGAGAGCGCTTCCGAAGCCACGCTCGCCAACAACGCTCGGACCGTCGTGGTGGATCGAGGCGAAGGCCCCTACCGCATCCTGTACGTGTCGGGCCGTCCAAACTGGGAGTACAAGTTTCTCCAGCGAGCCGTCAGCGAGGATGAGCAGGTGCAGATGGTGGGCCTGATTCGCGTGGCGCGGCGCGAGCCGAAATACGACTGGCGCGGCCGCACCGGCGAGCAGAGCAATCCGCTGTACCGCGGTTTCGACAACCAGGACCAGGAGCAGACCGAGCCATACGACCAGCCCGTTCTCGTCCGGCTGAACACGCGCGACGGGGCCGAGCTTCAGGAGGGATTCCCGAAGACGCCGGAACTGCTGTTTGGTTATCACGCCGTGATCCTCGACGATGTCGAGGCGGCCTTCTTCGCACATGACCAGATGGACCTGCTGCGACGATTCGTCACGGAACGCGGCGGCGGCTTGCTCATGCTTGGCGGCAAGGATTCCTTCCGGCAAGGCAACTACGACCGCACGCCTATTGGCAGCCTCCTGCCCGTCTACCTCGATCGCGTGCCTGAAGGCGCCACCTCGTCTGCGATTCGAATGACGCTGACGCGCGAGGGCTGGCTGGAGCCCTGGGCCCGGCTGCGTGACAACGAACCGGACGAGCAGGAACGACTGGCGAAGATGACCGACTTCCGTGTGCTCAATCGCGTCGTCTCGACGAAGGCAGGTGCGAGAACCCTTGCGACCATCGGAGGCGACGAGGAGGAGACGCTGCCCGCCCTGATCGTGCAGCGGATGGGCAATGGACGCAGCGCAGCGCTGACGGTCGGTGACATCTGGCGATGGGGTCTACAGGACGCCGAGGCACGCGAGGACATGGACAAGTTCTGGCGCCAGACGCTTCGATGGCTGGTGGCGGACGTGCCCGAGCGCATCTCACTTCAAGTCGCGGACGAGGTCGATCCGGCCGCGGACGCCAAGCCGCTACAGGTGCGTGTCCGGGGCGAGGATTTCAGACCGATGGACGACGTTTCGGTGGCCATCGAGGTGGACCAGCCGCAGGACCAAACGCTGCACCTGACAGCCACGCCGGCCGCAGGCGAGAGTGGCCTGTTCGAGAGCACTTATGTTCCGCGTCTCAGTGGCGGATACCTTGCTCGTGCCGTCGTCACGGATGCCAACGGCGCTGAAATCGGCCATGCGGAAGCGGGCTGGGCCACCGATCTCGAAGCCCGCGAATTTCGCTCGATCAAAGTCAACCGGCCGCTCATGGAGCAAATCGCCCGCCGGACGGGAGGCCGAGTCGTGGAACTCGACGAGTTGCCGGACTTCGCGCGCGATCTGCCGAATCGCAAGGTGCCGATCACCACCGTCTGGGTCAGGCCCTTGTGGGATCTGCCCGGAATCTTGCCGGCGATCTTTCTGTTGGCACTGTTGTGCTTGCTTGTCGAATGGGCGCTTCGCCGCTGGAAAGGAATACCATGAGCGCGAAGGCGACATTCCTGGCCGGCGTGTTGGCTCTGAGCGTGATCGGTGCTCCGGCCTCTGTTGCCGCACAGAGCGTGATCGTGGTGGTCGGGGCTCCGGGCATGCCGGAGTACCTGGAGCAGTTCATCGAATGGGCCGGCCTTTGGGAGCAGGCCTGCGCCAAAGCCGGCGCGCAGTTCCGTACCGTCGGTTTGAGTGATTCGGTCGAACTGTCTGACCGACTGCGTTTGAAGGAACTGCTGGCGGCCGAATCGCACGCCCGTGACGCGCCCCTCTGGCTGATCCTGATCGGCCACGGGACGTTTGACGGAAAAACCGCGCGGTTCAATCTGCGAGGGTCCGACTTGACGACGGATGACTTGGTCGAGTGGCTCAGGCCCATGCAACGGACCGTTGCCTTGATCGACGCATCCTCTTCGAGCGCTCCCTTTCTCAAGGCGCTGTCGGCTCCCGGACGCGTGATCGTCACGGCGACCAAGAGCGGCTTCGAGCAGAACTACGCGCGCTTCGGCCGATACCTGGCCGAGGCGATCGCAGAGCCCCGAGCCGACCTCGACAAGGACGGCCAGACGTCGCTGCTCGAAGCGTTTCTGACCGCCTCCTATCATACTCAGGCGTTCTACCAGGCCGAGGGCCGGCTGGCGACGGAGCATGCTCTGCTCGACGACAACGGCGACGGACTGGGCACACCCGCCGACTGGTTCCGGGGCATTCGCCCGGTCCAGAAAGCGGCGGACGGCGCCTCCCTCGACGGATACCGGGCCCATCAGCTTCATCTGCTCTACAGCGACACCGAGGCAGCCATGCCGCCGGCCCTGCGAGCCGAGCGCGACCGTCTCGAACTGGAGGTGATGAAACTGCGCGACGCGAAAGCAGAGCTTCCCGAAGCGCAGTATTTCTCACGGCTCGAGGCCCTGCTCCGCGAGATCGCACGAATCTACGAGCAGATCGATCCGAAGTAACGGCACCCGCTCGATGTCGCGGGTCGTCCGCGGCCGGTGCAAGGCATGCCAAGGGTCGTCGGCAGCGAAACGCCGCGTCAGCACCCGCCGCAAGCCCAGCGGTGCGGCGCCGAACCGCATCGGGAACGCCTCCTCATCTCGCGGCGTCACAACAAACCGCCCGCTGCACCTCATCCGGCTTTCAGAGATACCGGGACGCCCATCCGATCCGTCTGCGGCAAAGCCAAGCCCGGAAGGCAGAATAGGGAAATTCCTTATTCATCCCGCGGAAAAGCACATATAAAATGCAAGCTTTGTGTGCGATTGTCGCGGCTGGGCCGGTCCCAAAGGAGAACGCCACGGGTGACGGCACGGAGGTGTCCTTCTGGTGTTATCGTGCATCCACCCCGACACAGCCTGCTGATATGGACGAGCGGCACATGCACCAGAACGACCATCACGAACCCACCCACAGGAGGCTCTTGGGCCTGGTGTGCTGGATCGCCGTTCTGGGCGTTCTCTATCTCTTGAGCACGCGTCACTACCTGCTGTTTCACAGTATCGTGGAGATCGCCACTGTCGCTGTGGCCTTCGCCATCTTCCTCATCTTCTGGAACAGCCAACGCTTCGTACAGAACGGCTACATGTTGTTTCTCGGCGTCGCGTACCTGTTCATCGGCGCATTCGATCTGATCCACACTCTGTCGTACAAAGGAATGGGCGTCTTTGTGGGCTACGGGGCCAATCTGCCGACGCAATTGTGGATCGCGACGCGGTACATGGAGAGCCTGTCGTTTCTCCTCGCTCCGTTCTTTCTGCGGCGCCAACTCAAGGTCACGTGGATCTTCCTGTCCTATGTGGTGCTTTCGTGCCTTCTCCTGACGTCGATCTTCTTCTGGAAGGTCTTTCCGGTCTGCTTCGACGACGTACAGAGTCGTCTGACACCCTTCAAGGAGGCCAGCGAGTTCGTCATCATCGGCATCCTCCTGGCTTCCGCACTCATCCTGCTCAAACAGCGTAAGGCATTCGATGCCAGGGTGCTCAAATGGGTCAGTTGGTCGATCATTCTGACCATGGTCTCGGAATTCATGTTCACGCGGTACACGAGCCCCTATGAGGAGACCAACGCGATCGGCCACCTCGCGAAACTTCTCTCATTCTACTTCGTATACAAGGCCCTGATCGAGATCGGGCTTAGAGAGCCTCACGACCTTCTCTATCGCGAGTTGAAGCAGCGTCAGATCGATCTTCAGAAGGCCCGCGACGACCTGGAGGTTCGGGTGCGGCAGCGAACCGCCGAACTCTCGCATGCCGTGGAAACCCTTCAAGAAGAGGTCCAGGCTCGATTGCGCGCCGAACAGCGCAGTCGTGCATCCGAGACGAGATACCGAACGCTGGTCGAGCGTGTCCCGGTCATTACCCATGTGTTCGCGCTTGACGGCACCGGCGCCACCCTATACATCAGTCCTCAGGTCGAGCCCATCCTGGGCTTTGCCTCTACGGAGTACACGGACGATCCGCACATGTGGGCAAGCCGTTTGCACCCGGACGATCGCGCGCGCGTGCTGGCGGAGATGTTTCGCGCGCGCGAACCCGACATGCCGTTCGTTCTGGAATACCGAATGCTCGCCCGCGACAACCAGGTGCTGTGGTTCCAGGACAAGGCCACCGTAGTGGAAGACACCGGCGGCAACGGATTGTGCGTGCAGGGGGTGATGTACGACATCACCAAACAGAAGCAGATGGAACAGGAGCTGGCCAGCCTGTCGAAAACCCTGGAAGCCTTCTTCCGGTACTCCATCACGCCCCTGGTCATTCTCGATCGTCATTTCAACTTCATCAGCGTCAATCAGGCATACGCGGACAGTTGCCGGCGGGACATCTCTGAATTCAAAGGACACAATCATTTTGAGTTCTATCCCGACCCGGAGAACCAGCGCATCTTCGAAGAGACCGTCAGAACCAAGACCACCTACCAAGTTCAGGCCAAACCCTTTTGTTTTCCCGACCATCCGGAGTGGGGCCTGACGTACTGGGATTGGACTCTGGTGCCGGTTCTGGACGCGTCCGGCGAAGTGGAGTCGCTGGTCTTCTCACTCAAAGACGTCACCGTGCGCCGGCGGGCGGAGCTGGCCCTGATCGAAAAGGAGGCCTATCTGCGAACGGTGGTCTCCAACGCCCCGGTGATCCTGTTTGCCACCGACGCACGAGGGGGGATGACGGTCCTGGAGGGAAGAGGCCTGGCGGCGCTGAAGCAGGAGCATGACGAACTGATTGGGGCCAACATCTTCGAACGATACCGCGACATTCCGGACTTCGTGAAACAGATCCGACGCGTACTTGAGGGTCACGATATCGTCTGCGAGGTGGAGTTCGTTCCAGGCAGGACCTTTGACGTGCGGTGCTCGCCTCTGCGCGGCGAAGGGAAGGAGATCGCCGGCATCATGGGCGTGGCGGTCGACATCACGGACGCCAAGAAGGCGGAAGCAAGAATCCTGGCAAGTCAGAGACAACTCCGGGCCTTGACGGCGCAGTTGCTCAGCGTCGAGGACCAGGAACGGCGAACCATTGCCACGGAATTGCACGACTCGGTGGGCCAGATTCTGGCCTTTATCAAGATCGAGATGGGAGAGCTGCGCCGGGCTGAACTGCCGCCTCATCTCGCACAGACCGTGAATCACATTCGCGAGCAGGTCAACGAAGCGATCAAACAGACACGAACGCTGACCTTCGAGATCAGCCCACCGGAATTGTACACGCTGGGTCTCGAGCCGGCGCTGGAGGAATTGACGCAGCGGTTCAGCCAGCAGCGCCAGATCGAATGTACCGTGCAGGACTCGGAAGATCCCAAGCCGCTGGGCGATCAGATGAAGACCTTGCTCTACCGCTCCGTGCGCGAACTTCTGGTCAATGCCGCCAAACACGCTCAGGCCAGCCGCATTCGCATCACGGTAGACCGGGTCGACGACGACATTCGAATCGCAGTAGAGGACGATGGGGTCGGCCTCGATACGTCCCGGCTCCAGGATCATTCGCCTCACCGAACCGCCGGCTTCGGACTCTTCAGTATTCGGGAGCGGTTGACACATATGGGCGGTGGCATGTATATTCAATCCGATCATAGGAAGGGAACGAAGATCGTGTTGCGTGCGCCTCTGGAAAATGGCGGCTCTCATTAGGAGCATGTGAGGATGAGCATACGAATCATCATTGCCGACGACCATACAATCGTGCGTCACGGACTGACCAAGCTGCTCCAGCAGGAACGCGACGTCGAGGTCGTCGCGCAGGCCCAGAACGGCCACGCCACGCTGGAGCTGGCCAGAGAGTTGTCGCCGGATGTCATCGTCATGGACGTCGGCATGCCCGATCTCAACGGGATCGATGCCACGCAACAGATCCTGCATGAGAATCCCAGCATCAAGGTGCTGGCCTTGTCCATGCACTCGGGGAAGAAATTCGTGGTAGCCATGCTCAAGGCGGGCGCCTCGGGATACCTGCTGAAGGACTGCGCGCTGGAGGAATTGACTACGGCGCTGCAGACCATCATTTCCGGCCGGATCTATCTGAGCCCGGCGATCACCGACATTGTCGTCGACAGCTATGTGCGCCAGCCCGCGGAAGCCGAACAGTCCGCCTTCTCCCTGCTGTCCCAGCGAGAAAGAGAAGTGCTTCAGCTCATGGCCGAGGGCAACACCACCAAGCAGATTGCGTTGCGGCTGCACATCAGTCCCAAGACCGTGGAGGGACACCGCCTCCGCCTGATGTCAAAACTGAACATCGACAATATTGCCCAGCTCACCAAGTACGCCATCCAGGAGGGACTGACGTCGGCCGAGCTGTAGGCCACAGGCAACGCCGCGCGACCGGCGGGGAGTCTCAAGCCTCTTCGAGCACCTTGTAGCCCATCGCCTCGGCCAGCGCGAAGATCGGCTCTTTCAGGTCGCCGTAGCAGGTGACTCGATGCCAGCCCCACTGGTCCCATTGGGTGAACAGTTTCTCGATGTCTCCGACCGGCTCGACGGCCAGCTTGGTCCGGCACGCCCGGTCGTCCAGGTCATTGTCCACCGCTTTGCCCTGGTGGAAGAGAATCTCCTTGCGTCCCTGCTCCATCTCGACCGTGGTGGTCATATAGCCCAAAGGCAGGACCGACCGCACCGAGGCGCCCTGGCGGTCCTCCGAGTGCGTCATGATCGCGAAGGGATTGGTCGGGCCCTGGGGTCCGAACGCCTTGTTTGAAGCGACGCAGTGGGCGTAGATGATCTGCCGCTTGGCGGTGTCGATGACCGGGTCGGAGATGTAGCCCGGGCGTCCCTGGGTCAGCGTGGCCAGGACAACCATGGTGGCCGCCGAGCGGACGTCGCACTCACAGCCGCCGACCATGCCCTGGTTGTTCAGCTCATAGAATCCCAGGCACGGATAGGCGTGGATGTGGCCGCCGTAGAATCCGCCCAGGCAGTTGATCGTGATGGCGTTGGCCCCGTGCTTCTTCAAGACGGCCTTCTGGCCAAGATACATG
>CAZOFX010000058.1:0-33977 GCA_964579055.1 uncultured Pirellulales bacterium
CGTCGCTCGGGCGGTTTCGGCGGATGCACGTGTACACCCCGCCGGGCTACGAGTCAGGCCAGGGCAAGTACCCGGTCTTCTACCTGCTGCACGGCGCATCCGACTGCGACGATTCGTGGACCTCGGTGGGCCGGGCGGGCTTCATCCTCGACAACCTGATCGCGGGCGGCAAGGCCAAGCCGATGGTGGTAGTCATGCCCGCCGGACATACCGGCCCCTTCAGCTTCGGCCGGCGGTCAGGCGTCGATGAGTTCACGAAGGATTTCATCGGCGACATCATGCCGTACGTGGAGAAGAACTACCGCGTGCACACCGACAAGGCGCACCGCGCCATCGCGGGCCTGTCGATGGGCGGAGCGCAGACGCTCAACATCGCCATTCCTTACCCCGACAAGTTCGCGTACGTGGGCGTTTTCAGCTCGGGCATCTTCGGCATCGCGGGCGGCGGGCCCGGCGGCGCGCCCCAGGGACCTTCATGGGAAGAGCAGCACAAGGACAAGCTCGACGGAGCCACGTTGAAGGACGGACTCAAGCTCGTCTGGTTCGCGACCGGCAAGGACGACTTCCTCGTCCAGACGTCGCGGGCATCGGTCGAGATGCTCAAGAAGCACGGGCTGGACGTGGTCTACAAGGAGACGGACGGCGCGCACACGTGGATCAACTGGCGCAACTACCTCAACGAGTTCGCGCCGCAGTTGTTCCAGTAGGTCGTCCCGCGACAGACGCCCGAAGGCAATGTCACCTGGCACCGCAGGTGTTGAACAGGCTGTAGAAGGTGTAGGTGTCGCCGTACTTTGGGGCGAGCCGGTCGAAGACGGCCTGGTTGTTGCCCTGCGCGCCCCTGACGACGGCGGTGATCTCGCGGAACTGATTCTGCACGTCGGGCTCGATGGTCCAGCCTCGCGCATCCGGTGCGGTCCTGGTCTCCAGCGAATGGACCAGCACCGCTTCGGCCCAGTGGCGCGGAAGCCGCGTGTAGCCCAGCGGCCCGAGCAGAGGCAGACCGCGCAGCAGCTCGGCCCGCTGATGCGTCAGGAGAAGATGCGCCATGAGGTATTCAAACGCCAGACGGTGATCGGGGCGGTCCTGCAAGAGTCTCTTGAGCAGCGGCTCGAAGGAGATCCCTCCGACCGCATGGTTCGTCGTCCCCTGCGCCCGGCGCCAGGCGCCGATCAGCGGATCGCTGTCGGCCTTGGCGGGGTCAGCGATCACATCTTCCCATCGGCGCGCCAGCGCGCGACCGCCGGCGTACTTCTCCAACGCCTCGAACACGATCTGAGCGGACTCGCGCTGCCCTTTGACCAGATGGATGCGGACGAGTGCCTCCAGCACGTGCGGGGACGGCCCCTCGTTATCCAGTAGTTCGTAAGCGTTCTTCTCGGCGGCGTTCGGGCAGCCCAAGTCGAGGTACAGCTCGAGTAGCTTGGCGTGCTGAAAACGCCCGGTCATGTCGTCGAAGCTCAGAAACAGCGTCTTGGTCTCGTCTTGAGGATAGGCGCACAACTCGTCGCCCGAGCGGCCCAGATGCGTCAGAGCGCGATTGACGTCGAAGACGCCGGAACGCGTGAACGCGCGTTTGCCGCGCATGCGATGCGCCAGAGCGATGACCCGGTCCCACTGCCTTTGCTGCGCGTGGTAGTGCAGCGCTCGCTCGTCACGGAGATGATTGAGCGAAAACGTCAGGCACAGGGCCGCGACGAGAATCACCGCGAGCGTACGCACAACGATCCACGGGCGATACGATGCGCGTTCTCGCACGACGAGAATCCGCCCCAGAGATATGACCAGAATCAGGCCCGGGATGAAGGCATACAGGACAAGCGTCAGCGAACGGGAGAAGAGAGCCAGTTCGAAACTGCGGCTGGAATCCCAGAGCGTGCCGACCGTGTAGATCGCCCGAGGTTCGAGGCCGAAGATGAACCGCCCCAGAATGAAGGAGACGCCGGCGGCCAGAAAGGCCTCGACGACCGCAACGACGATTCGCCGATGCAGCAAGGCTTCGATCAGACAGAAGACGCCGGCAAAGACAAAAGCCGATGCGCCGGCCAGGTAATATGCCAGGGCAAACAGAACCGCAAACACGCCCGCCCGTGACGGCAGGGTCTTCATCGGAATCGATTCGTACGCCACCGCCATCCAGACCGACAACGCTATCGCAAGGAGCGCCGCGAGTGGATCGTCGTAGCGGCTGTAGGTCATCAGCGTGACGATCACCGGAAGCCAGGCCAGGTCTTTGAACTTGCCCGCCTGTAGCGAGCGCAACAGGCGCTGCACGCCGACGAAGAGCAGGGCCAACGCCGCGACGATGACGAGGGCTCCCAGCCAGGGGCTGCGATACGTCTGCGCCAGCAGTGCGGCCAGCGCATTCAGCGGACCGCCGGGAGTGGTCGAGGCATCGAGAAGGAACGGGCGTTCCCACGAGCAGATCGGATAGGCCGCAAACACGCCGAAACCATGGTACAGCAAATGCGGCTGAATCACCTTCCAGACGTAGACGAACAACCCGAGAAACATGGCTGCCCAAAAACAGAGCTCCCGTCTTGCGTGGTTCATTCGGCCTTCGCCAGCCACTGTCGTGTGCTCGTCATTCTTCAAATCAGCGGCTTCTCCTTTATGCCTCTCGGTTCTTTCCCATCGCACCGATTGGCACGACTGTAGCGAATATAGTGCATCGCAATCATCGCCGTCCAGGACCATTCGCAGCTCCTGCGCCGATCGCGGGCCATGTCCCGCTGGAGCGATCTCTGCCGGAGACCAGCGGATTGTCGCGCTTTTGCCGTCCGATTGCCGTCGGTTTCGTGTATAATGAAGATCCTGGTTTGCCCTTTGACCTGCGCTATGGGGTGGAATGTCGGGAGGAGTAGTCTTCATGAAGGGAAGTATGATCCTGACCGGTTGGCTGTCCCTGGTCCTGATCTCATTCCCTGCGCTGGCCGACGATCCGAATGGACTGCCCGACGATCTTCCGGAGTTTCTCATCACCCAGAACGGCCAGACCGCGCCCGGATTGCTGGTGGGCCGCGTCCGTTCCACCGTCGAGGCGGTCGGCAGCTACTTTCTGATCCTCGACAACGCGGGCCATCCGGTGTTCTACAGCCGGACGCAGAGTCTGGGCAGGCTACAGTGCAATGGGCTGTTCTCCTCGGCGAGCCGGATCGATGGACTGGCGAGCGGGCACAGGTGGTACCTCCAGAATGAGAGCTTTGAGGAAATCGCCACGCTCCAGATGGGCAACGGCTATCCGGCGGGCAACCGCGCCTTCGAGCTCTTGCCTAACGGGCACGCCCTGATACTCGGTTACGACGAACAGACCATCGACATGAGCGGAATCGTCGAAGGGGGCCATCCGGCCGCCGCCGTCACCGGCGCCGTCATCCAGGAGCTGGATGCCGACGGGCAGGTCATCTTCCAGTGGCGAACGTGGGATCACATTCCGGTCACGGATTCCTGCGGGGACATTGCCCAGAGGAGCTTCGACTACATCCACGTGAGCGCGGTCTCGCTCGATCCCATCGACGGCCATCTCATCGTGTGTTGCCGTGATACCTGCGAAGTGGTTAAAGTCAGCCGGGTCACGGGCGAGCTGATGTGGCGCATGGGCGGCAAACACAACGAGTTCACGTTCTTCGACGAGCACGGGGAGAACGCGCCGCCGTACTTCCAACGGATGCACGACGCCCGCCGGCTGGCCAACGGGAACCTCATCGTGCTTCACGACGGAGCCGACGAGGCGGCCGGCAACCCGGAAGAGACGCACTCCCGTGCGGCGGAGTACGCCCTGGACGAGGAGAGCCGGACGGCGACCCTGATCTGGGAGTACCGCAACGATTCGGACACCGGAGCCCTGACCGGCGGGAGCGTCATGCGTCTGCCCGGCGGGAACACGATCATCAACTGGGGCGACGCCGACGAGCCGGGCGAGGCGCCGGCCATGACGGAAGTCGATCCCAACAGTCAACTCGTGTACGAAATCGCCTGTGCTCGGGAAGGCGTCAGCGGAGAATTCTCCCGCATCGTCTGGCCGCTCGCGGAACAGGCCACCACTGTGACTCGCTACGAGCTCATGGAAGGCAACACGTACGTTTTCGACCACGACGGCACCGCAACGGGCGTCACACTCAAGGTCAACACCCTGGACGGGGAGGCCTACAACGAGGCTCATGTCAGGCGCGAGCCGTTTGCCCCGCTGTTTCCGGAGTTTGCTGGCAAGGCGCCGCGCGTGCTCGGCGTGCGGGTGACCGTTGTCGCCCGGGATATCATCGGCATGACCGGCACCATCTCGTTCGACGCAGAGAGTTTCGGCTTCGCCGACCGATCCGGGGCATTCGGCTACGCCGATCCGAATACACTGACGATTTACCACCGGGCCGGCACGGGACGCGGGCTCTTCCTGCCCCTGGCGACGAACTACAATCCCGTCACGAGGCAGTTGCGAGCCACCCTGTCGCGATTCGGAGAGTTCATCGTCGGTCTTCCGGACCTCGAGGAGGCGCCCTACACGCCGCTGCTGATCGAGCCGGCGGATCGAACCACGGTCAATCCGCAGTTGCCCGTTTCCTTCCGTTGGACGCCTCGAGGATTCGGGCGGTCGTACGACCTCCAGGTGTCCAGAGACGCCGATTTCACTGCGCTGGCGGTCGACGAGATCGACCTGACCGAAACTCGTTACACGTTGGAGACGGTCGAGCCAGGTGTAACCTACTACTGGCGTGTGCGCACCATCAATCATGGCGGGGTCGGCGACTGGTCTGCCCGTTCCTTCGCGTCGGCGCGTGGCAGCCTCAAGCGAAGCTTGGGGATGGTAGACTGATCTATCTCGCCAATTGGTGAGAACTGCCAATGCCAGGAGACCATCCCCAAGCCCTGCGGGCTTGAGGCTGCCACCCGGCACGATGGCGGGCGCGGTTCTTTACGTCTTCCGCAAATGGAGGAGCGCAGCGATGTTGTCAAACAGGCGAATTGCGACGGTACTGGTCTTGCTGGCGTGTTTCTGCGGCGGCCTCGTCCAGGCCGCCATGGACGCGTCCGGCCTGCCGGACGATTTTCCTGAGCTGGTCGTCACGCAATACGGCCAGACCGCACCGGGAGTCTTCATCGGCTGGCTGGGATGGTGGGTGGTCGACTACTACGTGGTTCTCGATCAGGCCGGCTATCCGCTGTTCTACAGCAAGACGGACGCCTTGAGCTATCCCGGCGTGATGCCCAATGGGCTGATTTCCGCGCCGGCCGTACGCGGCTTCGCTCTGAAGGATGAGACGTTCACGGCGGTGGATTCCTTCCAACTGAGCGAAGGGTACAACGTCAACATCCACGACTTCAAGGTGCTGCCCAACGGCCATGCCCTGATGATGGGCACATACCGGCGCTATGTGGACATGAGCCGGATCGTTCCCGGCGGCCGGCCGGATGCCCTGCTCACCTGCGATGTCGTTCAGGAGATCGACACCGACAAGCATGTCCTGTTCGAATGGCACGCCCTCGACCACATCCCGATCACCGATTCCTTCCACGATCTGACGCAAAAGAGCGTCGACTACGCCCACCTCAATTCCGTCAACCTGGACCCGACCGACAACAACCTGCTGTTGTCGTTTCGCACGACCTCGGACATCGTGAAGGTCAGCCGCAGCACCGGAGAGGTCCTCTGGCGGTTCGGCGGCAGAGACAACGACTTCACCTTCATCGGCGAACATGAAGAGAATGCGCCCTACTACTTCGTCGGACAGCACAGCATCTGGCGATTCCGCAACGGCAACCTGCTGTTCTTCGACAACGGGAACATCTCGGGGGGCGGGCTCACCGAGAGCGATCGCACGTACAGCCGGGCCGTGGAGTATCGCCTCGATGAGACCAACATGACGGCCACCCTGGTGTGGGAATTCCGCCACGATCCGGACATCAAATCGCCCAGCGGCGGCAGGGCCCAGCCCCTGGCCAACGGCAATGTCCTGATCGACTGGGGCAGCGCCATACCCGCCGGCACGCCGGACGTGCCCCTGGTCACCGAGGTCTCGCCCGCAGGCGAACTGGTCTACGAGCTTCACTACGCCACCGCCAAGAAGGGCGCCCGTCTTCAGAAGTACGTGTGGAACAGCCCCGACCTTGTTCAATCGCAGACCTACCAGGGGATCAAACCGGGCAACACCTACGATTCGAACGAGACGGGCGTCATGGTCACCGTCCGCAGCGCGGAAGGATCGCTCAACAACGGACTGGTGGTGAAGAGGCACACCGATGCGGCGCGCCTTCCGCGGTTTGCCGGCAAGGCCCCGCAGGCGCTGGCCGAGCGTGTGACGCTTTCGAGCTTCGGTATCGACGCACTGACGATGGACGTCCGGTTCGACGTCGAACGTCTCGGTTTCGACGATCCAACCCAACTGACGGTCTATCACCGCCCCCATGTGGGGCGGGGAGCGTTTGCTCCACTGGCGACAAGCTATGATCCGTCAGCCCGGCAGTTGATCGTGGCCGATGCGCCGTTGGGCGAGTTCCTCTTCACGTATCCCGACGCCCCGGAGATGCCGCTGCCGCCCATCCTGCGCTCGCCTGACGATCTGGCCATCGTGAACGAGACGCAGCCGATTGTGCTGGAGTGGGCGCCGGCGGGTTTCGGCCGGTCGTATCACGTGCAGGTAGCCACGGACGCCGACTTTACGGCTTTGGTGCTGGACGAATCCGAGATGACGGAAAGCCGCCGCACCCTCGATGCGCTGCAAACCGACGCAACGCATTACTGGCGGGTCCGCACGACGAATGCCGGCGGAACCGGCGACTGGTCCGCGAGATCGTTCCTGGCTGCTTCTCCGACGATCCAGGTCACCGTTCCCCAAGGAGGCGAAACCTGGAAGAGGGGCCTGTCGTACTTCATCCAGTGGAACGACAACCTCAGTGAAGACATTGTGATCGAGTTGTACAAGGGCGGGTCGCTGGTCAAGACCATCGCCGAAGCCCCCAGCATCGGCGCCTTTGAATGGGAGGTCGATCTGGATCTGGAGCCGGGCGACGACTACTCGATCCGGATCAAGAGCGTCGCCGATGAGAGCATCGCAGACCAGAGCGATGCGGCCTTTTCCGTCGAATAGCAGACACCGTCGATACCATGAGCCGATCATGCATGACGTTCATCCTGACAGGCATCCTGGCTGTCGCCGGCGCAACACACGGCGGCACGGTAACGGACTACGCAGCCGTCTTCGAATGCGGCTATCAGTATCTCGATCCCCGTCCGGAATCGGAATACGTCGCTCCGGAGACGCGGCTTCTGATCCGATTCGAGAAGAACGCGCCGAAGGACCTGCTCAACCTGTCGAGCTTCATCCAGGTGGTCGGCGACGAGAGCGGCCCTCATCCGGGTACGACCACTGTTGCCACGGACGGCCGGACGATTGTCTTTCAGCCCGCGACACCGTTCGTCGCGGACGAGGCGGTGGACGTTAGCCTGGTCCCTCTATGGAGTTCGTCTGAGGCGAAACTGACTGAGCCAATCGAATACCGGTTCTATGTCTTGCGTCCGGCGGCGGCACCAGTTCCGACGTACGACATCACTCGTGTCGAGATGCTGGCCGTGAAGGCCCATACGGTGACGCCATCTCTTCGCGCGACCGGGCCGCTCCCAGGTCAGCCCGTCATCATGCCCAACGGGGTCTCGGTGCCCGGCGACTTTCCTCACGTGAACATCACGAAGTGCCGCAATCCGGGAGACGGATACATCTTCATTGGGTATGACGGCCAGCCTCCTTACGCTCTGATTCTGGACAATTCGGGGGCGCCGGTGTGGTATCGGCGGGGGACATTCACCGAGGATTTCAAGGTTCAGAAGAACGGTATGATCACCGAACTCCAGCTCCAGGGGGGCGGAATCCAGTACAAGGGATATGACCAGAGCTTCAACTGGGTGAAGGACTTCCGTGCCGTGAACGGGTATGACGCCGACAACCACGATCTACAGGTCCTGGAAGACGGAGGCTATCTGCTGCTGGGAACGCGGACGATCCGAAACGTCGATATGAGTCGATTGGTCGGTGGCGGCTGTTCCGATGCAACCGTACAGGAGACTTGTGTCCAGGAATTCACCGCGGCCGATGAGCTGATCTTCCAGTGGCGGGCCTGGGAGAACCTCGACGTTGCCGTCATCGGTTCCGCCGGCGGCCAAGACATACGCAGCAGCAACATCGAAGTCTCGCACATGAACGGGATCGACGTAGATGGGGACGGCCATCTCCTGGTATCGAGCCGCGACCTCAGCGAGGTCACCAAGGTCAACCGCCGGACGGGCCAGATCATTTGGAGAATAGGCGGGTCCCACAGTGATTTTGCCTTCGTCAACGATCCCCTCAATGGCTTCTCCGGCCAGCATGACTTCCGCGTCGTGGGTCCTCATCGGTACACTGTTTTCGACAACGGCAATACGCATGACCCGCCCGTCTCTCGCGCGGTCGAATATGACCTCGATCCGAACGGCGGAACGGCCACCCTGGTGTGGGAATATCGTGCCAATCCCGACCGCTACACCTGGTATCACGGCAACGTCCAGCGTCTGCCCAACGGCAATGCTCTGATCGACTTTGTCCTGCCCGAATACCCCAAAGTGACGGAGGTCAGTCCGGCGGGCCAGATCGAGTACGAGATGAATTTCGTCAATGGCGACAGCGACGCGTATACCGCATTTCGCTTCCTCTGGACGGGCGTCGTGGAAAGGCCCTACTTGGTCGTGCAGCCGAATTTCGACAAGGTGACACTGGTATTCAACAAGTTCGGCGATCCCAACGTGGCCCGGTACCGTGTGTACGGAGGGTGCGAGCCTCAGCCGGACTCCTTGATCGCCACCTCCGACAAGCCCCTCCTGCATTTACGAAACCTGGAAAACGACTGGCGGTACTACTTCCGGGTCACGGCTGTGGACTGGTTCGGTCAAGAAAGCAGGTTCTCCAACGAAGAGAACACCCTCGTCTATCTCTTTGACCCCAACGAACCAGGGGACAACATGGTGCGCAACGGCGACTTCTCCGAAGGGCAGACGGATTGGACCCTGAGTTGTACCGGGTCGGCCGCGGCGCAGTGGGTGGTCGAAGACGGGCGGGCCCACGTGACAATCGACGAGGCGGGACGGAACGACGCGAACATCCGACGGATCCAGACCGGAATGAAACTGGTGCAGGGTGAAACGTACGCACTGGAATTTGATGCGGGGGCCGAGTCGCCTCGGGTGATCGAGGTCACCGTCAGGCAGAAGAATACGGGTTCCGTCTGGGACTACGGCTGGATGGGGCCTGTCTATTTGTCCCCGACTCGTCAGGGTCCAGTCATGAAGCATTTTAGCCATACCTTCGTAATGCAATACGAGACCGATCTGGACGGATGCATCGAAATCAACATGGGGGCGGATTCCGCCGATGCGTATCTCGACAACGTATTACTGGTCAGACAGGCCCACTGATGCTCAGCTTCTGCACAATCATCATTCTGTTCGGGGTTCTGAACGTCTACGGCTCGGCCCAAACGGCCACTGTCACGGATTACGCCACCGCCCTCGAATGCGGCTACCAGTATCTCGATCCGCGTCCGGAATCGGAGTATGTTGCCCCGGAGACCCGGCTTCTGATCCGTTTCGAAGGAGCCTCGCCCATTGACCTGGCCAATCTGTCGGATTTCATCCAAGTGGCCGGGCAGCAGAGCGGCCCTCACGCAGGCACGACCACGATTGCCACGGACGGCCGGACGGTTGTCTTTCAGCCCTTGACACCGTTCGTCGCGGACGAGGTGGTGGACGTTCGCCTGGCCCCCAGAGGGAGCGCATTGCCCGCCAGGCTGGTCGAGCCGCTGGCGTATCGGTTCTATGTCCTGCGTCCGGGGGCAGGACCCCTTGCGGCCAATGGCGCCATTCACGCCGAAACGCTGAGCGTGACGGCACGGACCGTGCCCACCGCTGACCCGCCCGCCGATCCGATCCCGGGGGAACCTGCCATCATGCACAACGGCGTCTCCGTGCCCGGCGACTTCCCTCACGTGAGCATCACTACGAACCGCCACCCCGCCGACGGATATGTCTTCATCGAGTCCCGCCAGACGCCGCTGTATACCCTCATCCTCGACAATTGGGGCGCACCCGTCTGGTATCGGCGCGGAAAGGGCGCCGAGGACTTCAAGGTCCAGAAGAACGGGATGATCACCGAAACGCAGTACATCGGATACGATCAAAACTTCAATCGAGTCAAGGAGTTTCGCGCCGTCAACGGCTACGAGGCCGACAGCCACGATCTCCAGGTTCTGGCCGATGGAAGCTATCTGCTGCTGGGCCTGCGGACGATCCACAATGTCGACATGAGCCGCGTCGTCGAAGGCGGACGTCCCAATGCGGTGGTCCACGAAACCTGCATCCAGGAGTTTACCGCCGCCGACGAGTTGATCTTCCAGTGGCGGGCCTGGGAGAACTTCGACGTGGCCGCCATCGGGCCGGAGGAGTTCGAGGATGTGCGCGGTCCCAGCGTGCGCGTCTCGCACATGAACGCGATCGACATCGACGAGGACGGCCACATCCTGGTCTCCAGCCGTCACCTCAATGAGGTGACCAAGATCGACCGCCGGACAGGGCAGGTCCTCTGGAGGCTCGGCGGGCTTCACAGCGATTTCGTCTTCGTGAACGATCCCCTGGGCGGCTTCTCATGCCAGCACGACATTCGCGTCGTCGGTCCGCATCGCTACACGATCTTCGACAACGGCAACGAGCACGATCCGCCGGTGTCGCGCGCCGTGGAATACGAACTCGACCCGAACGCGATGACGGCCACGCTGGTCTGGGAATATCGTGCGAGCCCCGACCGGTACACGTACCATCAGGGCAACGCCCAACGCCTGCCCAACGGCAATACCCTCATCAACTTCGTCCTACCGGAATACCCGGAGGTGACGGAGGTGAACCGCGACGGCGAGGTCGAGTTCGAGATGGATTTCGTCCATGGCGGCGCCGTTGCCTATCGCGTATTCCGCTTCCCGTGGACGGGGACGGTGGAGAGGCCCTATCTCGTCGTCGAGCCGAACGCCGACAAGGTAACCCTCCTGTTCAACAAGTTCAGCGATCTGCGTACGGCGTACTATCGCGTGTACGGCGGGCTCGATCCTCAGCCGCAGACCCTGATCGCGACGTGCGACCAGACCCTGCTCCATCTGCGAGATCTGGAAAACGACCGCCGGTACTACTTCCGGGTGACGGCAGTGGACGTGGACGGCAATGAGAGCGACTTCTCCAACGAGGAAAGCATCGTCGCGTATCTTTACGACCCCAACGAGCCAAGCGGCAACCTGGTTCGAAATGGGGAGTTCGCTCTGGGCCAGGCGGACTGGACCCTGAGTTGCAGCAGCGCAGCCGACGCGCAATGGACCGTCGAAGACGGGCGAGCCCACGTGGAAATCCATCGCGCGGGGCAAGACACTCACGACGTCCGACTGATACAATCCGGCCTGAAACTGGCGGTGGGCGAAACCTACCTGCTGGAGTTTGACGCGGGAACCGAATCGTCGCGGCTGATCGAGGTCAAGGTCAACAAGAAAAACGTTGGCTCGTTCTGGGATTACAGTAAGATGGGCCCCGTATATCTATCCGCGGCGCGTCAGGATCTGGTCCTGAGGCACTTTGCTCACACGTTCGTGATGGAAGGGCAGACCGATCTGGACGCCTCCATCGAGATCCACGCAGGATCGGACGACGCCGGCGTGTATCTCGACAACGTGTCGCTGGTCCGACTGGCCCGCGACCACTGACGCCGGCGCACACGCGCGACAAGATGGGTATTGTGAAACACCCGCACGGATACGAACGCGGCCATGAACTCGACCAGGTTACTGACAACACCCTTGGTTCTGTTGACCTTCGTCGCGGCTCTGTTCATGGGCTCGTGCGAAGACGAGAGTCCCGAATCACCCGTGGTCGTGGCCGCAGCGCCTCGGATCACGCCGGACTATGCGGGCGTCGTCCTTCCGCCCAACATCGCCCCGTTGAACTTCCGGATCGACGAGCCCGGCCGCCGATACGTCGCCAGGATCCACTCGGACGCTGGCGAGCAGATCGAAATCCGCAGCCAAACGGGTGAGATCCTCATCCCGCAGCAAAGATGGAAGGCCCTGCTCGGCGCAAACATCGGCAAGGAAGTCACGATCGATGTGTATGTGAAGACCGGGGACGGCAAGTGGAATCAGTACCAGGCCATCCGCAACAGGATCGCACCAGAGCCGATCGACTCGCATCTGGTCTACCGCTTCATGATGCCCTCGTCGTACTTCCCCAAACCGATGCAGATCTGCCGGCGAAACCTGGAGACCTTCGAGGAAACGGTTCTGCTCGACACGCGCCGCTTCGGGGACGGCTGCGCCAACTGCCACAGCTTCGTGGGCAACGACCCCGACAGGATGCTCCTCGGAATTCGCAGCACGTCCTTCCCCAGCGCGACCGTCTACGCTCACGACGGCCGCGTCGAGAGGATCGGCGCCAAGTTCGGATACACCGCGTGGCATCCGAGCAGCAGGATCGTGACGTACGCGATCAATGACGTCAGGCAGTTCTTCCACACGGCGCAGAAAGAGATCCACGACGTTGTCGATCTCGACTCGATCATCGTCTACTACGACGTCGAGAAGAAGGAGATCCGCACGGCGCCGGCTCTCTCCGACAAGACTCGCCTGGAGACCTATCCCGCCTGGACCCCCGATGGCAAGTACCTGTACTTCTGCAGCGCCCCGCTGTTGTGGACGGACATGCAAACGGTGCCGCCCAGGCGATATGCCGAGGTGCAGTACGATCTGATGCGAATTCCCTACGACCTCGCGACGGATGCCTGGGGCGCATTGGAGACGGTGCTGAGCGCCAAGGACACCGGCCGGAGCATCTTGTTGCCTCGCGTCTCGCCTGACGGCCGGTTCCTGCTGCTCTGCATGAGCCGGTACGGGTGTTTCCCCGTCTACCAGCCGACCAGCGACCTGTACATGATGGACCTGACGACCGGCGCGTACCGCGAAGTCCCGATCAACAGCGAACACAGCGAATCATGGCATAGCTGGTCGAGCAACAGTCGTTGGATCGTATTCAGCAGCAAGAGACAGGGAGGGTTGTATACCCGACCGTACATCAGTTATGTGGACGCCGAGGGCCGGACGCACAAGCCGTTCGTGCTGCCGCAACGGCGTCCGTCCTTCTACGAGTCCTGCTATCGTCTCTACAGCGTGCCCGAACTGGTTGACGGAGCCGTGACTGTGAACGGCCGGGCGCTGGTCGATGCGATCTCCGGTCCCGCCCAGATCAGCGTCAATTCGATCACCGGGGCGACCCCCAGCAGCACCGAGGCCTATCCCAAAGGCCGCCCCAGCGTTCAGTAAGCGAAAGAAGCCGACGAGCCGCCAGGCCTGTCCGCTTGTGGCGGACTACGGCGTGTCGGTCGCAGTCCCGGCGGGCGCCGCGGCCACTTCGATCTCCACGGGATTGCTCACCACGGTGAGATCCTCGAGATCGAACGCCACCTGGATCGTGTGCCGGCCGGACTCGAGCGCCAGCCCCATCTCCGCCGGCAGCCCCAATGTCAGGTCCGTCAGTTCGGCTCCGGGCGCCAGCGGACGCATCTTTGCCTGGGCAGCCTCGTCCGCGCGCCGTCGGTGCCAGCGTCCGTCCAGCCAAACGCGATCGGGACGAACGGGCTCGTGGACATTGAAGGCAAACAGCCGCCGGCCCTGATTGCGGAGGTCGAACCTGAAAGTCGGCATCTCACCGCTCTGCCAGAGGCGCTTCGTCGGGCGTAGCCGACATTGCAGCCCTTCGACTTGCGGCCCCCAGTCCGAGGTTGTCCGGACGGCACGATGCGCGCTGGCCGGGGCCTTTCCGGCCTCTCGCGAGCAACCCGAGGACAGGAGGCTGCACAACAGGACAACAAGCAGCACGCGAGTTCCCATCTTCTCCATAGGCTTTCTCTACCACCAGTCCTTATTGCCGAAGCGACGCCTAGCCATTATACTCCCGTGCGACCACGATGCCAGGGCCTCCTGTCGCGGCTAACGGTATGCTCCGAGCAGGCGTTTTTCCGCCCGCCTCAGGCCCTCCGGCAGGACTTTTCTACGGTTTATCCACCTTAAGGCGCACCGGGCCGACAGATTCCCCAGGTCCGAGAAATGCCAGGCAAGGCTGGCGCTTTGGGTAAGCGAGAGCATCCCCTCAGACGCAAGGGGGAAATCTGCGATTCATAACTACGTGAAAACACAAGCCTTACACAACACGAGAACGCCGCCGCCTTCGGGTAGACCTCACGTGCCCTCCTCGCAGGCACGCCGGTTGCAGTATTCCGCCGAATGTAGACAGGCTATGGCCCGCCCGTCGCCAACTTGTCCACACGTTATCCACAATGGCTACAACTCAGGAACTCGGTCGCGCGGCCTGACCTGCCCCGGCCTTCGCGCCTGGTTCGGTAGTGTCGCCGCTCGCCCTGACATCAGGACGCCCCCGGATGAGAGGCTCCCGCCGGATGGGCCCCGGGAAAATGCGGCGATCGCCCGATAATCGCCGCCTTGCTCCGGTTACGCGTGGGCATCGGGCCCTAAACTGGACCCCGGCGGCCCGATTCCGCCCAATTCTCTTGACATTGGGTCTGAAATAGGGTAGACTGATCATCGTAGATCGTTCCACAGGACGATCCACTCGAAATGGGGGGTGCTCATCGCTTACCTTCATGGGCACTCAATAGGGCAGGTTTGGCAGTTTCGTTCGATGGTCGGGATTCATCCTTGGGGTGTTTCCACAGGCCGTCTGCGACCGGGGGGTTGCAGGACTCATGCGACAGACGCAGGTCCAACACGCAATGTTGATGCTGTGGGTCTACTCATACCGCGACGGAAGGGGCGCTTGTAGCGCTCAGGCATCTGTCGTTTCGGTCCCTTAGGACCAAGAGGACCGAAGGGATCAAAGGGATCCACTCGTGACGGCCATCGTGAGCCGCCGACCGTGCCGACTCGTGGGGGGTGTGGTGACATGATACGGGCAAACACATCACGACAGCTTCCGGCGATCCTTGGATTTGCCCTGCTGCTCTCGGCCGTGCCGTGCCTTCAGGCCGACACGGTGGACGCCGTGCACGACGGCTTCGGGGCCTACGACAGCATCGTCTTCTGGGGCGGTGGATACGCCGGAGACATCGTGGCCGCCGGCGTCTACATGCTCGACAAGACCAACAGCACCGGCATCGGCCACACCTGGTCGAACGGCCTGATTCCCGGATTCTGCATCGAACTGCACGAGCCGGCGCCCGATACGACCGTGACATACGACGTGCAAATGCCCGACGACGCCTACAACAGCTACACCGGCGAGGTCCTGGGCACCACGAAAGCCAACTACCTGCGCGAGCTGTGGGCCACGCATTACGATTCGGCGTGGGCCAGCGGCGGTTCCTACACCGACCAGCAGAACAGCGTGGCGGCGGTTTTCGCGGCCGCGGTCTGGGAGATCATCTATGAGAAGCTCCCTGCCGCACCAGCCGGCTGGGACGTCACCGTCGATGGGACGCCCGGCTACGGCGGTTTCCGCGCAACCAACCTCGATGTCGAGACTGCCAACAAATGGTTGCACGAACTGACCGGCGGCGGCGCCAAGGCGGACTTGCTCGTGATCTCGCACAACGGCATGCAGGACTTCCTCGTAGCAGTCCCCGAGCCGGCGACGCTGCTGCTGCTCGGACTGGGCGGGGCGCTGGGCCTGCTTGGACGCAGACGAAGAGGCGCAGCGCAGGAACGCTTCCACGTCAGGACCCATGAGAGCGTCGGCAACTGAACGCGGCGACGCCCAAGGAAAACGGATGAAAGCCTCGTTGATAGCAATGACCATACTCGCGACCGTCGTCTCCGCCGGCGCATTCGCCGAGACGGTCCCACCGCAACAGGTGCTGGAATTCAGCCCGGCGCCGGCCGCCGCCGGCGACTGGTCCTACAACGGCGCGGGTGTTCTGAGCTTCGACCAGGACATCATCGTCAGTTCCGGCCTGGGCAGCAACTACGACGCCCTGGTCGGCGCCCACGTGTATCTGCCGACCTTCCAGGTCGCAGGCATTCCCGATGCCCCGTACACGCTGACCCCGTTGGGCAGCGCACAGATCACCATCAAGAGCACCGACAACAGCGTCACCTATCTGACCGGCACACTGGGCAGCGGCGATCTGGCCACCTTCGGAACGGTGGCCGGCGGGTTCACGCAGTTCCAGATGGACATCACCGACCTGTTCATCACGCACGAAGGCTCAGCGCTCGGATCGGCGGCACTGGCCCTCCTCGAAAGCCTCAGACTACCCTCGCTCGATTTCGAGCTTTCTCTTCAAGGTGGAAGTGGCCCAGGCTACTACAGTTTCGCCCAGATGCTCGATGGCGGCTACAGCGGCAGCGGCGGGTTCAGTGGGGCCATGTCGGTCCCCGAACCGACGACCATCGCCCTGCTCGCTCTCGGCGGCCTGGCCTTGGCGCGAAAGCGCCGTAACGAATAAAGTGACCCCCCCTACCTTGGAAGGACGGGCCGCGGCAGTCGCTCTGCCGCGGCCCGCGATTTTGCGCCCACCAAACCCGTGAAGCTTGCATTCTCCGCGAGCCGATGGCAGCATGGCAGACGTGAGGACCGCCTGTGTAACGAAGTGGCGGACACACCGTCTCTGTCCGAGTAGAAGTTTCGGGTGCCAGAATGGAAAGACACACCATTTCCGCTCTTGCTGTACTTGTGATCCTCGCGCCGTCGGCCGCAAGTGTGCTGTCGGCCGAGCGGTATGAACCGACGTGGGAATCGCTCGACGCACGGCCCACGCCGCAGTGGTTCAGGGACGCGAAGTTCGGCGTCTTTGTGTGTTGGGGCCTGTATTCGGTTCCGGCGTGGACGCCGAAGGGACACTACGCGGAATGGTACCAGTACTGGCTCCAGGAGAAGTCCTTCGATGGTCAGGTCGCCGAGTTTCACGCGCGGACTTATGGGGCGGACGTTCAGTTCCGGGATTTCGCCCCGATGTTCAAGGCCGAGCTATGGGACCCGAACGCCTGGGCCGATTTGTTCGCGAGGGCCGGCGCCAGGTACATCGTGCTGACCACCAAGCACCATTCCGGCTACACGCTCTGGCCCAGCGCCGAGGCCGAGCGGACCTATGGAGCCAACTACAATCCCGTCAAGGTTGGGCCTAAACGCGATCTCGTCGGCGACCTGGCAACGGCGGTGCGCAAGAAGAACATCCGGGTCGGACTCTACTACTCGCTGTACGAGTGGTATCACCCGCTCTGGAAGAGCGACAAGGCGCGATTCGTCGAGGAGCATCTGTTTGGGCAGTTCAAAGACCTCGTGACGCGCTATCGGCCGGACGTGGTGTGGGCGGATGGCGAATGGGACCTGCCCTGGGAGCAGTGGCGAAGCCCCGAGCTGCTGGCGTGGCTGTTCAACCACGCGCCGAACGAGAAGGACCTGGTCATCAACGACCGATGGGGCAAAGGGGTCCGGCACAAGCACGGCGGATTCTATACGACCGAATACGGTTCCGGCCTGGACGACGACGCCCATCCCTGGGAAGAGAACCGGGGGATGGGACACTCGTACGGCTACAACCGCGCCGAGAACATCGAGGACTATCGATCCGCGCAGGAGCTGATCCTGATGCTGGCCGACGTCGTGAGCCGGGGCGGCAACCTCTGCCTCGATATCGGGCCGCGGGCCGACGGCACGATCCCGGTGATCATGCAGGAGCGATTGGCCCAGATCGGAGCCTGGCTCGCCACCAACGGCGAGGCCATCTACGGCACGCGCATGTGGAACGTGCCCTGCCAGTGGAGCGCAGGAAACATCCCGCAGGTCAAGCGGGGCGAGTACATGACGCAGTTCAACATCCTGGAGCAAACGGTCGCCCCACCGCCGGGGCAGGCACGCAAGGAGCTGCTGTTCACCTTCAAGGACGCGAATCTGTACGCGATCGCCCCGAAATGGCCCGGCCGAGAACTGCGGCTAAAGGACGTCCAGGCCGCCAGCCACACAGAAGTTACGTTCCTGGCGACGCGTGCAATGCTTCCCTGGCGAGTCGAAGGGGGCGATCTGATCATCGCACTTCCCGAGTTCGATCCCGATGAACTCGGCAATCAACATGCGTACGTCTTTCGCGTGAGTGACGTCACGCGGTAGGCTGATGGGCCCCGCGAGGAGCGCGCAAAAAAAGAGGGAGACAGCGACCCCCCTTGGCATAGACACCTGGTCAGCCGCCCCCCCTGGAAAAGAAGGAAGGAGTATTATGAGCGAGTTTTCCGGATCTCGGGCTTTTCTACTACCCCCTTACACCCAAAGTATAGTTCAGGTTTTGGCGGAAGCAAAAACAGCGAGAGGATTCTTTCGTATGTTCCCCATGAGCCCGGTCCGCCGCTGGCGTGTCGCTTTGGCCGTTTCGATCCGTTAAAATCTGAAGGACCACAGGGACCAGAAGGACCGAAACGACGGAAGGCCCGTACGGGCGGCTGACCCGCCAGCGGCGTGCCGCTTCGAATGTGCATGAGGACCGTGGATGCTACCTTTTACCGATCCCATACTGATCTTCGGCAGCGTCATGACGCTGATTCTGGTCGTGCCGTTGTTCGCCAGGAGACTGCACCTGCCCGAGATCATCGGGTTGATCGCCGCCGGAATCGTCTTCGGTCCGCACGGCCTTGGGGTTCTGGCCCGGGACCAGACGATCCACCTGCTTGGCACGGTCGGCCTGCTCTACATCATGTTCCTTGCGGGGCTGGAGATCGACCTGCACCAAGTCCGCAAGAACCGCAGCCACGCGATCGTCTTCGGGCTTCTGACGTTCAGCATTCCCCTGGCGATGGGAATCCCGGTGGGCATCTGGGTGCTCGGGCTGACCGTTCCGTCGGCCATCCTTCTGGCCAGCATGTTCAGCTCTCACACGCTGCTGACCTTTCCCGTCGTGGGCAAGCTGGGTCTGGCCAAGTCCCGTTCGGTGACGACGGTCATCGGCGGAACCATCATCACGGACACACTGGCCCTGCTGTTGCTCTCGGTGATCGCCAGCGCCACACGGGGCGAACTGACCGTCGGCTTCTGGGTCCGGCTGTTCTTCCTGATGGTCGTGTACATTGCGGCCGTCCTGATCCTCATCCCCCTGATCGGCCGCAAGTTCTTCCGCGACATCGCCGTCGACGAGAACAGCGAGTTCATCTTCGTCCTGGCGGTCGCTTTGCTCAGCTCGTTTCTGGCGCACGTCGCCGGACTGGAGCCGATCATCGGGGCCTTCCTGGCCGGGATCGCCCTGAACTCCCTGATCCCCGAGAAGAGCCTCCTGATGACCCGCATTCATTTCACCGGCGACATCATCTTCATCCCGTTCTTCCTGCTGTCCGTGGGCATGCTGGTCGATCTGGGCCTGCTGCTGACGGGGTCCGGGGCATGGATCATCTCCATCAGCATGATCGCGGTCGCACTGGCGGCCAAATGGGGCGCCGCCCGGGTCTGCGAGACGGCGTTGCGATACCGCCGGGACGAAGGCCGATTGATCTTCGGGCTCAGCGTCAATCAGGCCGCCGCCACCCTGGCCGCGGTCATGGTGGGCTTTGATCTTGGATTGTTCTCCGAGGCTGTGATCACCGGCACCATCATGATGATCGCCGTGACCTGCCTGGTCGGCTCGATCGTCACCGAGCGGGCGGGGCGGGCGGTCGCTCTGCACGAAGAGCAGGCGGGCTTCGACGCGTCGTCGGCGCCGCACAGGATCCTGATTCCCCTGGAGGAGCGCGGAGGGGCCAGAGAGCTGCTCGACGTCGCGCTGCTGCTTCGGGAAAAGGGGTCGCACGAGCCGCTGTATCCCGTTCGCGTGGCCGAGGAGGGCCGCGACTCAGACCAGCAGGTGGCGGCGGCCGAGAAGATTCTCGCCCATACGGTCGTCCGCGCCATGGCGGCGGGCGTCCCGGTCACTCCCCTGACCAGCGTCGACATCAGCGTCACCTCGGGCATCCTGCGAACCATCCGGGACAATCGGATCTCCATGGTCCTGCTGAACTGGGACGGGCAGGTCGGCTTCAAAACCCGGACGTTCGGACGGATCATCGACGCCGTCGTCGAACAGAGCGTTCAGTTCATCCTGATCAACCGCTTCCGCGAACCGGTCAGCACCACCGGCCGGATCGTGCTGGTCCTGCCGCCCCTGGCGGAGCGCCAGCCCGGTTTCGAGTCGGTCATCACCGCGGTCAAGACGCTGGCCAACCAGGCGGGAACCACCCTGCTGGTCCGCTGTTCCGTCGAGACGAAGGCCGCCGCAGAGACATTCGTCACGAAGACGCCGCCTGCGGTGTCCACGTCCACACGGACCTTCGGCGCGTGGAAGACCGTGCAGGGAGACCTGGCCGACGAGATCGACCCGAACGATTGGCTCATCCTCATGAGCGCGCGAAAGGGAGAAGTCGCATGGCAGCCCATCCTGGATCGCCTGCCCGGTCGTCTGGCCGAGCAGTTCCCCAACACGACATTCTCCGTCATCATACCGCCGACCCAACGGTGGGACAGCCAACAGGCGGCCGACAAGATCCTCGATTCCTCCTACATCTTCTCGACGTTCGCCCGCGAGAGGACACGGCTGCAAATGGACGTCACGAGCACGGAGCAGGCGATTCGAGAGCTGCTGAGCTGCCATTTCCGCGAGGGCTCCGACGAGGCGCGTGCGATCACCCGCCTGCTGCACGCGATGAGCCAGCAGGAGCCGGTGGAACTGACTAAGGACGTCGTGCTGCTTCACGCCCATATCCCGCAGGTCTTCGGGTCGACCGTCTTTCTGGGAGTCTCACGAAGCCCCCTGGATGTGCCGCTTGCCTCGGGTGAACCCCACATTCTGATCATCCTGCTGGACCCGGTCGGGCAGGACCCGGCCAGGCACCTGCGGGCCCTGGCGGACATTGCCCGGATCATCCGCCTGCCCGACATGGTTCAGACGCTCAGGACCGCCCGGGACTCCGACAGTCTGATCTCGGACATTGCCCTGCGAACGATCAGCGGGAGGTAGAGCCGGACACGGCGGCCCCGGCCTGCGAACTCCGGGTTCTGGCGGCCCGGAGAGCGGAAAATCAGCGGATTCTTGCCTCCTGCGACCCTTGACTTACGCCGGTGCCGGTGGTAACTTACAGACTTTTGGGAACCCTGGCCAGGGATGGTGATCGGCATTTGCACGGGTGTGTCACACCTTTTTTTGAACAGAATCCAGCGCGGCCGCCGTGCTTGGCGACTTGACCCGAATTCGGACCAATCGAGATAGAAGACATGACGAAGGACGTGGAACAGCCCCAGGAACGCTTTGAGGATATGCCGATTCTTGACGAGCTCAAGAATTCATATCTGAACTACGCGATGAGCGTGATCGTATCACGCGCCCTGCCCGATGCGCGGGACGGCTTGAAGCCCTCCCAGAGGCGCATTCTCGTCGCGATGAACGATCTGAACCTGGGACCGCGCAGCTCTCACCGAAAGTGCGCCAAGATCGTCGGCGACACCAGTGGTAACTACCATCCGCACGGGGATCAGGCCACCTACGGAACGCTCGTCCGATTGGGTCAGGATTGGGCCATGCGGTACACGCTGGTCGACCCGCAAGGGAACTTCGGGAGCATCGACAACGATCCGCCGGCGGCGATGCGTTATACCGAGGCGCGCATGGCGGCCCCGGCCATGGAGATGCTCCAGGACCTCAACTTCGAGACCGTCGACTTCGTCCCGAACTACGACGAGACGCGGATGGAGCCGGTGGTGCTTCCGTCGCGGTTTCCCAACCTGCTGGTCAACGGCTCGACCGGGATCGCGGTCGGGATGGCCACGAACATCCCGCCGCACAACGTCAAGGAAATCTGCGACGCCCTGCTGCTGGTGATCAACGACCCGAAGTGCGGCTTCAAGGACATCATGAAAGTCCTTCCCGGCCCGGACTTCCCCACCGGCGGCATCATCTGCGGCAAGAAGGGCATCGTCGACGCCTACACCACCGGCCGCGGCCACCTGAAAGTACGAGCCAAGACGGAGGTCGAAGCCGACAAGCGGGGCCGGGAACGAATCATCGTCACCGAGATCCCGTACACCGTCATCAAGACGGCGATCGTCTCGAAGATCGCCGAGTGCGTGCACGGCGGGACCATTCCGGAAATCGCCGACGTCCGCGACGAGTCCGACCGTCACGGGCTGCGCATCGTGGTGGAGCTCAAGAAAGACTCCGATGCCGAGATCGTGCTGAACAAGCTGTTCCGCTACACACCGTTGCAGACTACGTTCGCCATCGCCAACATCGCGCTGGTCAACAATCAGCCCGAGACGCTCAACATCCGCGAGATGCTGCAATGTTTCATCGACCATCGCAAGAACGTCATTCGCCGGCGGAGCCGGTTCCTTCTGCGGCGCTGCCGCAACCGGGCCCACATTCTGGAAGGCCAGATTCTGGCGGTGACAGACATCGACGAGATCATCGAGATCATCAAGAAATCGCCCGATGCGCCGACCGCCAAGCTGAACCTGATGAACAAGCCGCTGCGGCTGGTCGAAACGGCGACGCTGCGCAAGCTGCTGCCCGCCGAGTTCGTCAAGGCCAAGAGCCGCGGCGACCACTTCCTCACCGGCCCGCAGGCGGACGCGATCCTGACGATGCAGTTGCAGCGGTTGACCGGCCTGGAGATCGAGAAGCTGGCCAAGGAATACGCCGGACTCATCGAGCAGATCGCCGGCTATGAGGCCATCCTCTCCAATGAGAACGTGCTGCTCGACATCATCCGGGAGGACCTCCACGAGATCAAGGAGAAGTACGGCGACCGCCGCCGGACCCAGATCGCCGGCGCCGTCGAAACGCTCGAAATCGAAGACCTGATCGCCGACGAGGACGTCATCGTCACCGTCAGTCACATCGGCTACATCAAGCGGATGCCCACCGACACCTATCGCCGCCAGGGCCGGGGCGGTCGCGGGATCATCGGCTCGGACACGAAAGAGGGCGACTTCATCAAGCACCTGTTCATCGCCTCGACACACGACTACCTGCTGGTCTTCACCAACCGGGGCAAGTGCTACTGGCTGAGGGTCTACGACGTGCCCGCCATGAGCCGCCAGAGCAAGGGACGCAGCATCGCCAACCTGCTGAACCTGGGCAACCAGCAGATCGCCTCGATCATCGCGGTCAGCAGCTTCGAGGATGAAGAGGGCAGTCCCGAACGGCAGCTCGTGATGGCGACCAAGAACGGCGTCGTGAAGAAGACGCGACTGAACGCCTACGGCAACCCGCGCGCCAACGGCGTGATCGCGATCAACCTGGACCCGAACGATGCGCTGATCGGGGTGGCGCAGACCACCGGCGGAAACCACATCATCCTGGGCACGCGCGACGGGATGACGATCCGCTTCGACGAGCAGGAGGTCCGTTCGATGGGGCGCGCCTCTCGCGGCGTTCGCGGCATTCACCTGCGCAGCGGCGACGAGGTCGTCGGCATGGTCATCGTCGAGGAAAAGTCGGCGCTGTTCACGGTCTGCGAAAACGGCTACGGCAAACGCACGGGCATCGAGAACTACAAGGCCCAGTCGCGCGGCGGCCTCGGCCTCAAGAACATCAAGACCTCTGACCGCAACGGCAAGGTCGTGGCGCTCAAGGCGGTCCAGAGCGAAGACGACCTGATGCTCATCACCGCCAACGGGATGATCATCCGCACGGGCCTCGACGAGATTCGCTCCATCGGGCGCAACACGCAGGGCGTGCGGCTGATCAACCTCAAGGAAGGCGACAAGCTGGTCGCCGCCGAGAAGATCGCCGCCGAAGACCTGGAAGACGAAGGCGAAGGCCAGGGCGAAGGCGAAGGGGCATAAGGCTGCCGGCACAGTAGCGTCTTACGACGCCACTACAAACGGCGTCAGGACCCGTCCATGGGTGAGCAGATCCACGTCATCGCAGGCAAAGAGGAACCGCAGGTCAACGCCCGGTGCCAGGAGCTGATCGATCGCCTGGTCGATCCGCAAGACCGCATGACGGGGCTGCTTTCGGCTGACGGCGATCAGGTCTCGATCTCCGACGTGCTGGATGAACTGCGCACCGCGCCGTTCCTGACGGGCCGGCGCGTCGTGGTCGTCAAGGGCGCCGACGACTTCGTCTCGAAGAACCGCCAGGCCCTGGAGAACTACTTCGACAAACCCTCGCCGACCGGTGTCCTCGTGCTGACCGTCGGCAGTTGGCCCAAACAGACAAAGCTGGCCAGGAAGCTCGCCAAGATCGGCACGTTGATCGAGGTCAGTCCGCCGAAGCGCCACGAGCTGCCCAAGTATCTCATCGAATACGCCCAGCGGACGAGCAAGATGAAGCTCGACCGCCCGGCCGCCGAGATGCTGATCGAACTGGTCGGAGAGGACCTGACGCTGCTCTATAATGAGATCGACAAGCTGGGGTTGTTTGCGCGGGACGAGAAGGCGATTACCAGCAAACACGTCGAGTCGCTGGCCGGACACAATCGCATCTTCGGCGCCTTCGAGGTGATCGAAGCGATGATCGCCGGCAACCCGCTCCAGGCCATCCGGCGGCTGCGCAACATGTTCGAAGAAGACAAGAGCGCCGAGTACACCGTCGTCGGCGCCTTCGCCTACCACCTGCGCCGCATGTTCACCGCCAAGGCCATGCTCGAAAAGGGCGTCGCCCCGGGCGACGTCGCCGGCAAGCTGCGGATCTGGAACAACAAGGAGCGTTTCTTCACGCAGTTGCGACAGACCTCACTGGAGCAGTTGGGCAAGTACATCGAGCAACTGGCCGCCATCGACTACGCCGTCAAAACCGGCCAGGCCAAGACCCAGGTCGCGATGGAGCAACTCGTGCTGAAACTCGCCGGCGCGATATCGTGAGCGGGACAGTTCACACCGACCTGTTCATCCGTCCAGCTTTGCCTGCCATCGTTCCCTGACTCGTTCGAAGTACCCGATACGGGTCTGAATCTTCCCGATTTCCTTCGGGTAGAACTCCAGCATCACGTCGCAGAGTTCGAGCATCCATCGTCTTCGGGAGTAGTGGGGTCTAACATTGATGCGGTTCGAGTTCGCAATCTGGATCTGTCCCCACCCGAGTGCCCCTACCGTGAGGCAATCCCAGTCCAGAAACTCTATAGGCACGAATGTGACTTCTGAGATTCGGGCGTGGGCGCCATCCAGAGAGTGCTTCACGAGAAGCAGTACAAAGTGGTTTTCGTCGTCCTCATAGAACCGTGCCAGCCGCTCAACCGAGGTGAGGTTCGGCATGTTGAACTTAGTGTCTTCTCGATGTGTCTTGACATCGACAATGTAGTAGAGGTCATCCCTGTCTTTGAAGGCCAGATCCGCCATTGCCCGACGGGCAAAGTTGGCGGAGTACTCCGCGCAATCGTCCGCAAGGATTTCCTAAAGATGCTCACCGAGGATTTCCGCTATCGCGTCGCCGAACGCGCGAGTGCTGTGAGCCGTGCTGGGCGAAAGGAAGTCCTCATGACCATTCAGAAAATCCCTGGTCGACTCGGCGATCTCTCTAAACCTATCGGTCGAGAATATCCGGCTCGTCAACATCCCTCATTATCTCACGATCTGGAGGTCATCAAACAGCACTGGGTGACGCGCACAGGAACGACAATCGCGGCGCCGGCTGTTGCTCTGGTCGGCCAACGTGTTGCGGTCCCAAAACACTCCGCCGGCATATCCCTGAATGCTGTGATCCGTCGCCGCAAGCTCCAGGCGTCTTTGCGCCAGGCAACAGAAGTCCCGATCCGCCTCGACGCCGACGTAGTGCCGTTGGAGCTTCTTCGCGACCACGGACGTGGTTCCGGAGCCGAGGAACGGGTCGAAGATGGTATCCCCCGGATTCGAGCTGGCCAGGACGATTCTTGCCAGGAGCTTCTCCGGTTTCTGTGTGGGGTGATCCGTGTTCTCGGGCATGGACCAAAACGGGACTGTCAGGTCGGTCCAGATGTTTGAAGGATGCGTAATACGATACTTTCCCTCCTCGGTGTGTTCCCAGTCCTTGGGCTGTCCATCCCCATCGGTGTACGGGGCAATCACACGACGTTTCAGCTTCACATCGTCGACGTTGAAAGTGTAATCGTTCGAAGATGTGGCGAACCAGATGTCCTCCATGTTGTTCTTCCAATTTGTCTTGGCACCACGTCCCTTTTCTCGCTCCCATGAAATGCGGTTCCTGACCACGAAGTATTGAAGAAGGACGCGATGTATGGCCGTCGACGATCGCCAGTCCGCGCAGACGTAAACCGACCCCGTCGGCTTCAGCAGTCGGTGCATCTCGGGCAACCATGCGCTTAGCCATGTCTCGTATTGATCAAGGTCCGTTTGTTTGAACGTGCTGCCATTGAACGTCTTGGTCAAGTTGTACGGGGGATCGGCGACGATAAGATCGAAGGCTCCCGATGGCAGAAGCGGCAGCACAACAAACAGGTCCTGGCAGATCGTCGAGTCGAGGATTTCTTCCAGCGAGACCGGCGAGTCGATCCGGCGCAAAGCCTGCGCGCATCGCTCCCGGTCGCTGTCCGAGAGGACAAGGGTCCTGTTGCGAGGTGCTCGTCGTCTTTCAGCCATGAGGATCTTATACACGGTTTCACCGTCTTCCTCAAGCTTTGGCGGCATGCGGTTCGGTAATTCACTGCGCACTTGGAAACCTGAAGTCCTCCCTCAACTCCGCGATCCACGCGTCGGATTGCTCTTTCGTGTAGCCCAGGAAGGCGGAATCGGGGTCGTGCTGCTCGAAGGCCCGGAGGGCGGCGGCTTTGTTCGCGTTGGCGTAGCAGTAGACGCAGCCGTGCGGGCAGGTGTTGTAGGTCCCGATATCGGCGCTTTCGGTGCAGCCGCATTCGGGTCTCGTACCCTTGTCCTTGTATGGTGTCTCGCCCAGGCCAAACAACCGCTCGATCAGAGCCCCATCGATGCAGTGGCCCTTCCGGATCCGGTCGCCAACCAGGTAATCGCCGCAGCAGGAATACATGGTGATGCCGTGCTCAGCGGCAACCTCCGCAATTCGGTTGGCCAGCTCGATCCGCACCTGCTCGTTCGGCTCACTTACCTGAACGCCGCGGGCCTTGTCCAAATCCCGGAAGTTGCGCCGGACCTTCCCATAGAACGCAACGTAGCTGAAATAGCACCGCTCGACGAGGCCTTCCAGTTCGCTCGCCAGAGACTCGAACGCGCGGAGATAGAACGCCTCATCGCTGATGCTCGACAGGATGATCGGATCGAACCGCCAGTTGATGTGCGCGGGCGAGTAGCGTCCGGCAAGATGCTTCAAGGTGCGCAGGGCCGCGCGCTTGTCCACGTCGCTCTCGAAGACCGACGGCAGCGCCGTCACGGTATAGTTGAAGTAGAACCGATAGCCAAGACGTTCGATGATATCGAGATGCGCCAGGAACGGCGTGAAGTCCTTCGACCAGAAGACGAAACAGCCCACATCGTCGGGTCTCAGGGACACGCGATATCGCCGGCCGCCGAAGGGATTGACCACGCCGGCGAATCCCTCCTGAATCCGTTTTATGAACCACTCGCCATAGAAGGCCGGAATGTCGGTGCGTCGTGAAGCCGAGATGATCCGTCTCATCGTGCCCTGCGGAACCTCATCGCGGCCGGAACTGTGCCGCGCGCCGGTGTCTGCAAAAAAGGAAGACGGAGTCGCCCTCCTCCGGAACGACTCCGTAGCTTCTGGGAAACCGCGATCGGCCCCGCGCTTGCTGCCTCGGGCCCAACCTCGGCTCTTGCCGTAATAAAAGGGCGGGCGGTACCTCCTCCTCGTCAGATCGGCGTCATGTCAGTTTAGGACGGCCCGCCCCGGGTTTTCGGAGATCCGCGCCGAAAGGGGGTCTGCGGCGTCACCCGCCGCGTCACACCCCTTGCCGTTGTCGCCGGGCCACCTGTCACATCGCAACCGCTGCCCTACGACCTGCCACCAACAACGTAGTCAATCCTTCGGCCGATAGCAAGCACCTATTTATCTCATTTGCCCCATTTTTTCCAGAGGCCTCATTTGTCCCACTCTGTCCGATTACAAGTGCCGTATCCACCCATACTAAGAGCCGCAATGGTTGTTCTGCCGATTCTCGTGCGAGCAGAAAAAAAGCAGCTCCACAGAGTGCATCATCCGGTTGTGGAACCGACCGATTGTCCTCATTCGAGGTGCTTGACGTTGGAGATGCGACCGTTCCACCGGCACAACCAGGAACCGAAAAGCGTCATGCTTCCCGTCGGCTTCTGATCGATGCGGAAGATGGTGCCCCTTCGCCATTGGACGATCTCCTCACTGTATCCCTTGGCGACGTATTCAGGCAGGTCGAACCGTGACATCTCCAGCGGATCAGTTCTCAGGCGAAAGAGCGAGACCGTGTTCTGTTCGGGATCATAGACGAACTTGTTGCCATCCTGGATGAAGCCGGAGGGGCCCTGCTGCATCCAGCCGGCGAAGAAGACCTTGCGGTCCAGAGGCAACGGCCCGAGGGCATCGTCGCCGTCGAAGTCAAGTCCGGCAACCCCGAATCCGAGCAGACTCAGGACGGTGGGCACCAGATCGACGGAACTGACGGGACTGGCGATGCGCTGTCCCGGCTCGATCAGCAGCGGCGCTCTCATGCACATCGCGATTCGCAATACCTCGTCGTACGCCACGCGCTCGTGCCCCTGGATACGATGCTCGCCGAAGGCTTCGCCATGGTCGCCGACGACGCAGAAGATCGTGTCGTCCGTGAGCCCCAGACTGGCCAGCTCGACATCCAGGGCCTGGATGAACTTGTCCGTGTAGGCGATCGTCTGCTGGTAGCGATCGGGCAGCGTCCCGGCCATTTCACCGTACCAGGACGGGACCTCATAGGGATCGTGGGTCACCGAGCACATCACCGTCAGCAGGAACGGCTTGTCGTCCGACTGGATCCAGTCGCGAATCGGCTCAAGAAGCGCGAATTCGTCGGCGCCGAGATAACCCACGAAGGAGTTCGGGTCTTCCAAGTCCTCGCGGGCGAAGAACTTCTGATAGCCGAGGTTGTGAACGAGTCCGGCCCGGGACTCGAAGGTTCCGGTGGGCGATTGGAAGAACGCCGTTCGAAAACCCATCCCCTTCTCGAGGATCGTCGCCAGGCTGGCGTAGGGCTGTGCGACGGGAACGGTCTCGCCGATATCCTGGCATGCGCCCGGCCGCCGGCCCGTCAGCAGGGCAAACAGCGCCTTGGTGGTGTGCGTCACGACCGAACGCGCGTCGGTGAAACACACCCCTTCGGAGGCCAGGGTCGCCAGATAGGGAGTCGGATCGTATCCATCACCATCGCTTTGCAGGTGGTGTCCTGCCAGGGAAGTGCAACTGTACTGGACCCCTTCCAGAACGACGATCACCACGTTGTGATTGACGCGGCGTGGCCGCAGCGAGATGGCGACGTCCCTGGCGTACGGGATTTGACGCGTGGCGTTGCTGAAATCGTCGCGGACCAGATGCCGGTACTCCGGCAGCAGGAAAGAGAGGACGGCCCGCGCCTGGCAGTTGAACCGCAGCCCGGCGGCCGTGATCTGAGCAGAACCCAGACGAGAGGCCGCCGCCGTGCCGACGATCGCCACGACAATCGCCACGAGAGAGAAGACGATCTTGGTGCGGAAGGTGCGAGGTTCATACGCCGGGGCCAGCGGCTTCGCCAAAGCGGCGAAGAGAAACGCCAGGGCGACGGCGCTGGGCAACAGCAGCGCCGCGGCGGCAGCCGGCATGCGGATCAGGTTCAGGCCCACGAGCTTGGTAATGTTGAGCGGATCGCGGAACCACGGCAGCAGTTCCATCGGCAAGATCTGCGTCCCGGTGCGAATCAGCCAGGCTGCGTTCATCACCGACCACGTGCAGGCGATCGCGGCGACGATCGTGGCGGCCCGCCACACCGCCTTCCGAGGCCAGCGATAGCAGATCAGTGCCAGAACCACTTCCAGGCTCAGGAGGATGGCGATGTCGGTCAGAATCCAACTGGGATACTCGCGCAGCAGCCCATAGCGCAGCGCATGGTAGAGCTTTACGGCCAGACTGCAAAACAGCGCCGCGTACACGATGACGCTCCACGCCCGCGGGGCCAGCAAGCCATAGACTTGCCGGATGAGCCGGAACCGCTTGCGTGGAGCACCAGGTTGTGGACTCTGCTCACTCATGGGGCCACCATAGTAGTACAACGCTCGGGACACCGCAAGCGCGATTCAACCGGCCGGAGGACTCCGCCATAGGCGGATTCGGGGCCGATCCGGGATCGGAGTGTGAACCCTCGCGTCTCGGCTTCTACGAGGGAGCGTCCGATGACTCTCCGTCCGGAAGCTTGTCCCACGGTTTTCCTCGCAATGCCTTGTCGAGTCCATGAGTCTCCATGGTGAAGAAGTCGTCGAAGCTGGGCAGACTGTAATTGAGCAGTTGTTTGATCGTGTTCAACGTCTCCTGCGAGTAGCACGACACCTCCGCGGCCATCCTCTGGATAGCCGCATCCAGCTCCGAAGGGGCGACGACCTCGTCGAGCAGGCCCCACTCGAACGCGGTCTGGGCCGACATTCGGGCGGTTCGCGTCACCAGGTTGTTGGCCCGGCCCAGGCCGACGTAGGCCGGCAGCAGATAGAGCAATCCCGCGCCGGGCGGCATATCCAGCTCGCGTCCTTGATTGTGCAAGACGGTGTCGGAGGTCGCGATGCGGAAATCACAGGCCAGCCCGATCCCGAGAAACGGCAGGCAAACGTCGCCCCGAAAAGCCATGATCACAGGCCGTCTGGCCGACCGCAACCAGCGAATCAGTCCGCCGAAAACGTTCTCCTCACGCGCCATGGTGAACCCGGCAAGCGGACTGGTGAACGCACGGCGTCCTTCCAACGGTCTCTGTAGATCGCCAAGCTGTTTCAGCAGCGCGCTGCATCGCTCCGGGGAGAAGCAACGGCTCGTGCCGCAGAATACGAGGGCCTTGCCCGGACGCTGGGCCAGGTCTTCGAGGAGACAGCGGAAACTCTCGATCGCGTGCGGCGCCTCCGCAATGCCAAACACGTCATCGCCAAAGCGCACCAGGTCTGCCCATTCCGATCGCTCCACGGACAGAAAGGGCTCCAAGGTCGAGAGTTCGGTTTCACCCAACATGGTCTGTTCTCCTTTTGCGCGGCAACGGTTCGTGTGCCGCCATCGAAACCTATCGCTCCAACCGGCTTTGTCGAAACGTGCAATTAGAATACCCGATATGCTCCGTCAGCTAAACCTTTTGCCGGGACGGCGCCGGTCACGGTCGGGGCTCAGTCCCGTCGGGCACATCGCCCCCTCCCCCCAAGGCGGCATAGAGCCTGACATGATTGGCGAGCTGCGCCAAATGCCGGTAGACCAGTCCCTGTTGCGCCGCATAGAGAGACCGCTGCGCATCGAGGACACCGAGGTAGCTGTCCAGTCCTTTTTCGTAACGGGCGCTGGACAACCGATAGGTTTCCGTCGCGGCATCGACCAGAGATTCCTGCGCGGCGATCTGCCGGTCGACCGTGCCGCGAACGGCCAGCGCATCAGCGACTTCGCGGAAGGCGTTCTGAATGGCCTTCTCATACTCGGCAACCGCCATGTCCCTTTGCACCTGGGTGACTTCGTACGCCGACCAGGTCCTCGCGTCGAAGATCGGCATCGCCGCCTGCGCCGCATAGCTCCAGGTGCCCGCGCCCGAATCGAACAGGCCGGAAAGCTCGTCGCTGGCGCTGCCGAGCAGGCCGGTCAGGGAGATGCTCGGAAAGAAGGCTGCCCGCGCGGCGCCGATATTGGCATAGGCTCCTTGAAGCTGATGCTCGGCGGCGATGATATCCGGCCGGCTCAGCAACACTTCGGAAGACAGGCCGTAAGAGATCTCTGCGAGCGGCTCGATGCCGGCCAGGTGGTCCGGCAGAAGACTCTGCGACACGCCGGAACCTGCCAGCAGGGACAAAGCGTTTTCGTCCTGCGCCACCAGTTGCGTGTACTGGGCCATGTCGGCGCGGGCGGCGTCGACAGGCATCTGGGCCCGGCGGAGGTCCAGCTCGGTCGCGATGCCGATCACGTACTGCCGCTGCACCAGGTCGTAGGCGGCTTTCTGGGTCTGAAAAGTGCTCTCCGCCAGCGCCAGGGCTTCCCGGTCGGCGGCCAAGGCCAGATAGGCGTTGGCCACCGAGTCGATCAGCATGATCTGCATGCTGCGGCGGGCCTGGTCCGTGACCAGGTATTCCTGCAACGCCCGGTCCTTCAGGCTGCGAAGACGCCCGAAGAAATCGACCTCCCAGGCCAGGACGCCGAGATCGACGCTGTACCGCTCCGTGGTTCGATCCTGCCCGGGGCTGATCAGGTCGGCCGAGGCGCGCTGCCTGGAGCCGCCGGCGGTGGCGTGGACGGATGGATAGAGCTCGTCGCGTTGAACGCGGTAGAGGGCGCGCGCCAGCTCGACGTTCGAGGCGGCCACGCGAAGGTCGCGGTTGTTCCGAAGGGCCATCTCCATGACCTGTTGCAGTTTCTCGTCGGTGAAGAACTCCCGCCACGGCAGGTCCACGGGAGCCGGCGCCTCCGTAACCGCCGCCGGTCCCTCGTAGGCCGGGCCCGTCGGCCATTCGGCAGGAATGGGAGCTTCCGGCCGCGTGTATTTCGGAGCCATCTTACACCCGCTGACGCAGATGGTGATTCCAGTGACTAAGAGCAAAACGTTCGTCTTCATCTGGATTCGTTCCCCCGATGCGGTTGCTCAGGCGGTCGCGATCGTTGGTTGTGGCCTGCGTCTGTCAACAACTTGCGCGATCAACACATAGAACAGCGGCGCGAACAGAAGGACCAGCAGGACGCCGGTAATCATGCCTCCCAGCACCGTGGTGCCGATGGCGTTCATGGCCCCGGCGGCGGCGCCCTTGGTAAAGGCCATCGGCAGCACTGCCAGGCCGGTCGTCGTCGAGGTCATGAGGATCGGACGCAGACGCAATCTGACCGCCTGAATCGCCGCCTCGGCCGGGACGACGCCTCGCGCCGCGATGCCCATGGCGAACTGCACGATCAGAATCGCGTTCTTGGTGGACAGGCCCAGTGTGTTCAGCAGGCCGATCTGGAAGTACACGTCACTCGGCAGCCCGCGCAGCGTCGAAGCGATGAAACCGCCGATGAGTCCCAGAGGCAGGACCAGCATGACGGCAAGGGGGATGCTCCATCTTTCGTACAGGGCCGCCAGGAAGAGAAAGACAATCACGAGACAGAAGGCGTAGAGCGGACCGGTCTGAGAGGCGGCCTGTCGTTCCTGGTAGGAGATCCCGGTCCAGTCATAGCCGATCCCCTGCGGCAGCCTGGCGGTGATCTCTTCCATGGCCTCCATGGCTTCGCCGGAACTGTGGCCCGGCGCCGGCTCACCCCAGATGTTCAGCGAGGGAAAGCCGTTGAAACGATCCAGAGACGGCGAGCCGCTCGTCCAGTGGCTGGAAGCGAACGACGAGAAGGGAACCATCGCGCCCGTGTTGTTCCGCACGTAGAGCCTTTCCAGATCATCGGGCAACATGCGGTAGGGAGCATCCGCCTGGACGTAGACGCGTTTGACGCGTCCGCCCTGGATGAAGTCGTTGACGTAGGCGCTGCCGAACGCGGCCGAGATCGTGTTGTGGACCAGGTTGATGGGCAGGGCCTGTGCCCCCACCTTGCCCCAGTCCACATCCACGCGGTATTCGGGTACATCCTCCATGCCGTTGAAGCGCACGTTGACCAACCTCGGGTCCTGCGCCGCCATACCGAGAAGCTGGCGGCGCGCCTGCATCAAAGCCTCGTGGCCGATGCCGCCGCGATCGACCAACTGGAAGTCGAACCCCAGGGCGTTTCCCAGTTCCATCACCGCCGGCGGCGGAAAGGCAACGACCACGGCATTGCGAAACGCGGCAAACCGCCCCATGGCCCGACCCGCAATCGCCTTGACCCGCAGACGCGATTTCTTGCGCAGGCCCCAATCCTTGAGTTTGACAAACACCATGCCGTTGT
>CAZOFX010000059.1:0-29230 GCA_964579055.1 uncultured Pirellulales bacterium
TCGGCGCCGGGCCGTTTCCCACCGAGCAGGACAACGAGGTGGGCCAGTACATCCGCGACGCCGGTCACGAGTACGGCACGACGACCGGCCGGCCCCGGCGATGCGGATGGTTCGATGCGGTGGCGGTTATCTACAGCGCCCGCATCGGCTCGGTCGACAGCCTCGTGCTGTTGCACCTCGATACACTGACCGGGCTGAAGGAGTTGAAGGTCTGCCGCGCGTACGAGCTCGACGGACGGGAGACCACGTTCTTCCCGGCCAACATCAGCCGGCTGGCCCGGGCCAAGCCGATCTATGAAACGCTGCCCGGCTGGGACGAGGACCTCACCGGTGTCACGAGGTTCGACCAGTTGCCGGCCAACGCTCGTCAGTACATCGAGCAGATCGAGCGGATCGTCCGCCGGCCTGTCGAGATGATCGGCGTCGGCCCCAGACGAAACCAGACGCTTACCCGAACCTGAGCACACAGACCCGATGGGCCGCCGATGCCGGACCGGGCTGAATCTTGCCGCAGGGCAGCGCCAATGACCAACATGGAGCAAAAACGCAAAGCAACGGCCGAACGGCTCGGATTGCCGCCGGAGCTGATGCCTCGCCACCTGGCCATCATCATGGATGGCAACGGCCGCTGGGCCCAGCAACGGGGATTGCCACGGTACGAAGGCCATGGACAGGGGGCCAGGACCGCGGAGATGATCTCTCTGCGTTGCGTCGATCTGGGGATCGAGTCGGTGATCCTGTACGTGTTCAGCCTGGAGAACTGGAAGCGGCCTCAGGCGGAGATCGATGCCCTGATGCACCTCTACAGCGGCTATCTCGTCAGCATCCGCCGCAGCCTGATGGAGAACAATGTCCGCTTCGTGCACTTGGGACGCACGGAGGGCCTGCCTGCGGCGGTCAAAGACGCACTGCTGGGGACCGCCGAACTGACCAGCGGCAACAGCGGAATGGTGCTGGCCATGGCCTTGAACTACGGAGGCCGCGCCGAGATCGTGGACGCGACCAGGGCCATCGCCCAGAGCGTTCAGCAGGGCAAATTGCGGGTAGAGGATATCGACGAACGGTGTATCAGCGACAACCTTTACACCAAGGGCCTGGCTGACCCGGACCTGTTGATTCGCACCGCCAACGAGCTGCGCGTCAGCAATTTCCTGCTGTGGCAGATCTCTTACTCCGAGTTCTATGTGACCGATACGCTCTGGCCGGACTTCGATCAGGCGACTCTGGAGGAGGCCCTGACGGCCTATGCCCGCCGGGACCGCCGCTTCGGGGCCCTCAGCAAGGGGTCTTCCTCACGTGGATGAGCGTATCGTCTGCGGAGGGCGGCCTGCGTGCGGCCGTCCCGGGACAAGATGCTCGAGCGGACGTGGTCTTTTCCTATGCTCAAACACAGGATATTCTCCGGCGTGCTGATGACGGTCTTCTTCGGAGGCCTGGTCGTCCTGGATGGCTGGCTCGACGGCTCGGCCACCATCGCGGTCGGCGATGACAAAGCGGTGCAGGGCGCCCTGCTGGCGATCCTTGTGGCTGTGGTCATGGCGCTGGCGACGTTCGAATTCGCCGGCCTTTGCGCGGCGAAGGGTCTGCATGTCCTGCTCGCCCCTGCGATTGGAGGAGTCGTCCTTCTATCTACGGTGTGGTACTGGTCCCAGTGGCTCGACGCGCCTCTGCATGCGTGCGTGCTGTTTGTCCTGGTCTTCTCGCTGCTGGCGTCGGTGCTGGCGCAGTATCGAAGTTACGGAACGGACGGCGTCCTGGCCAACTGCGGCGTCAATTCCCTTGCGATCCTCTACCTGGGGCTTCTGGCGGCCTTTGTCGTGGGGATCCGGGTAGACGTGGGGCTTTGGGAAACCTTGATGCTGATGTTCGTCGTCAAGTGCTCGGACATCGGGGCGTTCACGTTTGGCAAGCTCTTTGGCCGGCACAAGTTCTCCCCGCGGGTCAGTCCGGGCAAGACCTGGGAGGGGCTGGCCGGTGCGATCGTCGTCGCCATCGGCATAAGCCTCGCATTTGCCGTCGCTTTCGATATAATGACCTGGACGTGGGCCTTGCTCTTCGGCGGGTGTTTCGCCGTGACAGGCCAGTTGGGCGACCTGACCGAATCGATGATGAAGCGGGACGCCCGGCAAAAGGATTCCGCGAACCGCGTGCCCGGCTTCGGTGGTATACTGGACGTGATCGATTCGCCACTGGTGGCGGCGCCGTTCGGATATCTGTTCTTCCGGTTCGTGGCGTAGCCACCCGGCGGTGGCACAACCGAAACCACGGGTTCGTATCGCTTGGGCGAGGAGTAATTTGGAAGTCATCGTACAACTGGATCCGGGCAGCAGGCAACTGGAGCTCTTCGGACCTTCCGACAGTCACCTTCGGCAATTGCGCCGATCTCTGGGCGTCAGCATCACCGCCCGTCAGTACAACCTCATCATCAGCGGCGCCGACGAGAACGTCAGCCAGGCGGCCGAGGTGGTCGACCGCATGCAGAAGCATCTGCTCAAGCATCGGCAACTGACCAGCGACGACGTGACCGGTTTCATCGAGGAGGGGACCCAATCGGCCGCTCCGGACAATGGAGAGGCGGTGACCGTCTACTCCAAGAAAGTGGTCGAGCCGTCGACCAGCGGCCAGTTGAAGTACATCGAGACGATGCTGAGCAACGATATCACGTTCTGCACGGGCCCGGCGGGAACGGGGAAAACCTACCTGGCCGTCGCCGTGGCGGTTTCGATGCTCAAGAAGCGGCAGATTCGCCGCATCGTCCTGGCCAGGCCGGCCGTCGAAGCCGGCGAGAAGCTCGGCTTTCTGCCCGGCGACATCCAGGCGAAGGTCAATCCCTACCTGCGGCCCCTGTTCGACGCCCTCGAGGACATGATGGACTTCGCCCAGATGCGCAAGTTCATCGAGCTGGATATCATCGAGATCATTCCCCTGGCCTTCATGCGGGGGCGGACGCTCAACGAGGCCGCCATCATCTGCGACGAGGCCCAGAACACTTCCGGCCTTCAGATGCTGATGGTCCTGACGCGCCTCGGACACGGTTCGAAGATGATCATCACCGGCGACGTCACGCAGATCGACCTCGACACCCACCAGAAGAGCGGCATGATCGAGGCGATCGAGACCCTGCGCCGCATCAAAGGGATCGGCGTCGTCGAGTTGAATCAGCGAGACATCGTGCGGCACCGGCTCGTGCAGAACATCGTGCGAGCGTACAAGAAGAAACAAGAATCGCACAAACGTGGGCAGCGGGGCGAGGGATCGTAAGATGGAGACGATCCTCGTGACGCACACCTGTGCAGACTCCAGTCGGGTCGTGACGGACTGAACGCGATGGGCCTTTTCAACCGAAAAACCAGTCCGCGACGGAACCAGGTGCGTCGGAACATTTCCTCCGGACGTTCGACGCATATTTCCGCGCTGGCCAACCGGGAAGCAGTGATCTCCATTCTGCTGTGGTTGGGGTTCGTCGTCGCCTGCACCGGCCTCCTGTCCTTCGATATGATCCACCAGGGACGCTACCGGGTCGCCGCGGCGCTGTTCGCCGTGGTGGCCTTTCTCTCGGCTGGCGGAGGGTTCTACCTTTACCACTACGCGAATCGTATCCTCCACCATCCGGGGCGGGCCCTGTCGCTGATCGGTGTCTTCCTGGTGCTGCTGGCGGCGCTGAAGATTGCGGTGCTGTCCAGCGGGACCTCCCGCTGGACGCCGAGTTGGGGAACCGGCACCGCCGTGGTCGCCGCGATCGTTTTCGTCATTGCCTACGACCAGCGGTTTGCCATCGGGATGGCGACGCTGTACGCGATTTTCGCCTGCCTGGGGGTGGGTCCCCGGCCGGCCGGCGGGTATCAGCTTCAGGGCATCGGGCTGTTTCTGACGATGGCCAGCGGCGTGGCGACCTGTTGTTTCTCGCTCAGGGAGATCCGCACGCGCATGAAGCTGCTGGAGGTCAGCGCCATGGCGGCGGTGGCCGTCTTCTTCATGGCGTTCTCAGTGGTCTACCTGAACTTCCTCGGTGAGCCGCAGGATATGATCTCTGTCGTATGGACCGCCGGCCACCATGCGTTTGCCGCCTTCCTGGGTGGTCTGCTGATCCAGAGTCTGCTGCCGCTGATCGAAAGGACGTTCCGCATCGCCACGAGCATGACGTTGCTGGACTATTCCGACGCCAACCAGCCCCTTCTCAAGAAACTGGCGATGGAAGCCCCGGGCACGTTCAGCCACAGCCTGCTGATCGGGTCCATTGCCGAGGCGGCCGCCGAGGCGATCGGCTGCAACGGGCTGCTGTGCCGGGTCGGAGCCTACTATCACGACATCGGCAAGATCAACAAGCCAAAGTACTTCGTCGAGAACGAGATGGGCTCGGCCAGCAAGCACAAGGAGCTGTCCCCGGCGATGAGCCAGTTGATCATCGTCGGCCACGTCAAGGATGGCGTCGAGATGGCCAAGGAATACGGTCTGCCCAACGTGCTGCATCAGTTCATCGAGACCCACCACGGCACGACGCTGGTCGAGCCGTTCTATCACCAGGCCAAGAGGATGCACGAGGATTCCGATGGGGCAGGCAAGAAGCCGAAAGGGGCGCCTCCCTCGGAGAGCGAGTTTCGCTATGCCGGCCCGCGACCGAAGACGAAGGAGGCCGCGATCATCATGCTTGCCGATGCGGTCGAGGGGGCCGTCCGATCGCTGTCCGAAGTGACGCTGGCCAAGGTCGAGATCGTCGTGCACAACATCGCCATGAAGCGGCTACAGGACGGGCAGTTCGACGAATGCGACCTGACTCTGCGGGAACTCAGCGGCATCGAGGCGAGCATGTCGAAGTCGCTGGCCGCGCACTACCACGGTCGTATCGCCTACCCGACGCCTGCCGATGCGCCGCTGCCGCCGTCGCCGAAGCCGCCGGCCCCCAAGATGGTCGAGACGTAGGCGGCCGGGCCATGAACACGATCCAGATCACGCGACAGTCGCAGGACGCGCCGGCCGACGATTCCCGATTGGAAGCGCTGATCGGCGCGATCTGCGAGAAGTTCGGCCTCTGCGGTGCGACGATCGGCGTGGGGATCGTCGACGACGCGCAGATTACGGAGCTGAACCGTCAGTTCTTGAACCACGAAGGGACGACGGACTGCCTGAGCTTCGACCTGTCGGATGCGGACGTCCCAGGCTCACGCGTCTTCGAGGTCATCGTCAACGCCCAGATGGCGGCTCGCGAGGCCGCCCGGCGGGGCCATTCTGCGCAGGCCGAACTGGCACTGTATGTCACGCACGGCCTGCTGCACCAGTTGGGTTTCGACGACGCCACAGCCCAGCAGGCCCAGGTGATGCACCGGACCGAGGACGAGATTCTGCAACACGCCGGCTTCGGAGTGGTGTATAATGGCCGGTCGGAATCGCCATAGACCGGTCGGCGCCGGGCCGATCCGGATTTCGAGTTGCATTGAAAGGGTAGTCACAGGTGCACTTCATCGGTTGGGCTGTGTTGCTGACTTGCCTGCTCGTTGGAGCGACACTGTTCTTCTCTGTCAACACCATCGCGCTGCGGAGCTTCTCGCGTCTGAAGCTGCAGGAGGCGTTCAAGACCGCCGATGGAGAAGAGCGACCCGAGCTGGTCGAGGCGGTGACCAACAATGCGGATCGCCTGGGTTTGGCGTGCTCGTTCTACCGGCTTGTCTTCAATTTTTGCGCGCTGCTGCTCCTGGTGGCGATGCTCTCGACCCTCCAGGGTGACGTGTTGAGTGTCGGCAGCTACGTGTTGGTTTTCTTCGTCTCGCTGGCGATCTTCTCCGTCTTCAGTCTGGCCATTCCGCACGCATGGGCCAAGTACGCCGGAGAGAAGCTCATCAGCCGCACCTATCACTTGCTGATGTTCTTCGCGTTTCTGGCCACTCCGGTGCTCTACGTTTTGCGGCTTTACGACGGGTTCGTGCGCCGCCTGGCCGGCGTGCCCGAGGTCAGTCCCGAAGAGCAACTGGAGGAGAAGCACGAGGAGTTTCTCGAAGATCTCGAGCAGCATCGCATGGAGGGCACGTTCGACGAGGAAGAGCAGGAGATGATCGAGAACGTGCTGGAACTGAGCGACAGCCGCGCCGACGAAATCATGACGCCCCGTACGGACCTCGTCGCCATCGAGGTGCATGCCGACCTGCCGGCGGTGCTCGAAGCCATCCAGAGAGCGGGCCACTCGCGAATCCCCGTGTATGAAGAGAGCATCGACAACATCGTCGGGTTTGTCTACGCCAAGGACCTGCTGACCCTGATCGGCAAGGACCCGTCGGAGTTTCGCCTGCGCGAGCACATGCGGGAGGCGTACTTCGTGCCCGAGAGCAAGCCTCTGCGGGCGCTGCTGCACGAGTTTCAGAACCAGAAGCTGCACATCGCGGTGGTGCTGGACGAGTACGGCGGGACCGCCGGCGTCGTGACCCTGGAGGACATCCTCGAAGAGCTGGTGGGCGAGATCACCGACGAGTACGAGCAGACGCCGCCGGCGTCGATCAAGAAGGTCGATGACAACACCATCGAGGTCGATGCGCGAACGTATGTCGACGACCTCAACGATGAGTACGAGATGGATCTGCCCGAGGACGAGGACTACGACACGGTGGGAGGCTTCATCTTCGCGCGTCTGGGATACGTGCCCAAGAAGGGCGAGCACTTCGATTACAAGAACCTCCAGTTCACGATCGCTTCGGCCGAACCGCGGCGGATCAACCGCATCACGATCCGAAAGGTGCCGGAACCGTAGCCATGCTGACCAAGGATCGCGCCGTCTGTATCCGCGCCGTCGATTACTCCGAAACGTCACAGATCGTGACGTTCTTCGCCCGGCTTGCAGGCAAGATCAGCGCGATCGCCAAGGGCTCCAAACGCGCCAAGTCCGCCTTCGACGGACCGATTGAGGTTCTCTCGTACGGGGACATCGTCTTCACCGGCGCCGACAAGGAAAAGCTGGCGACGCTGACGGAATTCCAGCAACAGGCCATGCGAGGCGGGCTGCGGCGGAATCTGTTCGCGCTGGACAGCGTGCTCTTTGCTGCCGAGCTGCTCGGCCGGCTCACCCATGACGGTGACCCGCACCTGATCCTCTTCGATCAGTTCGTCCAGCTCATTGGCGACCTCGACGAGCAGGCCGCCGCCGGATCGCGTCGCGACATCCTGCTGCGCCTGATCCTGTTTCAGTTGGCTCTCCTGCGCGAGGTGGGATTGCGTCCGAACCTCAAGACGTGCGCCAACTGCAAGAGGTCGTTTTCATCCGACTGGCGGGAGAGCTACTTCAGCAGTACCGCCAACGGCCTGGTCTGCCGCGACTGCGAGATGAACTTCCCCGAGCGGGTGCAACTGAGCGGCCCGGCCGCCCGCGCCCTGGCCAATCTCGGCCAGATCGCCAAGACACCCGAGAACGTCCTCGATGAGATCGAGGCGGTCCTGATCCACCACTTCACCGAGACCCTCGGACAGCGTCCGAAGATGGCCGCCCACGTCCTCAAATCCCGCCCGAAGTAGAGTGTCCCGGCCTACGTCGGGATGGACCGACCCGTTCAGTCGAACAGCTCCGCCTCGTCCCCTTTGTGTGTGGGCTTCTGGGGTCCCAAGCCGAGGTGGTCGCGGGCCTGGGGGGTGACTTCGCGGCCTCGCTTGGTCCTTCGGACGAAGCCGATCTGGAGCAGGTAGGGCTCGACGACGTCTTCGAGCGTGTCGCGCTCCTCGCCGAGGGTGGCGGCGATGGCCTCGATGCCGGCGGGGCCTCCATCGTAGATGTTGATCAGCGCCTTGAGAAAGGCCCGGTCGAGCGAATCGAGGCCCAGCGCGTCGATCTGCTCCATTTTCAGTGCGTTCTCGACGATGTCGGTGCTGAGGATGCCGGAGCCTTTGACCTGCGCATAATCGCGGACGCGCTTGAGCAGGCGATTGGCGATTCGCGGCGTCCCGCGCGAGCGGCTGGCGATCAGCTCCAGCGTCCCGTCCTCGCAGTCGAGCTTCAGCAGTCCGGCCGACCGCAGGAGGATATTCGTCAGCTCGCCGGCGCTGTAGAAATCCAGATGGTACAGCATCCCGAACCGGCTGCGCAGCGGCGCGCTGAGCAGGCCCGTTCGCGTCGTGGCGCCGATCAGGGTGAACCGTTTCAGCGGGAAGTTGATCGTCTTGGCGTGGAGCCCGCTATCGACGGTGTAGTCGACCTTGAAGTCCTCCATCGCCGGGTAGATGAACTCCTCGACCGGCGTGCTGAGCCGGTGAATCTCGTCGATGAACAAGACGTCGCCGGTGTTGACGCTGGTGAGCAGGCCCATCACGTCGCCGGCCTTGACCAGCGCCGGACCCGAGGAGCAGCGGATCTTCGCGCCCATCTCGTTGGCTACGACGTGGGCCAGGGTGGTCTTGCCCAATCCCGGCGGGCCGTGAAACAGGATGTGCTCCAGCGGCTCGGACCGCTGCCGGGCCGCCTGGATCGCGATCCCGAGCTTCTCGCGAATGTTGGCCTGCCCGATGCACTCGTCCAGACGCTGAGGCCGCAGGGAGTTGGTGAAAACCTCCTCCGCCTCACTGAGGGACTGTCCACTGATGACTCTTCCGATTGCCATAGCCAGAGCATACCCATCCGGCGGCAAAGTTCAAGCCTGCATCGGGCCATTCCACGCCGGGGCGAATCATCATTCGCCCCTACGGTTGCGGGTTGGCGATGTACCGTTCGTATTCGGCGCGGGTGTCGACCATCTCCAATCGGGTGCCGTCCCAGGGATTCTCGCCGGTGACGTGAGTCGTGTTGAACGCCGGATGGTCGATCCGTCCCTCGGGCCCCTCGATTCCCCAGGAGTCCGTCCGGTAGACGCGAGCCCCTTCGTTCTCCGCGACCCAGGTTCCCTGTCCGAGCGTGGTCTGGCTCCACATATAGCTGGTGTAATCCCGGCTGCGGTCGGCGTCACGCAGGCTTCCCATGTAGTCGTCAAACGCCTGATTGCTCTCGGCGATGGAGTTTTGAAGGTTGCGGTTGAGCTGCTGCTGCCGGGCGTAACGGTTCTGCATCTCGCCGGCGAACCATTGCTGGTTGACCTGGGTCGACTTGATGACTTGCAGGTACAGCGGCAACCACTCCTCGTATTCGTTGTCGGGGGCCCAACTGCCGTCGGCCAGCACCTGCCAGACCGGGCTCATCGGCATGGCGATGCACTGGACGGCGAAGAGCCCGCGAAGCGTCGCGCCGGTCGCGATGCTGCGGAATCGCACGTGCAGCAGGCGCGCATCGACCTGCATCCCCTGCGCCTGGAACTGGCGGATCGAGTCGGCGGCCTCCGGGATCGCCTGCTCCGTCGGGCACTCACCCAACAGTTGCAGGTCCGTCCCGACCTGGCCGAGTTCGAGGACCAGACCCAGCGCCTGCAGTGGCGGCTGGTAGGGCGCGTTGATGGTCCCGGGCACCGCAAACTGGGTCGGAATGATCGTGTGACTGCCCGATCCGACGCCGCGTTGCTTGGTCTGCGAGTTGTCGAACGTCGTGAACTGGAGTTTCTGTCCCTGAAGGCTCCAGCCCTGCGGGATTTGCAGCGTCATCGACTGATCGGGCAGGGCCGCCGGACGCAACGGCATCTGCCGGCCCGGTCTTCGCGAAGCCTGCTGGATCATCGCCGCCGGCGAAAGCGCTGGGCCGCTTGGGGAAGCCGGCGCCTGTTCGGCCCGTTGCCTGCCTTGCTCCTGAACGGCAGTCACACCCTGCGGCGCATAGGCGAGATTGGCCGCGACCGTGGTCAGCGTGGGTCGAACCTCGTTCCACACGTTCTCGCGGGCCAGGAGAATGTACACGGTTCCGGTGCTTTGCGTGTGGAAGAAGTAGCCGCGTCCGATGCCTTTCTCCCCTTCGTCAGTCAAGCTGATCTCTGCGATGGTGCGCTCCCGTTCGGGTGTCGAGTTGATGCTGGTGGTCTTTAGCGTGGGAATCTCCTGTGTCATGGCCGTCAGGCACTTGGCCGCCAGCGCGACCGAATCCTTGATCTCCTCGCCGGTGGGGAAGGTCATGAACATCACCGCCGCCTTCTCCTGCGGTTCCGTCACAGACAAAGCGAACGCCCCTTCGCCCATGGGTTCCTGGCTCACCGTCCAGTCGGCGGGCTTGTAGAGCAGCACCTTGCCGTCGGGCGATTGATACCGTTCCATGGCTGGGCCGGTTTCCGTGGGTGGCTGGCCTTGTCCTGTCATCTGCGGAGTTGCCGCCGGCGCGGGGGCTGGCGCGGGCCGCACGTTGGTCGAGATCAGTACGGCGGTCATCTCCTGGCCGGCGATCTGCATCGTCTGGCGCACGGCTCCGACCCCATCGGCGTAGTAGATGACCGACAGCATGGTCCCCTGGCCGGGCACCGTGACGTTCGACTGCACGCGGATACAGTCGAATGTCCCGGCGGGCGTCTGGACCTGCTCGGGGCCGAGCCAGCGGTTCGTCGTCGTGATCGACATGCCGGACTGGGTCGTCGTGGACGTCCAGGTCTGGCCCTCCTGGATCGGCAGCTTGATCCGCAGGACGGGCGGATCGTAACGCATCTGCTGTCCCTGAGCTTCGGCCATGTACGCCTTGACGCCCTCCGCGTCGACCGCCAGGTACTCCCGCTGGGTCTGCCAGCCCATGCGCGTCTCGACCACCGCGCAGCGGACCGCGCCGACCTCGGCGTATCCGACGACGGTGACGGTCATCGCCATGCCCGTGGACATGGAGTAGGACCACTGATTGCCCTCTTGCAGGGGGAAGTAGTCAGCCGCCGGTGCGGCACAAGCCAGGACGGCCGTCAGGACGATGGCGAATCGCAAGGCTCTCATGGAATCCTCCTATGACTTTCAAGATCGCGGAATTCGCATTCCGCTGTCACGTCACGATTCGCATGATATCCCGCTTCTCATGAATTGGTCAAGACCCACACCCGTCGCGGCATGCCGCGTTGCCGAATCCGAAATCCGAGTGTCGAAACGCGAAACAAGCACGAAGACCCAAAACTCGAAACGGTCCGATGCCACACGGGGCTTCGAACGCGGCGGGTGGCAGGCTCATCCGCCACAGGCTGATGGGGATGGCTTGACGCGGCACGTCTGGCGTCCGCGCATTCCAACGTCACCCGGCCGGCGGAATTCGGTCGAAGAATCGAACGTTACCCTTGGCGGAAGCAAGACAAGTGTGTATTCTGAACCACAGGTGACGAGCGGCAAAAGGCGGAACTTACGTGGGCGGCGGTCGGAGTGGACGATGTCCACCACCGAGGCATGACTCCGTAAACGACAGGAATCGCAAACTCAGGGAAAGCGATTGCGAGGCACCATGGGTACGCTATGGCAAGACGTTCGATATGGCTTTCGCATGCTGCGCAAGAAACCCGGCTTCACGGCCATCGCGATTCTGATTCTTGCGGTGGCCATCGGCGCCAATACGGCGCTGTTCAGCGTGGTCAACGCCGTGATGCTGAGGCCCTTGCCCTATGAGGACTCGCATGAGTTGGTGTGGATCCAGCAGTCGGGCATCGACCGGACCGACAAGTTCAGCTATCGTCCGAACTTTCTCTATCTTCGGGAACATAACCACGTATTCGAATCGGTCACCGGCTGTTGCGGGAGTCTGTTCTACGTCCACGGGATAGAGGCTCCCCAGCAGGTCTTTGGCGGTGACGTCACGGCCAACCTCTTTCCTACGTTGGGAATTCAGCCGGTCCTGGGACGCGGATTCGGCCCGGAAGACGAGAAGCCCGAAAGTCCGCGTGTGGTGGTTATCAGTCACGCCTTCTGGCGGGATCACCTGGGCGCGGACCCGAATGCGATCGGCCGGAACTTGAACCTCACCTCCTGGAAACGCAATGCGGATTGGGACGTCGACATGGTGTCCGAGACGCATACGATCGTCGGTGTGATGCCCCCTGGCTTCCGGTTTCCCTTCCACAGGCCGGCGCAATTGTGGCGAGCGATGGTCTTTCCCGAAGGTCCGGCGCAGCCTTATGATGCCCCGGTCATCCCGTTGGCCCGTCTCCGGAAAGGCATCACGCCCCAGCGGGCCAGTGCGGACCTGGCGGTTCTGGCCAGTCGCCTCCGACACACCGAGTCTGCCGACGCCGCACCCAATGTCGTCGATGTATACCGATTCCTGGATGGACTCGTCCGCCATCATCGGAGGTTGCCGCTGCTGTTACTGGGGGCGGCGGGATTTGTGTTGTTGATTGCCTGTGCGAATGTCGCCAATCTGTTCCTGGCCCGCGCCACGGTTCGGCAGCGTGAGATGGCCATGCGCATGGCGCTGGGGGCCGGGCGCGGCCGCCTCATGCGTCAGATGCTCACCGAAAGCCTTCTGCTCAGTCTGGCGGCCGGCATCCTGGGTCTCGTCCTGACGTTCTGCTCGGTCAAGGGACTGGTGGCCCTGTGCCCGGCCGACATCCCGCGCCTGCAGGAGACGAACATCGACCCGTGGGTTCTCGGCTTTACCCTGGGGGTTTCGCTGCTGACGGGACTGCTGTTCGGCCTGGTACCCGCCTGGAGGGCCTCCGACATCGGCGTCAATGAGACCCTCAAGCAAGGGACGGGACGCACGACGGGCGGCCGGCGATGGCGTCGTCTTCACGATGGCCTGGTGGTCAGCCAGTTGGGTCTGTCGCTGATCCTGTTGATCGGCGCCGCTCTGTTGATTCGCACGTTGGCGGCGTTGCAGACGGTCGATCTGGGATTTCAACCGCAGAACCTCCTGACCATGCATGTCGAGCTTCCCTATGCGAAATACACCGAAACCGACCAATGCAATGGCTTCTTCGGTCCTCTCTTCGAACGCATCCGTACTCTTCCTGGCGTCCGTTCGGTGGGAGGTCGCGTCGACGACTATTCCGGGACCGACATCACCAGTTCATCCGGCGCCTACGAAAAAGACTTCACCGTTACCGGACCGATGGGACCGGGGCAAACCCGGTCGGCCCGCTGGATATCCGTGACGCCGGGCTTCTTCGAGGCCGTGGGCATGCGCCGGCTCGCCGGGCGGGCGTTTGACGACCAGGACCCCAACGCCATCGTGATTGACGAGATCCTTGCGCGCGAGTGTTTCCCCGATAGCAATCCCCTTGGCCGGACCTTCGTGATGGACGATTGGTCCGGGCAGCACGTCCACACCGTTGTCGGGGTCGTGGATACGATTCGCAGCTTTGCCGCGCCCGGGCCGGTCATGGGGACTGTCTACACACGAGGCACGGAGTACTCGAAATGGGCGGCTGTCCTGGTGCGAACGGACGGCGACCCGATGCGTCTGGCGCCCGCTATTCGAAGGCTCGTGGCCGAACTGGAAAGGGACCAGGTGATCAGTGCCATCGAGCCGATGGAGGCAACGCTGTCGGAGATGCTGGGACCCCGGCGGTTTGTCATGACCCTGCTCGGAATCTTCGCCGGCATCGCGCTGGCGTTGGCGACCATCGGCATCTACGGCCTGCTCCAGTACAACACCACGCGCCAGACCCATGATATCGGGATTCGCATGGCCCTGGGCGCCCGGCATGCGGATGTCCTGGCGGCGGTGCTGGGGCAGGGGGTGCGACTCATTCTCATCGGCGTGGCCATCGGCATCGCCGGCGCGGTGGCGCTGACGCGCGTGCTCTCCAGCCTTCTGTACGACGTGACTCCAACGGACCCCGTGACGCTCACGTGTGTCTCCGTCACATTGGCGATCATCGCGCTGCTGGCCAGTTACCTCCCAGCCCGACGGGCGGCGCGGATCGATCCGATGGTGGCGCTGCGCTACGAGTAGGATTGGACGCTTTCGGGGGACAGTATCCTCGTTTCGGTGGGGCGCGTTACCCCCGAGAAGGGCCGCCGCTATACCTCGATGCCTTGTTTGAGGCGGTAGACGAGGGGGACGAGGGCCTCGGCGGTGGTGATGTCGGGGTGTCGCTGGCAGGCCAGTTCGATCAGCTCCATGGCTTCGTTGCGTTTCTCGCCCCAGGCGACGAGGATCTCCAGTGCTTCGCTCTGGAAGGCCCTGAACTTGGGCTGGGCCCTGGCCGGCTCGGCGCCTGCGGCAAACGACAGCAGCTTGCCCTTCAGTTCGGCGACGATCAACTGGGCCATGCGTTTGCCGATCCCCGGCAGGCCGATGAGCATCTTCTCATCGCCGTTTTCGATGGCGTCGGCGATATGGCCGATGGGCATACTCAGGGCGCGAAGCCCCTTCTTGATGCCCATGCCCTTGACGCTGGTGAACTCGGTGAAGAAGTCCCGCTCGGCGGAACTGAGGAACCCGATCATGCGCGGGATCAGATTGCCGCCGCCCAGCGTGCCTTCGTAGTATTCCATCGTGCACAGGGCAACGTCGGCGCCGATCTGCTCCGACAGGATGCCGATGCAGTAGCCCGGCAGCATGACCTCGTAGGCGACCGGCCCGACCTGCACCAGCGCCGTCTCGGTGTCCACCTTCAGCAGTTTCCCTTCGATCCTGGCAATCATATTTCTATAGGTCCTATCGGTCCTGTCGGTGCTATCTTCTTTCTCTCGCCAGCGCGTTGCCGCAGCACAACGCAATCGCCATCGCATCGGCCACATCCGCCGGCGTGGGCAGCTCGGGCAGCGCCATGACGGTCTGAATCGTCCGCTGCATCTGCTCTTTGGAGGCCCGCCCGTTTCCCGTCAGCGATTTCTTGATGCGCGTGGCGCTGAAGCTCTTGACCTCGACGCCGGCGGCGGCGCTCTTCTGGAGGATCACGCCTCGCGCGTGGCCCATCAGGATCGCGGTGCGCGGGTGGGCGTAATGGGCGTACAACTGCTCGACCGCGACGACCTCCGGGCCGAATCGCTCCAGCAAGGTCTCGACGTCCTCGGCGATCTGATTCAGCCGGCGCTCGAGGGGAAGCTCGCCGTCGGTGCGAAGGACGCCCGCCTCGACGATCGCGTCCCGGTCACCGTCCGTGTCGATGCAGGCGTAGCCACAGACCTGCAAGCCGGGATCGATCCCGAGGATTCTCATTTCCATCTCCACTGCGTGCCTTGCGGCGTGTCTTCGAGCACGATGCCCGCCTCGTCGAGCCGCTTGCGAACGCCGTCGGCGGTGGCGAAGTCCTTGTTCTTGCGCGCAGCGGCCCGCTGGTCGATCAGGATCGAGACCAGCTTGCCGACGGCCTCGTCGTTGCCGCCGGCGGTCTCGGCGTATTCGCTCTTGACGACGCCCAGCACATCGCCTCCGAGGCGGGCGAACAGATCGTCCACCGCGCCGAGCGTCTGCTGCGTCGCAGTGCCGGCGGCGGCCAGCGCATTCGTCACTCGGACCAGATCGAACAGGACCGACAGGGCCACCGACGTGTTGAGGTCGTCGTTCATGGCCTCTTCGAACCGCGTCTTGAGCGCCTCAAGCTGGCCAGCGACGTCCTCGTCCATCGGGCCTTCGGGCGCGGCCTTCAGTCGCTTCCGCAGGTCCTTGACGGTCTCGGCAATCCGCTGGTATCCGCTGTTGGCCGCGTACAGCGCCGCATCGGAGAAATCCAGCGGGCTGCGGTAGTGGCTGTTGAGGACCAGTTGCCGGACCGCCAGCGGCTCGTAGTAGCGCGTCAGCCGCTCGTGCGAGCCCGTGAAGGCCTGCTTGAGCGTGATGAAGTTGCCCAGGCTCTTGCCCATCTTCTGGCCGTCCACGGTGACCATGTTGTTGTGCACCCAGTAGCGGACGAACGGAGCGTCGTTGGCCGCCTCCGACTGGGCGATCTCGCACTCGTGGTGGGGGAACTGGTTCTCCAGGCCGCCGCCGTGGATGTCGATGGTCTTACCGAGGTACTTCATCGCCATCACCGAGCATTCGAGGTGCCAGCCGGGATAGCCCATCCCCCAGGGGCTGGGCCACTGCATGATGTGGTTCGGCTCGGCCCTCTTCCAGAGGGCGAAGTCGACGGGGTTCCGCTTGTCGGGCGACGGCTCGACGCGGGCGCCCGCGACCATCTCCTCGATGTTGCGCCCGGAGAGCTTGCCGTACTCCTTGTAGCTCGAAACGTCGAAGTAGACCGACCCGTTGACCTCGTACGCGTGGCCTTTGGCCAGCAGCGTGCGGACCAACTCGATCTGCTCGATGACGTGGCCGCTGGCGCGCGGGCTGATGTCGGGCCGCACGCAATTGAGCTGGTCCATGTCCTCGAAGAAGCTGCGCGTGTAGAACTCGGCCACCGCCATCGGGTGCTTCCGCTCTTTGGCCGCCGCCTTGGCGATCTTGTCCTCGCCCGCGTCCGCGTCGTCGGTCAGATGCCCCACGTCGGTGATGTTCTGCACGTACGTGACGTGGTAGCCAAGGTAACGCAGATACCGCACCAGCACGTCGAAGCTGACGTAGCTCTTGGCGTGGCCCAGATGCGCGTGTCCGTACACGGTCGGCCCGCAGACGTAGATCCCGACCCGACCCTTTTCGAGTGGCGTGAACTCCTCTTTCCGCCTCGTCAGACTATTGTAAAGATGTAGAGCCATATCGTTCCTTTATCCCCTCGTAGAGGTATTTGGCAATTCGGTAGAACTCCTCGGCATCTTCGACGGTTGGCTTTCCGCCCGGCAGCAGCCCCTGTTCGCCAGGGTAGCGGGAATCAATGTAGAGATCGTCGAGATCGGTCAGAGTGCCCAGATCGATGTCGAGGGAGACCAATTCTTTGGTCAGGCCATAGAGTCTCAGTGTCGAGTGGTCTTTCGGCACCTTTCTTGAGTGTTCTTCGAGGACAGCCTTCAGGCATTTCTCCACACACTGCTGTGCGTGAAAGGCGGCAACGGGACTCAGGTGCTCCAGATGGACGATCTGAGCCACGCTGTCGAGGTCCATCGCTGCCGACTTCAGCCATTCCGCCGTCGCCTTCCTCATAGGAGCCGGACCCCCTCGCCCATGATCTGGCGGGCGAAGCTGCTCTGCCTGGCGACGAACTCGCGGTGCATGGGCCTGGTGTGCACCAGCAGATCGATGGGGTAGCGAGTTCTCAAGTCGAGGATGCGGTCGGAAACGCTGCGGACGATGTCGCGCTTCTGGCGCCACGTGGACGGCACGAAATCATCGCGGGTCACGACATACAAATCGATGTCGCTGTCCTCGCCAGGCTGGCCCCAGGCATAGCTTCCGAAGAGGATGACCTTCTCGGGCCGCAGCGGTTTCAGCGCTTCGCCGATCTGGTTGCGCAGCACATCAGAGAGTTTCACCGTCCGGGTAGACATGGGCGTATTCTACCGCCAGGGTTAGGACCGGTCAATTCTTGTGCAGACATCATGCGGCTCGGGTGTCCGGGCAGGGCTTGTGGGCTAGGCAGGTTTCCCACCCACCTGGCGCAAATAAACGGGATAGGCGGAGAATGCCCATCCCGCCGGAGGTCTGCGGTATGTCCCAAAGGCCGTCGTTACAGCGTCCGGCGGGGTTTTTTGCGGAGCAGGGCGATGGCGGTGGCGGCCATGGCCTCGCCAACTCTTCTCCGTTCACAGCCCAACGGGTTCCGTCGCCACCACTCGTCGATGAGAAGACCGACTACTCCAAGCTTCTCAAGGCCCTGGCCGAAAAGACCGGCATCCCCTGTCGGAACCTGATCCATCTCCACCCGCGCCAGTGCGCCCGAGGCGGCAAGAGTCCCGCTCTCTCCTGGGTTTCCTGACCGACTCACAAACGGGCAATGTGACCGCGCGGTGCCCGATGAGTACACGCCGTTCGTTTGTCACAACACATCCTCTCTGGGAGTCCTACCGAAATACCAAGCCAGCTTATCTCGCAACTCCCTTCGCGTCTCGATTGAGATCTGCAGCACTTTCGTTTCGAGTGGGGCTTGCTCGGGCTTCACTATTTTGTTGCACTCGATGCGGCATATCCTGCGGAAATCGATCATGTAGTGTCCAATCTCGCGACCTTCTTGGCCCTTCACTGGATAAGGAGGGAGGAGATCACAGGGTGCATATATGAAGTACTCTACAAGGGCATAGGCGTCGCCGGCGGACATTCGTTCCAGCTTTTCCTCCGGGGTAAACGTTGCCCATTTCTCTGGCCAGACGGTCTTTTCAGCAGACATGGGTCGGTTGATATTGGTCAGATCACTCGCAAAATATGGATTTCGGAAGAACAGGGGAGGCACTTCGATCAACGGACTGATTGCGAGTGTATGTTCGCCAATGGAACAACACGGTGACATGATGACTGCGAATGCCGGACTATGCACCTCCAACCGGTACCGAACAGGCGGGCTTGTACCTGGAGAATCGATCTGGGGAGCACTCAACACATACCCCCGCACTACATCTCCGAACCTCAGCATCGCCTGGGGTTCGCTCTCGTAGAACATCGGCTTGCCCCACCTATCCTTCGTACAAGTCACTTACATCATGATAGTTCACGGACTCTACCTTCTGCTGCACAGAGCGAAAATCCTTGCTGACTCTGACCTCAACGATCCCCAAGAACTCACGATGGGGTCCCAATTCCAGCACTATCTCGTATCGGTCGAATGGTACAGCAAGTATGGTGGAGGATACACCATTGTCGCCCGTGTTTTGCCCAGGGAGTCTATCGCGAGTGGTCATAGTTTCTTACCTTTCTTCCTCCGCATGTATACGCGTACAGGTTCCTTAATGCTATCCTCGTATTCCTCCGAGATCAGCTCGTGAAGCTCATCTGTCACGGTCAGATACTTGCTGGCGAGCACACCCTCCGCGTATCCATCAAAATCCAGTACAAGCTTCAATTTGCCCTCAACGCTTTCGAAAGACTCTATAAATCGCAGGCGTTGATCTCCCTTCTTGGTACGCGCCTCGAATGTCATGTTCACGGCGGTCTCGAGCGGGAAACGCTTCAGGGGGAATGTGGTGTTATAGTATTTCTGGAAATCTTGCGTCTTCTTTGTAGGGACAGGACACTCGTCAATGTACCGCAACCCAATCCTTGTAAGCTTGGGAATCTGTGTGATCTTGAGGAATTCCCCAACGGCGTGTTCTATTGTGTCTCTGAATTGATTGTCCTCCTTGGGATTTGAGTAGGTCTTGTGGAGGGTAGAGGATATGTCAAGGGAATCACCATGAACATTCAGTTCGATGCCTTTCTCTGACTTGAAATTCCAGATCTTAGTAGTTGCGATACTGTTGGCGTTGTCGGCGATGTTCTCGAACTGTGCCCGAGATCCCACATCGGCGATCAGAACGCCGCGCCTCAACAAGAGCGCTGACTGGGGGAACGCTGCCATGATCTTGACTTGGTAGTCACCTATGAGGCGTTCCATCGAGAACAGGTTCGGAAACCGAATCTGGAAGATCACTTGCTTCACCGTAGGATTGGGATAAACCTCTCTTCTGGCCATCGCCATTCTCCTCGACAATAGTCAAAAACACTACGAGACGCCAGAGCACGCTACCCTGCCAATCGACACCCCTATTGTAGGGCCGAGCCAGCGAAAAGGCAATGAGAATACTGCGAAGCGGCAAGGGGAAGCTATGCGAAGGTCGGCCATGTGCCATCTCGGGGACCCTGCTTAGACCCTGGCTGCGCCTCGGTCCAGCCGTGCCTCGGCGTGAGTGTCTCTGCTACAGGGTTCGGCGGGGTTTTTTGCGGAGCAGGGCGATGGCGGTGGCGGCCATGGCGTCGCCGGCGCCGATCTCGCCGAGTCCTTCGTTGGTCTTGGCCTTGACGTTGGTCGAGCTGAAGTCGATGCCCAGCAGTCCGGCGATGCAGCGACGAATCTGGCCCTTCAAGGGCCCGAGCTTGGGCGCCTCGGCGTGGATCGTCAGGTCCACGTTGACGACCTCCCAGCCCTTCTTTTGGAGCTGCTCCTTGACCGCGTACAGGAACATCTTGCTGTCGGCGTCCTTCCATTGGATGTCGGTATCGGGGAACAGGGTCCCGATGTCCCCCAGTCCGGCGGCGCCGAGCAGGGCGTCGATGACCGCGTGCAGGGCGACGTCGCCGTCGCTGTGACCCAGCAGGCCCGAGGGATAGGGGATGTACACGCCCCCGAGCATCAGCCGCCGGTCCGGCACGAGACGGTGGATGTCGGTGCCGATCCCGATCCGGTATTCCGCTGGCTTGGGTTCCTCGATCACAGTTGGCCTTTCGTGCTGGGGACCTCCGTGCCGACGATGCGAACCGCCGCCGCCAGTGCCTGGCCCAGCCCCTTGAAGATCGCCTCGGCGATGTGATGGCCGTTCGTGCCGTACGGGACGTTCACGTGCAGGTTGAACTTGCCCGTGTTGGAGAACGCCCGCAGCATCTCCTCGATGCACTCGACGTCGAAGTCGCCGATCTTCTCGCAGCGGTACTCGGCGTTGTAGACGCACGCCGGCCGGCCCGACAGGTCCAGCGCGACGTTGGCCAGCGCATCCTCCATCGGTACGGAGCTGTGGCCGTACCGGGCGATGCCTTTCTTGTCGCCCAGCGCCTCCAGCAGACACTGGCCCAGGCAGATGCCGACGTCTTCGACCGTGTGGTGCGCGTCGACGTGCAGGTCGCCTTTGGCCTTGAGAGTCAGATCGATCCGGCTGTGCTTGCTCACGTGCGTCAGCATGTGGTCGAGAAAGCCGACGCCCGTGTCGATCTCGTAGCAGCCGGCCCCGTCCAGGTTCAACTGGCAGGTGATGTCGGTCTCGTTCGTCTGGCGATGAATCTTTGCAGTCCGTGGTTCCATCATAAGCATCCTACTGACGCGACAACATCCGCGTCAAAACGCGAAGTCCGAGGCCCGAAATCCGAAACAAAACCGAATGACCGAAATCTCAATGTCCCAAACCTCCTCGCCGCAGGCGCCGTTTCGTATTTGGGGCCTTTGAACGTTCGTGCTTGTTTCGGATTTCGACATTCGAGTTTCGTATTTCGGCCACGACACAATACGGTACTCAGAAGCGACTCCAACGTGGAGTCGCGGTGGCTTTATCCCAGAATCTCCTTCAGCGCCGCCAGCAGTTTTTCGTTCTGCTGCTTCGTGCCGACCGAGATGCGCAATTTGTCGTCCAGCCCCGGGACATTGAAATAGCGAACGTAGATGTCCCGTCGAGCCAGCTCTTCGTGAATCTGTGCCGCCGATGGTGCGGGCGAAACATGTTTCGCCCCTACCGTTGCCAGGACGAAATTCGTTGCGCTGTCCAGCACATCGAAACCCAAGCCTCTCAGGTCCTCGGTCAGAATCGCGCGGTCCGCGCGGACCTTCGCGACGTTCGTCTTGTGGTACGCCTGGTCCCGGATCGCCGCGGTGGCCAGCGCGATTGCGACGGCGTCGACGTTGTACGAGTCCTTGACCTTGATCAGACCCGCGATCAGGTCGGGCTGCGCGATGGCATAGCCGAAGCGCAATCCCGCCAGCGAATACCCCTTGCTCAGCGACCGCAGCAGGATCGCGTTGTCGAACTCCCGCACCAGTTCGATGCAGTTGCGGTCGGCGAAGTCCACGTATGCCTCGTCGATCAGCAGCGCGCCCGTCAGCTCGTCGGCCAGCGAGGCCAGCTCCTCGACAGGGACGCACGTTCCCGTCGGCGCGTTGGGATTGCAGACGATGGTCAGCGCGGCGCCGGTTTTGACGAGACCTGCCGGCAGATTGAATTGCTCGTCGAACGGGATCTCGATCGCGGGACAGTCCTCGAGGTTTGCCAGGACCGGATAGAGCGTGTACGTGGGCACCGGGTACGCCACCGGCCGGCCGATGTCGCAAAACGCCCGGATCGCAATCGACAGCAGGTCGTCGCCGCCGTTGCAGCACATGATGTTCTCGGGGGCAACGCCGTGGACCTGTGCGGCGGCCTCGCGAAAGGCGGTCCCCAGCGGGTCGGGATACCGCCGAAGCTGCTCGGGCCGGATGCCCGCCAGCGCCTTCGTCACCTCCGGCGAAGGCGGATACGGATTCTCGTTGGTGTTGAGCTTGACCACGTCCGTCGCCTTGGGCTGAAACCCCGGCGTATAGCCCGCGATCCGCTCCACATTGTCGCGAAAGTAACCCATCGTTCGTTCCTGTGTTGTTTCCATCGCCCGGCCCCACCCCTTGCCACAGCAAAACGGCGATTATACGCCCATCCCTCTCGGAAGGGAAGCCCCGATTCGCGCAGGGCACAGATCATAACGCCTTGCGGCGTCACTACAAGCAGCGGGTGGCGGCCGCATCGGGGAGATTCCGCCCGATGCGACGAACCGCGAGGTTCGGCGGCGATCCAGGTCAATCGAGCAGTTCGAGCGCTCCGGCGTCTCGCTTGCCCTGCGGCTGGCGTCCGGCGAAATCCCGCAGGAAGGGCCCGTCAAACTGCCACGCGTACAGTTCTTCGATGCTGGTCTTGGCGTCCTGGAGCGTTCCCAACGCGACCCGCAGGAACTCGACGGTTCCTTTCAGGCACCGGCCGTTCGGCGTGCCGCAGACGAACAGGTCACCGTCATTGTCGACCGAGACGCTCCCGATTCCGGGGCCTGTCGAATCCGTCCGGCCGTCGACGTAGAGGGCCAGCTTCTGCGCCGCGCGGTCGGCCTCCGCCACCACGTGATGCCATTTCCCGTCGTTGACTGGCACGCTGCTTCTCAGCTCCGCCGAAGCGCCGGGCGCGCGGACCGCGAAGAGCAGTCTGCCCGTTTCGTCGAGGGTCAGCGCATAGCCCCGATCCGTCATCTTCTGCACCAGCACGGCGTCCTTCGATTCGGTTTGAAAGTACGCTTCGATGCAGAAGTTGGAGTCCCAGACCTGGGGGCTCTTGAAATCGCTGCCGGAAACGAGGCGGTCCTCCTTCTGGCCGTTCTGGTCCCATCGGAAGCGGATCGGAATCGTCAGCGTCTGGTTCAGCGTGTCGTTCGAACAAAACGCGTATTGATTCTCGCCGTTGAATGTGCACGCTCCTTGCGTCCAGTCTTCCAGCGGGCCGTCGACGTAGTTGTCCTTCGTGACATTCACGCCGGTCAGCGGGAATATCGGCTGCTGGTGGTAGCTGTCCCGGGCGTAGTAGTAGGGCGTCATGTACCAGTGCTCGTCCAGAATCCGGGTCGGATCGTTGCCCGCCGGATAGAAGTTCCACTCGCCCACCACCGCGTACAGCGACCAGGGCACGAAGCATTTTACGCCTCGTTCGCGCGCGGGCGAATCGTCGGTCAGACGGAAGTCCCCGTTCGCCGGGTCCTTCATCACGGGCTTGTCCGCGACGATGCCAAGGTCCCAGGCGATCGACTGGACCTCTTTCATCGCGCGCCTGCACTCTTCGAACGTGCGATGCCACTGGCCCGAGGACTTGAACGAGCCGTACTTGCCCGTGATGTCGTGAAAGACGTTGCCGGCGAACGCATTCGTCTCCAGCGCGTAGTTCTTCTCGACCTTCCCGGCGTCGCGCTCGTTGCCGTCCTGCGGCGTCTTGGCGGGCGTGGTGTGCCAGAATACCCAGTCGCTGATGCCGTCCCAGATGTTGCCCAGGAACTTGTCGCGCCCGGCCTGTGGGGCCTGCCGCCGGGTGCCTTTCACGAAGCAGTACGCGGTGTTGTTGAAGAACATATTCTGATAGCTGATGATCTCCTGGAACATGGTCGTGGCGCCGTGCGGGCTGCGGATGTCGTTGCTCAGGCCCCAGCCGATGTTGTTGAAGTAGTAATTCTTGAAAGCGCCGTCGAGATAGTACGCCATGCCGAACCGCGCGCCGCCGGGCGTCTTGGAGGTGTGGTCCGCTGCCCAGTGATCGTAGCGGAACCCGCCCGGATTGCCCGAGACGTTGCTGTACACGTACGCGCTGCCGCCTTGCCAGGTCTCGATGTTGCCGCAATCGTCGCCGGTACGGATCGAGTCGGTGACCTTGTTCTGGTGGATGAGGATGCGCGTCAGCGGACAATCGCGGACGTTGCTGCTGATCTTCGAGCCGTGGACGTTGATTCCCGCGTGCCAGGCCCGTGACACGATGTTGCCGGCGACCTCCAGGGTCTCGGCGTTGGCGACGTTGATCGCGTTGGCCGCACCCACGCGCGGCGAGCGCAGGCCTGTCTCGTGCAGCGAATTTCGCAGGACCTTCACGTCGAACAGATGGCCCGCGCGGTCCGGCGTGGTGTCGCCCCAGAGCAGACCCTCCTCGACGCTGACGCCGTGGTGGTCGGTCTCGCGGAAAGCGCAATCGCGCACCACGATGTGGTCGATGCGGTCGCCCGGGTTGACGGCCTTCATCAGCACGCCGCTGTTGACGTGCTCGAACGTGCAGTTCGCGATGGTGATGTCGTGGGCCGGACCCCAGACCCGCACGCAGGCGGAGTGCAGGTGCTTCTTGAGCCGGAACTTCTGCGCGTACAGCCACGGGATCTCGGTCAGGTCCCATGCCACGTTCGCAAAGCGGAACGTCAGCCCGCTGACGACGATGTCGTGGTGTCCCGTCAGGTCGATCAGCGTGGGCTCCTTGCCCGCCTCGATGACGGCGGTGTCCGGATTCTGGCCGTTCGGCAGGATGATATAGAGCCGGCCGCCGGTTCCTTTCTTCTCGAACCAGTACTCGCCGTCGGGGTCATCGAGGTAGTGCGGCTTGTCCTCCAGATAGTACCGATGGTTGCGGCTGATGATGCGGGACTTCGCGCTGCCGAGGTAGCCCTCGAAGCCCAGCGCGTTCTTGCCCGCGTCGAACCCTTCCACGTAGGCCGGGTACGGCGTGCCGTCCACCCAGCCGAACTCCGCCCAGATGATCGCGCCGAGGTACAGCTCTTTCGGGCCGGTGATGTGCTTCGTGTCCCGGCCCATGTCCAGCGTCTTGCGGCCGTCCTGCGACTTCATCGTCAGATTGAAATACGGATGGCCCGGATTGTCCCAGCGCCACCACTCGCTCTTGACGTCCTCCGGGTCCGAGACCTTCCAGTTCGGCATCCGCGCCAGGGGAATGCGGGTGATCCGGTCGTCGGCGGAGGCGAAATCCGCCGCCGGTTGGACGAGGTACACGGTGCGCGGAGCGAAATCCAGATCGATGTGCCAGACCTTATCGGGCGCGGGGATGTCCTTGTGGGTCGCGCCTTGCTGCCATCGGCCGCTGATTCGGTGTCCGCCGGAGATCACCGCCTGCCCGGTCCCCCAGGCCGGGTCGCTCGTCAGGCGGATCGGGTTGCCCGGCTCGCCCGACTCGACGGCGTTCATCACGCCGCGGTAGTACACGCCCCGTTTGAACACGTACGTGTGAATCCCCTGACATTGCCGCGCGCGGCCGGATGCCTGCGGGTCCCACGGGTGGCGCTTCCAGGCCGTCTCCGGCGTCAGGCCGTCGCGGGAGTCGTCGCCGCCTTCGTAGTCGATGTAGCGAACCGAATCGCCTTTCTCGAACGCGAACGGCTCGGGCGACCAGGCCAGGTCCCCATTCGGCGAGACCGTCGCGTACGTCTTCTGCCAACTGAACGGCTGCGCGCCCGCCGCGCCCACGAGCGCGAGCAGTACCACCGCCGCGACACCAAGCCATCTGTCCATGCCTCTGTCCCCCGGAAAAACGCTTCGCATTTCAAACTCCTCAAAAACCCGACGCCAACCCCGCGGCAACACCCACCCGCGGATTCTACCAACCCCACCCGCCCCAGCTCAAGGACGCATCGAGACAGTTCCCGACGCCTTCGCGCGAATCTCGGCATACCCGGCTCCCAACCTCCTGTCTCCGGTCTGAGCTTGCCCCCTTGCCCCCACCGACACCTACGTTTAGAATTGCATCGCGACCTTGGAATACAGCTTCGGAGGCCGAGAAACGTTCCTGGGGATGAACGGGGGCACCCGTCGGGTTGTCGTAGCAGGCATGAGGTAACAGAATGAATCCACTCGAATGGTTATGCGAAAAGGATCGCGGATTCGGAGATTTGTCTGACGAAGAACGTGTAGCGATTATGCATTTTTCTCTGTTGTGGAGCTTCTTTGAAGACAGGGTGTGTCGCAATTGTGCATCTGCATCGAGCATAATCTCTTGCGTGCAGGAATGGGAGCGTGAGCGGCGTTTAGACATCACACCATTCGTCCCTCTTCTTGCCTACTTCTGTGATCGCTATTTTCGTCATGGTACAGAGACGGAGTATTTCTCCGGATTAAACCTACGAGCAAACGACAGTCCTGAACTGGTACGCACGGTGCTCAAGCGAGAAAACACGGATCCTGCGGACTGTGTTGCTGTGCTTCTTATAGTTGTCTTCCGCCTACGCAATAATCTGTTTCATGGGCTCAAGTGGGCGTATGGTATCAAATACCAGTTGGACAATTTCAGAAATGCTAATGCAGCCCTCATGGCTGCTTTGGAGATACAAGGCGTATAACCGCCTGTGAGAGGGGGGAGGGACAGACAGTGTTTTCGGATTGCTTTGGGTCACGTAGGGTGTGCACGGCACACCGGGCTATGGTATACGCATGGCGGTGCGGGACGAATGGTGAAAGGAATGCTCGATGCAGATTCAGATGCAGGCGTTTGCCAAGCGGTCGGGGTCGCTTCGAAGGATCATCACGGAAGACCTCGCCCGGCGTGAGCACGAGGTGCTCTACGTTCGCGAGTTCCTGAACGTCCAGCGTTCCAAAGGCTGGGCAAAGGTCCTGGGCCGGGGGATTCCCGGGGCGTTGAACATCGAGTGGAGCGCCAGCCAGCGGATGCTGACCATCCGCGCCATCGCCAAGAAGGGAAACAAGCCGTATCAATTGCTCGGCGTGTTCATGCAGTATCTGCTGGAGCGGCACGGCACGAAGATCACCAACATCAACATCCAGCTTCGATAGGGCCGGGTGTGTGCGAAAACATCTCGGCATGTGGGTGGCAGCCTCAAAGCGTAGTACAACGGAGCTTTGGGGATGGCGAATGTTAGTGGCATATACGCACGGAAGGGCCTCTGCGATGCGATCCATCCCCAAGTCCTGCGGACTTGAGGCTGCCACCCCTGGCGGTTTGCGCCCTCAAGGGAGTGCTGCCATAGAATCTTGACAGACACGATAGGGGCGAGGCGCCGGGTTTTTGCTTCGGGTGCGGGAGAGTCTCTGGTAGGCTGGGCGGGATGAAACGATCGTTGCGATGTGTGGTGGTGTCGGCGCTGTGGCTGGCGTGGCTGGGGCTGCTGCCGGGGACGTTTGCGGCGGCGCTGGTCACGGGCCAGGGCGGCTGGAGCCGGTTCTGGTGGATGTCGTCGGCAGTGCTGGCGGCCGCCGCGTGGATCAATTGGTTCTGGCGGTGGCGGGACCGCTTAACTCCGGCGTGCGCGTCGATCGCTGCCGGCATGACGTTCGGCATGCTGGCCGATCTCTACGGCGCGTGCAGGGCCATCCGCTTCACCGAGCCTCTGACGATGGTTGTCCCATTATTCGCGCTGGGACACGTCTTCTACATCGCCGGCATGCTGACGCTGGCGCGCCACGGGCAACTGACCAGCCGGCCCGTGTGGGGCAGGGTGTTCGCGAGTGCAGTTGTGCTCTACAATCTCGCGGGCCTGGCGCTTTGGGCGGCGCTGGTGCATCCATCGGACGATCTGCCGGGAATGCACCTGCCGACGGCGGCGTACACGCTCTTTCTCGCGACCGCCGCAGCGGTGATGGCGACCGTCGCGTGCTTCGACAGGCGATTCCTGGCGGTGGGCATCGGCGGCCTGCTCTTTCTCGCCAGTGACGGCTTTCTGGCGGTCCGCCTCTTTCAGGACAACTGGCATCACCTCGGCGATCTCTGCTGGATCACCTACGGTATCGGACAGATGCTGATCGTCTACGGCGTCATCGCCGCCACCTGGCCGCGCACGGACCGGGCGCCTGCGTGACATCGCACACGCTGCGTTTCGCGGTGGTCAATTCGTGCTGTTGCCTCGACCTTCGATGTGTCGTTGGATGAACGCGTTGCGGAGGGCGGAGATGTCGCCAAGCCACAGGTCCTCTTCGGGCAGGCCGTTGTGGGGTTTGTGCGGATAGGCGACGATCTGCTTCGGCCCGGGCAGCGTGTTGTACGTGGCGAAGATCCCGGGCGGTGGGCACGCCGTGTCGATAAGTCCCACGAAGATCAACGTCTCGGCCCGCGACCGCGCCGCCAGATGCACGTTGTCACAATAGCGGACCGCCTCGATCACCTTTCGGGTGTGCTCGTTCTCGATGTCGCGTCCCACGGGCATGGGCCAGCCGCCGAGCCGCCCGACGACCGGCCCGGTGAAGTCGCACATGGCCGGCACGATGGCCACCACCGCCGAGACGCGCCGGTCCAGACCGGCCGCCGCCAGCGCCTGCCCGCCGCCCTGGCTCTCGCCCGTCGTGACCAGGTGCGCGCCGTCCCAATGCTCCTGCGCACCCACGAACTCGATGGCGGCCAGCAGCCGGACGTACATCCCGACGAAGTAGAACTTGTCCCGGTCGTCCGCTCCCTGCGTTGGGTAGTGACGCAACTCCCCTTGTTCGAGGTTCTGATAGTACTCGGGTGGCTGGCCGTTCAGCATGCCGTGCGCGTTGATATCGACAACGATCGCGCCGTACTCCCTGGCCAGTGACGCGGCGTTCTGAGCGGAGGCCTTGCACCAGTGGCCTGCGACGCCGGCGGCGCGGAGGTACAGGATCGCCGGACAACTGCGCGCCTTGGCGTCCTTCGGACGGGCGTAATAGCCGCGCGCGGCCTTGGTCTGCGGGCAGGGGATCGCCAGGTCGAAGCATTCGATCGTCGGATCGGGACTCTCCACGGATTTCAGTTCCGCCGTCGCGGCCATCGCCTTGAGCGCCGCCTTGCGGGCGTTCCAGAACACGTCGAAATCGTCCGGCGCCGGTATGGAGGGCGCAATCGTCTCGGGGGCGACCATGACGCCTGCGCGGGCGGGTTCGTCCTTCGCCGCCGCTCCGGGCACTGACGCCTCGCACATGTACCAGCCGGCCGCCTCCGGCGTGAAGCGCACCTTCAGCGCCGCGCCGTCGCGGGCGGTCTCGAGCGGAGCGGGTTTCTCGAACCCGTCGCGCTGGATGGTGACACGGACTTTCTCCATCTCGGCCGGCTCGACGCCGCCGATTGTGAACACCACCTCTTTTCCGAGCGGGTAGATGCCCGACTTCTCCTCGCTGCTGACGACGAGAGCGGCCGCGCCGGCGACCGCCTGGGCGGCCAGGACTGCGGCGGCTGCCAGGATAATGAGACGTCGGATCGAAGGCAACGAATTCACAAGTCGATCAGTTCCAGTGACCATGCTACTCTTCTCCTCAATTCTCCAATTCGCCATCTTGTGGTGCGGCTTGGGTCAGCCCGTTCCACCGCAGCGCCATCATGACACAGAATCCTCCGACACGCAACTCCCAGACGTATTACTGAGCCGGCGGTGTCTGTTCAGGTTTCCGGGCATCGCCATTGCTGAGTCGCTGAAGCGTCTGGGTGGCAGCCTCAAACGCCTTGGCGT
>CAZOFX010000059.1:29240-33605 GCA_964579055.1 uncultured Pirellulales bacterium
AAGGCTCCGCCTTGAGGCTGCCACACGGATGCCGCGATGTTCTCGCACGCGTCGGCGGGGCGACTTCTCCGCAATGGAGTGACACGGAAACGACGTCTGTGCATTGCACAACGGCTGATTCCCTCGTAACATGGTGCGGCGTGTTCGGGAACGGTTCGGCACGCCGACGGCCGGGCCGTATGGTCGGGGCCGCCGACCTGGTTCGAGTAGGAGATGTGCCATATCATGGTTCGTCATGGCGATGGATCGATGGGTCGGCGGGGCTTCACGCTGGTGGAGCTGCTGGTGGTGATCGCGATCCTCGCGCTGCTCATGACGCTCCTGCTGCCGGCGCTGTATCGCGCCAAGAACCTGGCGCGGCGAACCGCGTGCCTGTCCAACCTGCGGCAGATCGGCCTGGGCGCCGCCTCCTACGCCAACGACAACCTCGGCCGCATGCCCTTCGTGCCCGACCGTGAGCTCCAGCTCACGCCCCCGGTCAACGACAGCGGCAAACGCTACAACAGCATGGGCTCGTTCATGCCGCTGATCGATCCGTACGCCAGGTCGGTCGAGATATGGGCTTCCTCGCCGACCAAGCTGGTGACGGCCGATTCGTGGCTGATGCACTTCAGCAGTCCGTGGCGGGCCGACGGCGTCGAGATGCCCGAACGCGGCTGGTCCAACTACATCAGCGACAAGCTCGCCGAGCTCGACACGACCAAGGCCCGCTATCTGCGCGGCCGCACCCCCGAGAGCTGCGCCCGCCTGCGCGGCGCGAGCACCGCGTCCGAGGAATGGTTGATGAGTCCGTTCTTCGAGCGGTCGTGGTGGTCCGGCTTCCACGAGCAGTGGACCGTGGGCGAGAGCGTCCCGCCGGCCGAAGGCTGGTCGGCCCACGACGGAGGCCGCAACCAGCTCTACCTCGACTTCCACGCCGACTGGGTCCGGCGGGACATCCGGCCCTGATCCGCCCGCCGGCAGGGCACGTCAGCGTCGGGCCTTCTTCCCGGTTTCCTGGTACATCGCGTGGACCTCGGCCCGGCGTTGCGGCGTCCACTCCTGTGGGAAGTTCAGCCGAGCGAACTCCCCGAACAGCTCGACCGCCCTGTAGTCGCGGGCCCGGGCCGCCTCAACCTCGTATTCGAAGGACCCCACGTGGTGCGGTTTGCCCTTGTGTGCCACCGCCGCTCGCCACTTCCTGCCGCGTGGATAGACGCCGATAAACCGGGACTTGCTCGTCGGGCAAGGCCGGCGGTTCTGCACGTTCTGGGCCTGCGTGCAGATCCGCATGTTGCAACGGCGGTTGTTGATGCCGTTGCCGTTGATGTGGTCGATCACCATCCCCTCGGGCGGATTCAGGATCTCACGGTGCATCGCGATGATGCGACGCACGAGCTTGCCGTTCTCCCGATAGCAGCAGAGGCGCGCCGCATAGACATTCCTGCCGGTCTTGTCGAACCGGGCATGCCATCGGTACTGGCTGAGCTTCTCGTAGTCCTGCGCGTCGACGGTGGCGTACAGGCCGTGGGTCAGGGGGATATAGCGAATCTCATCGTTGGGCGGTTTCGGCACCTGCTCGCGTTTGCAGTGCGGCCATCGGCGGGCCATGAAATTGGGGCAGACGCCATCGACACGGACCTCCTGCATCCGGCCTGGCGCCTCGACGCTGTTGAAGCACAGCCGCAACCCCGGAAACCGACGCATCATCACCCGATGCCAATGACCCTCCGCCACCGTCGCATACACGCAATTCGCACAACATCGCTTCACCATCTCCATTCCTCCGCAAGTCCGGGATTCGTGACCCGTGCCTCGTGTTGGGCCTCCTCTCCCGCATCTACGCTTCTACGCATTCACCCATCTACCTCCAGCGTCGCTCGTCGCCCGTCGCTCGTCTCCCGTCGCTCGCAACTCGTCGTAGAAGCGTAGAACCGAAAGGCGAAGCTGGACGCACGACGCAATACGCATGACGCGCGACGAACCTCGCTTCTACGCATCTACCTATTCGCCATTTCAACCGCGATCAATCCTAAAAGTTGGAATGTTATCTGTCAACAAAAATATGTCCAATAGATCATATATTCGGCGCAAGTCCTTGCCACCAGGACAGTAACAACGCCATCTTCTTTGACCGCTGGCGGGATTCCAGTGAGGAACCAGACCGGCTATGGCTCCGCCCCTGGCCGAAATAAGTAAGGCGTCGTCCCCGGAATCCCGAAATCCGGCGGTCAAGCGACCTCTTGGGCTAGCCGATATAGACTGTTATGCGGGAATCGCCTGAGCCAGTAGGAACACAACGGAATCACGTAGGACTATACGAGAGAAAGACCTATGGCAATCCAAGTAGAGAATAGCCTGTTGCACTGGAACTACTTCATGGCGCTTGAGTCAGATGTGGCGCAACTATCTCGGTATGTAGAGTTCGCTGAATCGAATTGGCGTACGTACTCGATCGAGGCCGCCCGCCTACTCTTGGCGGCATCCTCTGAGGTCGATGTGCTTGCCAAACAACTCTGCAGAATGGTTGATCCCGAGGCCAAGGTCGAGAATATCAATCGCTACCACCCAATAATCACTGGCGCGTTCCCAACCCTTAGAGAAGCCAAGGTTACGCTCCCTCGTTGCGGCCTGACGCTGACACCATGGATACACTGGCGGGCCACGTCGCCACCCCGATGGTGGACTGCCCACAACAAGGTGAAACATGAGCGAAACGACCATTTCAAAGAGGGCAATCTGCAGAACGCGCTCAACGCTATGGCTGGCTTGTTTCTCCTCGTGCTGCACTTCTATCGGCGCACCGGTGAAGAGACACTAAAGCCCGCGCCCGCTTGGTTCCAGCCGCCGGAGGATTTGGCAAGCATCGGGGTCTTCTTGGACGCGGGCTATTGTCTGAGCCTCCGCCATTAGAAGGCTGGCTCACTCACCAGTGGTGCTGGGTAGCGGGGGGGACACGTCTCATGTCTGTCGGAGACGATGTTGGCTTCTTCTTGCGGAAACACGGCCAGTGCGTTAGTATAGGGGCATTCGAGGAGCCTGTCCCTTGAGGAACAGTAACGATGACGCAGCGATCCGACGATGCCGTCGCTCTGACCAAGAAGTGCAGCCGCTGCAAGGAAACCAAGGCACGCGAAGAGTTCTACGGCGATCGCAGCAGAGGTGACGGTCTCAGCACCACGTGCAAACAGTGCAACCGCGAACGCAGGAAGATGATGCGGGCGAGACTCCTGAAGAGAAAAGCGGGAACGTTGCCGAAAGTCAAGTCGAAGACCTGCCATAAGTGTGGTCAGACGAAGCCCGCGATGGACTTCTATGTCTTCGCGAGCAACAGAGATGGCTTGTCTGACTTGTGCAAGCGGTGTGAGCGAGAAAAGGGTAGAGCTTACCACCAGAGGCTTTCTGCCAGATACCCCACAGAGCTGCTGCACATCGAGAGCAAGTGGTGCCCCCTATGTGGTGAGAAAAGGTGTGTTTCCGAGTTCTACAAGGCCCCTGGGAAGGCGGGCGGATATAGAACTCTCTGCAAGGAGTGCGATAGCCGCGCGTCCGCGGAATACGCGAAGAGGATCGCCGATCGCGAGTTCAGCGAGATCAGGCCAAAGGGCACAAAACGGTGCAGCTTCTGTCAGAGACGATTACCTGCTAAGGAGTTCAACTACTGTCGTAGCAACGCCGATGGGCTGGCAAGCTACTGCCGCGCCTGCGGCATAGAATACAAAGAGCAGCACTACAAGGAGAAGCAGCAAGATTACTACGATCGGACGGTTGATCGGAGGCAGAGGTATCCAGAGCGCGACAGAGCGTATCGTACCATCCAAGCGGCACTCAACAGCGGTGAGATTGTCCGCCCTGAGACATGCACAAAATGTGGTGCTAGTGGATACATCGTTGCGCACCACGAAGACTATGAAGACCCGTTGGATTTCAAGTGGCTATGTCTGAGCTGCAGTCGACAGATTCGCGCCGATCAGAGGCGAAAGAAACGGTGAGAGAGGGATTCGTGGAAAGGTGCAAGCAGAGAACTTTCGCGATAGGCCTACGTTGGCCGGTGGCCAGGAGGGACAGACCCCGTTTTGCTCCCGGTCGCTCCTCATAGGCTCACCGCCTGCTCGCGGACGGTCTGCCGGATGCGGTTGCGCAGGCCGGCCTCGGTGACGACGTCGACCTTTCGGCCGAGCAGGTCCTGGAGGTCCATGAGCAGGCCGCCCAGGTCGAACAGGCTGCGGCCCGGCTCCATATCCACGAGGAAATCCCGCTTGTAGTGTGCTCGTGAGAGTCGTGTAGGGTGTGCATGGCACACCGACTCCATGGTATAGATACGCCGCCGTGGTAGTGTAAAGGATGTTTCGCACATTTTCTGATGGTAGTCGCTCTGGTCAAGGG
>CAZOFX010000060.1:0-33345 GCA_964579055.1 uncultured Pirellulales bacterium
TCGCCGGTGATCAGGCCGGAGGCCATCAACAGGCCCCGGCGTTCGGACCCGTCGATCGCCGCGCTGTCGCTGCGACTGCGCTTGTGATACGTCTTGACCGCCAGGTTGACCAGACCACCGATGAAGATCGGCACCGACAACTGGAATGGCAGGTAGAACCCGATGGCGACCGCCAGGACCGGGGTCCGGAACGGGTACTTGCGCGCTTGCAGGTATTGATCCAGGATGATGATGCCCACGGCAATACCCATCCCCAGGATCAGGTACGCCCAGGGCAGTCCTCCCTCGAAGACGCCCTTGGCCACCGAGGCCATCAGATTGGCCTGCGGCGAGGAGAGCGCCTTGGAGCCGGCGTCTTTCATCCCTGCAAAGCCGTATGCGCCCTGCAACAGGATGAGCACCGGACCGATGATGAGCGCGCCCGCGACGGTCCCGACCATCTCCATGACCTGCTGCTTCCAGGGCGTGGTGCCGACGAGCCGGCCGCACTTGAGGTCCTGCATGACATCGCCGGCGATGGCGGCGGCGCAGCAGATGACCGCGCCGACGATGATTGCGGCGGCAGGACCGTTCTCGGCCGCCTTGCCCATGAGCAACACGAGCAGCAGGGATGAGACCAACACGGTCGAGACGGTGACGCCGGAGATGGGGTTGTTCGACGAACCGACCAGGCCGGCCATGTACCCTGCCACGGCGGCAAACAAAAAGCCCGTGGCCAGCATGACCAACGCCATCACAAGAGAGATGTGCACCTGCTGGACGTAGTGCTGGTAGACCATGAACAGCGGGACCACGGAGACAACGATCAGAAAGATGATCCACTGCATCGGCAGGTCCCTCTCCGTTCGCTCCACGGAGCCTGTGCCCTCCTTGATCTTCTTGTAGGCGCGCAATCCGCTGGCCATGCCGCTGACGAGCGACTTTCGCAGGTGGAATATCGTCCAGAGCCCGCCCACAAGCATGCCGCCGACGCCGATGAAGCGGGTCAGTTTCGACCAGGTCCGCTGCGCGTACTCCAGCGCCGCAACCGGCTGGCCCAGTTTGGCCAGGATCGCAGCATTGTGCTTCTGCACGTCGTTGACGTCTTCGACCGACGCATTGGGGTCGGCGATCTTGGTCTGGAGCACGAAGGAATCCCAGACGCGTGGCTCGCTCGCGCGGCGGTCCCAGGCGGCGGCATCATTCGGATCGATGATTCCATACCTGGCGTTCGACGTGTCCCAGCCGGCAGGGACATTCTGGTTCAGGAGCCGGTACGTCGGCCACTCGTTCTTGGCGGCCACGACCGGGATGGCGACAAACCAGTTGAGCGCACCGCCCACGAAGATCAGGACCGCGATGTTCAGACCGACGATGTACCCGACCGACAACAAAGCGGGACTGAGGTTCGAGCCGAAGTACGCGATGGAGCCGCCCATCCGCCGGGCGCCCTGCATGATCTCGGGCCAGATGCCCAAGGCGTTGGCGCCGACCTTGAACAGTCCGCCCGCCAGGGCTGCGTTGACGATGTAGCGGATTCCGGAGGCATCCGTACGCCCGGTCTCCAGCACCTTGGCGGTGGCGACACCCTCCGGGAATTGGAGCTTCTGCTCGATGATCAGGGAGCGGCGCAACGGAATCGTGAACAGCACGCCCAGCAGTCCGCCGAAGCCGGCGATGACCGCGACCCAGAAGTAGCTGAACTGGTCCCAGAAGCCGATCAACAGCAGCGCCGGCAGCGTGAAGATCACGCCGGCGGCAAGGGACTCACCCGCCGAAGCGCACGTGCCGATCAGGTTGCACTCGTAGATCGTGCTGGTCTTGAAGAACCGCATGATCCCCAGCGCCATCACCGCCGCGGGAATGGCGGCCGAGACGGTCATCCCGGCGAACAGCCCCAGGTAAGCATTGGCCGCTGACAGAATCATTGACAGCACCACGCCGAAGAAAAGGACCCGGATCGTCAATTCCTTTGGTGCGTTGTTGGCGTCGTTCATCGTGTCTCCCGAGAATCAACCTGTAGAGAGTCTATCTCACAAACTGCTCGACGAAGTACTTCGCACTGAGCGGCTCGCCTGTGGCACGTTCGATCATGGTGTTCCAGGGGTAAACATCACCCGCTTCGAAGACGTTCCTCTTGAGGAACCTGCCCACCCTCGGCTTGTCCACATAGCTTGCCGTGTCACCTGCGTCGAGCTTGAGCACCTTGCGAACGATGGTGTAGTGCAGTTGCGAGGCCAGCAGCTCGCCGAGCATGTAGTTGTGGTAGTAGCATGGCGCGATGGTGAAGTGGATTTTGGCGGCCCAGTCCGGCTCGTGCCGTCGCGGCGGACGCTGGACGAGCTGGTACTTCTCGACCAGGTCCCACCACAGCGCGTCGAGGTCCTGGTCCGGATCGGCGTACAACTGCTTCTCGAAGAAGTACATCACCATCGCCCATCGCGCGAAGATCAACTGCTTGAGCTGAGCGTACTTGCCGCTGACGGCGGCGATCTCCGCCGTTTGCGTATCGGAGAGGTTCAGCATCGCCTGCATCCAGGCGGGATCGCGACTGAGCCGCCCGAACAACATGGCGATCGCCTCGGTGGTGAACGCATGGGCCGGCTCGCGCAGCAGGTAGGGCGCCTCCGGGTCATGGTACAGATCGTAGACGCCGTGACCCAATTCGTGCAGCAGCGTCTCCATCCACGTCTCGTTGTTCACCAGGTTGCACAGGATGCGCACGTCGCCTTCCCGGTCGATGTCGGTGCAGAAGGCGTGCTGGTTCTTGCCCTCCTTCTCGTACAGGTCGCTCCGCGCCAGGATCGAGTCGACCGGCAGATCGGTGCCGGCGTAGAACGTCTTGGCCAGCTCCTTGACGTCCTTGTCCTTGTAGTAGACATCGAGGTCCAGACTGTAGACCATCGGCGTCTCCTGGAAGAACGGATCGTGATAGTCCCACGGCATCATCTCCTGGACCGCGACGCCGCTGCGGACCGCCAGCATCGGGTCCAGCTCGGCCTTGAGCCTGGCGAACGGCTCGTTGGTCAGCTCGTGCAATTCGTTGAAGAGCCTGTCCAGATCGTTGACGTCCTGCTCGCCCGTGGCCAGCACGAGCGTGTGATAGTTGTCGAAGCCGAGCGCTCGCGCTGCCTGGTTGCGCAGTTTTACCAGCCGGATCAAATCGGCCGCCACTGCCTGGCCGACCTGCTTGCTCGCCTCCCAGGCCTGCTTCTTGACGACGCGATTGGTCTGCTCCTTGAGGATGGTCTTGATCTCGTTGTCGGTGACCTTCTCGCCATCGATGGTGCCGCGGAAGGTGCTGAATCGCTTCTCGATCTCCGTGCCGAGCGCGACGATCTTCTCCAGCAGCTCCGGCTCGATCTGGTTGGACAGATACTCGTTGTAGAGCACGTCGAGCTGCCGCAAGAGCATCGCGTCCCGGATGTCGCCCGATTCCTTGAGCGCCTTGAGGAAAGCGTACTCGTCGGGATTGCTGTAGATCTTGCGGAGTTGCAGCGTCAGTTCGCTGGAAAGGTCATAATCGTTGGAATCGCCCGTGATGGCGGCGTTCCACGAGGCCAGTGCGGCCTCTTTCTCGATCGGCTTGATCTTGGCGACGTGGTTGGTGACGAACAGTTGCAAGTCTTTCTCCTTGTTGTCCGGCCCGCAGCCGCAGACGGTCACGCCGACCAGCAGCAGCATGCAAATCCTACACGATTGCCTCATCGTTACACACTCCCTTGCGACTTCGGATTTCGAGTTGCCGATTGCAGATTGCGGACTAGCGCAGGCGACTCGAATCCGCAATCCGAAATCGTTAATCTGCAATCACCGTCTGCCCGAGCGGTCCGGATACGCCGGCTTCTGCGGCCGCACGGATGACTGCTTCTCCAACTGCTTCAGGATGACCGCAATGGCGGTTTCGAGCTGCGGATCGCCTCCGGCCACCATCTGGTCCGGCGCGTTCTCCACGTCGTAGTCCGGATCGACGCCGTGACCTTCGACGTCGAAGCCGCTCTCCGGGAACCAGCATCCGGCGTTCGGCGAGGTCATATAGCCTCCGTCGATGAACCCTGGATTGCCGAAAATGCCGACGACTCCTCCCCAGGTCCGTTTGCCGACCAGCGGCCCAAGCCCGGTCTTGCGGAAGAGATAGGGGAACAGATCGCCGCCGGAACCGGCCCATTGATTGATCAGCATAACCTTCGGTCCCGGATTCGATACCTGCGGCACGCGCAGGTCGCGCTGGTCGCGGCGGGACACGTAGCCCAACGTCGGACGGTTCAACAGCTCGGTGAACCGGTCGGAGTATTGACCGCCGCCGTTGAAACGCTCGTCGATGATCAACGCCTCTTTGTCCCACTGCGGATTGAACTGCCGGACCAACTCGTTCTGTCCGTTGGTGCCGGTATCGGGGACGTAGATATAACCGACGCGACCCTCGGTGGCCTTGGCCACCTTCTGGCGGTTCGCTTCGACCCAGGCAAGGTGACGCAACTGCGATTCGTTCGACAGGGGCTCGACCAGAACGTCATTGGCGTCATTGGGATCGGGGTTGTGGCTGATGGAGAGCGTCACCACCTGGCCGGCCAGACCCTGAAACGCGGCCCAGGGGTCCTGCGCTGTATCCAGAAGCCGACCGTTGACCGCCAGCAGGTAGTCCCCCTCTCGGACGTCGAGGCCCGGCGCCTTCAGGGGTGAGCGCGGCTGAGCGTCCGACGGACCGGGCTCGTAAATTCTCCCGATGCGATACAGATCGTGGTCTGTGTCCAGTTCGAAGTCGCAGCCCAACAGCCCGACGCTGAGATAGTCCGGGCGCTCCATATCGCCGCCACCGATGTAAGCATGCGACACATTCAACTCCGCGATCATTTCCCCGATGATGTAATTCAGGTCTTCGCGATCTACGAGGTAAGGCAGCAACACACTGTAGCGTTGCTTGATTGCGTCCCAGTCGGCGCCATGCATATAGGGATCGTAGAAAAAGTCACGCTGGATGCGCCAGGCCTCATCGAAGATCTGCTGCCACTCTTCGCGCGGGTTGACCCAGGCCTTCAAATCGCCCGAGGCGATCTTGCCGTCGCCGGACTTCTTGCCTTCGCCCACGTCAATGATGCCGTAGGTCGAGCCGCTCCGGTAGCCGATCTTCTTGCCGTCGGCCGACAAAACGTAGCTGTCGATTCCCTCGATGACGGTCTTCTCTTCGCGCTCCTTCAGATCGTAGTAGAGCAGGGTCCCGGAGGGTTCGCCGGGTTTGCCGGCGCCGGCCGGGACGCGACGGAGGAACAAGAGCTTGCCTTCGACGGAGGCAATGCCTCCGTAGTTGCCCGCGCGGATCGGCAACGCGACCACACGCTGCTCGAAACCCTCGAAGTCGATCTTCACCGGCTCGGGTTCGTCTTTCTGCTTGTCGCTCTCGTCCTTCTTGCCTTTCTCATCCTCATCCCCATCCTCTGCCTTGTCGCCGGGCTCGTTCGCCTCGTTCGGGTCGGCGCTTTCCTCTGGTCCCTTCTCACCCTTCCCACTCTTCTCACCATTCTCACCCTTGTCCTCCTCCTGGTCCTTCTTGATCTTCTCCTCATCGCTGCGCGGCGCCAGCGGACTCGGGGTGTCCCTGGTCAGTGTCACCGCGAACAGTTGCGTCGAGTTCGGATAGATCCACGTTTCGTCCAGATCGCCGTAAAGCGGATTGAAGGCACGATGCGAGCAGAAGAACAGATACCGGCCCTTGACGTCGAACACCGGCTCACGGTCACTGTAGAAATCGCTGGTGACCTGCCTGACGGTGCTGTCGTTGACGTCATAGATCATGATGTTGCCTTGGCCATTGGCTCCGTTCTTGGCGTAGGCGAGCCACCGGCTGTCGGGTGACCAGGCATAGGACGACATGGTGCTCCATTCATCCTTGTCGACGAAGGTCACGTCCCCGTCGTTGACATCCGCGATGTAGAGGCTGCCCGTCTTGTCGCTGAAGACGATGAGCTTGCTGTCGGGCGACCAGAGCGGATTGTACCGGAAGGCGGCGCCGTCTTTCGTGAGCTGCCTGGGCTGGCCCTTGCCGTCGCTGGGGTGCAGGTACAACTCGTACTCCCCCGTCGCGTCCGCGAAATACGCGATCCACTTGCCGTCGGGCGACCAGGCGGGATCCCGCTCGGCGACGCCCGACGTGTTGGTCAGGTCCCGCACGCTTCCGTGCTTGGCAGGCACCGTGAACACTTCGCCTCGCGCCTCGAACAAGGCCCGCTGCCCGGTGGGCGACAGGGAGAAGCCCTGGATCAGGTTCGAGACACTCTTCATCTCGGTGCGCACCTGCGGCAGGTCATCGGGCACCTTCACCTGGATCGCCTGCGACCTTTCCGTCGCCAGATCGAGCAGATGAAGCTGGCCGCCGTTTTCGAAGACAATGGCATCGGGCCCGAGGCTGGGCCACTTCACATCGTACTCCGTGAAATCCGTCACCTGCCGGAACTGCTTGGTCCGCAGCGAATAGACCCAGATGTTGAGCTTCTGGCTGGCGCTTCGATCGGAGAGGAAGTAAATCGTGTCACCATGCCACATGGGCACCGCGTCCGTGCCGGCGAAATTGGTGAGTTGTTCGGAGCTGTTGTTGAGGAAATCGTAGAGCCACAGGTCACTGGCCATGCCGCCCCGGTAGCGCTTCCAGTTGCGCATCTCCAGCGAAATGAACTGAAACACGATCTGGCTGCCGTCGGGGCTGAACGAACCCAGTTCGGCGTACGGCAGAGGCAGCGTCTGGGGCAGGCCGCCGGTGAGCGGCTGTTTGAAGAAGCGATTGAAGCGCCCCGATGCGCTGACCATGCCCGAGCGGTAGAGCACGTGCTGGCCGTCGGGGTACCACTCGACCACGAGGTCGGAAGCGGAATGATGGGTCAGCCGGCGGGGCTGGCCTCCCTGGGCGCCGACCACATAGACGTCGGTGTTGCCGTCGTAGTTGCCGCTGAAGGCGATCCGCCGACCGTCGGGCGAGAACTTGGGGAACATCTCGTCGCCTTTGGGCGAGCTGAGCCGCCGCGCCGTGCCGCCTTCCCTGGGGACGGTCCACAGATCGCCCGCATAGGAAAAGACGATCGCCTCGGCGCTGACGTCGGGAAAACGCAACATGCGGGCGTCGGGCACATGGGTCAGGTCATCCGTTTCGGCCGCCCCGGCACCGACGCACGTCGGGATCGGGACGCCGGCCGACAGCAACAGAATCAAGGCTAACGTGGCTGCATTTCTCATCGGTTTCACCTTTCCCCTCGACAGATCATTTCGGCGCTCGTTCGTAGTGTGCCCGTCAGAGCCTGCCCCGAGCTTGCCGAAGGGGCATACCTCCTATAGAGACAGTAACGCCTTACGGCGTCACTACAAACCGGGACGACCATCGTACCCGCAGGACCGCCCCGAATCAAGGCTGCCTCCAAATCATCTGCCTGCTCTTTGATAGTGGCACACAGAGATTTCTTCTTTGAGGCCGGGCCGCAGGTCTGTACCATGCGGCACAAGGGCGAATCCTGATTCGCCCCTACATGGAATTGACGATGAACCGAGGACTCTTATGGCCAAACGTGAGTATCTGACCGCCCCGCTGCCCTCCGAGAAGATGCCCGCCGGCATTCCCTACATCCTGACCAACGAGGCCGCCGAACGCTTCGCTTTCTACGGCATGAGTTCCATCCTCGTCGTCTTCATGACCAAGTACCTCCTGGGAAGCAGCGGCGCGCTGTCCGTGATGGGCGATGAGCAGGCCAAGGAGTGGTTCCACCTGTTCACTGCGGCGGTCTACTTCACGCCGCTGATCGGCGCAGTGCTCTCCGACGTCTGGCTGGGCAAATATCGCACCATTGTGATCTTCTCCGTGGTGTACTGCTTCGGTTTCGCGGCATTGGCGTGGGACCACACGCGGATCGGTCTGGGCATAGGGCTCGTCCTGATCGCGCTGGGCTCGGGCATCATCAAACCTTGCGTCTCCGCCAATGTGGGTGACCAGTTCGGCCAGCGCAACAAGCACCTGCTCTCGAAGATGTACAGTTGGTTCTATTTCTCGATCAACGTCGGCGCCTGCATCTCTATGCTCGCGTGTCCCTGGCTGCTGGACAAGTACGGCCCGGGCGTAGGATTCGGCGTGCCCGCCGCGATCATGGTCTTCGCGACCCTCGCGTTCGTCATGGGGCGAAGGAGATACGTGCACATACCGCCCGCGGGCGAGAGCGTGCTCCGCGAGGTGCTCGAAAGAGAGACCCTGAAGATTCTGGCCCGACTGTGTGTGATCTTCGTGTTCGTCTCCATGTTCTTCGCCCTATTCTATCAGTCGCAATCGGCCTGGGTGCTGCAAGCCGAGAACATGAACCTGCGATGGCTGGGCATCAACTGGCTACCCGCCCAGGTCCAGTTCGTCAACTCCTTCTACATCATCCTCATGATCCCGCTTTTCACCTATGCAATCTACCCGGCCCTGAATCGGATGTTCCCGCTGACACCTCTGCGGAAGATCGGAATCGGCATGTTCGTCACCGCCCTGTGTTTCGTCGTGCCGGCCTGGGTGGAAATCCAGATCGCCAAAGGCTTGGCGCCAAGCATCGGCTGGCAGTTCTTCGCCTACGTGCTCCTGACGGCAGGCGAGATTCTCGCCTCCATCCCTGTCCTGGAGTTCGCCTACACCCAGGCACCGAAGAAGCTCAAGACCTTCGTGATGAGCCTGTATCTGCTGGCAATCTCATTGGGCAACGTCTTCTCGGCCCTGGTGAACCATTTCATCCAAAACGAAGATGGTTCGAGCAAACTGCCCGGCGCTAGTTATTACTGGTTCTTCGCTATCGCCATGCTGGTGACTCTGGCGCTCTACATCCCGGTCGCCATGCGCTACCCGGTGAAGGAGTACATCCAGGACGAGGCGCCGCAAGAGGCGTAGCCACCGCATGGGTCCCGATAGACATCGGGATGCCTGCCCCGGATTCGGGGATGGTCTGCCCGTGTTTTTCCAGGATTTGTGCCGCGAGGCTCTGTAACATGGGCGGCGGCTGCGCAACTGAACGTATGTCGATGGTCGGTGCTATGGCAAAACCTGTTGAGCACACAGCTTACGACGATCTCGTGATGCAGGCCAAGACGCAGGCCGGCGCCCTGGCCCAGCTTTACGAGCTGTATTACGAGCGGATCTACAGGTTCTGCGTGCACCGGCTGTACAGTAGTTCGGCGGCCGAGGACATCACCTCCGGTGTGTTTCTGACGGTGGCAGCGGCCATCCGGCAGTTCAAGGGCTGCACCGAACAGGATTTCCGGGCCTGGATCTTCACGATCGCCGCCAACCAGGCCAACGCCTATATACGGAAGTCCTCGCGGCGCAGAAGACTTATGGAGAACGTCGTCGCCATGCGAAAGGCTTCCCAGCCGCAGGAGAGCACCTGGTCGCAGATGGATTGGCCGACGCTGTACACCGCCATCCTGCAACTGAAGCCCGAGCATCAGACGGTTCTGACGCTGCGGTTCTTCGAGAACATGGATTTCGATGAGATCGGTCGAGTGATGGACGCCAAACCCGCGACAATCAGGGTCACGCTGCACAGGGTCCTCCGGAAGCTCCGGGAGGTCCTGGGCAGCGATTTCGGTGAAGAGGAGCATGATGAAGGAGCGTGATTTCGAGAAACTCGTCGCCGGCCTGAGGATCGACACCGAGCCGAACCCGGCCCACAAGGAGCGTCTGCGACAGCAGATGCTGGCGACCTTCGAGACGGTCAACCGCTCGGTCGGCCCGCGACTGGTGCCGGCGCCCCAAAGATCGGCGTTCTCGGCGTTCCGGCCTGCGGTGAAGGTGGCCGTTGCAGCCGCCATCGCGGTGGCAGCCGTCGTCGGCATCCAGGAGATGGTCCGGCGCGGATGGGGTCCAGCCACGCTGAGCCAGGTCCGGCAGGCCACGCAGAGGATGGCCTGGCTGCACGCGGTCGTCACGGAGTATCGGGACGGTAAAGTCCACACCGATCAGCAGTGGAACGATTTCGCCTCCCGCAAGGCGTACATCCTGGCCTCCGACGGCTCCGTGGTGGTCTCCGACTTCGGGGCGGGCCGGCGGGAACTGCTGTACAGCCCGCAGGTCAAGGCGGTGGTGATCAGCGAACTTCCCGGCAGGGGGCTTTTCGGCGCCGATGCGGCGTACACGCTCGTCGATGCCTTCGCGGTCTTCGCCGCCAAAGACGACGTCGCGGTCGCGCGACGGACCGACCGCTACGAAGGCCAGAAGGTCCTGACGTACGAGCTGGAGAAGTTCGATCCCGGCGTCACCGTCGGGGGCCGGCGCGTCGAAAGGCTTCGGATGAGACTCATGGCCGATCCGGAAACGCGGCGGCTCGTGGGCGCCCACGTCGAGCAACTCAGCGACAGCGGGGCCATGCTCAGCCGGCAGGAATGGGTGATGAGCTACCCGCAGTCCGGCCCGATGAGCATCTACGACCTTGGCGTGCCTGAATCGACCAGGATCATCAATCGCACCAGCCAGACGACGGGGACGCCGCCCCAGGAGCCGCGCCCGATCGGCACGCCGGAGGATCTCGGCCGCACCCGCCTGATGCCGCTGGAGATCCCGCTGCCCCGGCCGATGTTCATCGGAACGCCCGCCGATGTGCGGATGCCGAACCTCGAACGGCCCCGCAGAGGGGCCAGGCCGCCGTTCCTGGTGCCCCTTGGAACGACAAACGTCGCTGCTGGAAAACCGGTTTCCGCAAGCGATTCGGAGCCGTCGATGGGAAGCCTCGATATGATCACCGACGGCGACAAGGAGGCCACCGACGGCAGCGTCGTCGAACTGGGGCCCGGCGTGCAGCACGTCACCATCGATCTGCAAGACCGCTACGAGATCTATGCGATCGTGGTCTGGCATTACCACCTTCGCCCGCACGTCTACCTCGACGTGGTCGTGCAGGTGTCGGACGATCCGCAGTTCGCCGACGGCGTCAAGACGGTCTTCAACAACGACATCGACAATTCCGCTCGCCTGAGCAGGGGCGCGGACTTGCACTACGTCGAGACGAACGAGGGCAAGCTCATCGACACGCAAGGCATTCGCGGCCGTTACGTTCGACTCTACAGCAACGGCCACGCCGGCGGCGACCTGAACCACTACATCGAAGTCGAGGTCTACGGCCGACCGGCAAGATAGAGGTTGGTGCGACAAAACGGTCGCACCAAGAACTCTCGAATCTCAGGTGTTCCGATTGGCGGAGATACAGAGATGCTCCGGGCAGAGACCATGCGCCGAGGTGCTCGTCGGCTTATGGCGATAGCGGCATGTCTGCTTGTTTGTTCCCTGTTTAGCCCATCGCTCTGGGCAAGTGAAGCGGTCGCCTACTCGATCGAGATTGCCGGGGTCGCATTCGAATTCATTCGTGTTCCGGCGGGGCGTTTCGTGATGGGCTCGGACGCAGGCGACGGTGACGAACGTCCCCTTCATCCGGTCGAGATCGAGTATGGTTTCGACCTGGGCAAGACGGAGGTGACGGTGCGCCAGTTCAATGCGTTCGTCGAGGCGACCCGACACGAGACCGTCGCCGAGCGCAAAGGCTCACTGTGGCACTATACTTCGCCCGCAGAGATGGGATGGGTGCGAGGGCGAAGCTGGTGCGATCCGGGATTCGAGCAGACGGATGAGCACCCCGTTGTCGGGATCAGCTATATCGACGCGATCGCGTTCTGCCGGTGGTTGTCGCAGCAGAGCGGTGAATGCTTTCGTCTGCCTACAGAGGCCGAATGGGAATATGCCTGTCGCAGCGGAACGGAAGAGGAACACGCTGGCAACCTCGATGCGATGGCGTGGTATGACGGCAATGGCGCCCGAGGCACACATCCGGTGGCGCAGAAGAGCCCCAACGCCTGGGGTTTGTGCGACATGCATGGCAACGCCGCCGAGTGGTGCGAAGACACGTACGATTGGCATTATGGCAGCGTCCCTCGCGACGGCAGCGCCCACACCGTGCCGGGCGTTCCTGCCGTCGCGGCGGCGCGCCGTGTTCTACGCGGCGGCTCGTGGTCCAGTTCGCCATACGCCTGCCGGTCCGCGCACCGATGTCCCGTCCCGGCGGCCCACCGAGGCACGGACACAGGGTTTCGAATCGTACACGGCAAAGAGCGACCTCCATCGCAAGCCCCCGTGCGACCGTTCGCGGTCTTGCCCCAGGATAACTCCTCTCGCACACTGTCACTGGACGTGGACGGCGTGACGTTTGATTTCGTTCGAGTCGAGCCGGGCTCGTTCGTCATGGGCAGTCCGCACCGCTACACTGACGAGTATGGCTGGGTCTACGAGATGCCCCGACGTGCGGTGACCATCGGCTACAGCTTCTACCTGGGGCAAACCGAAGTGACGCGCGAGCAGTTCGAGCTGTTCGTCGAGGAGACGGGCTACATCACCGACGCCGAGAAGCAGGGGTGGGCCTACACCTGCGTGCCCGATGCACCCTGGCACTGCCAGGCGCTGATGGATTGGCGCTTTCCGGGCTTCGTGCAGACCGACCGCGACCCGGTGACCCACATCGGCTGGTACGATGCCCTCGCCTTCTGCCAGTGGCTCAGCGGCAAGACGGGCCGGGAGATTTGCTTGCCCAGCGAGGCGGAATGGGAATACGCCTGCCGCGCGGGGACCACCGGCGAATTCGCCGGACCGCTCGATGAGATGGCCTGGACGCTGTGGAATTCAGGCCAGGTCAAGCGAACCCGTCCCGTCGCGCAGAAACAGCCCAACGCCTGGGGCCTCTACGACATGCACGGCGGCGTCTGGGAGTGGGTCCAGGACCTCTGGCACGACGACAGCAACGGCGCGCCAACGGACGGGTCCGCGTGGGTCGATACAGACCGCCTCGACCCGATGGGCATCACGCGAGGCGGCTCGTTTGCCAGCCCGCCCTGGCTGTGCCGTTCTTACATACGCATGAAGACCCCCCTCGGCCAGATGATCCACTACAACAATGGCTTTCGCATCGTCTGCACCACGGCCGGCCGGACCACGCACCCCGTACGCTGAAAACACTCCGCCGCATTCAACACGAGGTTTGGGCTTGGGGTCAGGGTCTGGTTCGTGGTGATCCCGATGGATATCGGGATGAGGCGTTACCTTTGCCGAGACGAGTATGCCCTCACGGGCACACTACAAACGGCTCATTTCCACTCCCGCCAGGAAACGGGCAATCGCGCCAGGAAATTCCCCTTGCGGAATGGCGCAAGGTCCGCATAATGATCCGTTGGACGGAGGAGGTGAGACTGTGGCTTTGAAAAGCGAGCACGATAACATCCGCGCAATCTCTATGAAAGGAGCAGATCATGTCAAGGATGGCGATTCGCTGCGCTGTGTTGTTCTGTATCAGCCTCGTCGCACTCGCGCCCGAGTGCTTCGCCGGGTTCACCGTGCTCAGCGGCGAACAACGCGTTTGGGGCGGCGCAAGTGGTGGTTATTCCCACTACCCCGAACCGGTAACCCCTGTCGGAGACAGCGGCTATGATTCCGGTGTCCGTTCTTGGGATGGCTCGGCCCTGTCCGGCGGTGCGCTTGCGGATCCGCATGTCTGGGCGTGGAGCTACGCCAGCGCCCTCCACGTGGCGGTGGCAAGCGAGGGCGATACGCGACTAGGCGATTTCTCGGGTGCTCTGGCTAAGGCAGAAGGCCGGTGGGTCTTTCGACCGCACGGACACACACTGAACCTGAATATCGACTTGGGGAAGCTCTGGCCTGAAGACCCATACACGATCCAACTCACAGATATCACCTCTGGCACACAACTGTGTTACTACAACAAGCTTCACCAGAAGTACTATGGATCCGCCGATTATGCAAAGCTGTCGGCCCCCCTACGTTTAGATGAGTATGGTCTTGCATTCGAGGTCTTCTCGGTTGATCCGACCCATGCGTATGAGATGTATCTCCATCTGGAGTCGTCTTCGAGCAACGATGGACCATGGAGCGGTCTTATGAAGGCGACGGTCCCGATCCCTGCCCCCGGCGCGATGGTGCTTGGGCTGTTCGGCAGCAGCCTTGTCGTTTGGCTGCGGCGACAGAAGAGAGTGTGAGGACCGTCAACCCCCGCTCGGGACCGGCTCGGCTCCGGACGCGGCCGCGACAAGAGCAGATCGGGGGCATGCAGTTTCAAAAACGAGCGGGGCCTGTACTGTGTCGTACAGGCCCCAGATGGTGCTGCTGAATCCGGCTTGTAATGGCCCGCCCCGGCGGGCTATTCCCTACTATGCCCTATATGCCCTTACGGGCACACTGCGAACGCCGCCCGTAAAACGTCAGCGAGAAGCGGGGTTGCCATAGGCGATGTCGTCCACGTAGACAATGCCGGTGCCGCCGGCGCTCGGGCTGGTCGCACTGCCGACGCCAATGACCAGCTTCTCCACCCGGCTGAGGTTCACGCCGTTCAAGTCGCTGTGCGGGATCACCCATTCCTGCCACGTCGGACGCTGTGTGATGGCCGCATCCGCGTTCACGACCGTCTTGGTCTTGCCCGCGCTGTCTTCGATCCTCACGTACATCGATTCTGCTGAGTTGCCCACCGGCTGGGTGACGCCGATGTCCGCCGTCTGCCAGGCACCCGTTACGTTGCCGGTCGTCGAGACGTTCGAGAACTCGGCCGCCGTCGAGACCGCGGCATCGTGGCTGCACACCGCCAGACCGATATACACGTTGCTGGCCATCTGGATATCCAATGCGGGACTGACTGTGATGTCCGTCCAGGTGACGCCGTCCGCCGACCGTTGAGCGGTAAAGACGTTGCCCGTGCGGGTCAACTTCACCCAATGCGGGATATCGACATCGGCCACGTCCGTGTTGGCGCTGTCCCCGCCGGCAATCGGACGACGCTGGAACGACACGCCATGCGACGCCTCCGGCGTCACCGCCACGAACGCGTGCTTCGAGCCGGGTTCGAGCGTCTCGCGGATCATCACGCCCGCCTTGGCCCATTCGTTGCTGCGCACCAGACTGTCGACGCGCACCACGATGGAGCCGTTGCCGCTGAGGCTCTTGTGGGCAAAGCGGAACTGATCGGCCGTACCCCAGATGTCGGTGCCGATGGCACTCATGACGATGCTTCCGTCAGCAGCCACGACGAAGTCCGGGGTATTGCCTCGGACATAGAACACCAGGGTACTGGCGCCGTTGCCCGTCCAGTCCTGTGGCGAGTCGAACACCCGCTCGGCCTCGGAATAGAACGGCGAGACCGAGTTGTCGTATTGGACCGGCATCGACTGCTTGCCGCCGTGAACGATCGTCTTCTCCGCAAACGGAGCGTCGAGATAGCCGACGGTCGAGCCGGTGTCGTTGGTCCAGCCATCGATCCAGGCCTGGAAGATGGTCTGTCCGGCTTCGATATCGTCCGTATAGCCCTCAAAATCATCGACCATTGCGTATTCGATCGTTGAGAAGCTCCAGACGTCCCCTTCCCAGAAGCCCGCGCCGGCTTCGTTGACCTCGTTGACCTTCCAGAAGTAAGTCGAGCCAAAGTCCAGACCGCCAAGTTCATAGCGGCTTTCGCTGAGCGTCTCGACCAAGGCGCTGCCCTCGATCACGGCCGCCTGGTCCGTGCTGACGTACAGTTCGTGCGCAGCGGCCAGCCGTCCACTTCGCCAGTCGAGCGCCACGTCCAGAGGCACATCCGCCTGCCCCACGGGCGGCTGAGGCTCGCGCGCCTGGACGGGCAGATATGTGAAGCGCACTTCGCTCAATCCATACTGCGGCATCACGCCCATGTTCCAGTTGGACTTCACCGTGATCCGGACATACCTGGCGGCCACCTGCCTCAGGTCCAGAATCGTGTTGGCGGCGTAATCCGACCGGGCGGTTGCCTTGGCGAACTCCACGTCACCGAAGGCGGTCCACTCGGCGCCGTCGATGGAGTGCTCGATGGTCACGTCCTTGAGTCCGAAGCCCAGAACGAGCTCGAACCTGCTGTTGTAGTTCCAGACTTCCATCTCCCAGAGCTGGTAGATCTGATCGAACTCGTATTGGATCCAGATGGGCGTCGCATCCGTCGGAGAGGCCAGCCACATGTCCGTCGCGTCGGTGGAGTGTTGGTCCTGGGCGTTCAGGCCGGAGCCGTCGATCGTGCTCTTTGCCGGAGAGTCGGCGTCGGCCACGGATGCAGTGGCTATGATGTTCGTGACCGGATAGACATACGGCTCGACGGTGAAACTCCAGACCTGCCCCTTGAAGATGCTGCTGTCCGGCGGCGCGTTGACTTCATCGACCCGCCAGTAGTAGGTCTGACTGAAATCCAACAGGCCGGGAGGATCAAAGGTCAGTCCGCCCTGCCCCTGACTGGCCAGAACGCCCAACGGATTGCTCCGTTCGGCCGCCGCGACGTCTTCGAGGCTGCTTCCGAAGTACACATCGTGCGACGCGGCGGACTCGCCGGGTGACCAGGAGAGAATCACATCCTGCGGGATGTCCGTGGAACCGTCCGCCGGAACGGGCGCTGTGGCGGAGGTGTAATCACCCACCATGATCTGCTGCAACTGGATTCCTGTCAGAACCGTGTCGTAGATCCGCACCTCGTCGATGGTGCCGACAAAGGTTTCGTCATTGGTGGAATCCACACAACCAATCGTCACTGGCGTAGCGTTCGCAGACGCTCTGAGTGTAGCGTTCCCGGTCGAAACCTGCTCCCCATTGATGTACTGCACCCCGGCGCCGTCGTCCCAGGTCACCGCCACGTGAACCCACTCATTCGCATAGGGCACGAGCAGCGCATTGCCCCACCCGAAACTCGTACCGCCTCCGCTGTAGTCCGCTCGAAACAGAAAATCGCCGGCCGGGTTGGTCTGCCAGAACCACTTGATCGTGTCGCCGGTGGTGCTCCAGCCGAGACGTTTGCCGATGATGCCCTGCTGGGCGATGCTGTGGTTCCGCCCCTCCCAGTTGATCCAGGCGGCCAGGGTCATCGCGTTGTTTGCCGCCGTGGGATCAATCGGGCCGATCACGATTCGTTCACCGGCCGTGTCGAAATGCACCCCACCTCCTTTGTAGCCGGCGACCCACTGCACCCCGCTGTTGAGGGCACCGTCGTTGCCGTTGCCGGTGGCGTCGACGGTCTCCGTTCCCTGGCCTTCCTCGAAGGGATAGTAGGCGATCAATTCCGCCAGCGCACTGCCGGCGGCCATGCCCACAACCAAGACCCATACCATAAGGAAAATCGATCTGCGCGACATGTCTGTCCTCCTCTAACTGATGTGCCATAGTCGGAGCGTATATGCGTGGCGACCGTAGGGGCGAACAATCATTCGCCCGTACCTGGTCCGCACGACAACATTCCAGGATCGCTCGGGAGTGCCTCATCTGACCGACCGACCGGACATATCCTCAAGACCTCCGCCTCGGTTGTACGCCGCACGCGATTCTCCGGACGAGGCGGAACATGCCAAAACCGACCACGGAATTGATTCTATCCCATCTGCCCACCCATGTCAAGCGTTGCCCGCGCCGGGTTCGTCCCCCGGGTGCCCGAACGCCTGGCGGCAGAGGTCGGTCGATGGCAGGAGGCTATTTCCCGATGCAGTACAGGTGTTTGCGCCCCCGAAGGAAGAGCCGGCCTCCGGACACGGCCGGAGAAGCGCAGAAGGTTTCGTCGAGCTTGTTGACGGCGAGGATTTCGAATTGCGGCCCCTGTCCGACGACGTAGCATTCGCCGTCCTCGGTCTGGATGTAGATCCTGCCATCGGCCGCCACCGGCGATGCGGTGATCGTATTTCGGCTGCCGAGGGACTGCCGCTCGTACACGACCTCGCCGGTCCGGGCCTCGTAGCAGGTCAGAGCGCCGTTGTCGAGCGGCACGTAGAGATAGCGGTCGATGGCGATCGGGCTGGTCACATACGGACCGCCTGTGGAACGCCACCAGGCGACGCCGTCCGTCTGACGCTGGTCGCCGGCCGGCGTGATGTCGCCTGACGCTTCTGCACGAACAGCGATGATCGGCTTGGGAGGCATCAGATTGTGTCCGGAGGAGAGGAACACCAGCCCCTGGGTCGCGACAGGCGAGGGGACCGCGATCATCGATCCACCGGCACACTCCCACAGCAGCCTCCCGGTGGCAGCGTCATAGCCTCGCATGCGACGCGTCGCATTGGTGACAACGGTTGTGCGACCGCCCGATTCGAACAGGAAAGGCGTTCCCCACGAGGCGCCCTCCTCCCGCGCCGTACGCCACATCGGATTGCCCGTGGTCTTGTCGAGCACCGTGATGTATGACTCGTCGTCGTTGTCGCCCGTGACGATCACCGTGTCCTGAAACAGGGCGGGCGAGGCGCCGGTTCCCCAACCCCGTTTGCCGCGCAGGAGCCCGAGATCGCGCTGCCAGACCACGTGGCCTTCGAAGTCGAGGCAGAACAGACCCGCCGAACCGAACGAGGCGAACACGTGCGTACCGTCCGTAACAGGCGTTTCGGAGGCATAGGTGTTCTTCTTCGTGTGGCGTCGCGTTTTGGGCCGCTGCTGCACCACGGTCGTCGACCACAGAACTTGTCCCCCGTCGGCATTGAGACAAAGGACGCGGTAGGCGTATTCCGACTCGTCGGGCTTGGCGCGGTTGCCCCCCATGTACACCCCGCCGCGAAACGTTTCGACGTTGGGGTCTTCTGCGACCGCGGTCGTCACAAAGACGCGGCTGCCCCACGCGATCGGCGAGGAGTGGCCGGCGCCGGGAATGGACGTCTTCCATTTGATGCCTTCGGACTCGCTCCATGTCAGCCGCAGATCGGTCTCGGACGACAGGCCGCTGCCATCGCCGCGCCAGCCCGGCCAGTTCCCCACGGCGCTGGGCGCCGCCAGGATCGCGACGCACCAGCCCACAACCAGACGCTCTCGTATGTGCCTGGCGCTCATAACAGGTCCTCCGATCACTCACTCTGGGGCCCGGAAAACCACAGATCACGATTCCATGCCCTATTACACTCGGGACATGGCTGTTTGCGTATGCCGGAAATGAAAAAAAACGGGCCGGTTCCGTTTGGACCCGGCCCGTGATTCACCGCGACGTTACACACACGACTCAGTCCGGCAGATCCTCCGGCGCGACGTCGGCCACATGCAGGTCGGCGTAGATCATGCGCCAGGCGGGTGAGCCTTCCGGACGATACCAGAAGATCGGCGTCTGCGGGTCCCCGAAGGGAACGTTCTGCCCCGCATAGCGCCACGTGCCGGCCGGCAGCTTGCCGATGAACAGCATCCCGTCATACATCACCTGCTGCTGGTTGGTTTCGTAGCCTGGGGCCATCGGTCCGACGAACTTGCCCTCACGCGCCATCTGGAACGCGATCTTGGCGATCTCCGTACCGCTGACCGTCGGCGGGAAGGTATGATCGACCGTCCAGTTCGACCAGAGGTGGAGCAATTCGATGAAGTCCTTTTCGTCGACCTCGTCGACGTTCGCCCGGAGGTCGACGCCCATGGGCTCGTATCCAGCCGGCGGATCGAGACTGAAAAGCGAATCGTCCAACGGAACATCGACCTGGAAGTCGCTGAGGATCACGTTCATGCCGGGTGCTGCGGCAAATTCCATCTCGACGCGTGCCGGTTCACCGGTCTTCGGGTCCACCCACACCGTGGTGGTCGTATCGGTTTCGTGAACACGGTAGCCCTCGAGGGTCCGCCCGTCGATCCGCTTGGGTCCCAGGGCTTCGTCGGCCTGATTCGGCAAGGCTCGGAGTTTCTCCAGCGAGACGTACGGCCCCCCATCGGGCTTGTCCTTATCCGGCACGTTGCTGAATTCGAAGGTCATGTACTTCTTCTGAAGGGGAATGAGGTTCAGACCTCTGACTGCGCCTCCGGAAGCATGAACGATCGTCACAAAGCCATCGGCCGTGGAGGTTCGCATATACCCCGGCTCCTTGAAGGCGATTTCCGTGCGCACCGTCGGCATGCTGAGAACGCCCGTCTGGTTAACGATGCTGAAGGTCAGCGTGTGGGCGTTGTGCAGCAGGTCTACGACTTGGGCGTAGGCGCTGGTTGCGCCGGCGCCGCTGAACGTGTACAAGGCGAGTGCCGCGGCCACGACGATCAGGGCCGCGACAGCAAGTTTTGTGGCTCCATTTTTCATGACAATTCTCCATAGTCTCGCGCCACCGGATTCGACGGCCCGGCGCGGTCGTTCCATTCGTTTCTGGGTCACGGCCGACAGGACCTTGCGCCCCGCCGACTCGCACGTTTGCCGATCTACCGATTGCTCGCCCAGACAGGCGATGCGCGCCAGCAGTCGTTCCTGCTGCTCCAGATCCTGCCGACACCGAGAACACTGGGCCACATGGCGGCGCACCAGTGACGCCTGCGTCTCGTCCAGCTCGCCCAACGCGAACGCCGGAAGGAGTCTGTTGATCTGTCTGTGGCGATTCATACTTCACCTTTCACTCAGCCCAGGTAGGGCTTCAACTCGCGAGCGAGCTTCTTCAACGCCCGATGCAGATGGACGCGGACCGTCTGGCCCGAGCAGCCCAGGATCTGGGCCACCCCGGCTGTCGGCAGACCCTCCAGACGCAACAGCACAAATGCATCCGCCTGGTGGGCCGGCAGTTTCGCCAGCGCCGCGCCCAGCTTCTGCTGGAGCTCATCGGCCTGCATGTCGCCGTCGGGCCGGCGGTCATCCCAGTCCGGCCCGGGCGGAGCTTGCGGCCGATACCCGTTGGCCCGCCGCGCCACCTCCAGCGCCTTTCGCACCGTCGCGCGGTACAGATACGCGGGCCAGCAGGTCTGTCCGTTGTAGCTGGGCCAGCGACGCCAGATGGATAAGAACACCTCCTGGTGGACGTCATTGGCCAGATTCACATCGCCCAGCACGCGCAGAGCCGTGTTGAGGACCTGCCGGCCGTACTCATGGACCAGATTCTCAAAGCTCGTGTCGGACAAAGCCGTACTGCCCTGCAAAACGATCGTTTCCAAGCCATGGCCTCCCGGTGCTGACGCCAGCGGAGTCGGGATCGAGATCTCTGCCCCTATAGAGCCGCCGCGGCGTCCGGGCGTTTACAGGAAAACCAATGGCGATTCTACGCAAAAAGCAAGAGGCAAAACAGCGGCATCCGCCTTCGGCGGATTGCACTTTGCGATTTGATCTTCGCTTTGACCCTGCCGCAATTGTGCTTCTTGAAAAAGCCGCTCTGGCGTATACTACGGCAGGATGGCTTTTCGGCCTGCGGCGGAGACAGGGCAGAGCGTAGGGGTAGATGGAAGTGGACGCAGAAGACCACGCGATGACCGAGGGTTCGAGAGAAGAGATCGCCGACAGTCGGCCGGGGCCGCCCCGCACCGACCGCCCGCGAGACAGGATCACACCGCTGCGACCGCCGTCGAAGTCACGCAAGCCGGCGCTTCGTGAAGGCGAGAAGCACTATCGCACCCTATTCAACACGATGGCGGAGGGCTTCGCCCTCCACGAGATTCTCTGTGACGCCGAAGGGCGGCCTTGTGACTATCGGTTTCTCGAGGTCAATCCGGCCTTCGAACGACAAACCGGCCTCCAGGCGGCCGATCTGATCGGCCGTACGGTCCGCGAGGTCCTGCCCGATGTCGAACCCATGTGGATCGAGCGGTATGGCCGGGTGGCCCTGACGGGAAAGCCCGAGCAGTTCGAAGCGCCCAGCCAGTCGCTCGGTCGCTACTTCGAAGTTCGCGCGTACCAGACCGGGCCGGGACGCTTCGCCGCCGTTTTCACCGACGTCACCGCACGCAGGCAGGCCGAACACGCCGCACGCGAATTGGCGCTGTTCCCCCAGCAGAACCCGTTCCCGGTGCTGCGCATCGCCTCGAATGGCACGCTGCTGTATGCCAACCGTGGCGCGACCGCCCTTCTCAGGACGTGGAGATGCCGGGTGGGGCGTACCGTCCCAGGTAAGGTCCAGGAGGCGATCGAGCGCGCACTCGCCGCGGGGAATCCGGAAGAGATCGAGATCAAATGCGGCCCGGTCCTCTATTCCTTCGCGGTCATTCCGATCCGGGAGCAAAGGTACGCCAACCTTTACGGACGCGACGTCACCGAGCCCAGGGCCGTCGAGGAGGCACTGCGGGAAAGCGAGTCGCGCCTGAGACTGGCACAGGTCTGCGCAGGCGCAGGCCTGTGGGACTGGAACCTCTGCACCAACAGACTCGAATGGTCCGACGAGCTATTCCATCTGTTTGGCCTGGATCCCGAGAAGACGGAGGCCAGTCTTGACTCCTGGACCAACGTGCTGCATCCGGGAGACAGACACGTTGCCCATCAGCGAATCAAGGAGGCCATCAACCAGCACACGCCGCTCGACAGCGAATACCGGATCGTGCTCCCCTTGGGCCAGGTGCGATGGATCAATGCTCTCGGCAATACCACTTATGGCCGCGACGCCAAGCCGGAGCGTATGACCGGCATCTGTATCGACATCACCGAGCGCAAGCGCGCCGAGGAAGCCGTGCGGGACAGCGAACGACGGTTCCGCCAGGTGGCCGAGTCCTTGCCGCAACTGGTCTGGACGTGTCAGGCCGATGGTCCCTGCGATTACCTCAGCCCGCAGTGGGTGGCCTATACCGGCAAGCCGGAGGCCGCCCAATTGGGTTACGGCTGGATAGAACAACTCCATCCTGACGACCGCGATCGCGTCGTGACGATGTGGAAGGCAACCGCAGCTCGAGGCGCCGATTTCCGGCTTGAGTTTCGCATCCGCCGTCACGATGGAGCGTACCGCTGGTTCCACACGCTGGCCGTTCCGCTGCGCGACGAAGCCGGACGGATCATCAAATGGTTCGGCAGCAACACAGACATCCAGGACATCAAAGAGGCCGAGGCGGCGCTGCGCCGAAGCCGCGAAGACATGGCCCGGGCCCAGGCAGTGGGACAGATCGGCAGTTGGCGCCTGGACGTACGGCGCGACGTCTTGACGTGGTCGGACGAGAACCACCGCATCTTCGGCGTGCCCAAAGGCACGCCGATGAGCTACGAGACGTTTCTGGCGATCGTGCACCCGGACGACCGGCTATACGTCGAAACGCAGTGGAATGCGGGCCTGCGGGGTGCCCCCTACGATATCGAGCATCGCATCGTGGTCGACGGGCAAACCAAATGGGTACGAGAGAAGGCGTACCTGGAATTCGACGAGGAAGGCAAGCTGCTGGGCGGTTTTGGGATCACCCAGGACATCACCGACCGCAAGCGGACCGAGCAGATCCTGCAAGAGAACGAGCAGCGGCTGCGCATGGCCCTGGAGAGCGGCCGGATGGGTCTTTGGGAATGGGATGTTCAGAACGAGGACGGCTTCTGGGACGAGCGCGTGTACGAACTGATCGGCGCCGATCCACAGAGGGCGCCTGGGGCCGCGGCGTTTTTCGAGCACGTGCATCCGGCCGATCGGGAAAGACTACCGGTTCAGATGCAGGATGTCCTGGCTACCGCCGGCGACTTCCAGATCGAGTTTCGTGTGGTTCGTCCCGACCGGAAGATCACCTGGCTCGCCTCGCGGGGCAGGGTCATTCGCAACGAGCCGAATCAGGGCGTCCGCATGATCGGCGTGCTCTACGACGTGACGCGGCGAAAGGAGATGGAGGCGGAGCTACGCCGTTTGAACGAGCAGTTGGAGGAAGAGGTCCGCGCCCAGACGGAGGAGTTGGGCAATACAGTGAACCGACTCCAGGAGGAGGTGGCGCGGCGCCGCCTGGCAGAGAAGAGCCTTCGCGAACGGTCGCGACTGCTGGAGGGCTTCTTCCGGCATACCATCACGCCGCTGGCGTTCATGGATCGCCAGTTCAACTTCGTTCAGGTTAACGATGCCTACGCCAAAGTGGACGACAGAACACCCGAAGACTTCGTAGGCAAGAACCATTTCGGGCTGTATCCAAACGCGGAGAATCAGGGGATTTTCGAAGAGGTGGTCCGGACGAAGCAGTCGTACCACGCCCTGGCCAAACCGTTCGTCTACCCCAAGCACCCGGAACGCGGCGTCAGCTACTGGAACTGGCAACTGACCCCCCTGCTGGACGACGCGGGCGACGTCCAGTTCCTTGTGCTGAACCTCCAGGATGTGACAGCGCGCCAAGAGACAATGCGGGAGCTGGAGAAACGAACGTCGCAGCTTCAGAGACTGACGGCCGAGCTGTCGGAAGCCGAAGATCGAGAACGTCGGCGTCTGGCCGAACTGCTTCACGACGACCTTCAGCAACTGCTGGTCGGGTCCAAACTGCGGCTCAATATCCTCGCCAGAAAGCTCAAAGGCACGCCGGAGATCCGTGAACTCGTCGACGAAACCACCAGCTTGATCGCTGAGTCCATTCAAAAATCGCGGGGGCTGTCCCATGAGCTCAGCCCGCCGGTGCTGCATCACGGGGACCTTCGCGAAGTGCTCCAGTGGCTCATCGAGCAGGTACATACGACATGCGGCCTGAAGGTCAGACTGTGGATCGGCGCCGGGGTAGACCTCCGTTCGCAGACGCTCAAGACCTTCGTCTACAAAGCCGTGCGCGAGCTGCTCTTCAACGTCGTCAAACACGCCAACGTCAGACGGGCCGCGATCGTGGTCCAGCGGCAAGAGCAGTCCATCCGCCTGGCGGTCTTGGACAAAGGGCGCGGGTTCGAGGCGGAGCGTCTGGACGTAGCCGGTCAGAACGGGTTCGGTCTTTTCAACATTCGCGAGCGCGTCCAGTTTATCGGGGGCTTCCTGACGGTTCAGAGCGTTCCCGGCCGGGGCAGTCGCTTCGTTCTGACCATCCCGCTGAGCGTGCCGGACGAGACCGCCGGCCAGAAGACCGGCGCGCCGATCTTGTCGATTCCGTTCCGGCCGGCCACGCAGCCGGCCAGAGACATGTCCGCCATCAGACAACGCTTCCGCATTCTGCTGGTAGACGACCACAAGGTGATGCGCGATGGACTGGCCGCCCTGCTCGAGGAGGAGCCGGATATCGAGGTGGTGGGACAGGCCGGAAACGGGCGGGACGCCATCGCCCTGACGGGCCAACTGAGACCCGACGTCGTGGTCATGGACGTGGTCATGCCGATCATCGACGGAGAGGAGGCCACGCGCCAGATCAGAACCCAGTGGCCGCGCGTGCGGGTGGTGGCGCTGTCGATGCTCGAAGAGGACACGACCCGCGAGCGCATGCTCAAGGCCGGCGCCGAGGTCTTTCTGTCCAAGGCCGGCCCCTCCGAAGTGATCGCCGCCGCCATCCGCCATTCGTCGTAGCGGCCCGCTCGAACGACCACCGCTCGATGCACCGGCGGCGGACTCGACTCCACCGCCTCATCGCGTGACGCCACGAGGAACCTTTTCTTTGACGCCGCATAGCCAGAGGGGTACACTCAGCGCGACAGGGTTCTGGCACAGAGGGGACAATGAACTATCAGTTTGCGTCAGAGAGCGTTTCGCAGCACATCGTCAAGTACGGCGTGGACATCCGGCCGGCCATCTCGCCGGAGCAGGACCGCACCAAGCTCCAGGACTACGGCAACTGGCTCGTCGAGCAATTCCCCGAGGTCTTCGAGACGCTGCTGTCGGGCCCGCGCGAGCTGCGGGTCCAGCGGACCTTCATCCTGCCCAACACCAAGCGCGTGGAGCTGCCCACCTTCGTGCTAACCCCTCGCGGTCCGGTCTTCACCTTTCCCGAGCGGCTCTTTATCGACCGGCCGCACGAACTGAGCATTCCCGACAAAGACAAAATCTTCCGCAAGGCCTTCGACGAGCTGCGGACGCGATTCGGCGAGCGAACCGTCCCGCGCGTGGGCGTCGTCCACGAGTTCGTGTTCGACACAGGCTACGTCCCCTCGCTCGACGTGGTCGCCAGCAGCCTCAAGCACGACCTGTGGCGGCAGAAGGCGAAGAACCTCCGCATCTTCATGGAGGCGCCTGCGGAGGGTAAAAATGTCAACATCGAAATCCGCCCGACGTACCTTCAGCGCGCGGTCCGGCGGAACGAGGCAGTGCCGGCCGAAGACTTAAAGTACGGGATCATCGTGAACGTCGATATCAACAATCAGCAGATCGCCGCCGACCTGACGAAGGCGGAAGTCAATGACATCCTCGTTTTCGCCAGCGATTACGTCCCGGATGAGCTGATCCGCTTCCTGAACAACGAATACTGAAACATGGCGGCGGCGGAGTTTTCGCCCGGCTCTGTCCCGTCGGGCTCCAAGCGTCGCGCTGTGGCGCCTACGTCGATTGGTGCAGCGCCTGCCGAATGATCTTGGCCCGCAGGGCATCGCGATGGGCCGCGTCGAGCGACTTGCCGTAGTTCAGTTGCAGGTGTGCGGGAAGGGTCAGCATGAACAGGCGGTTGATCGTGCGGATGGACAGGCCCCGGTCGGGGTCGGCCCCTTCGCTCTGATTCTTCAGCGCGCAGAGCCGATCGATCGCCGGCGTCGAGGCTTGCATGTGCTCTCGCATGTTCAGTCCGAGCCGCAGGTGGCTCAGCAGAGACAAGGCCTCCTGCGAGCTGATCAGGTTGGCATTCTGAAGCAGCGCCGTGGCCCGCGAGATCTTGTCGTCGAGCACATCCACCTGTTTGGCCAGCAGTTGCCGGCGTGCGATCTTCTCGTATTCCACCATCTCCGGGATGATCGAACTCTCAAAATTGGACACGATCGCCCGCTCGCTGACGCCCAGCGTGACCTGGTTGGAGATCTGGTACAGATCGCTCGTCGCCTCGCTGCCCTCGCCGAACAGGCCGCGTACCGCCAGGTTCATGTCCTTGGCGGCCGCGAGAAACTTCTCGATCTGCCCGGTCATCTTCAGCGCGGGCATGTGAAGCATCACGGAGACCCGAATCCCGGTGCCGAGGTTGGTCGGGCAGGCGGTCAGATAGCCCAGACGCGGGTTGAATGCGTAGTCCACCTGCTTTTCGATATCGTCGTCGATCCGGTCGATCTGGTCGGCACACGCGGCGAGCTGACAGCCGGGCTTGAGCACCTGGAGGCGCAGGTGATCCTCCTCGTTGATCATGGCGGTGAAGAACTCCCGCCGCGCGATGACCACTCCACGCGGGCCTTTGGCCATCGCGTGGTGCCGGCTGATCAGGTGACGCTCGACCAGGAAGCTCCGGCTCAGCGCCGGCGCCTGGTCCACGCTGAAATAGAAGACTTCATCGCCCAGGTTCAGCGACATCAAGACCGCTTTGAGCTGCTCGAGAATCTTGGATTTCTCTTCGACCGAGCAACTGTGCAGGAATTTGTGGCCCGCCAGATTTCGCGCCAGGCGAATCCGCGACGAGACGACAATGTCCGCCAGCGGACCGGAACCACTGAACCAGTCGTTGATATCGTTGCTGATATCCGTAAGCTTCATGGTAATCACCCGTGAACCCCGCATCCCGAGGATCGCACCCCATGTTATTCCTGCTGCTTCATCCGGTCGCGCAGTTCAGCGGCCCGTTCGTAGTCTTCTTCGCGGACGGCCTTCTCCAACTCCTGACGCAGGCTCGACAGCTCCACCAGCTTCTTCGTCTCTTGAGGCACCTTCGACGGGACTTTGCCGCAGTGCGTGGAGCAGCCGTTGTGGGCGTGCTGGATCAGAGGCAGCAGCGAATGCTGGAAGACCTCGTAGTCGTGCGGACAGCCGAGGGTTCCCTCCTTCTGAAGGCGGTCCAGCGTGAAGCCGCAGTAGGGGCAGGCCGAGACCTCATCGGCCCCGCCCAGCAACTCGTCGTCCGAGGGCTGCGAAGCGAGCAGGTTGCTGAGCAGGTCGTTGATCGACATCTGGCTCTGCGCGGCGATCCCCTGCTCGGCGGCGCATTGCTCGCAGATGTGCATTTCGTGACGCACGCCTTCGGTGATCTCGGTCAGATGGATGGTCGCCGTTCGCTTGTTACAGATCTGGCACTGCATACGTGATCACAAATCCCTTTTCCGTCGCGCGGATAGCCATCGCCGGTCGATCTACGCATCGGCCGCCGAACGCGGCGATTTCAGCATCCATATTACACCAGGACGGTCTGCGAGTATATCGTCAATTTCTGCCTCCGGACACCAGCGCGTTACGCCCTCTCCCCATGGTCTGTACGCTCGGAACGACCCCCCGGTTTCCCCGACGGGTCGGTCTCGTTGCGAGGGGCGGCGCCGCTACTTGCGGCTGTCTCTGAGTCTGCTGAAGCGGCCCTCCAGGCGTTTGTGGACGCTGGCCGGGATGAGGTTCGACAGGTCGCCGCCCAGCGAGGCGATTTCGCGGATCAGCGTCGAGCTGGTGAATCCATACTGCTCGCTGGTCATGATGAAAATCGTCTCGATGCCCGCGACGGCGCGGTTGGTCATGGCCAACTGGAACTCGTACTGTACGTCGGTGAGGCTGCGCAGGCCGCGCAGGATGACCGACGCCTGCCGGCGGGTGGCGTATTCCACCGTCAGGCCTTCGAAGCTCTCGACCGATACGCCCGGCAGACCTTCGATCAGCTCGGCGATCATCTCAACCCGCTCGGCGGGGCTGAAAAGCTGGTTCTTGATCGGGCTGCGGCCGACCGCGATGATCAACTCGTCGAACAGCTTCATGCCTCGACGGACTACGTCCATGTGACCGTTCGTGATCGGATCGAACGAGCCGGGGAAGATCGCCCTGACAAACTTATCGCCCATAATCATCTTTCCTTAGGGGAACATAAGCCGGCATTATACCCATCCGCCCGCGCCTCGGCAAGCCCCGCCGACCTGCCAAAATTCCCGCCGCCCAGACGGGAGTTATGCCGGCATGCCGCGCAAATCCGAAACACGAAACAAGCTCGAATGTCAAAATCAGAAATCCCAAACCGCCGTGTCCCGCTGACCTGCTGGCGCCGTTAGGGTTTGGAGCATTGGGAGTTCGTACTTTGGGTTTGTCTCGGATTTCGTGTTTCGGATTTCGAGTTTGCCACCGCCGGCCCGTCCCTTGGTTGACCGCCGCAAACGGCCCTGCTATCTTGGCCGTGGACGCAAACGGAACAACGGGTCGCCCGAGCGCCGCCGCTCGGCGCTGGGAGTCGGGATATGCTGGTCGGAACGATGACGGCTCAGATGTACATGCACGGGATCGGTTCGCTCAAAGAGAAGCGCAGCATCGTCAAGAGCGTGATCGGCCGGCTCCAGAGCCGCTTCAACGTCTCGGTCTCCGAGGTCGACCAGCAGGACAACAAGACCAGCGCCGTGATCGGCATCGCCGTCGTCGGCAACGATTCGCAATTCATCGGCCAGCAGCTCGACGCCGTCCTAAACTTCATGCGAAACGACGCCCGCTTCTACCTCGGCCAGGTCGACCGCGAAATCTTTTCGTAAGGTACACAAATGAACGAGCGAGAAGACGAGTTGGGGGCGGTTCTGGCAGATCCTGATACTCTTCTGGGTATGCTTCAGCGCGGTCGCGGCAAAGGGTACCTCGTCGCGATGGAGACGCCTCCGCGGGAGGTCTGGCCCCTGCTGATGGAATGCATCACGAACGATCCACACTCCGACGGACAGTGCGGGCCGGAGGGAGAATACTACGCCTCCCTGATCCTGAAGACCGGCATCGACTTGGAGCCGCTCCAGTCATTCGTGAGGCACAATGACGACCAAGGCGATCGAAGCTACTTGGCCTTGGAGACCCTGCAGTGCCTGGCACACCGGCGCAGCGCCAAAGCGCTGGAGTTTCTGCGCGAGTATGTCCAACACGGGTCTGACTTCGAGCGGATCACATGGATTGTCCATGAGTTGGCGAGACTAGAGGCTCTCAATGGCATTGACGAGACGCTGTATCGTCGGATCAGCGGCAGTGAAGACATCTATGCTGTATTCCGAGAGGATGTCACGGAGGCTTGGACGAGGTACTGTGCGTCAGATGAAGAGGCCCGACAGACGTACAGGCTCCTGCTGCCAGTGTGCGAGCCATGGAAGAGCCTCTGCCACAGGCACGGCGGACTTGCGGAGCTCTTTATGCGGGTTGGATTGCCGTACGATCACCCGTCGACGGTGCGCAAGGTGACCGATGCCGATGTGGCTGGGCTGTCCGTGGACGGCTTGCTGGCATCCGTCGACAAGACAGGCTTCTTCCCGAGCAGACGGGCCATCCTGGCAAAGGTGTCCGCAGAGGACGAAGACTGTCTTCTGAGGGGTCTCTCCTCAGACAACAGATATCGTGCGATGCTGGCGTTCTGCGGACTGGGGAAAGTGGGCACACCCAAGGCATTCGAAACGGTGAGATCGTATATCGAAGCCAGCGAAGACGCCGATTCGGGAGTACGTCGCGCAGCATTCGACGCCATTGAGCAAATGCCCGGCTCACTTACTCTGGAGACGGCTAGGCAGTGGTTCGGGCGGAAGGAATGGTATCTTCAAGTAGCAGCCGGCTGCATTCTCGAACATCATGCCAAGCCCGAAGACATCTCTCTGCTGATCCAGGCCCTGCATACGCCCGAGACAATCAAGAAAGAGGATTTCCGCTTACCATTCGCACTTCGCGCACTGGCTGGGTTCGAAGGCTTGGGTCGGATTCCGGAGCTCGAGCAGATCTTTTGCGGAGCAGGAGACTGCTACGACAGGGGCGATGCGGCCAAAGCGATGGCGATCACAGCACCCGATTTCTTTACTGACGAGTACGCCTTTGAATGCCTGTGGGATTGTGATTGGCTCGCCTACGACACCGGCTGCGCCATGGTGGATCTGTCGACACCGGGTGCCCTTGAGCGGCTCAGTGAACTGACGGCCGACGAGGACGAATCCAACGACGTCCGCGAAGCCGCCCAGAAGAGAATCGACGGCTTCTGAGGCAATGCGATGCTCGGCGTCGATTGTCATTTCGACCGAACAGGCTGTGTCACAATGGAGTTGGCGGATGGTTGCATGTTGGGGGTGGGTGTGTATGATGGCGACGGGATAAGGAAAGGAGTCCTGGATGGCCTATCGACAAGGTGAGCGTCGGCAACGATGCCTGTTTCCGGAGAGTCTCGACGAGTATGTGGGCCTTGAAGACCCCGTGCGGGCCTACGATGCCTTTGTAGACGCCCTGGACTTGGCGGCCCTGGAGATCACGTGGGACCCGCATCAGGTCGGCTGCCCGTCGTACGATCCGCGTGTGATGCTCAAGGTGCTCGTCTATGGCTACTCGTATGGGATTCGCAGCAGCCGCAAGCTGGAGCGGGCCCTGCATCACAATCTGTCCTTTATCTGGTTGGCCGGCGGCTTGAAGCCGGACTTCAAGACTCTCGCCCGGTTTCGGCGGGACAACCGCCAGGCGTTGAGTCAGGTGCTCAAACAGGGTGCCCGTCTGTGCATCGAGTTGAACCTGATCGAGGGCAACACGCTCTTCGTCGACGGCAGCAAGTTTCGCGGCAACGTGTCGTTGAACAATCTCTGGACGGTGGAGCGCTGCGAACGGGCTCTGGCTCGTGTCGATCAGCGGATCGCGGAGATCCTGGCGGAATGCGAGGCCGTCGACGATCGGGAGGCCGATCAGGCGTCCCTGGTCAAGCTGCAGGACACCTTGCAGAAAAAACAGAAGCTCAAGGCCAAGGTGGCCGCGGCGCTGGAGAAGCTGCGCCGCGAGGATCGGGAGTCGGTCAACACGACCGATCCGGAATCGCGGTCGATGCACGGCCGCCAGGGGTCGCACGCCGGCTACAATGCCCAGATCGTCGTCGACGACCAGCACGGGCTGATCGTCCACAGTGATGTGGTCAACGACAACAACGACCTGGGGCAGTTCGCCGACCAGATCAACGCGGCCAATGAGACGCTGGAACAGCCGTGCCAGAGAGCCTGCGCGGACGCGGGATTCTCCAATGCCAAGGTCTTGAAGCCGATCGATGACCAAGGCATCGAGGTGATTGTGCCCTCGTCCAAACAGGCTCAAGGTCGGCCGGCCGGTCCCTTCGATAGGTGCCATTTCCGTTACGTGGCCGAGGAGGACGTGTATGTCTGTCCGGCCGGGACCCGCCTGCCGTTTCGACGCCTGAATGGCAAACCGGGCCAACGCGAGTACTATCCGGGCCGTGGCGTGTGCCCGGCATGTCCCCACTTTGGGACCTGTACCTCCAACGAGACGACCGGACGCAAGATCGTCCGCCATGGCCAGGAGGCGTTGCGTGAGAAGCTGGCCCGCCACTATGAGACCTCGGCGGCTCAGGCGGTGTTCCGGCGACGCAAGGAGAAAGTCGAATTGCCCTTCGGCCATTTCAAGCGGAACCTGGGCGTCGATAGTTTCCTGTTGCGAGGCTTGGCCGGGGTCCGTGCGGAGATGTCGCTGTTGAGTACTTGCTTTAATCTGGTCCGGCTGATCTCGCTGGTGGGCGTTTCCGGCTTGGTCGCGAAGCTCTCCCCTCGGTAGGAGAACCTGTAGGCCCATCTCCGGCCGGATCGGGGATCCCAAACAGAATCGCCTCCGGTGGCGAACTTGGCAGGCGGCCCAATGAAGAAGGTCGCCCTCTTCCCGTCGGGGCCGGATGCCCGGCCGGCATGAGAACCGTCAATACGGCAATGCATATCATTGTGACACAGCCTGTTCGCTCAACATGACAAAGGCGAAGCGGTGGCTGGGTTTCTCTGCCTGGCAGCTTGCGCAGCCTGTATGATGGACGCATGGACAGCCACTCACGCTGCGAGTCTTCTCCACTCGGCCAACCATGAGGGCCTTTCATAACGCCAGACTTGGGCCCCCGGTTCACTTGTCCGCGAAGAACAGGCGGCGGGCGGCGGTCAGGCCACATTTCTGGTATTTGTGGTAGGCGCGGGCGGCTCGGTCCGCGATCTGCGGGCCGGATTCCAGCGCGAGCCAGCCTGCGACGGCGGCGTCGAGCGTGTACGCCTCGGGGGCCATGAAGCCCGTGGTCAGCAAGACACTCCGACACTGAAGCTCCGCCAGACGCGGCTGGAAATAGGGCTTGCTCTTGCAGGCCAGGACGATAGCCTGCCTTGCCGCTGCATTGGGCTCGCGTTGCGGCTGGGCGACGTTGAAGTCCATCAGGCCGTTGTGGCCGACGTAGACGACGAGATCCGCGGCGCCGTGGAGGCCAAGCGAATCAGCTCCACACGTTAGCGTCGCAGGTTTCTTCCCCGCTGCCCCATCGAGGAAATCCTGGACGGCCTTCTTGATCTCACGGCCGCGATAGGCCTCGGCCACGAGGTAAGCGTCCGACGACGCGTGTTTGAAGACGACCCGCTCCAGAATCGCCTCGGTCGGTTTCTTCTCGGTCGTCACAAGCGTCCAGTTGCCGCTCCGCTTCAAGAACGCCTTCGTGCCGTACATCGCGCCCCAATACAGGTTGCTGGCCGGATCGTCTCCGTTGCCCAGCGTCTTCGGCACGGGCACGATTCCCTGGTGTTCGTTGTCGCACAGAGCCACGAAGACGTGAATGGTTCGGGCCTTGCCTTGCGCAGGCACAGGAGTCAGAAGCAGCCAGCCAAGCACCGCGTACGCCGCGATTCTCATACGGATTAGGATTGATTCGTGCGCGGTATCCATTCGGCGCGGCAGATCGAG
>CAZOFX010000061.1:0-33105 GCA_964579055.1 uncultured Pirellulales bacterium
TATCGGCCCGGCTCGGACAACGGCTGAAGACGGGCGTTCGCGAGCGGACAGGCCTCCAGGCCACCGGCATGTGGGTTGCCAAGGGGGGCGGGGGCCGGTATGATGGGCCGGATGGTGAACAAGGAAAAGAAGGGGTTTGACAGTCCGGCGGCGTTCAACAAGAAGGCGTACCGCGACTTCGAGCTGGTCGAGAAGTTCGAGGCCGGGCTTCAGTTGCGCGGCAGCGAGGTCAAGTCGCTGCGCGGGGCAGCCGCCGACCTGAGCGGGTCCTACGCCCGCTTCGAACAGGGCGAATGCTGGCTCATCGGAGCCAAGATCGCCCCGTATGCGATGGCCCGTGAAGGCGGTCACGACCCCGTGCGAAAACGCAAGGTGCTGCTGCACAAGGCCGAGCTGCACCGCATCTCGGTCAAGCTCGAACAGCGGGGCTTCACGCTGGTGCCCCTTCGGCTGTATTTCAGCGGCCGAGGTCTGGCCAAGGTGGAACTGGCCCTGGCCCGGGGCAAGCGCCAGTACGACAAGCGGGCCACCATCGCCGAACGCGGGCAGAAGCGCGATCTCGATCGCGACATGAAGAAGTACCGAAAACGATAACGGAAAGAACGCGAAAGAGGTTTCCACGATGGCAGACGAGAAGAAACTCATCATCGACGAGGACTGGAAGAAGCAGGCGCAACAGGAGAAGCAGATCCTGGCCGCCAAAGAGAAGGAAGAGAAGGCCAAGCAGAAAGCCACTGATGAGGAGGACGATATCGGCCGACCGGCAGGACCGTTGCCCGAGGGCGACCTGGCCAGCCTGATCAACATGCTGACGACCCAGGCGCTGTTTGCGTTGGGCGTCCTGCGGGTCAAGGGTCAGGACCAGAGAGAGCCGGACCTGGAGATGGCGCGATACAACATCGACATGCTCGAAACGCTCCAGGCCAAGACCAAGGGCAACTTGACCGCAGAGGAATCGCAACTGCTCAAGAACACGTTGAATGAGCTGCGCATGGGCTTCGTGCAGATCGCCGAGTCCGCCGCAGGCGGACCGCAGTCGTAGGGGCGAATCATCATTCGCCCCTGCCGTCACAAACGGGACACGGGTGCATTGGCCAACCTCTTAGACCAGATCGTTGCCGACAAGCGCCAAGAGGTACGGGACCGGAAGGTCCACGTCGGTCTGGACCAGCTCAAAGAGCGGATCATCGGTCTACCGAAGTGCCGCAACTTCTACAAGGCGGTCACCAAACCGAACCGACGCGGGCTCAACGTGATCGCCGAGGTCAAGAAGGCGTCGCCGTCGGCGGGACTGATCCGCGCCGATTTCGACCCGGTGGCGATTGCCCAAACGTATGAACGCTGCGGCGCCGATGCGATCAGCGTCCTGACCGACGAGAAGTACTTCCAGGGCCGGCTCGAGTACGTCGAGCAGGTCAAGCAGGCGGTCGAGACGCCGGTCCTGCGAAAAGACTTCATCGTCGATCTCTGGCAGGTCTACGAGTCGCGTGCCGCCGGGGCCGACGCGATTCTGCTGATCGCCGATGCCCTGCCGGCAGGCGAGCTAATGGATCTGATGATCGCCGCGACGGAACTGACGCTGACCGTGCTTGTGGAGGTCCACCAGGCCGACACGCTCCTGAGTGTGCGCAGCCTGATCGGCTTTCCGACGAGGGGATACAGCGTGCTCGGCATCAACAACCGCGACCTGACGACGATGACGATCGATCTCAACACGACCAGCCGGCTCAAGGACATGCTCGACGACGATGTCCCGGTGGTGGCCGAGAGCGGCATCCGAACACGCCAGGACGTCGAGAGGCTCATCCGTGTGGGCATCCGCGCCGTCCTCATCGGCCAAACCCTGTGCGAGCACGCCGATATCAGTGCCAAATTCGCTGAGCTGTTCGGGCCGGGATAGCATCCGGACCTACTCGGTGCGCGAACCGTCGCCCATATGCCGGCACCTGATCCAGCGCTCACCTCACCCCACCCCGGACCACCACCGCCGGGCAAACCTCCGGACCGGTCATGAAATCAGCCGTTAAGCAAGAGCATGCGGATCATCCCTGACGAAACGCTTGAGTGTGGCGTTCTTTTTTGGGGATGGTTGTAGAAAGCACACTTCCTTTTGTGATAAGTGTTTATGATTTGCCGGAACGGGTGAAGGCAGGCCGTTTTGCAGATTCCAGCACGAAAAATGCTTGCATCCAGCCAGACCGGCTGCATATAATTCAGCATCTCGATTGACATGATGAAGATTGGCGTAGCCTTTCCATCATACAAGCTGGCTGGCGACCCTGATGAAGACACAGAAGCTGGTTTCGAAGAAATGCGAATACGCCCTGCGAGCCCTGTTCGAACTCGCTCGAGCCAGTAGCGGAGATCCGATGAAGATCCAGGACATTGCCTCTGCTCAGGGGATCCCGTCTCGCTTTCTGGAGATCATCCTGGTCGAACTGAAGAATGGCGGCTTCGTGCTTTCCAGGCGAGGCAACAGCGGTGGCTACACGCTCAGTCGTGATGCTCGCGATATCGCCGTCGGGGAAGTCATCCGCTTCTTCCAGGGTAGGTTACGCAATTCCGCAGGGGACCGTGTGCAGACCGACCGGATGGGCGATATCGCGTTTTCCCGCCTGTGGGAGCGGACACGTGCAGCGATCTCCGAGGTGTACGATCAGACGACACTGGACGACTTGGTCCAGGAGGAAATGGCCGGCAGGTGCGCTGAAGCACCCAACTATGTGATCTGACGAACAGGCGGGTTTTTTTTGACACCAATTCCTACTGTGTCCATCGAAATAGAAGGGTAGGGCCTTACAAAATGGAGACACATTCGAGAAGCATCTTCAAGGCGGTGACTTGGCGGGCCGGCGGGACCGTGGTGACGTGCGCCGTGGCCTGGGCACTGACGGGAAACCTCGATCTGGCCGCCAAGATCGGACTGCTGGACACAGCGGTAAAGATCGGGGCGTTCTACCTCCATGAGCGGCTGTGGAATCGTGTGAGCTTCGGAAGGCTGGAGCCGCCGGAGTACCAAATATAGGGACCCAAGACAAACAGAGGAGAAAGGTACAATGTTAGAGCATTTGATGGCTGACGATGTGGCGGAACTGGTGGTGCGTCTGAACTTCGCGGAGAAGGTCGAGCGGTCTCGGCAGTTGATCGCGCTGGCCTACGAGCAATACGGCAGCGGCCTGGTCGTCGCAAACAGCCTCGGCAAGGACTCCATCGCCGTCTGGCATCTGGCCAAGAGCGTCAGCGCCGACATTCGCGGCTTCGTCGTGACAACACGTTACAAGCCTCCCGAGACAGTACAGTTCATGCGCGAAGAGGTCGCCAGATACCCGGAACTGCAGGTCTTTCGAAACGACACCGAAATCCCCGAAGACCTTCCTCACACGGATCCGGACCGTTGCTGCGATCTCTTGAAGGTTGAACCGACCCGATGGGCCATCGAGCAGATGGGCGTCACCTGCTGGGTCACGGGCCTGCGGTGCACCGAAGGACGCACCCGAACAGACTTCAAGGAGGTGGAGGAACGGGATCCCGGGCTGATCAAGCTCAATCCGATCCTGATCTGGCATGAACGGGAGGTCTGGCAGTACCTGGCTCTCCACCAGGTGCCCGTGAATCCGCTCTACGCCAAGGGCTATCGTTCGCTCGGTTGCGCTCCATGCACCAGGATCACGGTGAGCGCCGACGAGCGGGCTGGCCGATGGATCGGGACCAGCAAGTGCGGCGGCGAGTGCGGCATTCATACGCGCCCCTTGAAAGCGCTGCTGCAAGAAAGATGATGTCATGAGTGAGCCGCACCAACCAAAGGCGACGCCGGCAAGCGAAGAGCGAACATCCGTCCCCGGTCGAACGCTCGGGGTCTACCCACAGAAACAGGACGGTCTGTACATGCAGAGAGTCCGAATCCTCGGAGGACGGCTCAACTGGCACCAATGGCGAAAGCTGGCCGAACTCGCCGAGACGTATTGTGGTGGCTTTCCCCTCCATCTGACGACTCGCCAGGACGTGGAATTGCACAACATCCGAGCCCCGGATGTCGCGACCGTTCAACAGGGTCTGGCCCTGGCTGGACTGACCGTCTTCGGCGCCTGCGGCGACTCCGTGCGAAACATCACAGTGTGCACCGGCGGCGAGTTCTGCGCTGGTGGGATCGACACGATGCCCCTTGCTCTGCTCGTGCAGCAGTACATCCAGCAGGAGCCGGTCATCTTCACGCTGCCACGAAAGTTCAAGATCAGCTTCTCCGGTTGTCCGAAGGCCTGCGCCAGGCCGTGGGTGAACGACCTGGGCTTCATCGGGCAACCCGAGGGGCGCTATCGCGTCATTGGAGCCGGCTCGCTCGGCGCCAAGCCTGCTCTTGGCATCGAGCTCTACCACGACGTGCCCGCCCGTGACATCCTGCCTTTGTGCATCGCGGCCGTCGAGATGTTCGAAAGCCACGGAGATCGGCAGAACAGGCATCGCGCACGCTTCCGTCACGTTCGAGAGAAGCTGGGCGACGAGGCATTCCAGGCAGAGCTGGACACCCGTTTCAAGCAGGTTCAGGCACGCCGGCCCTGGCCTAACGTCGTCTGTGAAGCAACCAAGAGCGATGTCCGGCCGCAATGCCGACTTCAATTGCCCGATGGCAACATCACACCGACAGAGATAACCCAACTGGCGGATGCCGCTCAGGGGCAGGAGGCCGTCGCGCGAATCGATCTCGAGCATGGGCTGGTCCTGTACGGCAGGAAGCCCGTCCCGCTGCCGCCCGCTTTGGCGGCCATGAGAACCGCTCCAACCATCATCGCCTGCCCCGGCTGCAAGACGTGTCCGAGAGGTCTGGCGGATTGCTGGACCACCGCGGCAAGAATACGAGAGGCCCTGCCGGCAGAGGATCTTGCCGGTGTTCGAATCAACATCTCCGGATGCCCCAACGGCTGCGCGCACAGCTCGGCGGCGTCGATCGGCTTGGTCGGAATGGTGCGGACGAGCAAGGACGGACCCGCATCCCACTATCGACTGCTTGCGGGAGGAGGGAACGGAACCGATGCAATGCTCGCCACCCCACGCGCATTGCTGCACGCCGACGACGTTCCCTCTGCCATCCGAAGCCTGCTACAGGAGACGGCAGGTAATTGCGATAGCCTCAAGGACAGCAAGGCGTAACTACCGCAATGAATCGGTCTTCCGGATGGCGGCCCAGGTGTTGTGGAGCCCCGCGCTCCAGCTAACCGCAGCGGTCGAGATGCCGTGCGTTTCCACGAGGTCAGCCGGTGCGGGAGCCGTCTCCAAAACGCCGGGTCACCGCCTCGATGATCTCGTCGGCGGTCGTCTCAATGGGCTTGTCGGTCACGTCGATCATCGAGAAACGATGCTTACGACAGAGGGCGCGGACGGTTTCCACTTCATCGAGAACGATCTTCGGGTCCGTGTAGGCGCCAGGGCCGGTCAGGCCTCTTCGCTGCTGCCGATGGTGTCGATGGTGGACGAGCCGCTTCTGGTCGATGTCGAGCCCGAAAACGCGACCGCGATCGATCCGCAGCAGTTCCTCAGGCAGCGGCAGATCCACAATCACGGGAACGTTGGCCACCTTCCAGCCCAGAACGCCCAGATACATGCTCAGCGGCGTTTTGCCGCTTCGGGAGACGCCGGCCAGCACGACGTCTGCCTTGGGCATGTCCTGGGGATTCTTCCCGTCGTCGTGGGCCAGGGTGAACTCGATGGCCGCGATGCGGTCGAAATAGCCCTTGCGCAGATGCCGGTAGAGGCCGGGCTGTCCTTTGGGCTCCTGGCCCAGAATCCGGCTCAACCGATCAAGCAGCGGACCCATCAGGTCGAGAGCCACGACCTCCTTTTGGCGCGCTGCTTCAATGAGATGCTGCCTCAAACGTGCATCCACCAGAGTGTGAACAATCGTGGCATTCGTCCCGGAGGCCCTGGTCACGACGTCTCGAATCTGCGTTTTGTGGTGCACATGCGCAATCTTGAGGACCGGGACCTGAACATGCGGAAACTGCGCCAGCACCGACTCGACCACCTGCTCGCCGCTGGCGCCCGAGCCGCCCGAGACGATGTAGACCGGCGGCAGAGCTTCCCCTCTGTGCTTCCTGGCAGCAGCCATGATGCGATTTCCTCTTAGCGATTCGGCGCCTTCGAGAGGCCGCCGAAATCAACGGATTCACTGCGTCTGGCCCTTCTGCTGAATCTTCGCCCACGTGTCGCGGAGGCCGACGGTCCGGTTGAAGACCAACGCGTGGGGCTTGCTCTCGGGGTCGACGCAGAAGTAACCGAGCCGCTCGAACTGGAAACGGTCGAGCGCCCGGGCCTGGGTCAGTGAGGGCTCGACTAGGCAGTCCGTCAGGATCTCCAACGAATCCGGATTCAGATGAGCCGTGAAGTCCTGTCCCTCTTCGACGTCGTAGGGATTCTCCTTCGTGAAGAGGTTGTCGTAGAGTCGCACTTCCGCGTTGCGCGCATGGGGGGCACAGACCCAGTGCAGCGTCGCCTTGACCTTGCGGCCATCGGGAGCATCACCGCCGCGAGTCGCCGGGTCGTAGGTGCAGTGCAGCTCGACGACGTTGCCTTCGGCGTCCTTGACCGCGCCGGTGCAGGTGATGAAATACGCATAACGCAAACGCACCTCGCGCCCGGGAGCGAGCCGGAAGAACTTCTTCGGAGGCTCCTCCATGAAATCTTCCTGCTCGATGTACAACTCGCGTGAGAACGGGACCTTTCGCGTGCCCGCCGATGGGTCCTCCGGATTGTTGACCGCCTCCAGTTCCTCGACCTGATCGGCCGGATAATTGTCGATCACGACCTTCAGCGGCCGCAGCACCGCCATCACGCGGGCCGACGTTTTGTTCAGGTCCTCGCGCAGGCAATGCTCGAGCAGCGCCATTTCCACCGTGCTGTTGAATTTGTTGACGCCGATCCGCTTGCAGAAGTTGCGAATCGCCTCCGGCGAATACCCGCGCCGACGCATGCCGGACACCGTGGGCATGCGCGGATCGTCCCAACCCTTGACGAATCCTTCCTTCACCAGCCGGAGCAGCTTACGCTTGCTCATCACGGTGTAGGTCAGGTTCAAACGGGCGAACTCGATCTGCTGCGGATGATGGATTCTCTTGCCCCAAGGGCCGGAGCCATCGTCGGTGCGGCCCTCGTTGACCGCGTCAATGAACCAGTCGTACAGCGGGCGATGGTTCTCGAATTCGAGCGTGCAAATCGAGTGCGTGATGCCCTCGATCGAGTCCTCGAACCCGTGGGCCCAGTCGTACATCGGATAGATGCACCACTGGTCGCCCTGGCGATGATGGTGCTCGTGGACGATCCGGTACATGATCGGGTCGCGCATGTTCAGGTTGGGATGAGCCATGTCGATCTTCGCCCGCAGCGTGCGCGAGCCGTCCGGAAACTCGCCCCTGCGCATCCGCTCGAACAGATCGAGATTCTCCTCGACCGAGCGGTTGCGATAAGGGCTGTCCTTGCCCGGCCGGGTCAGCGTACCGCGATACTCGCGGGTCTCGTCGGCGTTCAGGTCGCAGACGTAGGCCCTGCCCTTCTTGATCAGCTCGACCGCCCATTCGTACATCTGCTGGAAGTAATCGGAGCCGTAGAACAGCCGGTCCTCCCAGTCGGCGCCGAGCCAGCGGACGTCGGCGATGATCGAATCGACGTACTCCTGCTCTTCCTTCTCCGGGTTCGTGTCGTCAAACCGCAGGTTGAACTTGCCGCCGAACTCCGCGGCGATTCCGTAGTTGAGATTGATGCTCTTGGCGTGTCCGATGTGCAGGTAGCCGTTAGGCTCCGGCGGGAACCGCGTGCACACCGCCCCGTTCCACTTGCCCGACTTCAGGTCGTCGGCGACCATCTGCCGCACGAAATCCAGCTTGCGCTCCTGGTCCTCGGCGCCGCCGACGCTGCCCACTACATCTTTCTCGTTTTCCATAACTCCAATCACTCAAAGCTCTTGGGGTGCCGTGGTGTACCGCGCGATCCGCGCACAACCGGTCCATGCTGCTGGGGGTGCAAAGGCCGAACCGCCGACGATCTTACCGCCCCGCCCCGCCCCTGTCCAGCCCCCTCCTGTCCGCCGGCAGCAAAGGCCATCGGAGCCTGACGCGAATCGGTGGAACCCAGGCCTTAGTGCGATCTACAGATTGGGTTCGTTTCGGCGATCAACCTTCGTTTACAGCCCGAAAACCCCGAAATTGGCTTTGTTTTGGTCATCTCGTATTCCGGGGATTACGGGATTCTCGCCTTCACTCCATGGGCCAACTCCCTATGAATTAACAGTCGGCGATTCATAACACGCCCCCCATACGGACCCAAGTCGTTGCATATTCACCATACAATGGCCCGTGTGCGGCGTCAAGGGAAATCTCGCCCTTTATCGTGATCCCGATAGCCATTGGGATAAGGCGTTTGCCCCGCAATGCATTGCGTCACTGTGCCCCTGCGGGCACCGTGCCAACGGACACCTCATAGTGCTTAGCGATGTCACAATCCGCTTGCCGATCGCGTCCATGAACGCTAAAACAGTGGTGGTAGGCGAAGGAGATGCGGAACGTGGAAGCACGAATGCGCAGAAGGCATCTGTTCTCTGTATTGATCGCGGGTCTCTTGGTGCTGGGGACGGGAGGCTGTCCTTTCGTAGGCCTGGAGTATGAAGACGATCTCGTGGGAGACTACGCTGTCTGGGCCGTGGATGTGCCTGAGCAGGCCGCCGTCGTACGGAAGACCAGTCCGAATGGCGCGTTGGATGTCGTCAGTCCTATGGTCTTCGCCTATGGCCATGACAACCGCTTCATCATTGCACAGCAACACCCGATGCGCGACTGGAAAGTGGATGCGACAGTAACGCACTGGTTTGTTGTGGAGGTGGAAACAGGCAAGGTTCACGGTCCTCTCACCCAGGAGCAGTATGGCGCAATTCGCGAAGAGATCGGCGTGCCAGCGGGCCTGTCCTTCACGAAGAGGATAGACTTGAGATAGGGCTCTCTGGGATTTCCAGTCCAGCAGCGACTACAACACGTCATGTCCTCGTGATTCGTCCACATGGAGCGGCATGCGTTACCTCGTGCGCTCTGGCCGGCACACTGTGTAGACCGGGCTATAGGTCCCTGTAGAATTGCAGGGCCTGCTCGGCCGCCTGGCGAGCGGCGAGGCGGTCCTCTTCGAGGCCGAAGGTCGGGTTCGTGCCGAGCCAGTGCAAGGTGCCTTGGACGTACTTCTGGAGGTAGGCGATCGAGGCAGGCTCGCGGACCTTGCGACCCTCCTTGAGGAAATAGACCGGGCTGGTGTGAGCGAACACCGACAGCCCCCTCGGCAGCACGCGATTGGGCAGGTCCGGATGGTCGATTACGCGGGCGGCCAGCCAGGCGCTGTCCGTCAACTCGACAGTGGCCTCCACCTCCAGCGAGTAGATGCCATCGGCGGGCGGATCGCGGTGGATCAGCGCGACCGTCTTGTGGCCGACCTTGCGCCCGTTCATGACGACATCGACGGTGTTGATGGGGAGAATCGAGCGGACCGTCGCCCGGGCTTTGAGGGTCTTGCTGCCCTCGAACTCGACGACGTCGCCCGGCTCGCTGCCGGAGACTTCGAACTCGACGATCGGACCGTTGGTGACGAAGCCGCGACCGGCTCTGACCGCCGTTAGCCAGGAATCGTAGTTCGGCGCCCCTGTCACGCGAGCGTACGTCCGGTTGCTGCCCAAGGGGATCTCCTCGCCCATCTTGTCGGTGCCAGCCGCGATCGGCAGGCGGAACCCGGCGTTGAGGAACTGATAATACAAGTCCATGCTCCGCATGACCGGAAACTCCGCCTGCGAAAAGCCTGAATCCTCCCACGGGCCCCAGTGGTTCGGAAGCTGCGTCGGGTCGCTCCAGGTGATCAGCTCGACACCGTCGACCAGGCCCAGGGCCAGCGCCACGGGCAATTCGGCGCCGGGCAGCGACGAGATGTGCGGCCAGAAGATCGTGCCGTTCTGTGCGCGCGTTGCCCGCAGGGCTCGCATCAGGTCCCATTGCGGCAGGCTCTTCCAGTATTCGAGCGAGCCGCCGGCGTGCGGGTAGCCGGGAACGAGAGATTTCAGGCCCAGCAGCGCCACATGACCCATCTGCCATTCCTGGATCTCCTGGCTCACGTAGATTTCGCATCCCGGCGTCGAGCAGGCATCCAGCTCGCCCGTGAAGCAGCGGTTCGTCGCGATGGGCGACTGCGTGTCCGGCAGGTATAGAAGGGTCAGTGTGTTCAGGTCCTCGGCCCGCATCTGCGGATGGGCAACCTTGGGGACAGGCAGATGCGCGTGAATGTCGCCATTGACGTAGCCCCTACTGCCCATGTCGATCCAGCGCCGCAGGCGGAAGGTCTTCTCGACCTTCTTCGATCCCCCACCGGCGATCTTGGCCGACAGGGGCAGGGTCTCGAACCCCCGGCGGATTTCAAGCGAGACGCCGTCTTCCGGGATCGTCAAAGCGAACGAACCATCCACATAGCACCAGCGTTTGCCCAGGTAGTCGACGTGCTCGTGCCGGCCGGCGATCTCCACGAACTTGCCGTGGACGTCCGTGACGGCTACGCGCGCCGCCAGGGGCTGACCGCTCGCATCATCGACGACGTTAGCTTCCAGGCGTGCCGCCGCACCCGCCGACAATGGCAGGCCCATCGACACGAGGGATGCGCAAAGCATCCACAGGAACATCCTCGGCGTCCCACTGTCTCGATGATTCTCCTGATGTCGCATGGTCATAGTCCGCGTCTCCTCGTCTGACACGTCTGCATTGCCGCCGCACACCAGCGTTCCAGATGACACGCATGCCATTATACCTGGCAGCTTCGCACGCTCAAGCCGGTCCAGGTGAACCACGGCCGCCATTTCTTTGCCCACGGAAACAATTTGACCAACCGCAGTGCCGGCCGTTTTGATACGATAGGGCCACAAACAAGAACTCTTTTTTCACGAGGTCGAAGATGGAATCCAAACCGAGTGCTCTGCAATCCGGCGTCGTGTTCTGCCTGATCTGGCTGGCAGCATGTCCTATTGGGACGGAGGCGGGTGCCTCGACGGAGAACGCGGCCCTGCCTGACGGAACGGTGGTCAAGCGCGTTCTCGACCAACGCAGCGGCGGGGAGAACCTGCTCAAATCGGACGCGTGGCGGCCCTGGGGCGAAGGCTTCGAGCGAGATGGCGAGGTCTTCGTCTGCGACAACGGCGCCGATTCGCAGGTCCAACGGGGCGCTTCGCAGACGGTGGTGCTCGATCAGGCGCAGCCCGAGCCGCTCGTCGCAACCGCCTGGAGCAAGGCCGAAGGCGTGGGCGGCAGCCGGAACAGCGACTACTCCCTGTACCTCGACCTGACCTACCAGGACGGCACGCCTCTGTGGGGACAGGTGGCCACCTTCCGCACAGGCTCGCACGACTGGCAGAAGGCCCAGGTAACCATCTTCCCGGACAAGCCCGTCAAGTCTGTGGCGTTCCACATGCTCCTGCGGGGACATGCGGGAAAGGCGATGTTCCGCGATCCGGAGCTGCGCGTGGTTCGAGCGCCGGCCGGGACGTGCCTGTTCGACGCAGTCGCGGTGACACTCGAACAATCCCCCAGGGAGGGCTTCCAGGTTCGAGACGTGGCGGCGGGTTCGGACTTCGTTGCCATCGATGCTGCGGCGCTCGATCTGAAGCTCGAATGCCAGGCCACGGAGGCCGACGGCGCCACGTTCTTCGACATCACCCTTTCCGATACCAGCGGCAACGACCGCGCCGTGACGCTCGTCTATGCGGTCCGCGCCGCCGCGGTCCGCTGGTTTCAGAATCCACGTCAGACGATCGAGGTCGAGTCGGGCCGCGAGTATCTCGATGCCAGCCGTTTCTCCGCAGGGTCGAACGGCCGGCTCTCCCCCTATCCCTTTGCGGCTGTCGCCAACGCCGAAGAGGCTGTCGCGCTCGGCATCGACATGCGCCGTCCGGCGTTCTTTCGGGTCGGCTACAACAGCAACAGCGAAGAGCTGTTCCTAGCCTACGATATCGGCCTGGCGCCCGAGAAACCTTCGGCACAGGTGCGATTCTGCAAATTCCATTTCGACAGCACCTGGGGATTTCGAGGCGCCCTAGGCCGCTATTACGCGTTGTTTCCCGAGGCCTTTGAACGGCGCATCGCCGAGCAGGGACTCTGGATGCCTTTTGCCAAAATCAGCGAGGTGAAGGACTGGCAGGACTTCGGCTTTCGGTTCAAGGAAGGCACCGACGAGACCGCTTGGGACGATGCGCATGGGATCATCACGTTCCGGTACACCGAGCCGATGACGTGGTGGATGCGCATGCCCAAGGAGATGGCCCGCACACCCGAGGCGGCGCTGGCCCACGCGCAGCAACTGGCCGAGGACAGAGCCGATCCCCAGGCCCGGGCGCTGCTGACCAGCGGCTACCACGACGAGATGGGCCAGTTCCCCGCTCGCCTGCTCGATACCCCCTGGTGCGACGGCGCCGTCTGGAGTATCAATTCGATGCCGAATATCGCGGGCGAAGTCACCGACTTCAAGAACAAGTGGAACGAGAAGCTGCGCGACAGCCTCTACGGCCCGCCACGCAAGGCCGATCTCGATGGCGAGTACATCGACTCATCGGAAGGGTATGTCACCGATGAGTTGAATTTCCGGCGCGACCACTTCGCCGCCTGCGAGACTCCGCTGACGTTCTCTGTCGACAGTCAGACGCCCGCGATCTTCCGGGGTCTGATCGCATTCGAGTATATTCGCGCGATCGCCGAAGATGTCCACGCGATGGACAAGTTGATGATGGCCAACTCCACGCCGGACCGTCTCTGCTGGCTCACGCCGTTGCTGGACGTGCTCGGCACCGAGACCGACTGGCACCCGAGTGGGACCTGGCGGCCCATGTCGGACGATGACCTGCTCTACCGACGCGCGATGTGCAAGGGCAAGCCCTTCTGCTTCCTGATGAATACCCGCTTCGAGGAGTTCTCGCACGAACTCGTCGAGAAGTACATGAAGCGATGCCTCGCGTACGGGATGTTCCCCGGCTTCTTCAGCCACAACGCCTCGCAAGGCCACTACTTCACCCGGCCGGAACTCTACGAACGCGATCGCGACCTGTTCCGAAAGTACGTCCCGCTGTGCAGGCAAGTCGCCGAGGCCGGCTGGGAGCCGGTCACAGGGGCGAGAGCTGACAACGAGAACATCTACGTCGAGCGATTCGGCGAACAGTACCTTACCGTCTTCAACAGCAGCGACCGGCCTTGCGTCGCGAGGATTACCCTCGACGGCGAAAGCCCTGCCACCAGCCGGGAACTGGTCCGCGACCGGACCATCGCCTGGCAGAACCAGCAGGCCGAAATCCCCCTCGCCCCCGAAGACGTCGCCGTCGTGCAACTGCGGTGATCCAGCGTGAGGCGTTTGAAGTGTGAAGTACGGCCACGCATCCTGCTTCAAACTTCAAACGTGAAACTCGAAGCACGAAACCCGAAATCCGAAACAAATTCCAATAACCCAAATCCGAATGTCCCAAACCTTCGGCCGCAGGCCGCTTTCGAATTTCGGGTTTTGGGCTTTCGTGCTTGTCTCGGATTTCGAGATTCGAATTTCGGATTTGGCATGCTTTGTATGGCGCTTGACATTAGGGGAAATCCGCCGTAAACTTCTGATTTCCATACTTTTGCAGCTATCGAGGAGCCTAAAGGGTGTCAGAGCCAGTGGTAACACGTTTTGCCCCGTCGCCGACGGGCTATCTGCACGTCGGAGGGGGCCGGACCGCGCTGTTCAACTGGCTGTGGGCCCGGCGGACGGGCGGGCGGTTCCTCCTGCGAATCGAGGACACCGACCAGAAGCGAAACACTCCGACGGCCGCGCGGCAGGTGATGACCGATCTTCGCTGGCTGGGAATCGAATGGGACGAGGGGCCGGACGTGGGCGGGCCGAACGGGCCCTACTGCCAGTCGGAACGCCGAGACCTGTACGACAAGTACGTCAGGCAGCTCCTCGACGCGGGCAAGGCCTATTACTGCTTCGAGACCTCCGAAGACCTCGATGCGATGCGCCAGGAGGCCGAGGCCCAGAAGACGGGATTCGTCTTCCGCCGGCCCGCGCAGTCGCCTTCTGAGGAAGACGCGAGAAAGGCCCGTGCCGAAGGCCGGCCGGTGACCGTGCGATTCGCGGTCCCGCAGGACAAGCCCATCGTGGTCAACGACCTCATCCGCGGTCAGATCACCTTCAACCCGGCCGAGCTGGCCGATTTCATTATCCTCAAGAGCGACGGCTTCCCCACCTACAACTTCGCCTGCGTGGTGGACGACCGCCTGATGGAGGTGACCCACGTCCTTCGCGGACAGGAGCACCTGATGAACACGCCGGGCCAGCAGGCCCTCTGGCAGGCGATGTTCCCGGATGCGCCGCTGCCCAAGTACGCTCACATGTCCGTGACCGTCAGCGACAGCGGAGGCAAGCTCTCCAAGCGCGAGCGGCCCAAAGTGCTGCGCACTGCGATCCAGGCCCTGTCGGACCCCGACATAGCCAAGTTGGCCGAGGCAGGCGGAATCAGCGAAGGCGACGTGCAAGCGTTTCTCGCGGGCGAGACCACGCCGGACATGCCCGCGATCGACGCGATGGCAGAGTACCTCAGTGTGCATCTTCCGGAGATCAACATCGTCGACTTCTTCAAGAGCGGCTACCTGCCTGAGACGCTGGTCAACTTCCTGGCGCTGCTGGGTTGGAACCCGGGCGACCAGCGGGAGGTCATGACCGTTCAGGAGCTGATCGAGTCGTTCGACCTGACCAGATTGACCAAGAGCAACAGCCTGTTCGACCGCCAGAAGCTCGTCGCATTCAACACCGAGCATCTTCGTATGCTGCCTCCTGAGAAGGTCCTCAAGCACCTGCGAGCCTATCTGACCGAGGTCCGGTCGCCTCTGCTGAAGGCCGACGAAGAGACCTTGTTGCGAATCATCCGCCTGTGCGAAGGCGCGCGGACGCTCGAAGACATCGACAACAAGAGCCGGTTCCTCTTCGTCGACGACGACAAGATCGAGTTCGACGAAGGCGCCGTCAAGAAGGTGTTGCTCAAGGGCGGCGCGCTGGAGATTCTCCAGATCGTGCGGGACCGGCTGGCAACGATGGATCAGTACACTGAGCAGGCTCTCGAAGAGATGTTGCGCGGGCTGGCCACAGAGAAGCAGGTCGGCCTGGGCAAGGTGGCCCAGCCGCTGCGTGTCGCGCTGTGCGGGACCACGATCAGCCTGCCGATCTTCGATTCGGTGAACCTGCTCGGCAAAGAGCGGACGCTGGCCCGCATCGACGCCGCCCTGGAAAGATTCTGCACGCAAGTGCCGTCGGAGTAAGGTTTGCCATGTCGCTACTGGTTACGGGTTCGATTGGAATCGACACGGTCAAGACCCCACACGGAGTCAGCGAGCAGTGTCTTGGTGGCTCGTCCATCTACTTCAGCATGGCCGCCAGCTTCTTCGCGCCCGTGCGGTTCGTGGGCGTGGTTGGCGACGACTGCCCCTTCGACCTCGCGGAGATCTTCAAGGGCCGCAACGTGGACCTGCGGGGTCTGGAGGTCAGGCCGGGCAGCAAGACCTTCGTCTGGCACGGGACCTACCAGGAGAATATGAACGACCGCACGACGGACTACGTCGAGCTCAACGTCCTCCAGGAGGCGCCGCCGAAGCTGCCAAAGGCGTTCCGTGACAGCCGGTTCGTCTTCCTGGCCAACACGGCGCCGGCGCTTCAGCTTGAGTTGCTCGAACAGATCGCCGAGCCCGTGTTCGTTGCGGCTGATACGATGAATCTCTGGATCGAAGGACATCTCGACGACCTGAAGAAGCTGCTGAAGCGAATCGACTGCCTGATCATCAACGACGACGAGGCCAGGCTGCTTTCCGGCCGCTCCAATCTCGTCCAGGCCGCGGACGAAGTGCTGGCGATGGGAATGAAGGTGGTGATCGTCAAGAAAGGCGAATCGGGTTCGCTGATGTGCGGCACCGACGGCCGCAAGTTCCTGTTGCCTGCGTATCCTGCCACTGAGGTCGTGGACCCGACGGGCGCCGGAGACAGCTTTGCCGGCGGCTTTCTGGGCTGTGTCGCTCAGCAGGACCGGGCGGATTTCGACACCCTGAAACTGGCGCTGGCGTACGGAACCGTGGTCGCCTCGTTCACGATCGCGGATTTCTCGCTGAACGGACTGAGCGGGACCCGCCGCAAGGACATCGACGCCAGGCTCGAAGAGCTGCGGCGATTCACGAGTTTTTGAGAGAACGGAAGACACACGATGCGGTGTTTCATCGCCATTGAGATTGACGAAGACATCCGAGCCGCCTTGGGCGACCTCCAGCAGGATCTCATGGCGAACGCGGATATCCGAAAAGGCGACGTCAACTGGGTCCGCCCCGAGGCGATGCACCTGACGCTCAAGTTTCTGGGCGAGGTGCCCGACCGCGAGGTCGTCAACGTCTGCGACGCGGTGAAGGCGGTGGCCGCCCGGCACGCGGCGTTCGATCTTTCTGTCAACGAGGTCGGATGCTTCGGCGGCCGCAGCGCCCGCGTGCTCTGGGTCGGAGCGGGCCTGGAGTGCGCCGAACTGCTGGAACTCCAACAGGACCTCGAGGACGAGCTGGCTTCGGCCGGCTGGCCCAAAGAGGCCCGGAAGTTCTCCGGCCATCTGACCCTGTGTCGCATTCGCAACACCAAGGCCGGCTTCGAGCTGGCCAGGATGGCCGAACAATACAAGGATTTCGATCTCGGCACGATGCGCTGCGACTCCATACGCGTGTTTGAGAGTCAATTGAAGCCCGAAGGGCCGATTTATACGTGTCTGGGCCGTTACGAATTGCAGTAGCAGCCAGAGAACCAAGAAGCGAGACAATTAGTGGAGATCAACCAATGGCGAAAGCAAAGAAGGCAACACCGGTCGAGGGAACCAGCGGCAAGGACGCTGCTCTGCACCGCGTGATCGCACAGATCGAGAAGCAGTACGGCCAAGGCTCCATCATGCAGATGGACGAGCACTCCTACGCGAAGATCGAGGGCGTCAGCACGGGCTCGCTGTCGCTGGACATCGCGCTGGGCGGCGCCGGGATCCCGCGAGGCCGAATCACAGAGCTGTTCGGACCCGAATCCTCCGGCAAGACTACGCTGGCGCTGCACGCCATCGCCGAAGCCCAGAAGCTCGGCGGCGTCGCGGCGTTCATCGATGCCGAGCACGCCCTGGACACGACCTGGGCCAAGCGGCTCGGTGTTGACGTCAGCAGCCTGCTGGTCAGCCAGCCCGACACGGGCGAGCAGGCCCTCGATATCGCCCAGATGCTGATCGCCTCCAATTCGGTGGATATCATCGTCGTCGACTCGGTGGCGGCGCTGACCCCGAAGGCCGAGATCGAAGGCGAGATGGGCGATGCCCACGTCGGCCTTCAGGCCCGCCTGATGAGCCAGGCGATGCGAAAGCTCACCGCCATCATCAGCAAGAGCCGGACGGCCCTGGTCTTTATCAACCAGATCCGCATGAAGATCGGCGTCATGTTCGGAAACCCCGAGACCACGCCGGGCGGAAAGGCCCTGAAATTCTACTGTTCCGTCCGCATCGACCTGCGGCGGATCACCACGCTCAAGGACGCCAAAGGCGCCATCGGCTCGCGCGTCCGCGCGCGGATCGTCAAGAACAAGATCGCCCCGCCCTTCCGCGAGACCGAGTTCGACATCATGTTCGACAGCGGCATCAGCTACGAGGGCGACCTGATCGACCTGGCCCTGGCGTCGGACGTCGTGCAGCGAAGCGGCGCCTGGCTCAACTACGGCGATCTTCGCCTTGGGCAGGGACGTGAAAACGCCAAGACGTATCTCGTCGAGAACCCCGACCTCCGCAGCGAGATCAAGGACAAGGTGCTGGCAAGCAAGGGTTTGACCGACCTGGTGAAGGAGAAGACGAAGGGCGAACAGTCTGAGGACTAAGCGATGGGAATCCTGCGCCAACTATCGATGAGAGTTTTTCTCTGGTCGCTCCTGCTGAACTGCACGATCGCCACACTGGCCGCACGCGCCGGCGAAGAAACCGGACCGCGCTGGTGGAAGGGCAATCTGCACACCCATACGTTCTGGAGCGACGGAGACGACTTCCCCGAAATGGTCGTGCAGTGGTATCGCGAGCATGGTTGCCATTTCCTGGCGTTGTCCGACCACAACGCGCTGTCGCAGGGACAGCGATGGATGGTAGTCACTGACGCTCGGCGGGCGGCGTTCGACAAATACCTCGCCCGGTTCGGCGACGGCTGGGTCGAGACCCGGCAGAACGACAAAGGCGAAACCGAAGTCCGGCTCAAGCCACTCACGGAATACCGCTGCCTGTTCGAACAGCCGGGCCGTTTTCTGCTGATCCAGTCCGAGGAGATCAGCGAGAAGGCCCATCTCAACGGCATCAATCTCATCGAGGCGATCCCGCCCCAGGGCAGCGAGACGATGGCCGAACTGCTCCAGAACAATATCGACGCGGTCTTGGCCCAGCAGCAGAAGACCGGTCAGACCATGCTTGTCCACGTGAACCATCCCAACTTCCAATGGGCCCTGACGGCGGAAGACATGATCGGACTCCAGGGATTTCGGTTCTTCGAGGTCTACAACGCCCACGGCTATGTGAACAACGACGGTGACGAGCAGCGGGCCAGCACGGAACGGATATGGGACATCCTGCTGGCCAGGCGTTCGGCCGAGTCGGGATCGGACATCGTGTACGGCGTGGCCACCGACGACGCACACAGCTATCATACGTTCGACCCGCGCGCCGCCAATCCGGGCCAGGCCTGGGTCGTCGTGCGAGCGGCCCGGTTGACACCGGAATCGATCATCGTCGCCATGAACGTCGGCGATTTCTACTGTTCTACCGGCGTAACGCTGAAGGACGTTGCATTCGACGGCGAGAACCTGACTGTGGCCGTGGATCCTGAGCCGGGCGTCAACTACACGATCCGGTTCATCGGCACGCGACGCGGGTACGATCCGGGAAGCCAGGTGGTGACCGACGCGGAGGGCAAAGAAATGCGAACAACGCGTCGCTACAGTCCAGACATCGGCGCCGTGCTGGCTGAAGTGGAGGGCGTTCTCGCCCGATACCAGTTCCAGGGCGACGAGGTCTACGTCCGGGCCAAGGTGATCTCTTCGCGTAAGAATGATAAATCCCATGTGCCCGACGAGTGCGAGTCGGCCTGGGTGCAACCTGTCGTTGTCAAACCGTAACGAACCGTGTCGTCGAACCTGGATGACTTGCCGTTCGCCACGGACGGAATTGTTGGAAAGAACCTGACCCGAGGTGCAAATATTGTGTTAACCGCCCGCGAAATCCGAAAGAGCTTCATCGAATTCTTCCTTGGAAAAGGCCATACCTTTGTTCCCAGTTCGCCGCTCGTGCCGCATGGCGACGAAACGCTGCTGTTCACGAACGCCGGGATGAACCAGTTCAAGGACATCTTCGTGGGCCTGACGGCGCCGCAGTGGCCGCGGGCCGTCAACAGCCAGAAGTGCCTGCGCGTCAGCGGCAAGCACAATGACCTCGAAGAGGTCGGCAAAGACACGCGACATCACACGTTCTTCGAGATGCTGGGGAACTGGTCGTTCGGAGATTACTTCAAAGCCGAGGCGATCGAGTGGGCGTGGGAGCTGCTCACCAAGGTCTGGCAGATCAATCCGGATCGGTTGTGGGCATCGGTTTTCGCGGGCGACGAGAAAGACGGCCTGCCCAAAGACGGAGAAGCCGCACAACTCTGGACGAAGGTCACGCCGATCCGGCCCGAGCGCGTGCTGGGGTTCGGCAAGAAGGACAACTTCTGGGAGATGGGCGACACCGGTCCGTGCGGCCCTTGCAGCGAGATCCATATCGACCTCGGTCCTGAAGCCTGTGACATGAAGGACGTCGCGGGCCACCGGTGCGGCGTCAACGGCGACTGCGCCCGCTTCATCGAGCTGTGGAACCTGGTCTTCATCCAGTACAATCGCCAGCCTTCCGGCCGTCTGGTGCCGCTCTCGGCGCACGGCGTGGACACCGGCGCCGGGCTCGAACGCATCGTCTCGGTGCTCCAGAACAAGGCAGGCAACTACGACACCGACCTGTTTATGCCGATCATCCGGCGCACGAGCGAACTGAGCGGCCATGCGTACACGTCGCGACTCGGCAACAAGACGGACAATGCGTTCCGCGTGATCGCCGACCACATTCGCACGCTCGTGTTCGCCATCACCGATGGCGCGACCCCTTCCAACGACGGGCGGGGCTACGTCATTCGGCGCATCCTGCGGCGGGCGTCACGATTCGGGCGGGAGCTCGACATGCGCGAGCCCTTCCTGCACAAGCTGATTCCCGTCGTGATCGACGTGCTCGGCGAGGCCTTTCCCGAGATTCGAGATCGGGCCGCACACGTCGCGACCGTCGTGGAGGCGGAAGAGGCCGGCTTCGGCCGGACGCTCGACCGCGGGCTGGAAATCTTCCGCAGCGCCGCCAAGCGGGCCGCCGAAACCTCCGCCAAGACCATCCCTGGCGACGACGCCTTCCAGCTCTACGACACCTACGGCTTCCCGCTCGACCTGACACAACTGATGGCCCAGGAGCGGGGTCTGGCGGTGGACACCGGCCGCTTCGCCCAGTTGATGGACGAGCAGCGGGAGCGAGCCCGGGCCGCCAAGAAAAGCGACGCCCTGCTGGCCAACCTGACGGACAACGAACTGCCGACCACCGAAGACGTGCACAAGTACCGCACGGATCGCTGCGACAGCACGCTCCTGGGCTGGATCGATCCGGAAGGCTTCAAGAAACAAGGCCAGGTGCCTCGTGACGTCGAGGTCGGTCTGGTTCTCGACAAGACATGCTTCTATGCCGAATCGGGCGGCCAGGTCGGCGATTGCGGCGTGATCGTCGCCGACGGCAGCGAGTTCGTCGTCGAGACCACGATGCGCATCGCCAACTGCATCGTCCATCGGGGCACGTTGACGAAGGGCGCGCTCAGCGCGGGCCAGGCCGTCACCGCGATCGTCAACAAGGACCGCAACGCGATCAAGAAGAACCATACCGCCACCCACCTGCTCCAATGGGCGTTGCAGCAGGTGCTCGGCAAATCGGTGTCCCAACAGGGCAGTTACGTCGGCCCCGATTACCTTCGCTTCGACTTCACGTATCCCAAGGCGCCGACGAAGAACGAACTGGGCAAGGTCGAGACGCTCGTCCGCGAGAAGATCGCATCCGATCTGCCCGTGACCTGGACGGTGATGGCCAAGGACCAGGCGCAGAAACTCGGCGCGATGGCGTTGTTCGGCGAGAAGTACGGCGATGAGGTCCGCGTGGTGGCCGTCGGCGCCGGCAGCGAGAACGAACTCGACAGCGCGTTCAGCCGGGAATTCTGTGGCGGGACACACGTCGACCAGCTCGGCTCGATCGGCGGTTTCAAGATCATCAAAGAGGAGAGCATCTCCGCCGGCGTTCGCCGCATCACCGCAATGACCGGCGCCGCCCTCATGGCCCATCTCGAACAGGCCGGCGAGGTCGTTGACCTCCTGACCGCCCTGCTTCAAGTCCCGGCCGACAGACTCGCCGACCGCGTCGCCCAGCTCATGGAAGACAACAAGAAGCTGGCCAGGGAGCTCAAGACCGCCTCCAGGACGGCCGGACCCGACACCATGGCCGAGGCCCGTGATCTGCTCGATGCCTGCGAAAAAGCCGGAGATTCCTCGATTATCGTCGGCCGTCTCGCGTCTACTTCCATAGAGCGGGCCCGCGAGGCCGTGGATATGCTCAAGAAGAAGGCGGGCTCGGCCGCTATCGTGCTGGGCTTCGAGGAAGACGGCAAGGCGACGCTGCTGGCCGGCGTGACGGACGACCTGGTCAAGAAGGGCCTCAAGGCCGGCGATGTCATCAAGGAAATCGCCCCCATCGTCGGTGGCGGTGGCGGCGGCCGACCCCAGATGGCCCAAGCCGGCGGCAAGGACCCCGCCAGACTCGACGACGCCCTCGCCAAAGCTCGCGAACTGATCGGACAGAAGCTGTCGTAGAGTCAGGAGTGTGCGAGAGGGAGGCGGCCATGACGCAGAAGGAACAGATTTGCAGCAAGGCTGTGGAGTTGCTCGAAAATGAACCGGGTGGTCTTCGCTGCTCGGAACTGATGCGCAGGCTGAAACAGGGACTGCCGAATATCAAGGATGCCTCGTTTCATTGGACAATTCCGGATCTCCACGTGCATCGTCCCGAGCAGATACTCAAACCGGCGAGGGGGTTGTTTCTTCACGCGAAGTTCCGCGACACGACACTGGAAAACGACATCCAGCTTGTGGAGAAAACGAGCCGAAAGAATACCGAGGACGAGTTCTACGAATCCTTTGCGGCCTACCTGGCAGATGAGTTGGAGGAGTGTAGCAGGGCCATTGCCCTGGGAGGCAACTGCTTCAGAGACAAATGGGGAACGCCGGATGTCGTTGGCATTCTATCCCCAAGGCCCAGCGATATTCTCAAATTCTCCACCGAGATTATTTCTGCAGAAGTCAAGACTGACATCAGCGCTCTCATCACGGCCTTCGGTCAAGCGTGTTCCTACAGGCTCTTTTCGCACAAGGTCTATCTGGTCATACCGAATTCTGTCTCCGAATCCGATCTGGCCCGCCTTGATGCATTGTGTCGTGTTTTCGGACTCGGGCTCATCCTCTTTGATGCGGGAAACCCCCAGGAGCCAAGCTACCAGATCAGGGTCCGCGCCACGAAGCACGAGCCCGATATGTTCTACGCCAACAGAAACCTCAAGGTTGTTGAAGACAGGCTGTTCGGATAGGCGCTGCGTCGTATCGTATGGCGATGTGCGCATGCCGCATCTGTTTTTGCGCGCCATCGTGTTCTGGTGTCGTAAATGATACGCCCATGATTAAGTTCCGTTGTCCGAATTATGCACAGAGACTCGTCGTCCGGGAGGATCGGGCGGGCCGCGTCAGTCGGTGCCCCCGGTGCAAGGCGGAGATCACGGTCCCGCAGGCGCCGGATGAACTGGCCCTCGTGCGGGACCCTGTTGTGACGGCACCACCCCAGTCCTCTCGACCTGCCGCTGCCCCCGCCCCAATCACGGCGGCGCATCGGGCGCAGGAAGCGGAGACGCGACGTCGCGAGCAGGAAACGCTGGAGTGGCTCGGCAGTCCCCCGCCGAAGCCCGAGCCCACCGGCGAGCGAAAGCTCTACTGGCTGTTCGACATCCTGCTCTACCCGTTCAGCATCACGGGCATCGTGACCATGGCGGTGATCATCGGCTTTCCATTGGTCAGAGCCCTCGTGGGGACGGTCATCCCTCCGACCATGCCTTTTAGACATTGGCCGTTCCTCCTCATCAGTTTCACCTTGGGCCTTTACTTCGCCTGGTATCTCGCGGAGTGCGTCTATGACAGCGCCAAAGGCGGCACGCGGGCGCCGGACGTGCTCGACGCCAATACCGGCTTCGGGGCCCTGTGGTCCCGCGTCTCGTCCCTGCTGGGTGTGTATATCCTGTATGGCCTGCCGGTCGCGCTCTATGCCGCGATCGCTAACAGATTCGACGCGATCTTCTGGGCCCTGGCGGCCTGGGCGGTGTTCCTGTTCCCCATGGCCCTGATGGCCATGGTCATCCACGACTCACCCTCCGCCCTGAACCCCCTGTTCGTGCTCAACTCGATCCGTCGCGTGTGCCTGCCATACCTGGGCCTGGTGGCCTGCCTGATTGGGATGGCCGGCGTGTTCGTGGTGCTGCCGGCGATGTTTCGGCCGACGCCGCCTCCGGGAGCCGTCGGCGCGTTCAGCCTTCTCAGTCTGATAGCCGGCGCCTACGGCTCATTCATCTTCGCCCACGTTCTCGGCCGGTTCTATTGGCGCTACCGCGAACAGCTTGACTGGGGACTCTGAGGATGGCGCTTGCAGAGAATGACGGCGGAGCGAGAGAAGGCGTGTTGACATTTCGCTGCCCGAACTGCGGCCAGAAGATCCGAGTGCCGGACGAGCAGGCCGGCAGGACCGGGCGCTGTCCACGCTGCAAGGCCAAGATCCTGGTCCCGCAGGCGCCCGAGCCGACAGGGCCTGAGGCCGGGGCCCCCAAGAAACCGACTCTGAATGACCTTCTCGATCTGTCTGCTCCGCCTCAGGCGCCTCTGCCCCGCAGTCAGGCCGATGAGGTCGTGACGTCGGAGGCCGAGCAGAATCCGAGTGTCCCCCTCCCGGCCGACCCTCTGGCCGAGGTGATTGAGGAGCCGCGGTTGCCCTGGTTCCTCGACGCCCTGGCCTATCCGGCCAGCACTTCCGGGGCCGTCAATATCGGAGTGTTCGTCATCGCGCCGCAGATCGTGGCGTTCGTGGGCAACCGCTTGGCCGGCTTCATCGGGCCGGTTCTTCCCGGGGGCGGCGCCGCCTATCTGACGCGACTACTGACATTGCCGTTCTACATCGTCTTTGCGTGCTATGTGTGCTACTACATTGCGCACTGTGTGATCGACAGTTCCAGGGGCCGCCGGCGCGCCTCGGATATCCAGATGACGCGCGCATTGAGCCTGGGTGACCTTCTGTCACAAACCATCCTCTTGATCGCCTGCGTCGCCATCTCGTGCTGGCCCGTGGCCGTCTACTACGTCCTGACCGAGCGAACCGACGCATGGTATTGGCTACTCGGGGCGGTCGGCGTTTTCTTTCTGCCCATGTCGTTTCTGGGCGGGGTGATCTTCGATTCCTTCGAAGCGCTGAATCCCCTGCTGATCCTCCAGTCGATATGGCGGACCTTCCTGCCCTATGGCGGCCTGGTCCTGTTCTTCCTGGCCATCGCCGCTCTGGCCACGGCGGTCATGCCTCGCTTGCCGATCTGGGCGTTTCTCCGCCTGGCCGTGCAGATTTACCTGCTCCTGGTCCTGGCCAACGGTCTCGGTCGGTTCTACTGGCGCTATCGCGACCGGCTCGACTGGGGCATATGAGCGCTGCGACTACAGGCGAATCTGGACGCTGCGGGCGTGGGCGTCGAGGCCTTCGACCCGGGCCAGGCGGACGATGTCGTCGGCGCAGGCGGCCAATCGCTCGGCGCTGTATTCGATCAGGCTGATGGACTTGAGGAAGTCGTTGCTGGTCAGGGCGCTGGAGAATTTGGCCCGCGTCCCGGTGGGCAGCGTGTGGCTCGGTCCGGCCCAATAATCCCCGACCGCAACCGGCGTGTGAGGACCGATGAAGATCGCTCCGGCGTTGGTGATTCGGTCCGCAATCTCCCGGCTGCGCGAGCCGCACTGGATTTCCAGGTGCTCGGACGCGAATTCGTTCGCCAGGTCCACGGCCGCATCCATATCCGCCACCACGATGACGCGACTGAATCGCTTCAGCGACGCCCTGGCTTCATCCGCTCGGGGAAGCTGCGCGAGCTGCGAGCCAAGCTGCGCGACGATGGCGCGAGCCAGCGCTTCGGAGTCGGTCGCCACAAAGGCGCTGCTGTCGGCGGCATGCTCGGCCTGGCTGAGCATGTCGGCCGCGACCCAGGCGGGATCGGCTTCGTCGTTGGCGATGACGAACACCTCGCTCGGCCCGGCGATCGAGTCGATCCCCACGTAATCGCCCGCGACGTTCTTCTTGGCCGCCTGCACCCAGGAGTTGCCCGGTCCGACGATGATGTCCACCTTGCGAACGCTCTGTGTCCCACACGCCAGGGCGCCCACCGCCTGCACACCACCGATGCGATAGACCTCCTCGACGCCCAGCTCGTGACAGACCGCGAGGATAACCGGATGGATGCTGCCCTCGTGACGCGGCGGCGAGACTACCGCGATCTCCCGGACGCCCGCCACCTGGGCCGGGACCACGGTCATGATGACCGTCGAGGGCAGCGGCGCTGAGGCGCCGGGAACGCAGACACCGGCCCGGCGGATCGGCGTGTATCGGATTCCCGTCCCGTCCGAAAAAGCGGAGCTATGGCCGAGGAAGATCTTCGTCTGATACGCGCGGACGTTCTCGATGGCCTTCCGCAGCGCCGCCAGCAGCGTCGTGTCCATCGAGGCGTGGGCGGCAGCCAACGCCTCAGGACTGACGCGAAACTCGTCAGGACGAAGGCTGACCCGGTCGAACTTCTCCGTGTACGCGGCGACCGCCTCATCGCCCCGTTCGCGGATATCGCGAAGGACCTCGACAACCGTTCGATTCTGCTTGTCGTTCTCGCTCGCCGACCGCGCAGCGCCGAGCATATCGAGTCGCAGCTTCGCGAGTCTCGCCTTGGCCTGTGGGTCCGACGTCAGGATCAGCAGATCTTCCAGCCCTTCGCTCATCAGATTCTATCCACCGAAGTTGCCATAGTTGTAAACGCGGATGGCCCGTTGCAGCAGCAGATACTTCCTGCCTTGGTACTCGGTGACCAGCCCGGCGACGTTGAACCGGATCGGTTGGGGGAACGCGGCGAGACGACGTTCGGCCTGCTCCAGGACGCTGCACGGCAGTAGCTCATAGCGGGTTTCGGAGACGTTCCGGCCGAAACCGTCCGGGGCAAACACCGGGTAGCCTTCGCTGAACTCGATGAAACCGATCCGGTCGACGAGCACGTGCATTCTCGCCCGGCGTCGGGTCTCGGCTGGGGGTCCCGGCGCGCCGGGATCGGCCTCCCTGCGCTGGGGACCACGGGCCTGTCGCCGGGTCCTGATCCGATCGAGCACCTCCTCCGGAATCTCCAGCGGACCGCCGGGCCCTACGTCTGTGTCCGGTACCGTGTCGAGAAGCTGCTCAGGCTCCTCCTGCGGCGCGTTGGCGTCCTTCAGCTTGCTCAGAGGTAGATAGTAACTGGGAAACAGGTAGTTGGTTCCCCTGTACCGTGTCACCAGGGCGCTGAGCCGGTAGCGAGGCAGGAGACGGTCGTTGGCGTCGGCAACCATGCTGTCCAGGATCGAAGAGGGCAGCACCTGGAGCTGCGAGCCTGCCGGCAACGCGCCGCCGACACCGTTGACGTCCCGAACGAACTGGAAGAGCCAGAGATCGTTGCTGTCGCTGCGAGCCAGCGTGCCGTCGGTCGCCTGAACAACCGTGCCGTCGGGCACCAGCGGAGCGGTCGAGGTCTCGGCCGCATTCGCCGAAATCCCCACCAGCAGGACCACGCCAAGAACCATCCTTGAGACATTCATCCGTTTCGTCCTCATCTTCGTATCCTCGGGTCAATCCCCAAGAGCTTCTGTAATGCGTTCGACCGCATCGGCCGGCCTCGCGGCGAAACTCAACTGTTCGGCGCTGCGCGGATCGTCCCGGCAGACCAGGTCGACCAGAGGCCTCCAGAAATCCCCCAACAGCACGATTGGCCTGGCCCGGTCGAAGAACTTCTTGTTCTTCAGCTCCCAGACCTTCGCCAGCTCCAGCAGCGTCCCGGTCCCGCCCGGCAGAACGACGTAGCCCATGCCCAGGCGGACCAGCGTGTCGAGCCGCTCGTCCAGCGAAGCGGTCGTCACCTGCTCGCTGACGAACTCATTGGCGACGCTGTTCTTGAACGCCGAGCAGGTCACGCCGATCACCGTTCCGCCGGCTTCGCGGGCGCCTTTGGCCGTCGCCAGCATGGTACCGCCGTAGCCTCCATTGGCAACCGCAAAACCCGCCTGCGCCAGCGTCCGGCCCAACTGCTCGGCCAAGGCAAACACCGGCTCGCCCGCGCGGGCCCGCGCTGTGCCGAAGACGCTGATCGTTCGCTCACGCATGGGCCTTTTCTCGCGTGTAGCTCAGCAGGCCCGCGGCCAGCAGGACTTCGCGATCCCGGCTCGACAGCTCCAGATTGCCGACGAACTCGAAGCCATCGCTCTTGCGTACAACCTTGACGGTCTGGGCGCTCCTCACCGCGCCGATCAGATCGTCGATCACCAGCGCATCGCCCGCTTCGAGCTTGTCGTAATCGGCCGGATCGGCGAATCGGATCGGAACGATGCAGAAGTTGATCAGATTGGCGCGGTGGATTCGTTCGATCGTCTTGGCGATGACCGCGCGGACGCCCAGGTACATCGGGCACAGCGCCGCGTGCTCGCGCGACGAGCCCTGTCCATAGCTCTCGCCGGCGACGATGATGCCGGCAATGCCCTTGGCCTTGAGCGCCAGCGCCCGCTCGGCAAACGTCGGAGAGCCCGGCTCGTTGAAGCAGTTGAACACCACCTTCGCGTACTCGGGCACGTTCGAGCGCAGCTTCAGGAACGTTCCGGCGGGCATGATGTGGTCGGTCGTGATCTTGTCGCCGCACTTGAGCAGGACCTGGCCGTCGAGCTTCTTCTGAAGCGCCGGCGGCGCCTCGGGCACGACGATCGTGCGGCCCCGCAGCACTTGGGCCTTCTTCGCGTGTGTTTCGTCCAGAGGCGGCTCGATCATGCTGTCGTCGATGTGGAACTCGGCGGGCATCTCGATCCTCGCAAACGCAATGCCCCTTCGTTCGGACAAGTCGCGCGGATCGGTGATCTCGCCCGTCAAAGCCGCCGCGACGGCGGTCTCGGGGCTGACCAGATAAGCCCGGTCGCCCTTGGTTCCTGTTCGGCCGGCGAAGTTGCGATTGAACGTCCGCAGGCTCACTACGTCGTCGGCGGGCGAAAAGCCCTGTCCGATGCACGGCCCGCAGCCCGATTCGAGAATCCTCGCCCCGGCGGCGATCAGATCGGCCAGCGCGCCGTTGCGGGCCAGCATATTCAGCACTTCCCGGCTGCCTGGCGAGATGCCAAGCTCGACCATCGGGTGGACGCGACGAGCCTTGAGAACCTGGGCGACCATCATCAGATCGGTGTAGCTCGAATTCGTGCAACTGCCGATCGCGACCTGGCCGACCTTGGTCCCGGCGATTTCGCGAACCGTCTTGACGTTGTCCGGCGACGAGGGACAGGCCGCCAGCGGTTCGAGCTGCGACAGGTCGATCTCGATGACCCGGTCGTACTCGGCGTCCGCATCGGCCTGCAAGGGCTGATAGTCCTTCCCTCGCTTTTGGGCAATGAGGAAGGCCCGCGTCTGTTCGTCGCTGCCGAACAGGCTCGTCGTGACGCCCAGCTCGGCGCCCATGTTCGTGATCGTCGCTCTCTGCGGGACGCTCAGCGTACGGACGCCGGGACCGAAGTATTCGACCGCCCAGCCCACGTTGCCCTTCGTGCTCAAGATGCTCAAGAGCTTGAGGATTACGTCCTTGGCCGCAACCCAGTCGTTCAATCGGCCCGTCAACTTGACGCCCAGCACCTTCGGACACGTCAGATAGAAAGGCCCGCCCGCCATCGCCACCGCCACATCGAGGCCACCGGCCCCGATCGCGACCATGCCGATTCCGCCGCCGGTCGGAGTGTGCGAGTCGCTGCCCAGCAGCGTCGCACCGGGCTTGCCAAACCGCTCCAGGTGTACCTGATGGCAAATCCCATTGCCGGCGCGGGAGTGGTAGACGCCGCTCTTGGCCGCAACGGTCTGGAGATACAGGTGGTCGTTGTGGTTTTCCGGCCCGAATCCCGCCATATTGTGGTCGACGTAGCTGACCGAAAGGTCCGTCCGCACGCGCGGAACGCCCATCGACTCGAACAGCAGAAAAGCCGTCGTGCCTGTGGCGTCCTGAGTCAGCGTCTGGTCGATGCGAATCCCGATCGGTTCGCCCGGCGCCAATCGCCCCTCCACCAGGTGCGACTCCAATATCTTGTAGATCAGTGTTTTGCCCACCGTCGTTACTCCTGATAGATTCAAAGCTGATACTCTACCAGAAATCCCGACAGAAGACAAACCCGGACCGACCCGAACGGGTACCGGACGAGTGGCCGCGCGCTCCGCATGTCAGAGCCGTCTCGACCAGGAAACCCATGCCCCACACCCCGTGTCTACAGTTCTTGTCCTCGTCAGCGGTCCGGAGCACTTGGGTAGCCCAGTCGGCCCCAGGTGACCCGTTGGAAACGCTGCAGGTCGTGGAGACCGTCTTCGGTTCTTGGTTCGTAATTGGCCAAAGCGCCGCCAGCATCAGCCAAGTATTCGGTGCGTGAATCATTGAAGCCAGGTATCTCTATCCGAGGGATACTCAGTGTCTCGCGTCCCCTCCATTTCCAGTACTCGGCGTGCCCATCGGCGAAGGACAGCGTCGCGCCGTCACTATGGTGTATCGGGGGGGGGCTGGTGCGGTGCCACCTCGGATACAGGTACTCAATAGCGAAGCCTGGAGTCGTCTGCCCCCCGTCGACGAAGACGGCCCGGCCGCCGGGCCCCGGACTAATGATGTCCGTGAGACGGGTCAGGTACAGTGTCGTACGACCGACACGCTTGCCGACATGCGTCAATTCGGCCGTCGCGTGGTCAGAGGCGATCGTTCCCTCGGCCCCACCACCGTTGGCGGCCGTGACGACCTGATATGTTGCGAAGTGCTCGCCCCGCCCGCTCCTGCAATGGTAGATATCGACATCTTTCATGTAAGGCCACAAGGCGCCTTTGCGAGGGTTTTCAATCAAGTCCCATCGGCTCCCTGGAAAGAGAAAAGCCCTCCCCATCCAGCCTTCGATAATTGAGTTGGTGTGTTCCTCATGCTGTTCGTGGAACGCTCTTCCATCGACGAGCCTACCCCCATTGTCGTCGGCGTAGGCGATCCAGGCGAGGGTGAGCTGGCGGAGGTTGGAGAGGCAGACGGCCCTTCGGGCCTGCTCGCGGGCGGCGCCCAACGCCGGGACCAATAGCGCCAGCAGCAGCGCGATTACCGCGATGACGACGAGCAACTCGATCAGGGTGAAGCCCTGTCGCTTCATTTCCGTCCCCTTCACCTGACTGAGATCACCGATTGTACGGGATCGTGGCAGGTGCCACCACCGATAGAGGCGGCCTGGGTGCATGACCGTTTTTGCGCTGCTCGGTTAGGCACACCGCAGAAGCACGAATAACGTAGGGGCGAATGATTATTCGCCCCTACCGATCCGTCCCGGCGCGCCGGGATCGAAACAGGCCCGAATGACCCAGAATCCAAGCTCGAAACACGGAGGCCATCGCGTGCAACTCGATCCATGCAAACCGAGGCGAGTTCATAGCATTTGGACTTCGTGCTTCGGATTTGTTTCGAGTTTCGTGTTTCGGATTTCGAGGTTGTTCTGCCCTGCCATGAATGGAGGCCCGGCAGAAGGGTCGGAGCTAGCCCGATCGCAAGAAACAGTCATACACCCGGGCGGCCCCGCGCTCCGCATCACGGGGCCGCCTCGACGTGCCAGGACAATGCCCTCAAGCCCTTCGCCTCCGCCTCTCAACGCCACTTGTCGGGATCGTGCAGGAGAAGCGAGTCCTTCCGGTTGGCCGGCTCTACTCCCGTACGTGCGGTGATGGTCGGCTGGAGGCCCCGGGCGGCCCCTTTGCCGACGGTGGAGTCGGAAATCGTGTAGATGTTGTCCTCCTCCAGCGAGCAGAACGCGCGCTTGGCGAAATCGACGTGGCTGTCGAGGAACAGCACGTTCTGGCCGTCGCCCTGGTGGGCGATGGCGTTTCCCTTGATCGCCGCGTCGGAGCTGCCGTTGTGCGGCGGAATGTCCGGGATGAACTCGGTGAACACGCCGGGCTCGGCCGCAGGGCTCTTGATCCACGGGTTGCGGTCGGCCGCCACCGCCAGACCCGGCTCGCTCGATGTGGTCAGGTGGTACTTGCCGAATGGATCGTGGTAGGAGTAGCTGCAATGATCCCACGGGGTCTTTCCGAAATCCCAGGCGTCGATCAGCTCGAATCCGACCGGGACATTCTGCTCGTCGGCCAGGGTGAACTCGGTAGTCCCGGTGTCGCCCTTGCAGACGAAGGACTTCGGGGTCACCTCGGCATACTTGACCAGCAGGTAGAAGCACGAGGTGATGCTCCCCTTGCCGGCCGCCGTGCCGCCCATCCCGTAGGCCGCGTACCGGTCACTGGCCGCCCAGTTGGGCAGCGGCCCCCACTCGGCGTTCTTGCCGCCAGAGCGCGGCAACTCGTTGTCGTAGTCGTTGGCATAGATCATCATAGCCTTGCCGACGCCGGCCAGATTTGTCCCGCAGGTCAGCCTGAACGCCAACTGCCGGACCCTCGACAGTGCGGGCATCAAAATACCCATCAACAGAGCGATGATCGCAATCACGACCAACAGCTCGACTAAGGTGAAACCTTTCCGTTTCATTGTCGTCCCCTTTCACTTCGTCGAGATCGGCGGGTCAGACCGTCTTGTGGCTACCCTATCGACAGGAGTGAATCCGCCTTCGCGCCGGCCCATCCAGTCGGCACGAGGATCACGCGGGCGCGCAGACGCCCTTCGACACAGGACGCGGACCACGGGCACCCGCCGATCCCGTTGGTTGACGCGGTCGGTCCCCGGTTCGCCGTTCTGCGCCGATGGGGAGCCGTCCCATCGCAAAGGACAACTCCCGATGCCCGACAACAGCGCGACCCGATCCCGAAGGGAAGCTCTCTCGCACGCAGCAGAACGGTGCGGCGGGATTCGAGGGGATATGGAATGAATGATGGCTACCGGATATCCTCGTCCACCCGCCCTGCCGCCCTGCCGAAAACACCCATCGTGCGAATGAACCCCACGACAATCGGCGAGCATCGCCGTCGCCGGCACATTCGGATGCGTTTCCAAAGAGCACGTCGCGAGGTCGAAGGCGACCCCGTGCCACAACTGCACGAGGTCGCCCTCAGAAGAAAAGGTATTACCCTCACGCGAAAGCACCGCTGGACCTTACGGCTTGGTCGGCCTTCCCGGCTGCATCTTGTCCGGATCGTGAACCAGCAGGCTGTCCTTGCGGTTCATCGGTCCGTAATTCGCCGAGTAGACCGGCATCACACCCTTGGCGTCGCCCGTGGCATTGTTCGCCGACTTCGTGAAGATGTTGTCATCTTCGAGCGAGCAGAACGCACGCTTGGCGAACTCGACGTGGCTGTCCAGGAACAGCACGTTCTGGCCGTCGCCCTGGTGCGCGATCGCATTGCCCTTCAACGCCGACTCGGTCGTACCGTTGTACGGAGTGACGTCGGGGACAAACACCGAGAAGTCGGCTGCCTCGGCGGCCGGACTCTTGAGCCACGGATTCCGGTCCGCCGCCACCGCCAGCCCCGGCTCGCTCGACGTGGTCAGGGCGTACTGCCCGAACGGCACGTGATACGAGTAGCTGCAATTGTCCCAGGGCGTCGCGCCGAAATCCCAGGCATCGATCATC
>CAZOFX010000062.1:0-1873 GCA_964579055.1 uncultured Pirellulales bacterium
AAAGAATTGCGTCTCTTTATACCTTCAGCCTCAATCCCGATGTAGATCGGGATTGGGGATGGTACGTCGCACCGACAATCTTCGGGAGCCGGTAGGGCGGACCAAGTCTGCCATCCCCAAGTCCTGCGGACTTGAGGCTGCCACGCGCTGATCCGGGTGGTTCGGGGGTGATGCTGGCGTGCTTACGCCGCGTCTTCCGTGGACTCGGCGTTGCGCTGGGCCTTGTGCATGAGCTTGTAGACCCAGTCTTCGAAGTGCATGGGGTAGAGGTTGATCTTCTCGGTCGCCAGTTGCAGACCCTTGCGCGAGAGCCACGCCTTGATCTGTTCGGCGCATCCCGGCAGCCGCTCGGTGATCTGCTTTCGGTAGAGCCGCTTGAGCATGCGCCCTCTCTTCTGGCGAATCTCGTCCGGCTTGCCGACGGCCCGGAAATACCGCCGGACCGTGCCGACCGTCATGACGTCCTGGCGGAAGTACGGAGCGAGCCTCTTCGGCACGTCGTTGCGCAGCGTGAACTCGTCGTCGATCGCACGAAGCAACGCTTCGCTCGGTTCGTAGTGCAGCAACGGATCATAGAAGAAGACGGCCGGATGATAATCGACGCGGTGCGCGCCGAGGTAGAGCGTGAGGACATCCAGCCCGCGGCCGTTCTGGTACAGCATGGGCGGCCCGTCGCCGATGAGGATGCTGAAGCAGAGCTTGTTGAAGTCCTTGCGGTTGAAGCCGACGATGTCACGATGGACCTTGCGCAGCTTGGGCAGGCCCGCGCGTCGGACGTCGAAGATCAGCAGCCGGGCGTGCGTCGTGTCCGGCGCCGCCCGTTCGATAGCGTCGACCGTCCCGTCGATCGTGCCGGCGGCGGGCTGGATGATCTCGTAGCCCTTGAGCCGTTCGTCGGCGCCGATCCGCTCGGCGACGTCGGTCCCGAGGATCGGATCGAGCGTCAGGATGTAGATCACGTTCCGCCTGGCCCGATGGGTGAGGATGTCCTGCTGGTCGTCGATCAGTTCCTGTCGTTCGATCACTTGCGCAACGCCCTTGTCATGCGATGTTTGGGAACCACCCCTGGGTTGTACGCCCGCGCGACGGCGCGTGTTCGCGGGCTTCGCTGCGGCTGCGATCGGGCTTGCGGCCGGCTTTGGACGGGTCTTTCATCGACAGGCTGATCCGCTGCTTGGCCAGGTCGACCTCCAGCACGGTGACCGTCACTTTCTGGTGGACCTTGACGACCTCGTTCGGGTCCTTGACAAACCGGTCGGCCAACTGGCTGATGTGCACGAGGCCGTCCTGGTGGACCCCAATGTCGACGAAGGCGCCGAAGGCGGTGACATTGGTGACGATGCCGGGCAGGCGCATGCCGGCCTGAACATCCTCGATCTTGTTGATTCCGTCGGCGAAACGGAAGATCTCGAACTGCTGACGCGGGTCGCGGCCCGGCTTGGTCAGCTCCGCCAGGATGTCGTTGAGCGTTGGCAGGCCCACCTTCTCGGCGATGTAGTCTTGCAGGCGAATCTTCGTTCGAAGTGCACTGTCGGTCATCAGGGTCGCCACGGAGCAGCCTGCATCCGAGGCCATCGCGTCGACGATGCCGTAGCTTTCGGGGTGCACCGCGCTGGCGTCGAGCGGATTGGCGGCGTCGCGGATCCGCAGGAAGCCAGCGGCCTGCTCGAACGCCTTCTCGCCCAGGCGCGGCACCTTCTTCAGCGCCATGCGCGACTCGAATGGGCCGTTCTCGTTTCGGAAGCTGACGATGTTCTGAGCCAGTTGCGGGCCGAGGCCCGAGACATACTGGAGCAACTGCTTGCTGGCGGTGTTGACTTCGACGCCCACGTTGTTGACGCAACTGACGACCACGTCGTCGAGGCCCTGCTTG
>CAZOFX010000062.1:1883-32894 GCA_964579055.1 uncultured Pirellulales bacterium
GGGGCTGGTCCACGTCATGCTGGTACTGGCCGACGCCGATGGATTTCGGATCGATCTTGACCAGTTCCGCGAGCGGGTCCATCAGGCGGCGTCCGATGGACACGGCGCCGCGCACCGTCACGTCCTGGTCGGGGAACTCCTCGCGGGCGACGTCCGAGGCCGAGTAGATCGACGCGCCGCTCTCGTTGACCATGACGATGGGCGTGTCGCGGGCGAGCTTGATGTTGCGGATGTAAGCTTCGGTCTCGCGGCTGGCGGTTCCGTTGCCGATGGCGATGACCTCGACGTCGAACTTCTCGCACAGCGCCGCGAACTTCACCGCGTCGACGGCCGCGCGGGCATCACCCGTGTGCGGATAGATCACGTCGGAATGCTTCAACTGGCCCTGGCGGTCGAGGCAGACGACCTTGCAGCCCGTGCGAAAGCCCGGATCGATCGCCAGGACGTTCTTGCGGCCCAGCGGGGCGGCCAGCAGCAACTGACGCAGGTTCTCGGCGAAGACCCGGATCGCCTCCTGGTCGGCTCTCATCTTAGCGGACGCCAGGATTTCCGTCTCCATCGAGGGCGCCAGCAGCCTCTTGTAGCTGTCGACCAGGGCCTCGCGGACGAGGGCCGTGCTCTTGGAGTTGCCCTTGAGAAACAGCTCTTCGAGAATCCGGTGCGCCTGCTCTTCGGGCGCGACCACCTGGAGCCGCAGGAAGCCTTCTTTCCGGCCCCTTCGCATCGCCAGAATCCGATGCGACGGCGCCTTGGCGACCGATTCAGCCCATTCGAAGTAGTCCTCGTACTTACGACCTTCTTCCTCCTTGCCCGGGACGACCTGGGACTTCAGCACGCCCTTGCCGCTGAACAGCTCGCGCATCTGCGATCGCGTCTGGGAGTCCTCGTTGATCCACTCGGCGATGATGTCCCTGGCTCCCGCCAGCGCATCGTCGACCGATTCGACCCCCTTGGCGGCGTCGACGAAGGCCTCGGCCTCGACCGCCGGGTCCACCGCCGGGTCCTGGGCATAGATCAATTCGGCCAGAGGCTCCAGCCCCTTTTCCTTGGCGATGGTCGCCCGCGTTCGCCGCTTGGGCTTGAACGGCAGATAAATGTCTTCCAGCGAGGCCATGGTCTCGGCCTGGAGGATGTCCTTCTTCAGCTCCTCGGTCAGCAACCCGCGCTCGGTCAGCGACTTGAGGATGGCGTCGCGCCGGTCGTCGAGGTCTTTCAGTTGTCCGAGCCGGTCGCGGATCGCCGTGACCGCGACCTCGTCCAGGCTGCCTGTTGCTTCCTTGCGGTAGCGAGAAATGAACGGAACGGTGGCCCCTTCCTCCAGCAGGCCGGCGGCTGCGGTCACCTGGCCCGGCCTCAGAGACAGCTCCGAGGCGATGCGTGCGATGTGTTCCTGGTTCAACGATCGATCCTTCTCATGCGACCTCCCTTACGGCGGGCGCCCCAGCGGCGTCGGCGCTCCGAGACTATATCCCCTTGGTGCCGCCATATCAAGGACGCTCGCTGTCGTCGAACGTTACACGTTCAGCTTGCGGGCACACTGCGAACGGGATCAGATTTCGGGCGAGGTGAGGCCTTCCTGGATGGCGTATTTCGTCAGTTGGGCCACGTTGTCGATGTCGAGCTTGTTCATGACGCGCAGGCGATGAGCCTCGACCGTCTTGGGGCTGATGAAGAGCTGGCGGGCGATTTGGCGCGTGGTATTGCCCTCGGCCATGAGCTGGAGCACCTCGCGCTCGCGCGGGGTCAGCAGGGAAAACGCCGTGGGGGCGCCCGCCTGGCGGCCATTCAGCAGATCCTCGACGATCACGTCTCCGATCGACGGGCTGACGTAGACCTTGCCCTCGGCCACGGTGTGTATGGCTTTGACCAGCTCGTCGTAGTCGCAGTCCTTCAGCAGATATCCCACCGCTCCAGCCCGGAACATCTCCATGACGAACTGCCGGGACGAGTGCATGGACAGGGCGATGACCTTGACCGCCGGGCATTCGTGAAGCACCTGGCGGGTCGCCTCGACGCCGTTCAGGTCGGGCATGCTGATGTCGGTGATCAGGATGTCCGGAGACAGCTTCCGGACCAGGTCGATTGTGGCGCGGCCGTTCGGGGCTTGCCCGATCACGTCCATATCGTCTTCCTGCCCGATTGCCCGGCTGAGCCCCTGCCGGACTATGGCATGGTCGTCCGCCAAAATGATGCGAATCTTCATCTGCCGCCGCTCCCTACCCGCTGCTCTGATCTGCTGCCGCCTTCCACACTTCGTCACGACCCGCACTGCGTGGACAGCATCCTATGGGGGGCGGCGACAGATGTCAACCGTTATCGGGACCTGCCCGTCGGCCGCCTGGGCAGGTTTCGGCCCTGTCCATTTCAGGCGCAGAGGGGTGCGTGGCAGCCTCAAGTCCGCAGGACTTGGGGATGGTTCTTCACATCGGCAGGCTTCTGGTCCCTGAGGAGCGGCTGAGCCCACCATCCCCAAACGCTACGCGTTTGAGGCTGCCACACACATGCCAAGATGTTCTCACACACAACATCGGCCGTTCCTGGGCGCCGGGGGATGGCCGCCGGCAGATGCGAGAACCTGCCCGGTCGCCATGACGTACTGAAAGGGGATGTTTGGCGATGGCTAAGCGGAAACCTGCATGGATCCTGATCCCAAGGGTTGTCGGGATCGGGACTCGACGACCGGGACGTTGGAGATAGTCCGGCATGAATGTTCTGATGATGACGAACACGTTCACTCCCTTCGTCGGAGGCGTGTCGCGGTCGGTCACCGCGTTCACCGACGAGTTGCGAAAGATGGGCCATCGGGTGGTGGTTGTGGCCCCGGAGTTCGAGGACATGCCCGAGTCGGAAGAGGACGTGATCCGCATTCCGGCGATCCAGCATTTCAATGGCAGCGATTTTTCCCTGGTCCTGCCGGTTCCGGGATACCTTTCCGCCCACCTGGAGGAGTTCAAGCCGGACATCGTGCATTCCCACCACCCGCATCTGCTCGGCGGAACCGCCGTGCGCATCGCCAGTCGTTTTGAGTGCCCTCTGGTGTTCACCTACCACACGATGTATGAGCACTATCTGCACTACGTGCCGGCGCACGCCAAGCGATTGCACCAGTTCGTGATCAACCTTGTTGCCGGGTACTGCAATCTGTGCGATCACGTCATCGCGCCCAGCCGATCGGTTGCCGACCTCATCCAGGCGCGCGGCGTCGAGGCGCCGGTGGACGTTATTCCGACGGGTGTGTATCCGGAGCGATTCGAACGCGGCGACGGGCGCGCTTTCCGGCGATTCGCGGGGATCCCCGAGCGGGCCTTCGTCGCCGGATACGTGGGCCGTCTGGCCCCGGAGAAGAACCTCTCGTTCCTGGCCGAAGCGGTCGGGCGGTTTGTGACGCGGGCGGCGAAGGGCCATTTTCTGGTTGTCGGGTCCGGCCCGTCCGAGCAGAATGTGCGGGAGGTCTTCGACCGCCAGGGGAACTCCGACCGGCTGCACCTCGTCGGCTCGTTGGAGGGACAGGCGCTGATTGACGCCTATCACGCGATGGACGTGTTTGTGTTCGCCTCGCACACGGAAACGCAGGGGATGGTGCTGACGGAGGCGATGGCGGCCGGTCGGCCGGTGGTGGCCATCGATGCGCCCGGCGTCCGCGAGGTGGTCAAGGATCGGGAGAACGGCCGGCTCCTGCGTTCGGAGGATGCGCGGGCGTTTGCCGAGGCCCTCGAAGGGATTGCCTTGGCGACGCGCGAGGAGAGGAACGCCTACAGGCAGGCAGCCCGGGCGACCGCCGCCGAGCTCACGATGGCCAGGTCCGCGCAGCGGTTGGTGGAGGTCTACGAGAAGGTGCTGGCTCGCCAGGGGCGCGCATCGAAGGACGAGAGCGCCTGGGGCGGCGCGATCGAGGAGATCAAGGCCGAGTGGGAACTGCTCAAGAACATCGCCGAAGCGGCCAGTCAAACCCTTCGGTAGACGCGCGGCGTCCGTCACGTGAGATCGCATGCTGAATTTCGTGGAAACGTTCGTCAGGAGGTCGCGACATCGGCTGAGCCGCAGCGAGCTGCTGGTCCGGCTGCTGGGCCTGCCCAAATCGAAGGATGTGCCCTCATCGCGGGGACTTGTGCTGATCCAGATCGACGGGCTCAGTCGCCGGCAACTGGAGCAGGCGATGGCTCGGGGGAATCTGCCCTTTCTGCGGCAGTTGATGCACAAGCACAAGTACCGCCTCGACTCGCTGTACAGCGGCCTGCCTTCGAGCACGCCGGCGGTGACCGCCGAGCTGCTGTACGGAGTCCAAGGGGCGGTTCCGGCGTTCAGCTTCTTCGACCGGGCGGCCGGCCGCGTCTTGCGGATGTTCGAGCCCGATTCCGCCAGAGCGGTCGAGCAGCGGCTGGAGCGGGAGGGCGAGCCGTTGCTCGCCGGAGGCAGCGCCTATGCCTCGATCTACACCGGAGGCGCTGCGGAGAGCCATCTGTGCGCCGCCTCCATGGAGTGGAGCGACCTGTTCAAGCTCGGCCATCCGCTGCGCATGGCCCTGCTGGTGTTGCTGAACCTCTATAGCGCGCTTCGCACCGGGGTGCTCCTCGTGGTGGAATTCTTCCTGGCGCTGTTGGATTGCCTGCGCGGCCTCATCGCCGGTCGCGACCTGTGGAAGGAGATCAAGTTTGTTCCGTCCCGCGTCGGCGTGTGCATCCTGATGCGCGAGCTGGCCACCATCGGGGCCAAGATGGACGTCACGCGGGGGCTGCCGATCGTCTATCTCGATTTCGTCGGCTACGACGAGCAGAGCCATCGTCGCGGCCCGACGTCGCGATTCGCGCACTGGTCGCTCAAGGGGATCGACGGTGCGATCGGGCGGATCTGGAAGGCGGCGCAACGGTCGCCGCGGCGCGATTACGACGTCTGGGTCTTCTCCGATCACGGCAACGAAGACACGCGGTCTTACGCGCGCGAACATGGGCACAGCGTGCAGGAGGTGGTGGCCGAGGTTCTCGACGCCGCAATCGCGCCGCTGGCGGACAATCGAGGCATCCAATCCAAGCGTCTGCGCGCGTACATGAGACGCGCGTCGCGGCAGGAGCCGCCCGCGGAGAGTGGCAAGGTGGTCGTCACCTCGATGGGGCCGGTAGGGCACGTCTATCTCGGCGAACCTGTCGAGCCCGAACAGCGTCTTGATCTGGCTCGCGTGCTGGTGGACCGCGCAGAGATTCCTCTGGTGTTGATCGCTGACGGGCCGGGCAAGGCACGGGCGTGGACGAAAGAAGGGTCGTTCCGGCTGCCGGAAGAGGCGTCCTCTCTGCTGCCGGCCGATCATCCCTTCCTGGAGGAAGTGACGGAGGACCTGATCGCGCTGTGTCACCATCCGGACGCAGGGGACTTCGTTATCTCGGGCTGGACGCGGACGGGACACAGTCTCACGTTCCCGCTGGAGGGCGGCTCGCACGCTGGGCCGGGCCTGGAGGAGACGCATGCGTTTCTGCTTGCGCCGGACGATGCGCCGCTGCCGCATCGAGCGCAGGGATATCCGCGGCCGCTGAGTCTGCGGCAGGCGGCCCTGATTCATCTGGGCCGCGCGGTGGCCGGGCGGGCGCTTGCGCCGGCGCCGGTTGCGGGCGAGCGGACGTTGCGCGTAGTCACCTACAACGTCCACACCTGTATCGGGATCGACGGGAAGCTCTCGCCCCATCGCGTCGCCCGCGTCATCGCAAGATATCAGCCCGACGTCGTGGCGCTCCAGGAGGTGGATGTGGGCCGCCTGCGTACCAGGCACGCGGACCAGGCCGAGCTGATTGCGCGGTGCCTGGAGATGGAGTACCATTTCCATCCGGCGATGCGGATCGCAGAAGAAGCGTACGGCGACTGCATTCTCAGCCGGCTCCCGATGCGGCTGGTCAAGGCGGCGGCCCTTCCCATGCCGTCCGCCGGTCCCTTCGTCGAGCCGCGCGGAGCGCTGTGGGTTGCCCTGGAGCTCGGTGGAGCGACCGTTCACTTCGTCAACACCCACCTCGGCCTGACCGCCACCGAGAAGCGCATGCAGATCGAAGCTTTGCTCGGTTCCGACTGGATCGGGGGCAACGGCCGGGCGGAGCCCTTTGTCTTCTGCGGCGACTTCAATTCGTCCCCGCGATCGCGCATCTGGAGGCGCTGCGTGGAAAGCCTTCGAGACGCTCAGATCGCCGCGGCCGCTCATATACCGCGAGGAACATGGTTCGGCCACGTCCCCTTCGCGCGGATCGACCACATTTTCGTCAGCACGCAGATCGAGGTGGTGGCGGTCGATGTGGGCAGCGACTACCTGGCGCGCACCGCATCCGACCATCGTCCCTTGTTTGCCGAATTGCGGATTGGCCCATAGGGGCAGGCCCCCGTGCCTGTCCGGTTGCGATCAGACGGTGTTTGACGCCGCCGGTGTTGTGAGAAGCGGTCAGCTCACCTTGATGGGCTTGCTCGATTCCCACAGGCCGTGGATGTTGCAGTAGGCGATCGCGTGCAGAACGCCCGACTTGGCGATGCGCAGGGTGGCTGTGGCCTCGTGATGGGCGTACACCGGGCCCTGATTCGGGCCTTCCGCCGATTCGCCGTGGGCGTTGAATTCGATGTGGGCGACTTCGTGAGGGAACTTGCCGCCTTCGTCGTGGTAGTACAGGGTGATCCAGCGAATGTGATGCTCTGTCGTGTTGGGGTGGGCCACTTCTTTGCCCAGTGTGACCTTCGCCTGGAAGATCTCATTGGCCTTGACCGAATCCGGGCACTCGATCACGGGTACGTGCTTTTCCTTCTTCCAGTCGGCCTTCTGGATGTGTTCGCTGAGATTGCCCATCGTCTCTACTCCTTTGTTGTCATCTGCGTTTCGATGTTTCCTATTGCCTGCTGCGGGACATCCCGCTTTCCGGCTGATTTCATGGCCCGTCTGCCGCGCAGTCCATCCACGTGAGAGCCAGGTGTCCCCTTGCCTGCTGTACGCAGGTGGCATGCTCAGGGTTTGCCGTTCCCGAAATACTTGGACACGATCTGGCGATTCCACGTCAGTTGTGCCCCGGCGTCTTCCCCGGCGGCGATCATGAGGGCCTCGGTGATCTCCTCCTTCGTCGCGCCGGCCTCGACCGCGCCGCGAAGGTGCTCGTCGGCATTGTACGCCGAGCGCGATGCGCATGCCACCACGAGCATCAGGAGTTCCTTGGTTTTTCTGTCGAGGACCCCGCCGTTTTCGCACATCCGGCGGAAGTCCATGAAGGCCTTTCCGAGCTCAGGTGCGTTCAGCACAAACCATGGTGTCGTCTTGTGTGCACCCATTGTTGCACTCCTCCCATCTTGCCGCTCGATACGTGACAAGGGGCTCTTGTGCAGCCCCGCGGGGAGCGCCCGGGCGGCCGCGAACCACTTCCTTTCAAGATAGGCCGGACGCGACGCGTGTGGAAGAGAGGGATTTCCTCGATTTGAATCAGTCAAAAGACCGCAGTCGCGCAGGATGGACATCCCGATTCCGATATACGTCGGGACCGGGATTCGAGGTCCGGATCGAGCAAAAACCTCATTGGTGCGTCTGCGAAGGATGCGTACAATCCAAAGGGCGAGTGTATCTTGACGAAGAAATCTGTCGAAGGAGGACAGACCATGTTGCGCAGCGTCAGGAGTCTGCGGGGTTTCACGATCCGGGCCAACGACGGGCACATCGGAAAGGTCCACACCCTTTTGTTTGATGCCCATACGTGGGCCATTCGATACCTGGTTGTCGATACAGGGTCGTGGCTGCCCGGGCGTAAAGTGCTGATCGCCGCGACGTCGCTGGGCCGGCCCCGCTGGCTGGAGCGGGTCTTTCCGGTGGCGTTGACCAGAGAACAGGTTCGCAACGCCCCCGAGATCGATGCGGACAAACCCGTCTCGCGGCAGCGGGAGATCGAATTGCACGCGTACTATGACTGGATTCCGTACTGGGGCCTGGGCAGCGACTGGGTCGGCGCCGTGCCGGTCCCCACGCCGGCCGAACGTGAGGCCCTCGAGACGGCGGCGAGGGGCGATCCGAATCTGCACAGCGCCCGCGAGGTCATTGGGTATCGCATCCACGCGCAGGACGGCCCGATCGGCCATCTGGAGGACTTCATCGTCACCGATGGCGACTGGGTGATTCGGTACCTGGTCGCGGACACGCGAAACTGGCTGCCCGGACGACACGTCCTGCTGTCGCCCAGATGGGTGCGTCAGATGAGCTGGGAGCAACGGGAGGTGTGGATCGAGGTCTCCAGGCAGAAGGTCTGCCGCTGCCCTCCCTGTCCTGATCTCGATGCGGATCGAGGGTCGGCTGGTCGAGAGTACGAGGTTGAAGTGTTTGACTTCTGCGCCTGAGCCCAGTTGACGGATGGGCGCGACCTCGGATCGGTAAGGGGAGACAATATGCCGGAACTGCCGGATGTGGAAACATTCCGAAGGTTTGTGGACGAGACGTCACTGCACCGGAGGTTGGCTGACGTCCGGGTGCTCAACGGGCGTGTCCTTAACGGTCTGTCTCCGCCGAAGCTCAGACAGGCCCTGGTGGGCAGGACTTTCCAATCCACGACCCGGCACGGCAAGTATCTCTTCGTCAACGTAGACAGCACGCGGAGGTTGGTCCTGCATTTCGGCATGACGGGCTATCTGGACTTTGGCAGGCAGCGCCGGACGGGACCACACGACCGGGTGGTGTTCGTTTTCGCCGAGGAGTATTCTCTGGCCTTTGTCTGCGCGAGACTGTTCGGGCGAATCACCCTCGCGGAATCCGTGGAGGAATTCCTCGCCAACAAGAGGCTCGGGCCCGATGCGATGGCTGTCTCTGGAGAGGAGTTTGCCTCACGTGTACGCCGGTCGAAGGCCACGATCAAGTCGATCCTCATGGATCAGTCGCAGGTTTCCGGCATCGGGAACCTCTACTCCGACGAAATCCTGTTTCAGAGCCGCATTCATCCGACCTCTCCCGGCCGCCGGCTTACGACCGGGCAGGCAGCATGTCTGTACCGCAACACCCGGAAGGTCCTGCGGATGGCGATCGAGCGAGAAGCCGATCCGTGGGCAATGCCGCAATCCTATCTCCTGCCACACCGCGAGCGGGAGGGGTGCTGTCCGAGGTGCAAGGCCGCCCTGACGCGGGAGACTGTGGGGGGACGAACCGCCTACTGGTGTCCGCAATGTCAGCGCAAGTGAGAGTTGCCCCGAGATGGCGGCGAGGTGGCGCGGCGAAGCGTCATGGAGTCGGCTTCTTCTTGCCCTTGTCCTCGGCGGAGACACCCGCCGTCAGGACGAATTGCATGGCCTGATCCACTTTCAGATCGACCGGATGGATCTTGTTCTTCGGGACCATGACCGTGAATCCGCCCAACTGATAGCTCATCGGCAGGTAGACCGCCACCGTCTGGTCATCACCTATGCCCTCGGGCAGGTCGTCAAAACGCTCCCGCGTCACCAGGCCCATCAGCCGGGTGTTCTCATCGCCGACGGCGACCATGACGGTCTTGTCGAAGTCCTTCTGCTTCGACGAATCGAAGAAGCCGACCAGGTCGCGAACCGAGCCGTACAGCGACTTGATCCCGGGAATTCTTTGCAGCAGCGCCTCGCCCAGCGAGAAGACCTTGCGAAACAGCCACAACTGAAGAAGCAGGCCGACGCCCAGCGTGATGAGAAGCCCGAACAGCACGCCGAGGCCGGGGACATAGGCATCGCCGATGACGTATCGGATGATCCGGCCGAGGACGGATTCCGCCGTCGTGGCCAGCCAGTAGACCAGGTACAGCGTCACCACGATGGGCAGAATCGCCATCAGCCCCTGGATGAACAGCTTGCCGATCCTTTTCATGTCTCGTTCTCCATGTAGAACGTGCCGCAATCGAATCTCTGATAGGCAGTCATTATACGGGCGCCTGCGGACAGGCAAAAGCCCCCGGCTCCCGAAACCGCGGGCGCTATCGAACACGGCGGCGAACCGCGGGTTGACTGACTACGCCGACACCTTCTGAAGGACGCTCCGCAAGATCTGGGCGGACCGTTCCAGGCCTTTCTGTTCCTCCGGCGCCAACTGGGCGGCCACGATCCGCTCGACGCCGTCCTCGCCCACGATGCAGGGGACGCTCAGGCAGATGTCCTCCAGGCCGTATTCCCCCTGGAGCAGCGTCGATACGGTCAGCACGCTATGCTCGTTCCGCAGGATCGCGCCGGAGATTCGCAGCAGTGACAGCCCGATCCCATAGAAGGTCGAGCCCTTGTAATCGATGATGTGATAGGCCGAATCGCGGACCTCTCGAGCGATCTCCTCGTGGTGCCTGGGGTAGTCACAGACCTTGCAGATCTTGCAGTACTCGCAAATGCGGATGCCTGCGATGTGGGTCATGCTCCACGCGGGCACCTCGCTGTCGCCATGTTCGCCCAGGATGTACGCATGGACGTTCCGGGCGTCGATCCCGCAGTGCTGGCTGAGCAGGTACTTGAATCGGGCGCTGTCCAGCACGGTTCCCGAGCCGATGATCTTGCCTCGCGGCAGGCCTAGGTGGCCCAGTGCGATCTGTGTGAGCGTGTCGACGGGGTTGGTGACCATGAGGATCACACCCGTTGGGCCGGACCGGCGGATCTGCTCGCAGATCGATCGGATGATGTCGGCGTTCTTCTGGATCAGCTCGATGCGCGACTGTCCCGGCGTCTGCTTGGCGCCCGCCGTGATCACCGTCAGATGGGCGTCGGCGCAGTCGGCATACGTGCCCGCCTTGACCGAGACCGGCGGAATGAACGGCAGGCCGTGCGAGAGGTCCATGATCTCGCCTTCGACGCGCTTGGCGTCCAGGTCGATCAACGCGATTTCGCTGGCCAGGCCCGTTTGCAGTAGCGCGTAGATGTACGTCGTCCCCACCGAGCCGGCACCCACGACCACGACTTTGCGATGCGCTCTTGTCATAGAATCCGTCCTTTCCTTGTTCTGTTGGTACGCAGACGGAGTCGCCTTGTGCTTGGCGCGTGGGCCGGCGATTATGCCTTCGGATTGCCGTTTCCACCCCGACGGGCGCGGAAGAAGGCCTGGAGCAGGGCGGTGCAGTCGTCGGCGAGGACGCCGGAGGTGACTTCGAGGCGGTGGTTCAGTCGCTCATCGCGGACGATGTCGTAGAGGCTGCCGCAGGCGCCGGTCTTGGGGTCGGGGCAGCCATAGACGAGGCGGTCGAGCCGGCCGAGCACCAGGGCGCCGGCGCACATCGGGCACGGCTCCAGCGTGACGTAGATCGTGCAGCCGTGCAGACGCCAGCTTCCGATGTAGCTGGCCGCCTGGGTCAGGGCGATGATCTCGGCGTGGGCGGTCGGGTCCTTGAGCTGCTCACGCTGGTTCCACGCCCGGCCGATCACCTGATTCTGGTAGACGATGACCGCCCCGATCGGCACATCGCCGTTCTCCTCGGCGATCATCGCGGCGTCAATCGCCTTGCGCATGAATTGCTCGTCGGTAGCGCTGGCAGCAGGTTCGCCGTTGGGGCCAATCATGAGCGGGGAAGGTCAACGATCAATCGTCAATCATCAATGGAAAACGAAAAAGTACCCCCTAGGGGAGTCGAACCCCTGTCTCCAGGATGAGAACCTGATATCCTAGGCCACTAGACGAAGGGGGCACGAAGGAAACCCAATCGTGCGATACCCGTCAAAACGCCATTTGGGCGATGCGGGACAGCAATAGCGGCGGGTGGACTCGAACCACCGACCTTAGGCTTATGAATCCCACGCTCTAACCAACTGAGCTACGCCGCCGATTCTGCCAAGCCGAGCCAGTATACGGGCCTCTCGGGGATGCTGTCAAGGCGGATTTCCCAAAATCGTCGGTCGGCGGCAGACCGCACGGCCCCTCCCGGCACATGCACAGCAGGTCGAAATCGGGCGGTCTCTCTTGGCCTTCGTCGCCGGGCCGCGCCGCATTCAGTCATCGGGACAAGGCTCTGTGCCCGGCCGATAATGAAAAAGCTACAATCTTCGCATTTTCGCATCCACATCGCCTGTCCTCGAGACGCTCCTTACCCTGGAGGGCGACACGTGAAGTAACGCGTTCGCCCTCAGACGGATTTGGAGACGGCCCGCCGCGACGGGCCGATGCTCGCTTTAGGCAACGGAAGACCAGCGATGATTGAGCAACGATGTGAATTGTGCCGGTATTTCTCTCCAGCGCGGACGTGCATCGAGAAGCCCACCTGGGGCCACTGCACCTGGGCGACCCCGGCAAACGCCGACGAAAACGGGATGGCGGGTCTGTTCACCTGGGCCGACGACGTATGCCAACACTTTGTGTTGCGGCGGGAGTCTGCCCTGCATCGATAGCCGTTCGCAGGACTCCGTCCGCCGGCAGACGGGATTGCCCGTCCAGAGAGAGAGGATTGGAGCTCGGGGCCGGCGGCACTCTGGCCCCTTGGCCCAATCGGCGCATCTCGCCGAATGACAACACTCCGGGCAAACGTCATTTCTGTTTGATCTTGACTGAATTCCCTGGATTCTCTATACTGTCAGTGCTCAGGCGCGGATTTTGGCAGGAAGGAAGGACAGTGCCGCGCGATAGGCGGCAAAGCATCGACCGCATGCGCCGCCCCTGGCGCGCGAGAGCTCGTTTTGCGAGGAGAGGTGGTGATCAGAACACTCCTGTGGCTGGTTCTGATTTGGGTTTCCGCATCGCCGACGGTGGCTGCCGTCTGTGTCGATGTGTATCGAGCGGATGAGAAGACGCCCCTGGCTCTGGCCGACCCCAACAGTCCAGGCGTCTACCGCGACATCATGGTGGGGACCAGGCTGGCCCTGTTCATAACTTCAGATACTGCCGGGATTTGGGATGGGCAGCTTTGGTTGAGCGCGGAGTCGGCGACCGTGGGAGCCGTCTACGGCAGGGGCTACAACCCGAAGAGCCCGTCGCGGAACCACGAAGGCTCCTGCCTCAAGGCGGCCGGCAGGAACCCGCACGTGAACATCCACGCCGGACCTGAGGGGGTCAGTGTCAGTCTGCTGTCCGCGTGGGATGCCCTGGCGGGAGAATGGTTCGTGCTCGATTATGAGGCCAGGGCCGTCGGCAGGTGCAATGTCGAGTTGTACACGATCAGGATAAGCAGTGACGTCGTCGGGACCCCGGATCCCTACATCGACGATCCACCGGCGTTTGAGTTGGACCTGACCCAATCGCTCACGTTCAACCATGTGCCTTCGCGGGATTTCAACGCCGACGATGTGGTTGATTTCGGCGATTTTGCCCGTTTGGCGGCCGGATTTGGAGCGGCAGCCAGCCCGGACCCGAACGAGAGCATTCCCTTTGACCTCAACACCGACTGCCGCGTCGATATGCTCGACGTGGCCGCGTTCAGCGACTACTGGCTGGAGCGGACGGATGTCGAACTCTCAGACGGCGGTGTGGCCACGCCGTAGTTCGGGCACGCCAGGGTGTGCCGCACAGCGCGCGAATGGCTTGCTTTCAATCAGGGAGATTCCTATAATGTCAGTATGCGGAGTCTGAGATCGAATATGCACGAGCGACGGCGGCCGTGCGTTGGGCGACCGGGATTCGATCTCAACGCGCCTTTGGGGGACCGGACCTGCATGAGTCGAACGCGCTTCAGCGCCGTATGCGGCCTTTCATTGGTTCTGGCTGGTTTACAGGCGTCGGCCGCGTCAGCGAAGGTCTGGGCTCGTGTCTGCCTGGCCGACGAGGTCACGCCTTTGGCCCTGGCCGATCCCAACGTGCCCGAAGTCTACCGCGACATCATGGTCGGAACCAGACTCACGGTTTTCATAACCTCCGACACCGCAGAACGTTGGGATGGTGCGCTCTGGCTGTCACATGAGAACTGGGCCAGAGGAAATCTCACCGGCAGGGGCTACCGTGAGAGCTCCTGGAATTACGGAGGCTCATGTTTGCAGGCCGCCGGCACGAATCCGTCGGTGATGATGTATACGGACGCGGAAGGGGTGTACTTTGTTCTGCTCTCTTGGCGGGATAGTACGCCTGGCGAATGGTTCGTTCTCGACTACAGCCCCATCGCGACCGGAATCTGCAGAATCGGGCTCTACGCCTATGGGACCGGAACGAATCCCGACCCACACGACGACCCCAATCCACCGCCTTTCAAAGCAGACCTGATCGAAGTTCTGTGCTTTCACCATGTTCCGTCGCGTGACTTCAGCGGCGATGCCCTTGTCAACTTCGTCGACTACGCCTCTTTGGCGGGTCTCTGGGGCCGGAGCGTTGTTTCGGAACCGAACGCGCCGGTGGCAGCGGATCTGAATGCGGACGGGCGAGTCGATGCTCGGGACATGGCTCTGTTCGGCGAATACTGGCTAGAGCGGACGGAAGCGGTGCGGCCGGGGCCCGACCCCAACGAGGTGGATTCCATGCCGTGAGTCGCCTGTTCACGAGCATCGTAGAATAGCAGAGATACAGCGGAGTAATTTTTTTCATTTTTTTCCCGGAGGAGCATCCACATCCACCCACAGACATTCGCCTGCAGGTGGGTGCCCCTACGCTGTCTTGGCGTTTTGACACATGGCCGGTTCCGACCATATGCGGCGTATGTATTGTTGCGACAATACTTTGTGATAAGGAGGTAGGCCATGAAATCTGTGAGATCGACGTTGATTCTGTTTCTGGCATTGTGTACGGCGGCTCCGGCGTATGCCCAGAGGGCGGTAGAAAAGGCCGAAGCGCTGGAGATCATCGAAAAACTCACCAGTGCAGGCCGGGATACCTGGATTCCGGCCGGAACCATCGAGGCGACGCACCGGGAGTACAAGGCCCCCAGGACTATGGACGAGAAGTATATCGCTCGGACTATCGAGGAGAAGACGAGCGAATACGAGACAACGGCTGACAAAGCCCAGCGCAGCGAGGAACTCCAGAAGATGTACCTGGAGGCCATCCCGTTCAACGTTCGGTATGAGCTGTCCAACGAGTCCAGCATGACGTCATCGGTTGTGCTCAAGTACGATGGGGACCGGTTTCATTGGGAGGTGGCAATCTCCTCGCGAAGCGATTCGGTTACACCATCGGCCGATCTGGCCGGCAATTACATGGTCAGGTACTTCAATCAGGATTGGAACGCCCGGCGGGTCTTCGCCTGGGATGGGCAGGAGTATACGATCCACGCCGTCTCGGCCGGCGAGGCCATTGTTGACGCGAGCAACCGGCTGCCTCGCGTCGTCGCCGGTCCGTTCACCGCAGGCCTCATCCCGTGGGGGTCCGGCCCGCTGTCCTCCGAGGATCTGGCGGCCGCAAAGGTCGCGGCCAGCGAAGTCGCTCGCGATGGAATCAAGCAGATCGAGCTGGTCATCGCACCGTCGGGCGGTTCGCAATGGACCTTCATCCTGGATCCGTCGAAGGACTATGCCGTGACGTCTGCCGTCATGCCGAGCGGTGACATCGTGACGTCCATGGGCTGTTCCGGCTACCGGAATGTCGGCGGGTATTGGGTTCCCAAGTCGGTCGCGATCGAACAACGAGACGCCTTCACCAACCGGTTGCTCCGATCCGACGAGTGGGATTTTACCTCCGTCGATGTTGGTTCTCCGGGGGTCGAGGCGTTCAAGGTGGCGTTCGGCGCCGGCACCGCCGTCGAGTATTACTCGCCGATGAGCGCGAAGGCGTCGGTGTACAACTACTCCAACGCGGTCGATACGGGTCTCTTGCTGGCCGAAAGACTGACCTACGCTGCCCGCCAGGACAGGCAGCCTCAGAACTGCGCCACTGCGTCGCTGCGGTACGCGACCGCGCAGTTGGACAAGGTCCCGACAGAGAGTCAACTGGGCCAACTGGTCGATTCGGCTGGGCGGACAACGTTCTACGACATCCGGCAGTGTGCCCAGAGTCTTGGTCTGCATTGCCGTGCCGTGCAGGCAGACGTCGCCACCTTCGAGGAAGGCCTGAACGGGTGCCGGGCGATTCTCCATATCCCGGGGCAGGATCATTTCGTGGTGCTGGATCACGTCGACGATCGGTACGCCTGGATTGTCGATCTGACCGGCGACAGGTTCTACTCCCGAACGGATAAGCGCTTCTTGGCAACCGACTGGTCCGGGGTTGCTTTGCTGGTGTCGAATCAGCCCGTCAGAGGGCAGTTCACGGACATCGTAGACAGTGCGCTGCGCAGCATCTCCGGCGGGGCCGGCTGGAGTTGCACGATGAAAATTCAGGAGGAATGGATCGTTCCGTGCGAGTCAGCCTCCAACGGATATGGCTGCTATGGGTACTTCCAGTGGTATTTCGAACGCTGGGGCTGTGAGGAGGCTCCGAGCGGTAGCTGCAAGAGCGAAATCCTGGCTCGGATGGCCGGCTCCGACTGCATCTGGGATGTTCGCGGCAGTTGTCAGGTGACCGGCGTCTGGGACTGGTATGGCATGCCTGCGTGCAATTAGCGACGCATTGCACGTTGTGCATCGGGCGGTCCGCGATTGACGGAGGCACTGTTGATCCTACAATGCAGGCCATGAGGTTCCGAGGTCTGACGCTCGTCGAACTGCTTGTCGTCATCGCGATCGTCGCGATGCTGGCGGCGCTGCTGCTGCCGGTCTTCCACAGCGGTCGCGAGCAGGCCAGGGCGACGGTGTGCCAGGCGCACATTCGCGAGCTGGCCATCCAGTTCCATCAGTACGAAGCGGAACACGAGACCTTGCCGTACGGAATCTGGGCGATGCGGCCGCCCCCGCCCGGGGGATACATCAGCGACTCCCGGTATGACCTGCCGGGCTGGTACTGGCCGAACTTCATCGGCGCGGTCCGCCACCAGTCACGGCGTGACAGGAAGATTCTGGAGTGCCCGTCCAGACACCTCAAGGACTCGGAATTGTCCGGGGATGTCCTGTGGGGCAACTACGGCGTCAATCGGTCTCTGTGCCGAAGCGGCGCCGACATCACTCTTTACCGCCAGGAGTTTCCGGGGCCTCCGCTCTCTACGAGCGAGATCCGTCACCCGGGCTCGACCCTTCTGCTCGCGGACAGCGGATATGCCCTCATCTGCTGGTGGGATGTTATGGCGGAGCCTCCCAAACGCTACTCCGGCAGCCTGCCGGTCGGCACGGCGTATATTCCGGGCCTTGCGATCAACGCGGACAGGGAATTGCTGCCTGCGCAGATCGACGACGCCATCGGCGGGCGGCACGCCAACAAGACTGTAAACGTCGGGTTCGCCGATGGCCATGTCGACCGCATGCAGGCGTCCGCACTGGGAATAGAGGCGACCGGCGACGGGGACGAGAAGACGTACCACAACCGGGCTCCGCTGTGGGAGCCCAGATAAGACGGCGTTACTTCGCTGACAGCAGTGCCTGACGACGCGTCTCGATCTCCTCTTCATCTGGGTACTCGTACAGAGTCGTCTGCACATGCCAGTCATTTGTGGCAGATACCCATGACGAGAATTCCTGTCGAAGAGGAAGCCTCGTGACGGGATCGACATAGAGGCGAAGCCTTCTGGGCAGCGAAGTGCCGATATCGGACGCCTGATCCCAGGCCAGCTCGTATATTTCGAGTCCGACGTCAGCCGGCGAAGCGGCCTCCGGCTGAAGGATCAGCTCCGCGTCCAACGGGGCGCTGTCCAGTGAGAACTCCAGGAAGCGACACGCCGAGCGCTCGATGGTTTCACGTTCGTCGCTGTCCAGTGCCACGTACTCGAACGTACCACGCCCGGACGGGATGATCGTCGTCTGGCCGCGCGGCAGATCGTGGATCATCTTCACCGATGCCAGCTCGGAGATGACCAGCCGTGCGGCGCGGGAAACCCACAACTGCTGGATCGGTTCGGACTTGCCCTCGCCAAAGACCGACACGTGCACGGTCCCGGCCTTGGCAAGGACACGGTCGACTTGGCGGATGCTCAGCGCGGACGCCGCCGGCAGACTAAGGGCGAACAAAACCGCCAGAGGGATCATCGCGGCCGCCAGGAAGGCGACCTTGGCGAGCGGACCGCTTGCGGACCCGCAGACACGACGCTTCAAACGGCTCCCGATTCCGAGATGCTTCGAAGTAGCCACTGTGGCGCGACCAGGGATCCGGACATCGGTCGACCAAATTCCGGAGGGGGCCATCCACGCGTCGTTGCGGGGCGCTCCTGCTGGGTCTCGTGTCGCATACACCGTGGTGACGCCGGAATCGGCCCGTTCGGCAATCTCCGCGACGGTGCGATGAATCTGCTGCATTCTCTCCAGACATACCGGGCAGGAACGGATATGTTCGCGAAGGGCCTGCTGCCGTTCCGTCCGAAAGGACTCGGGGCGTCGACCGTAGGGAACGACCCAATCCAACAACTCGGCCGTTGTGATCCGTTCACACCGGAGTGCCTTGGTCTGAGCCTGTGGGAACCGGGTGTGGTCCAGGAGATGCTGTCGCTGCCGGTATACCTCGCGACGGCAGTGCGCGCATGCGCACAGGTGGTCGAGGATTTCCGCCGAAATGCTTTCGGGCGAGAGCAGGGCCAGAGCGGCCGCATGCGACTGTGCTCGCAGGCACAGGCAGGGATCCTCCTGCCGGTGCTGCTCTAACAAGGGTCCCAGGCGGGCCAACTGCTCGACGCCCAACTCAAGTTGTCTGAGCGATTCGATGTCCTTCGCACACGCGGCGCACTGGTCGATGTGAGTCGTAATGGGTGTCGGTATCCTGACCCTCACGGATGGGGACAGCAGACGGCACAGAAACGGCTTGACCTGCACGCAGGTGAGCGGCTCGCCGACATGCTCGAAATGCGACCGCAACTCATGGATCAGTTGCAGGTCCTGGCCGGCCAGTGCCGGCGCCCGACGCCCGTCCAAGTCGCAAAGAAGCTCACGAAGGGATTGAATCCGGCTCTGGCAATAGGAGCACCCTTCGATATGGCGTGCTACAGACCGCGGAACGGATGGGTTACCCGGGCCCTGGAGATAATCATGGTAATACGTTTCCGCTTCTCGACACAACTCGCTTCCGTCGAACGCCACCATCCCTATCCCTCATTCAATTGCACAAATTCTCCTCAACTGCCTCAGCGCCGCGGCCAGGTAGTGGCTGACAGTCCGCCTGTCAACGCCCATCACGCTCGCGATCTCCGGGATGCTCCGATCATCCTGGTACCGCAGAACGACAGCCTCTGCCTCTCTCTTGCGCAAATGACGGGTTAGGCACGCAAACACGGCATCGCTATCAGGTACACCCATGAAAGCGTCCGCCGGTGCCTGTTTGTGGATGGAATTCCGAAATTCTTCGGCGAGTTTTTCAAAATGTTTTCGCTGGCGTGCTTTCCGCCGCGCCGAATCGACGATATCGTTGGCAATCGCCCGATAAAGGTAGCTCTTGACGTTCTCGACATCCGGAGGCACGGGTCTGCTGACCAGCGACAGAAAGAGCTGCTGAAACAGATCATCTTCATAGGACTCATTCCCGGCCTGGAAACGAATGACGGCGCGGATGAACGCACCGTGCTCACAGAAAAGCGCCCAAGCCGCATCGACTGCTGCTTTGTCCGACATGCCGATCTGGTACTGCTCTATCACTGTTTTCCTGCTCCAGGCCCCCGGGACCGCAATGGGAAGAACATACACCGCGGCTCAGTTCATTGTAGCGTAAGGCTCGGTAATTGCAAGCCAAAGGCTACAAAGACCTTCCGAAAATGAACGGTGCAAGCCCGCCCGGCCGTCTCCGGCCCCGATGGGCCGGAGAGGGTGTGTCGAGCTTGAATGCGCGGCAAGGCAGGGAATCCAGGTCGCCCTGTCCTTCTATTAGCATCGTCCTGGCTCCAAGGCGGACATAAGTAGAAATACGTAGATCTCCGACCTTGATCGCGAAAGTCCTTGACAGGACGAGCCGGCATTCGTATGGTATGTATTCCGTGCAAGAGCGCGGATGAATGATCCTGGTGCATCCCAGCTTGTCTGGGATGGTTACGGGGTCGTGGCAGAGCACGTATCTCCGGGTGCATCGGCCGCTCTTCAGTGCAAGAGCGGTTGGTCGCCGGGAGGAGCCTCTCGAAGCCACGGTCCACCGGAATGACCAAAGGGCCCCTGACGGTAGGAGCCCGACGCGTTGATCGGGAAAGGAAATAGCATATGTCGTCTGAGCACCCTGCCTCGGCCGGACCGGCCGCACCTCCAGTCTGTAAAACCGGCGCTCAAGTTGTTGTCGATGCACTGCTTGCGCACGGCGTCGACACCGTCTTCGGCTACATCGGCGCCTCTGTGCTGCCCTTGTTCGATCGGTTGCACGGGGCACCGATTCGCTTCGTCGTGCCCTGTCATGAGCAGGGTGGCTGCCACATGGCCGATGCATACGCCCGTGCCAGTGGCAGGACGGGCGTTGTTATCGCCACCAGCGGACCCGGCGCGTGCAATCTCGTCACGGGTCTGGCCACCGCGATGATGGATTCGGTCCCGCTGGTCGCCATCACCGGGCAGGTCCGAACCGACCTGATCGGCGGCGACGCCTTCCAGGAAGCCCCCATGGTCGGGATCACCCGCCCGGTGACGAAGCACAACTACATCGTCAAGGACATCAAGGACCTGGCTCGTACGATCCACGAGGCTTTCTACATCGCCTCGACCGGTCGGCCTGGCCCGGTCCTGATCGACCTGCCCGTGGACCTCGAATTCGCCGCATGGCAGTCTGAGGCTACCGCTCGGATCGACTTGCCCGGCTACAAGGTCCGCACTGTCGGCGATGCGACACAGATTGTCCGTGCCGCCGAAGCCATCGATCGGGCTCGGCGCCCCGTCCTCCTGGCCGGTGGCGGAGCCATCAGCGGCAACGCCACAGGCGAGCTGAGAGAGTTGGCCCGCAAGGCCAACCTGCCGGTCGCCATGACGCTGATGGGGTTGGGCGGCTACGACCAAACCCTGCCCGCGTCGCTGGACATGCTCGGGATGCACGGAACCGCGTATGCCAACTTCGCGGTTCAGGAGTGCGACCTGCTGATTGCCGTCGGCGCGCGGTTCGACGACCGCGTCACCGGCGACCTGGGAAGTTTTGCTCCCAGAGCCCGGGTGATTCACATCGATATCGATCCGTCGAGCATCGCGAAGAACGTTCGGGTGGACATCCCCATCGTGGGCGATGCCAGGGCCGTCCTTTCGGAGTTGGCTCGCCACGTCAGGCGTTGCGAGAGGGCCGCATGGTTCGCGCAGATCGCGGCGTGGAAGGACGCGTGGGCCCCGGGCTTCGACCGCGCGGCTTCATCGATCAAACCCCAATATGTCATCGAGGAGCTGTGCCGGCGGACGAACGGCGAGGCCGTCATCACCACCGGCGTCGGCCAACACCAGATGTGGGCCGCCCAGTTCTACCGGTTCCGCCGAGGCCGGCAACTGATCACCTCGGGCGGTCTGGGGACGATGGGTTTCGGCTTGCCGGCCGCCATCGGCGCACAATTGGCCAGACCCGAGGCGACGGTCGTCGATATCGACGGCGACCACAGCTTCAACATGACGCTGTCCGAACTGTCGACGGCCGTCCAGGCCCAGCTTCCGATCAAGATATGCATCCTCAACAATGGGTACATGGGAATGGTTCGCCAGTGGCAGGAGTTGTTCTACGATCGCCGCTACGTCCACAGCCGTGTGAGCAACCCCGATTACGCTGCGTACGCTCGGGCGGTCGGCGCGACAGGGATCACCGTGGACGCCAGGGCCGACGTCGGCGCCGCGATAGATCAGATGCTGGTCGAGAAAAAACCCTGTATTGTTGATTTTCGCGTCGAGGCCCATGAGAATGTCTGGCCAATGGTCCCGGCCGGCAAGGGCCTCCACGAGATGGAAGGGTTGCCGTTGCCTGCCGGCGCCATGTAGAGTCCGGGTGTTCGCCCGGAGTTCAGGTCCTGTCGGACGAACTGCCGAAGGGCCGACCTTGCCAGATGAGAAAGTCACGACGGCGGAATACCCCCGGCGTCGTGCGGTTGGAAAGGAGATCAAAATGCCATCGAATTCGCCTGATTCGGCCCCCGCGGCCGAGAATCTGCCGGAACGAACCGGCGCCCAGATCATCGTCGACACGCTCGTCGATCTCGGGGTCGAAGTCATGTTCGGCTACACCGGCGGAGTGGTTCTGCCGTTGTTTGACCGGCTCTACGACGCCCCCATCCGGTTCTTCGTCCCGCGCCACGAGCAGGGCGGTTGCCACATGGCCGACGCCTACGCCCGCGCCAGCGGCAAGGTCGGCGTGGTCCTGGCCACCAGCGGTCCCGGCGCGTGCAACCTGGTCACCGGTCTGGCCACCGCGATGATGGATTCAATTCCCATGGTCGCCTTGACGGGACAAGTCCGCACCGAGCTGATCGGCAACGATGCCTTTCAAGAGGCCGACACCACGGGGATCACCCGGCCGATCACCAAGTACAACTGTATCGTCAAGGACGTCAGGGATCTGGAACGTACGATTCGAGAAGCGTTTCACATTGCCTCGACCGGGCGGCCCGGGCCGGTCCTGATCGACCTGCCCGTCGATGTCGAGGTCAGCAAGCACCGTGGCGATGGAAAGGCCCAGATCGATCTTCCGGGATACAAGATCCGCACCAAGGGCCATGCGCGGCAGATCTCGACGGCGGCCGAGGCGATCAACCAATCGGAACGTCCCGTGCTGTACGTCGGGGGCGGAGTCATCATCGCCAACGCCGCCGAAGAGCTGCGTGCCTTCGCCCAGAAGGCGCATCTGCCCGTGACGATGACGCTGCTCGGATTGGGAAGCATCGACCAGAGGCATCCCGAATCGCTGGACATGCTCGGCATGCACGGTTCGGCGTATGCCAACTACGCGGTCCAGGAATCGGACCTGCTGATCGCGGTCGGCGCCCGTTTCGACGATCGCGTCACCGGCAAGCTGAGCACGTTCGCGCCGAACGCGAAGATCATCCACATCGACATCGATCCGGCCAGCATCTCGAAGAACGTCCACGTCGACATCCCGGTGGTCGGCGACGCCAAGCATATCCTGGTGGAACTGACCAAGGAGGTCGAGCATCGGCCGCGCGAGGCGTGGTTCGCCCGGATCGCCGAGTGGAAGAAGAAGTTTCCGTTCAAATATGACGGCAACGCCGGCCGGATCAAGCCGCAGTACGTCATCGAAGAGCTGTGCCGCCAGACGAAGAACGATGCGATCATTGCGACGGGCGTCGGTCAGCACCAGATGTGGGCGGCGCAGTTCTACCGGTTCGTCAAGCCTCGCCAGTTCATCACCTCCGGCGGACTGGGCACGATGGGCTTTGGCCTGCCGGCGGCCATCGGCGCCCAGATCGCCAGGCCGGACGCCACCGTCATCGACATCGACGGCGACCACAGCTTCAACATGACCATGACCGAACTGGCGACCGCGGTCCAATACGAGCTGCCGATCAAGGTCTGCCTCATGAACAATGGCTATATGGGCATGGTCCGCCAGTGGCAGGAGCTGTTCTACGGCCGACGCTACGCCTGTAGTTATCTGAAGAACCCCGACTATGCCGCCGTTGCCCAGGCCATGGGCGCGGTAGGAATCACCGTAGACAAGAAGCAGGACGTCCCCAAGGTCATTGAGCGAATGCTCGCAGAGAAGAAGCCTTGCGTGGTGAACTTCCACGTCGAGGCCGAGGAGAACGTCTGGCCGATGGTTCCGGCAGGCAAGAGCCTCAACGAAATGGATGGCCTGGATATTCTCGAACGACTTATCTAACCGACTGCATAGAAAGCGGGGTTTCCCATGAAACACATAATCAGTGCTCTCGTCGAAAACAAGCCGGGCGTCCTGGCCCACGTGGCGGGAATGTTCGCCGCACGCGCGTTCAACATCGATTCGCTGGTCGTCGGGCGCACCGAGGACCCCGATCTCAGTCGCATGACGATCGTCGTCGTCGGCGACGACAAGGTCCTCGAGCAGGTGCGCAAGCAACTGGCCAAGATCGTTCCGGTCGTCAAAGTCCAGGACTTCGCGGGCCAACCGGTGGTCGCGCGCGACCTCATGCTGATTACGGTCTCGGCGCCCCCGGAGAAGCGGCCGGAGATCTTCGCGCTGATCGAAATGTTCCGCGGTCGGGTCGTCGACATCGGCCTCAAGTCCATCATGGTCGAGGTCAGCGGGCCCGAGACCAAGATCGACGCGTTCATCAACGTCTGCAAGCCGTACGGCATCAAGAGCGTCGCGCGGACCGGGACCATCGCCATGCCGCGACAGGGCAAGGGCGACATGTAAGATGTCACGCGCCGGCTTATGTAAGGTTGGAACACCTGGAGATCGTATGAAGAAGTCGAATGTGTTTTGCAGCGTGGTAGCTCTGGCGATCGTGGCGCTCGTGACCTCGTGTGCCGGTCTCAAAACGGACAAGGACTCGGTTGCGGCCAAGGTCGAGCGCGTGGCCCTCTTCGACGGCAAGACGCTGGACGGCTGGACCGTCCTGAAGTGCGAGGCGATCGTCGACGACGGGAATATCCTCCTGGTTGCCGGCAACGGCCTCGTGCAGACACAGGGCCAATATGGCGACTTTGTTCTCGAATTCGAATGGAAGGCCCTGCGCGAGGACCGGTGGGACAGCGGGGTCTACTTCCGCTACGATTCCGTGCCGGAGGGCCAACCCTGGCCCGAACGTCACCAGGTCAACCTGCTCAAAGGCCAGGAAGGCAACGTTGCGTCGTTGGAAGGGGCGCGAAGCGAAGGGCTGGTCAAGGCCGGACAGTGGAACGCCTTCCAGCTCACGGTGCAGGGCACGAAGGCCTCGCTGGTCATCAACGGCGTGCCCGCTTGGCAGGCCGACGGCCTGACCGGACCGGCGAGGGGGTACATCGCGCTTCAGGCAGAGGTGCCCGGCGGCGGCCAATATCGGTTCCGCAACATCTACCTGACCCGGCTGGATTGACCGCGCGCGAGAAATCTATGCCGGCCTGTCGCGTGACGCGTCAGCCGATCTTGCCGTCCTGGTCGATGTCGATTCCGTGAAGCTCCTCCAGCTTCTTGACCAGGGCCCGCAGCGTGTCCTGGGTGGCGCGCAGTTGATTCTCCAGAGCCTCGACCCGTTCCTCGACGGACTCGGATTTGCGGTATTGCCCGTACATCAGACCGCTTTGCACGATCTCCCACAGTGCGCCCATGATTGCCTTTCCGCAGTCGTTTCGATTCTGCTTTCAGCGCGTTGTCACAACGCAGCCGGGTCCTGTCTGCGCGGATTATGCGGCCGCCGGTCGCCTATGGCAAGCACGTATTGGGACAGACATCAGCAGGTCACGGCCCTGGAGACCCACACGCGGCGAACATCCGGTTTGCATTTCCGCTCGCTTTGTCCTACAATGAAACCGGCCGCTTCGGGACGGGAGTGCTTCGTGAGGTGGAAGAGATGCCCGGGATGCGTAGCTCCTGTTGCCATCGGGGCGGGTGTGCGGCACGTGAGAATCGAGTATGGCAGGAAGACGTCGAGACAAGGGCAGCAAAGCCCGGCCCGGCTCCGGCGGGCCCGCGCGGCAGCCTGCCGACGAGACCCGCGTCGCAGCCGGTGCATCCCGCGCACCGTTTTGGCCCGCCTTGGTCCTCCTGGCCCTGATCCTCCTGCTGGGAGGAGCCCTGCGGGTTTCCTATCTGCGAGAGCTCGTGCACAATCCCGACTTTGCGCTTCCGCAGATCGATCCGGCCTACCACGACTACTGGGCGCGGGGCCTCGCCACGGGCGACTGGACGCTGCCGAAGAATCTGAGCGACTGGACCGATCCGGAGATCCGCTCGCAGCCGTACCTGCGTCCTCCGGCGTATCCGTTCTTCCTGGCGGGCGTGTACTATCTGTTCGGCGGCAGCTACCTGGCCGCGCGCATCGCGCAGATGGCTCTCGGCCTGGCCAACGGCGTCCTGGCGTACCTTCTCGGCCGCAGGCTTTTCGGGTCCGCGACGGGACTGGTCTTCGCCGCTCTGATGTCGTGCTACTGGGCGTTCATCTACTTCGAAGGCGAGCTGCTCGAACCGGTGCTGCTCGTGACCTTCGGCTTGGCGCTGTTTTATGTCCTGAGCTTCTGGTCCGACCGGTTCACGCTCGGGCGCGGGCTGGCCGGCGGCGTTCTGTTCGGGCTCTTCGCTCTCGTGCGAGCCAACATCCTGCTGTTCGCGCCGATCGTTCTCGGCTGGTCCTGGTGGGTGGCTCGCCGGCGGAAGGAATCCCGGCGGCTAACGCCGGTCGGTCTGGGATTCGTGGCCGGGATTGCTTTGATGATTGCCCCCGTGACGATCCGCAATTGGGTCGTCGCGAAGGACTTCGTGCTGATCACCTCCAACATCGGCATCAGTCTGTATACGGGCAATCACGAAGGCGCCAACGGGCGGTACACGATCATCCCGGACCTGAAAGAGCTCGGCGCCGGCGACAACTGGACGTGCTTCGACTATCCCAAGATGGTTCGCGGCGTGGAGAAGAGACTCGGTCGCAAGGTCAAGCACTCCGAGGTCTCTTCCTACTTCGTCGACAGAGCGATGCAGTTCATCCGAACTCATCCCGCCCGGGCGCTGAAGCTCGTCGCGATCAAGGCGGCGTTGTTCTGGGGGCCCGAGGAGGTGGGCAGCAACAAGGTGGTCGAGCTGGAGAAGGCCAACTCGGCCACGCTGCGTCACCTGCCGGGCTTTCCATTGCCGCTGTCGCTGGCGATCTTCGGCGTTTTCCAGTTCTTTCTCGCCAAGCGGTCGCGCGGCGAGAGGGATGAGCTTCCGTCGTCGGCCGCCGAGCGGCAGTTCGAAGTGTCGATATTGCTGATCCTGTTCATCCTGACCTACTTCGGATCGTACCTGCCGTTCTTCGTGGTGGGGCGGTATCGCATGCCCGTGGTCCCGTTCCTCTTCTTGTTCGGGGCCTATGGGTTGTATCACGTTGGGCGGCTGTTCGTGTTCGGCCGGCGTGCGGCGGCTTTCGGAGGACTGGCCACTCTGCTCGTCCTGTACGCGATCGCGAGCGTTCACCTCGTTCCCTATCAGCCGAATCGGGCACAGTGGCACCTGCTGCGGGCGAGTTGTTATCGTCTGGCCGACAAGCCCGATCTGGCGATGGCCGAGTGCCGCGAGGCGGTTGCGGCCGATCCGGCGTCGGAGGAAGCGCACCGCCGCCTGGCGGACCTGCTCTACAACAAGGCGGACTATGCGGAGGCGGCCGAGCATTACGCCAGCGCGGTCGAGCTGCGGCCCGACTACATGCAGGCGCGGTACAACCTGGCCTCGGCATTACGCGAGTTGCATCGATATGACGAGGCGGCCGGGCATCTGCGCTGGATCGTCGAGCATCAGACGGGCCTGCCGGAGGCGCATTATCTGCTGGCCCGGACGCTTAAGGACGCCGGCGATGACGATGGGGCCGTCGAGCAGTATCGCCGGGCGATCGCGTTGCAACCCGGGTACTACCAGGCGCACAACAACCTGGCGAATATCCTGGTCACTCAAGGCAAGGTCGACGAGGCCATCGAACACTATCGGCGGGCACTGGAGGCGAAACCGGATTACACCACCGCCCGGCAGAATCTCGACCGGGCGCTTCGCTCGAAGGGCACATCCAATTAGATGGACACAAGACCGGTGACATCGCGTGCGGCGGGCCTCGGGTGGATCGGCGCCTTTCTGCTGCTCTTCCTCTCGCTGGGGGCGGGCGTCTCGGCGTGGTGGATCGACAAGCTCGACGGGCCCGACGCCGTGCTCGATCGGCTCGGCGCCGTCGTCGCGGGACTCGGCGTGACGATCTTCGTGACCGTTGTCAACGTGTCTTTGCGCTGGGTCCGCTGGCACTTCCTCGTGCGGTCCGTCGACATTCGTCTGAAGGCCGAAGACGGTCTGCTGATCTACCTGGTGACACTGCCGGCGATCCTGACGCCCTTCTATGTGGGCGAACTGCTCCGCGTGCCGCTGGTGGGCAGAACGCATCCTTCGCGTCGAACGGATGTCATCTACGTTTGGCTGCTGGAGCGTCTGACGGACCTGCTGGTGCTGTCGCTGTTCGCCATGATGGCGGGCCGATTCCGCACCTACGGGGCCGCCATCGTCGTCGTATGGGTGACCGGTCTTTTCGTGGTGCGGCGGAGATTCCAGGTGAAGCGCCTGCGAAACTGGCCGAACCTGTTCCACGTTGCGGTCGCGCTGGGCCTGACGGTCCTGGCCTGGTCTCTGGTGGGCCTGGCCCTTTCGAGCACGCTGTTCCTGATGCGGTCACCGTTGTCGTTCGTCGAGGCGCTGGGCACGTTCGCCCATACGACGGTCCTCGGCGGCCTCACCGGCATTCCCGTCGGCATCGGCGTCGCCGGCTCGTTGCTGGTTCGCGAGCTTGCCGCCGGAGACGTCGCCCTGTCCGCGGCCATCATTTCCACGGTGGCCTTTCGACTTGGCACAGTGTGGTTCATCGTGGCGGTCGGGTCGATCACGCTGCTGCTGAGGTGGAAGCCTCTGCTGGGCAGGCTGCGCAGCCGCAGACCCGACGATCATTTCGAGGACATCGCCGACACGTACGAGCATCGCATCCCCGAGCACGTGCGGCAGCGCCTGCTGTTGCGCAAGGTGCGCTACATGCAGGAGACGCTCAGTGCCGCCGGCCTGGGAAACGGCGCTCGCGGGCTTGATATCGGCTGCGGGCACGGATGGTATGCCTGCGAGATGGCGAGATTGGGCCACCAGATGGTCGGCGTCGACCGCTCGCCAGCCCAGATTCGCATGGCGGAGCGATACGCACAAGAGCAGTGTGTCGAGTGTCGCTTTCTGGCCGTCGATGCGGCCAAGCTGCCGTTTGACGACGGCCATTTCGATTTCGTTTACGCGATCAATGTGCTGCATCACGTCGTAGATCCAGAGGGGCAGTTGCAGGTTCTCGAAGAAATCGTGAGGGTTCTCAAGCCCGGTGGCGTGTTCTTCCTCCAGGAGATCAACACGATGAATCCGCTGTTCCGCTTCTATCTGGGATACGTGTTCCCGCTGATTCGGGGAATCGACGAGGGCAACGAACGGTGGATCCGCCCCGACCGGCTCCCGGGTCTGGCCGGCGCCGACTGGATGCAGGACAGGCTTTATTTCACGTTCCTGCCGGACTTCATTCCCGCCGTTCTGCTCAAGCCCCTGGCGGGCTTCGAACGATATCTGGAGAGGTCGCGCCTGCGAAGGGGCAGCGCCCATTACGTGGCGAGGCTGGTCAAGAGGCCCGCCGAGAACAGGACCTGAATTCGTGCGGTTGCACGTGTGTATAGAGTTGTGAGGAACCGATGAACGCCAAAGTTGCCGTCGTACGCACCAGCCCGAGAACGGTTCTGGAGGACTATCACCGGCTGATGAACCTGGCCGGCTACCAGGACGTGATCGCCAAAGACGCCGACACCGCGCTGAAGATCAACATCTCCTGGCACTTCTTCTTCCCGGGCAGCTCGACCACGCCCTGGCAGCTCGAAGGTGTGATCCGGGCGATGAAGCGCGACGGCTACGACCCCAACCTCATTCACGGCTGCCACAATCGGACCGTCGTGATCGACGCCCACCTCGGCGAGCGCGAGAACAAGCAGATCAACGTCATCGATGCCCACGGCCTGCGGAACGTGCATTTGTATGAAGGCCAGGAGTGGATCCACATCCGGGACGCGGTGGGCGACCTGGCCGACAAGTTCCTCTGTTTAAATGATGTCTATCCCAAGGGGTTCTCCATTCCGAAGCGGTTCATCGGTGAGAACATCGTTCATCTGCCGACCGTGAAGACGCACGTCTTCACCACCACGACCGGCGCGATGAAGAACGCCTTCGGCGGGCTGCTGAACGAGAAGCGGCATTGGACGCATCCGGTGATCCACGAGACGCTCGTCGATCTGCTCATGGTCCAGAAGAAGATTCATCGCGGCGTCTTCGCGGTGATGGACGGCACGTTCGCAGGCGACGGTCCCGGCCCGCGCTGCATGGTGCCTCACGTTAAGAACGTGCTGCTGGCCAGCGCCGACCAAGTCGCGATCGATGCGGCCGCCGCGAAGATGATGGGCATGGACCCGCTGCGCGATCTCAAGTACGTCAGGCTGGCGCACGATCTGGGTCTTGGCTGCGGCGACCCGAGCCGGATCGAGATCGTCGGAGACGTCGACGCCGCAGGGGAGAACTGGCATTTCGAAGGCCCCTTCAAGAAGATGACCTTCGCCGCGAAGATGCAGCACCTGATCTATTGGGGCCCTCTCAAGAAGCCCGTCGAGTGGTCGCTCAAGACCGTGCTGGCGCCCTGGTCGTACCTGGCCAGCGTGCTCTACCACGACAGCTTCTGGTACTCGTTCAAGGCCAAGCGGGTGATGAACCGTATCGCCAACAGCGACTGGGCCCGCCTCTTTCAGAACTGGGAGAAGCTCACCCCCGACGATAAGGGCTATCCCGAGGTCGGCGATGAGCCGCTCGACATCCAACGCTGCGGCATCACCGCCGCCGCCAGGTCCATGCGCATCGTCGGCACCTGCCTCAAAGAAGCTCCCGAGTTCCACCGCCACGCCCGCTGACCCGCGCAATCCCTGTCGTTTCACCCGCCGCCAGAGGGTAGGGGCGAGGCATGCCTCGCCCCTACGGCAAAGACCGGATCACGCCGCAGAAGCGCTGTTGCACTTGTGTGCGGGCTCTCGTATGATCGCATCTATGTGGTGGAGATGCGATGCGGCGAACGCGATGAAGCAACGATTCCTTATTCTGGTGATGGCTTCGATCTGTGTGCTGGGCTATGCGCTCTATCGAAGTGACACGGGCCTGAGGCCGAGTGTAGACGTCTTCCATGTGGATGGTCCGTCGATGACGAACCGCGACGAGGCGAGTGCCCGTGAACCCGAGGATATCCACACCGCGTGGAACCGCCTGTGCGATCGTGGCGGTTGTCTGACGGGCTCTCAGGACTATGTCAATGGGCACATCAGCGAAGGCAGTATCTTTCGGACGTCTGAGTGGAAGGCCTTTTTCGATCTGGACCCGAACGTGGCGACCCCTTTTCTGCTTCAGTTTGCAGACAGCAGGCGGGAAACGCGCTTTCATGTCTGTCCGTTCGACGATGCATGGGAAGGCGAGTTCGCGTTCTACGTTCTCCAGCACATCCGGAAGAAGAACTGGTTTGACGCCCCCATCGAAGGTGCGACCTTCGAGCG
>CAZOFX010000063.1:0-32876 GCA_964579055.1 uncultured Pirellulales bacterium
CGTCGAAGTGGATCGGCTGGCCGATCATGCCGCTGACGGCGTCCACGAAGACCAGGACGTTCGGGTACTTGGCCTTCATCATCTTGCTGATTTCATAGATCGGGTTCATCAGGCCGGTACTGGTCTCGTTGTAGATCAGCGTGACCGCCGCGTATTTGCCGGAGGCGAGCTGGGCGTCGATCAGCTCGGGCGTGGTGGCCTTGCCCCACTCGACCTTGAGCAGATCGACGTTGCGGCCGCATTCCTTCACGACGTCCGCCCACTTGTCGCTGAACGCGCCGCAACAGGTCGCCAGGACGGTCTCGTCGGGGCGGACACAGTTGCGAATCGAAGCCTCCCACAGCCCGGAACCGCTCGAGGTCGACAGGAAGATGTACTGGTCGGTGAACAGCAGCTTCTTGAGCATGTCCACGACCTCGCCGTGGAGCACGCCGTACTCCTTGTCGCGATGGCCCAGCGTCGGCCGGGCAAGCTGCTGGAGGACGTCGTCTTTGACCTGGACGGGGCCTGGGATGAAGAGTCTCGGGGGGTTCTTCCAATCTGCCATGTGCACGCTCCAAAAGAGGATTTAGAGTTTCTGAATCGTCAAACCCGTATACATCTTGGGGAAAAAGTACGTGGACTTGTGCGGCATGCGTTCCCCGGCGTCGGTAACCGCGACGAGCTGACGCATCTTCACCGGGTTGGTGAAGAACGCGACCTGCTTGGTCCCGGCGTCGATCCGCGAGATGATTCCATCGATGGCGTTGGGCACATCCTTGATGTACTCGACGAAGTCGCTGTTGCCCATCCGCTCTTCATCGAGAGCGAGCAGTTCCTCCAGCACCAGCTTCTGGAGCACCGAGACGTCAAGCGTCCGCCAGGCTTCGCTCCTCTCGGGCGCGACGGCTGCCATGGACTGCTTGTCTCTGAGGACGGCGACGCGGAACGCGCCGTCGGCCATGTAGATGCCGAACGCGACGCGGTCCTTCTCGTGCAGGTTCTTCATTTCCGCCAGCATCTTCTGCCGGGCGTGGGCCTTGTCTTCATCCTGCGCGGTGAATCGGAATTCGACGAGATCGAACTTGCCCTGGAGTTTCTGGAGGAATGCTTGCGGCTTGAAGCCCTCGATCCCCCCGGCGACGCGGTGGGTTGCCAGGACCACGAGGCCCTGTTGCTTGAAATTGGTGAACGCCATCATCTGGTATGCGGCCGCCGGGTTGCCGCTTTCTCGCCAGTAGGTCAGGCCGGTCGTGTAGCGGTGATGCCCGTCGGCGATGATGCAGCTCTTGTCGCCCATCATCTGGCGGATGGCCTCGATCTCCCCTCTGGCGGTGATGGCGAAGAGCCGGTGCCGCACGTCCTGATCGTCGACGAAATCAATGAGTGGTTTCTGGGCAGCGGCCTTCTGAATGGTTCGGTCGGCGACGCCCTGAGGGTCCTCGTAGAGCATGAACACCAGGCCGAACCGGGCAGCGGTAGCCTTCTTGAGGTTGAGCCGGTCGAGCATCGGCTTGGCGAACACCTGCTCGTGCGGCTTGACGGTCTGGCCGAAGTCTTCGAGCTTACCCAAGGCGATGAACGTCAGACGCTCAAACGCGACGCCGTCGATCTCGAAATCCTGGACGTAGCCGTAGATGGCCTCCCTCGTATCCGGCTTCAGAGCGCCTTGCTGGATCCACTGCGTCAGGTATTCGGCTGCTCGGGTGTACTGGTTGTGCTGCTCATCGTCGCACGAGGTCGTCTTGCCACGCGTGATGCGGACGATGTTGTAGGGGTTCTTCTCATAAAGCTGTCTTTGCTGATTCGTGTCGATGACATCGTAAGGCGGGGCGATGCAGTCGCCGACGTCGCCCACGACGTGTGCATCGAATCGATATGCTCTGAACGGTTTTACTTCCATTAGCACCTTCTCGGCAGCCCTTGAAGAATCGCGCATCACCCGAACATTCCACCCTCTCTCGCTTGAGGCCGGAAACCCTCGTCGTGTTTCACCAAACCTCGAAGCGTCGGGATCATACCCCAAGCCTCCTGTCGTTGTCAAGTCAGAAGGTTGTGCAGCATGGCCCTGAATGCTGCCAAATCAGGCCAAGTAATTGCACCTTGTATGCATTGATGTGATCCATCTGGCCTTTAATTCAGCCTCAAACGACCGACAGCAGTTCGGATTCGCCGAAGAATTGTACGATTCCGAACCGTTCAATTGTGGTCATGTCGGGCAATCTGCGGGTCACTCGGCTAATATTGCACTATCTGGCTGTTTTCGAGACGGAGCCAGGTAGTGAAGGTGTCTTTGCCGGCCTCAATGAGGATAACGCGTCCGCCTCGGGGGAAGCCGTCGCGGCCGTAGGCGTTGAAGCCGGTCGCCCGGCCATAGATCAGCCGGATGCCATGCAGGGTCCCCTCGTAGTCGTTGACGTGATCGTGCCCGACAAAGGTGCCCTTGACGTCGCCGCGTTCGAGCATAGCCGCGAAGAAGCCGGAGTTGATCTTCGGACAGCACACGCTCTCATAGCGATAACCCGCCAGGTTGGCGTCAGGGGCCGCCAGCACCTGCTCGTATTCCGGCAGGGGGATGTGGAAGAAGGCCAGCGCAGGATAGGGGTGTCCACCGTTTCCGTCCGCCAGTTTCTTTGACGTCCGGCGGTACCAGTCGATCTGATCGGTGTGGATCCAGTCGTAACTGCCCAGCGATTTCTCGGGTGGGTATGCGTTGGAGTCCAGGAAGTAAAGAATCCACTGCTTCTGCCCGCCATCGGCCGAGACCACGGTCAGATAGTAGTTGCTCACACCGATAATGTCCCTCGGGCCCTGCTGCGACACTGAATACGGTATGGACATGACGATGTCCATCAGGCCCCGGCGATCCTTGGTCCCCTCGTCGTCGTGGTTTCCCATGACTACCGCCGAGGGGATGTGCCGCTCGGCCATGGGCTGTGAGCACAGTTTCATCATCTCTCGCGGCTGTTCCGACGAGCCCAGGAAATCGCCCGTCAGCACCACGAGTTGCGGCTTCTCCACATCCAGCACCTGTCCCATCAATGCGAGAGTCTTGTCATCGTCCTTGCTGTCTTCTCGCAGATGCAGGTCCGTGAACTGAACGATCTTGAACTGCCCCTGAGCGTCGAATTGCAGCGATGTCTTCTTCTGCGACGTGGATTCGGCGTTGCCCATCGCGACAGAGAACAGAGCGAGAACCAACAGCGAACCGACGATCCTGACCGACCAGATCATGAAGGCCTTCCTTTCAGCATAGTACCTCTTCTGAGACGACGCGGACACAGAGGCTAACGTATTTCGCCACCTCCGTCAAATTAGGACTCCGTTAGACTTCTGCATCCACGGATCACCCCTTCCTCCGCGGATGGCCTCCTGTAGTCGTTCATGGTGACGGCGTCAGGCGTTCAGCTTGTCCCTTGGATTTGATCTGGCATTGACTGGTACTGAGGCAACATCCTGCCTTTGTGGTCCAGCGCAAAGCTGTCAGTGAACTGGGCGATTGTCTGGGCGAGGGCTTCGCAGCGCGTTCGATTGGTCATATGACCGAGCCGGACCGGCCGCTCGATGTAGGGGCCTTCGGGCATAAGGTTGATTCGGTACAGCCAACCCAACCTGTTCCAGTCGAACTGGCGTCGGATCCGCGCCTCGGAGAACTCAAGATCCCGTTTCCATAGCAGGACCCCGAAGACACTCCACCGCACCATGCACACATGCGAATGGCCCCGAAATGCAACCGAGGCGTGTGACAGCGCGATATGCAGGCCCACGAGAGCAGGGCCCCCCAACAACAACAGCGTCTTAGTCGGGAATCCGGGCACCATCACGCCCATCATGACGATCATGCTCGATGCCAATGCTGCCAGTATGGCTCCGAGCAGCCGCAGCCAGATCGGCCGCCTGACAACGAGCACATCGTCCGTCGGCCGCCAGATCATCTCTACGCCAAACATGGGTTCTCCTACTCCACCTGAACGCCGGCGTATTCTCACCAAAACTCCGGACGCGAAACACGAAACACAGGTCTACTTCCGTCTCACAGCGCGCCCCACTCTCGGAGACCGCAGGACCATTGTAGCCGGAAGGGCACCAGAAACGCAAGCGCAGGCAAGACCTGAGCAGGTGACGTGCCGAAGAGTGCGATGGCTGCAAGACGAATCGCAGACAGCCATTTTGCTGTTGTGAGTGCGAGATACGAGCGGCGCGATGCGAGCTACGGTCTCTTCGTGGCGAGGTCGGCGTTGATGGCGACGGCGGCGATGCGGCCCTGGCCCATGGCGAGGATGACCGTGGCGGCTCCGAGGACGATGTCGCCGCCGGCGTAGACCCCCGGCATGGAGGTGCGGAGGTCCTCGTCGACGACGATGTTGCCCCGTCTGTCGAATTCGAGGCCCGGTGTGGTCTTGCGAACTAGGGGGTTGGCCTGATTGCCGATCGCGATGATGACAGTGTCGACGTCGATCCGGAACTCCGAGCCGGGGATCGCCACGGGTCTTCTGCGGCCCGACTCGTCGGGCTCACCCAACTCGTATCGCAGGCACTCGATGGCTGTCGCGTGAGCGTCATCGTTGCCGATGATGCGCTTCGGACTTTGCAGCAGGTGGAACTCCACGCCCTCCTGTTTGGCGTGATGCACTTCCTCGACGCGGGCAGGCATCTCGCTTTCGGTGCGACGATAGATGAGATAAACCTTCTCGGCGCCGAGGCGAACGGCGGTGCGAGCGGAGTCCATCGCGACGTTGCCGCCCCCGACGACCGCGACTCTCTTCGACAGGGCGATGGGCGTATCGGCGCCCGAGCCGAAACGGTAGGCCTTCATCAGGTTGGCCCGGGTCAGGTACTCGTTGGCGCTGTAGACGCCGACGAGCGATTCGCCCTCGATGCCCATGAAGCTGGGCAGGCCCGCGCCGACGCCGATATAGACCGCGTCGAAGCCGTCCTCGGTCATGAGCTGCTCGATGGTCCGCGTGCGGCCGACGACAAAGTTCGTCACGACCCGCACGCCCATCTTCCTGAGCGTCTCGATCTCGTCCTGGACGATGGCCTTGGGGAGCCGGAATTCGGGAATGCCGTAGAGCATGACGCCGCCGGGCTTGTGGAAGGCCTCGAAGACCGTGACGTCGTGGCCGGCCCTTCGTGTGTCGGCCGCCGCGACGATGCTGCCGGGACCTGAGCCGACGATGGCGACCTTTTTGCCCGTTGATGGCGCGACGGCCGGCACCGTGACACGCAAGGGCGGGACGCCCTCGCCACGGGGCGCGTCCTTGTCTGGTTGGGCGACCAAGTCGGCCCGGTCGGCGACGAAACGTTCGAGCCGCCCGATGGAGACCGCCTTCGAGACGTCTTTGAACTTCAGGCCGACTGTGCACTTCTCCTGGCACTGCACCTCCTGCGGGCAGACGCGTCCGCAAACGGCCGGCAGAAGCGAGTTCTCTTTGATGATTTCGAGGGCCCGGCCGTATTCACCCTTCGCGATGGCGCCCACGAAATCCGGGATCCGAATGCGCACCGGGCAGCCCTGCACGCACGGAGCGGTCTTGCACTGGAGGCAGCGCATCGCCTCGATTCGGGCCTGCGTCTCGGTGTAGCCCAGCGCGACCTCGCTGACGTTGCGGCGTCGCGCGTTCGCATCCTGCTCGGGCATGTCTTGCGGCGGAATGTCGAACCGGTCCTTGGGCTTCAGGTTGCCCGAGTTCTGTCTGGCCAGCAATTCGTTTAGAAGTTCTTGTCGTTCCTGGTCTGTCACGGCAGGGATTTCCTCATGTCATCAAAAGCAGGGACCGAGACGTCAGTGGGCGGGTAGAGCTATCCATCCAGGCCGATTCGGCATCGGTGCTGTCGGTATTGCTCGTGCGCCTGTTGCTCCTGCTGTTTGTAGGCGTTCATGCGTTTGATCATCAGGTCGAAATTGACGCGATGGCCGTCGAATTCGGGTCCGTCGACGCAGACAAATTTGGGCTTGCCGTCGATCTCGACGCGGCATCCGCCGCACATGCCGGTTCCGTCGATCATGATCGTGTTCAGCGAGACCTGAGTCGGCACATCGAACTTCTTCGTTACGCCGCAGCAGAATTTCATCATGATCGTCGGACCGATAATGAACGCGTGTCCGGGCTGGGGATCGCGTCCGCAGACCTCCGCCAGCGGCTCGGTGACAAGGGCCTTGCGGGCGTAAGAGCCATCGTCGGTGGTCACGACCAGCTCGTCGCTGATCCTGGCAAACTCCTCTTCGAGAATCAGCCGGTCTTTTGAGCGGAATCCGAGAATGCTGATGATGCGATTGCCAGCGTTCTTCAGGGCAGTCGCGATCGGCAGCAGGGGGGCGGCCCCGATTCCGCCTCCGACACAGACCACCGTTCCGAAGTTCGCGATGCGCGTGTGTGTGCCGAGCGGCCCGGAGACGTTGGCGATTTCATCGCCCTCATTGAGACTTGCCAGCTCCGCGGTCGTCTTGCCGACGCGCTGCCAGATCAGCTCGATCGTGCCGTCGGCAGGGTTGGCTCCCGCGATAGTCAGCGGGATTCGCTCAGAATAGTCGTTGCTGATACTGAGGATGATGAACTGACCCGGCTGCCGGGCCTTTGCGATCAAAGGGGCCTCAATACGCGCCCAGAAGACGTCCGGGCCAAGTTCTCTCTTGCCTACAATTCGATGCGACATTTTGGTCGATGGTTGCCTCCGAAGGTCGGTGCTCTGTGCTGGGCGAAACCGACCTTGTGTGGTGGTATGCAGCGCCGCGTCGCGTCAGTCCACGCGACCGGTTGGTTGTCTCACAACAGGTCGTCAATGGCCTGAGCAAGGTCTTTCTTTGCCGTTAGTCCGACCCACTTTTTCTGCACCTGTCCGCCCTTGAACAGGATAATCGTTGGAATGGCGCTGATGCCGAACTCGACCGCCGTGTCGCGGGCGTCGTCGGTGTTCAGCTTGCAGATCTTGGCCTTTCCAGCGTATTCGTCGGCAAGCTCCTGGATGACCGGTGCGATCATCTTGCAGGGCCCGCACCAGGGCGCCCAGAAGTCCACGAGAACCGGGACCTCGGAACTGTGCACCATTTCGTCAAACGTGGCGTCCGTCAATTCGATTGCGTTGCCCGCCATGATCCTGTCCTTCCCATGCTTGCGTCTGTTTTGGAGCAGTTCGGTCGGCTGGTACGGTTGGCCCGAAGGCCACAGTTTCGCGTTTGCCAGTCATGTGAATCGAGAAGCCCAGACGCCGCACGATCGTACCTGACACGCGGTTCAAACGGCCTCGTTCAGCCCGAAAAGCTCAGGTATTCTATGGGGCCAGCCCAGGATTGTCAATTCCGAAACCCTCATCGGCTGAGGGCGGCGGACTTTCGAGGGTGTGCGGCTGCTCCGTCGGGGCGGCCTTCGAAACCCTCTTGGGGGGCAGTTCCAGGATCGGGATTGGCAGCTCATCGGAAGACTCATCTGTGGAATCCTCGTCATCGCTGAGGGAAGCCGCATGACCGGCGAACTCTTCCTCCGTGGGCTCTGCATCCTGCCGGGCCTCGTACTCATCCGACTGGAGCGCGGTACGTCTCGGCCCGGCGGGCAGTTCTTCGATGGGGATTGCGAGTTCCCCGGCAAGCTCGACATCCGACGCGGTCGGGCCTGCCTCGGGCGTCTCGGCCGGTTCTTCCGTGACAGAGAGGATGGCCTTCTGCACGGCCTGTTCCGCCGGCTCGTCGGTCAGCGCCCGCAGGTAGATCTGACGGGGGGTAGTCTCGCTTTGCTCTGCCCAGACGAGCTTGTCGCGAATCAGTTCAAGCATCGCCAGGAACAGCCCCACCATGACGAGGCGATTCGGCCGGGTGTCGAAGACGCGCTCGAAGGTCATCGGGCCCTCGGTCTGAAGGCGGTGCAGGATCTCGATCTGGTACAGGTCGATCGGGGTGTCGTCCTTGATATGGCCTGTATAGGCGGTATTGCCGATGGCCTTGCAGACCGTATCGAAGGCCTCCAGCAGGTCCCAGATGCTGACCTGGTCCATATCCACCTCGGGCTCGGCGTTGGGCGCCAGCCGGTCGATGAGGCTGGTCGGGCGGCTGAATCGCTCCTGATGCTGTTCGGCAGCGGCGTCGAGCAGATTGGCGGCGTCCTTGAACTTCTTGTATTCGAGAAGCTGGCGAATCAGTTCCGCCCGCGGGTCGGCGGCATCGTCTTGCGTCATCTCCTCCGGCGTGGCCTTCGGCAGCAGCATGGCCGACTTGATTTCCATCAGCGTCGCGGCCATGACCAGAAAATCGCCCGCCAGGTCGATGTCGAACTGCTTGAGCATTTCGACATATTGCAGGTACTGGTCCGTGATCTTTGCCAGCGGGATGTCGTAGATATCGACCTCCTCCTTACGGACCAGGTACAGCAGCAGGTCGAGCGGGCCGGCGAAGATGTCCAGATTGACACGGTAATCAGCCAGGGGACGCTCCCGTCATTCCTGCTCGCGCAGGAGCTGCTGAGCCTTTTCGGCGTCCTGTTCGAGCGTCTGGAGTTCGATATCCTGTACCACCGGCGCGCCGGCATAGATGTTCCCGACGTTCTCGCCCATGACGACCGACCGGATGCCATTGTCGTCCAGTTGCTGTTTGGCCAGCTCGGCCTCGATGTAGTTCTCGTATCGGGCCACGGTGACAAGTCTGTCTTCCATGATCAAGCTCCTAATCCGACGGCCTTTCGGGCCTCGATCAGGGTCTGTGCCGCTATGGCTTTCGCCCGAGCGGCTCCGTTTTTGAGCATTTTCCAGACGTCGCCGACGTTGTTTTCGAGTTCGGCTCGCTTCTGGCGGTAGGGCTGGAAGTAGTCGATCAGCAGCTCGGCCAGCCGCTTCTTGGCTTCGCCGTAGCCCATGCCCCCATTGCGGTACCGGGCATCCCATTCGGCCAGTTCCTCCGGCGAGGCGACCAGCTTCAAGAGGGCGAAGACGTTGCACTTGGACGGATCCTTGGGCTTCTCCACGGGCGTCGAGTCCGTGACGATCTTCATGACTTTCTTCTTGACGCTCTTCTCCGGCTCGAAGATCTCGATAGTGTTGCCGTAGCTCTTGCTCATCTTGCGCCCATCGGTCCCCGGCACGACCGCCACCGACTCGATGATGTGCTCCTCGGGGATCACGAAGACCTCCCCGTAGGCGTTGTTGAATCGCATGGCGATATCGCGCGTCACCTCGATATGCTGCTTCTGATCGGCTCCGACGGGCACGAGGTGCGACTTGTAGATCAGGATGTCGGCCGCCTGAAGGACGGGATAGGCGAAAAGTCCGTGGTTTGGCGTCAGTCCCTGAGCGACCTTGTCCTTGTAACTGACGCACCGCTGAAGTAGCCCCAGCGGTGTGACGCAACTTAGCAGCCAGGTCAGCTCGGTCACTTCGGGAACGTCGGATTGGCGCCAGAAAACCGTCTTCTCGGTGTCGAGCCCCAGGGCGATGTAGTCCATCGCCACGTCGAGGGTGCGCCGGGCCATCGCCTCCGGGGGCGGATTGCTGGTCAGGGCGTGGTAATCCGCGATGAAGTAGAAACCCTCATGCTCCGCCTGCAACTCGAGGTGCTGTCGCATCGCACCGAAATAGTTGCCGACGTGCAGCCGCCCCGAGGGCTGAATGCCTGATAAGACTCTCAACGGCGCCTCCAAAAGCAAAAGCAACAGGACAAGGTGAACAAGGGCACGAAGAAAGCATACCCAGGACGAGGGCCAGCGTCAAGGCTTTTGGACGTTGCACCACCCCATATCCTCTCGGTCTTGTGGGGCGTCCAGGACGTCAAGATATCGCGGCACCGGAGGGCCTATCCGACGGATCCGGGCCCGATGCAGTGCTGTGCGTTACCAGAGCGCAGACCACAACCCCGGAACCAACCTCTTGCGGATCGGTTCAGCGGCATGTGATTGAGACCCCACCATGCAACGTCGCCACCGCCGCGGAAAGGCGAGAAGAAACCAGTCCAGATTGCGACCTGTCTTGATTCTCCTCGGTTCCGACACGCAGCCAGGTCTGAGACGGTGGCGACGGCGCCCGTTGACGCGTTCTTCCCGGCGTCGTTCCGCCGGGACGTGCCACCCGACAGGGGGCCGGACGGGCGAAATCGATTCTTACGATCGGCCCAACGACTTCATGTACCTGCGGGCCTTCTTGAGTCCCATCCGCGAGGCTTTCTTCTTGACAGCTTCCGTCGGGCGGCCCAGATTCGATGCGACCTCTGCTGTGGCATGATTGGGGAACAATCTCCGGAGTTGCCTGATGTCGTCTGACGACCACATCCCTTTGACAAGGCTTTTCCTTGCCATATTGCGCCTCCTTTCAACGCACCGAACAAATGTACGTTAAGACGTGCAGGACAATTCTATGGCCCTTCGGACGTCACAATCAAGAATTTTTCTGCACGCAGGGCAAAAAAACCGGCCGGCGACATGAGGACGCCAGCCACCATTACCCCATACGAGGCCATGATTGACCGGTTCGGCATTCAAGTCAAACCGGCCGGAAGTGACCTGCCGGGCTCCGATGTCGCGACGGCGACGTGCCGCTGTCGGCGCCGACGGCGCAAGTCGCGACATTCCGGGTCGAGCTTTTCAAACGAGCGCCTTGCGGGCCTCCGGCACAGTGTCCTGAGGTTTGACCTTGTAGGAGACCTGAAGGATCCTACCTGTCTCGTCGATCAGAAAGGACGAGCGGATGATCCCCTGGTATTTCTTGCCGTACATGGATTTCTCTCCCCACGCGCCGTAAGCCTGCGCGACTTTGTGGTCCGGATCAGACAGCAGGGGAAAGCCGAGGTCGTACTTGTCGTCAAATCTCTTCTGTTTGGCTGGCTCGTCGGGACTGATGCCAACGGCAATCGCCCCGATCTCGGCCAGTTCCTCCATGGCGTCACGGACGCTACATGCCTGCGTCGTGCAGCCGGGCGTGTCCGCCTTGGGGTAGAAGTAGAGAAGGAGCTTGCGCGCCTTAAAGTCGGCCAGCGATACGGTCCGGCCGTCCTGGTTCTTCAACGCGAACGCCGGGGCCTTATCTCCCACCTTGAGCTGTGACATTGCGAACTCCTTGTCTCGATGCGATACTGATGAGCCACCGGCCCTGCCTGAAAGCGTCCGCCGGAGAGGTCACGCTTGCTGGAGAGTACGCTGCGATTGCCTGTTGGTTCTTGCGCCAGGCCCATTGTCCCTCAAATAACGGGTGTCTTCTTGTGGGTTGGGCGCGACATCGTTGCCGGGGGCGATGATCCTATTGGCCGTGTCCAATGCGGATGGTCTCGCCGGCGTCGATCAGCTCAAAAAGGCGGGCCCGTTCGTCCGGGCTGCGGTTGGGGCAGTGCAGCAGGAGCCTCAGAGTCCCGTCGAAGGCCCGAAAGATCATCCCGTGACCGCCATCGTCTCGGAAGAGTGGCTCGGGCAGGTGGACCCAGGGACCCTGTACCCGGCCCGACTTCGAGGCGGCGATGCCTGTGGTGTACCCGCTGTCGGTGAAGCTGGACCAGATCATCAGCAGCCTCCCCGTCCGCGTCCGGTAGAGAAACGGTCCATCGGTGACGTAGCGGTCCCGGTTCTCGGGGGTCCAGGGGGCCTCGCTGGCTTTGAACAGCGTGATCGGTGGCCCCGCCACGCCGGACAGGTCGTCTTCGAGCCGGACCAGGTCGATGGTGCCGTCTTTGATCTGGACCCATTCGTGGCAGTAGACCATGTAAGGGATCCCCTCCTCGACCCACAGGGTTCCGTCCAGAGCCATCAGGTTGGGGTCAGTATGCGATCTGTTCGCGAACGGCTGGAAGGGGCCCATCGGCGAATCCGCGACGAGCACCTGCGTGCCCCGCGCGGTCTTCTCGGGCCAGTCGGGCCAGGGCTCATCGACCAGCTTGCGGCTGCCGTTCATCGTGGCGAACAGGTAGTACTTGCCCCCGTAGCGGTGCATCTCAGGGGCCCAGATGTGGCCCTGTGCCCAGAAGTCGGGCCCGATCTCGAATATCGGGTATGGCCCGGTCCACGTCTGGAGGTCTTTGCTGGTCAGCACGGAAACCCCATTCGCCGTCGAGTCGGCGGGTCTCACGGAGCTGGTGACCAGGTAGTATGTCTGCGTCGCCTGGTCCGCGAGGATGAAGGGATCGCGCAGCCGCGTCTCCGCCAGCGTGAACGTGCGTGGCTGGGAAGCGGCCGAGGCGGGGAAGACCCCCGCCTCGACGATGAGCCAGCATAGAATCAGAATCGTGCGAGCGCGTTTCCACACCATCGCGGCCTCCTTTGGCGTCCGGGCGCGACTACCTGCCTTGAGCGGGGAACAACCGCAGGAGCATGACGCCGTGCCTGGGGACTTCCGCTGCGAACTGGTCGCTGAAGACGCCGATGTCTTTCTGCCGCCAGAGGTCCCTGACGCGCATCTTGCCGCTCAGTTTCAGATCCGACCACTTGGCGACTACGGTCTTGGGTGTCTCGTCGCGGTTGAACAGACCCACCGCCGTCGAGCCGTCCTCCATCGGTTTGGCCCAGACCTCCAGCGAGCCTTCCTGAGCGACGCGGCCGGCCTGCCGGCCCAGCGGGTCCTGATTGACCTCCAGAACCTCATCGTTGGTCAACAGGTTCATCGTGAAATCGTCCAACTGCGTCAGGTCGCACCCGATCAGCAGCGGCGAGCACAGCAGACACCACAGGCTGATGTGGGTGTACTGCTCGTTCGGTGTCAGATGGGTCTCACGCAGGCTGGGACCCCAGCCGACCTTTCCGACCACCAGCATGTCCGGATCGTTCCAGTGGCCCGGCGATGCGTACGGCGAACATTCTGCCTGGGCGAAGCCGATGCCGGCCATGCTGCCCCAGGAATCGGTGATGTCGCCCGTGGTGCGCCAGCAGTTGCCGCCGACCTCCGTGCCCCATTTCCAGACTTCGCCCATGCCGTACTGGCACAGGCTGTAGACGATGTCACGATTGATGCGGTCCAGGCAGCCTCGCATGAAGATGTACGGCTCTTTCATCTGTTCGAGCGTGGGCCGGCGGACGATCTCTCCGTAGCCGCACCAGTCGTATTTCAGATAGTCGAAGCCCCAGTCCGCGAAGCTCTGCGCATCGTGCAGCTCATGCAGCCAACTTCCCTCGTAGCGCTGGCAGGTCGATGGGCCGGGCGAGATATAGACGCCGACTTTCAGGCCGAGATTATGGATGTGATCCGTCAGCGCCTTCATGTCCGGGAATCTCGCGTTCGTCAGGATGCGGCCGCAATCGTCACGCGTGGGCCCGCCGACGACCGGATCGTCGGAGCCGAGCTTCTTCATCCAGCAGTCGTCGATGTTGATGTACTGCCAGCCGTGGTGGATCAGGCCGCTCGACACGATCGCTTCGGCCGCGTGACGGATCTTCTGCTCGTCAATCGCACAGCCCCAGCAATTCCAACTGTTCCAGCCCATCGGAGGCGTCAGCGCGATCGTATTGCCTACGACCAGCTTCAGCGTGCGTCGGGCCTCGCCGACGTCGTTCCGCGCGATCAGCGTGATCGGATACTCGCCAGGGTGGGTCAACCGACCCGTGATGCATCCCGACTCCGCGTTGACCGAGAGCCCAGCAGGCAGGTTCTCCGCGTGAAAGCCCATGGGGCGCTGCCCGCTGGCGGCGATGGTGTAGAGAACGGGCGAGCCCGGCCGAACGCCGAACACCTTGGCGCTGTTGATTCGCGGCGCGGGTCCCGGCTTGGGCGTGAGGATGATCGCTTCTTCCTTGGGTCCGTCGATCGTCTCGGGCATCTTCCCGAGGACGGTAAACGCCGCGTTCGCCCAGTCGGCGTGGTCGTAGTTGATCCCGTCCTCGCCTCCGTTGACCAGCAAAATCAATGTGTCCACGCCGGTGACATCGACGTCCACTTCGCGTGCCGGCTGACCCGCCTTCATCGTGTCGGTCTTGAAGATCTCCTCGCCGTCGGCCAGGATGCGGAACACCACGGTTCCGAACCGCCCGGCCTCGTCGTCCAGGCCGACCATCGCGGTAAATCGCGTGCTTCCACCCGCCAGCTTGACGTACAAAGCGCTGTCGGCGTGCGTGCCCAGCCCACGATCGAAGGTCCGTCCTGTGATTCGCAGGGCGTTGCCGTCGACGGATTTGTCCTTCTGCGGCTCACCCCAGCCCTGCTGGGTCTTGCTGATATCCAGATCCGAAAGCCAGACCTTCCTGCCCTGGGAAGAGGTTTCGGCGACGGCGGCAGCCCAACTGGCGGCAACAATGCCCATGCACAGCAGGGCCGGTAGGTGACGGAGCTTCATGGCGGGTCCTTTCAAAAACCTTGCCCAACTCGATGGGGCAAGAATACCGGCTCCGAGGGGGCTGTTTCAAGGGTTTTCTCCCATTACGCAGAGGGATACGGCCCCGTGGTCGCCTCATATTCCCAGATCGTCCTTTTTCACTTCCTTGTGGTTATGCGACCCGCCTGAAATGCCGAAGAACAATCGACATAGTCCTGATGCTCAGGGAGGTAGACCGCCATGAACCGTCATAATCTGATCGTCCCGAAGCTCGAAGAGAGCACGTGCCGCCGTCCGGGGCCAAGCCGCCCGGTCCTGGTGATTTCCGGCCTCTGTATCGCTCTGGCCCTGGCGCTGACCAGCAGCTTCAGTCCGGCGCAGACGTCGATGGAGCTGACTCGTTGGAGGGAGTTCTCGTACGGCAAGGAGACTCGGGCCGTCGGCAGCCGGATGACCGCCCTCGAAGCGGTGAACCGCACCGGTTTCGTGGTGGTCGGCGACGGGGATTTCGCCCGCCTGAACGGCTGGGTCGTCCACACCAGCTCGCCCGACGGCAAGCAGTACTACCAGGGTTTCGTCGTATACGATTTTGAGGACGGTTCGAGCATTCTGGCCAAGGTCGAGGCCTCCGGCCAGCCCGGCGCCAAGCAGATCGGCACCATCGTCTTCGTCGAGGGGACCAAACGTTTCAAAGGCATCACCGGCCGCGGAACCATCTCCTCCTGGATGCCCGTCAAGTGGGACATGTACACCGAGATCGACGCCAGCTTCTCCGCCACGAGAAACTGACCCGACCGGTCGGGCAGATCAAAGATCAAATACCAAAATGCAGGATTGAGGAGGTCATCCCGACGGACATCGGGATTCCGCCATTCTGATCTTCGCTCCTTGATCTTCCCATCTCGCAGCGGGAAATCGCTCCCCAAACCCGCAAAAAGTCCGTTACCAAAGACTCGCCGGGCGCACTATATCTATAGAAGGGCAACGTGAAGCAGTTGACGGTTCCCAGTTGCCAGCGAGCCGGGACCTGCCAACTGCGATCTGACAACTGCCAACTGCCAACCGCGAACCACCATGGACCTTTGTTTGAACCAGACCGATGCCAGACAGGAGGGACGAGGCGATCGAGTACCCGTGTCCCTCGTGACGCAGGACGACTGGGTCCAGTTGTACACCAGCCGCATCTTGCGGGCCTGGTTCCACCAGGCAGCGCCGCTCGGCTTGGCGTATACCTACGCCAACTGGATCCGCAGCGACCTGGCGAAGGCCTACGGCCATCCCCTGACCCGAGCCTTCATCGAGGAAACCTATTGAGCCACAGCCAACAGAAGCGCAAACGCAGACCGTTCGCGTGCACACACGCCCGGGCGTGATTTGACATAGACGGATCGTTTACCCAACCCAAAGACGGGGCGCCCCGTCGCATTACCGACCGGCCACGGCACGGAAGAAGAAAGGGTTGCGGCAATCCCGCAGGCCTGCGCCGATTAGATGTCAGGATTCGCGATCAGATTGTGCTCGAACGGATACTCAGCAGGAGGCGCCGTTGGGCCTGGTCCGCTCCTACGCCCAACCGCTGATCCGCGCCTTCATCAAGGAAACGTACAGACCCAGATAGACATGTTCTGTTAGTACGTGCACACACCCCGGTGTGCTTCTTGATCGACGAATCGGTGGTCGATGAGTATTGAGACCAATTTGGTTGTCTGGAAAGCAAAAGCAAACAGGCAGGACGAGGAATCGCCTGCCTGTTCGCTTGCGGTCAAGATGAGGTGCTCACACTCAGGAACCCGGCACTACGGAGCGTCGACGAAGTATTCCTCCGTTGTCTGGTCGATAAGCACGTTGGTGTCGGCATATCGAAGGTTGACGAATCCGAAGCTCTGTACGTCCGTGATCATACCCTCGATATTCAAGTTGCCGGCAGGGTTAGGATAGCCTTGCCCGACGATCTGGCCCTGCGACTTCACAACATACTCCGTATCCGGGTCGAGTCCCTTGAAGTTAGCAACGATGTGAACCGGTCCGTCCAGTTCCGCAGCGGTGACATGAGCCTTGCCTATCACATCGTCGAACGCAAGTTGGTACGTGTCCGACTTGCCAGCCCGACCCGCGCTGGCGATCGATACAGCCAAAACCAGTACACATACAGCGAGCAAGCTAACCAAGCGTTTCATAGTTGACTCCTTTCAGGGTGTGCCTTCCGTGTTCGTTAGAACGGTTGATACGCCTTTTTCTCCCGCAGCTACAATGCGCCAGTGGCTTCGATGCACGTGCCTCCTTTCTGGCCCTGACGGAAAAGTCACGCTGTCGTTGCGATACGAGCAACATAAATTCAGGGGTATTGATTGCTGGGGTCTGGATCGAGACGGATACGGATTGCCCGAGGCGGTGACTGTGCGCACTCCGGCTGTTTCTCGGGCGCAGCCCGATACATCCGACCTGTACCTGCCCGCTGGCAAGGGGCGCCTGGGTGCCAACGGTGCTCATGGCAGCAGTCCTTTGCTGCACGACCGCTTACCTCAATCCCTCATCCGTTCAATCCATGCTGACTTTTCATCAAAAACAACGATACGCACCAGGTTCCATCGGGTGCGAACAATGTTCGATACGTAGAACTACGTATTTCTCTTCTCCGGGCAGAGGCTTCCCGTATGCGATGAGAAGATAGGCAAGCTCCAGTCGCTCGCTCGGCCGGAATCAAAAGGACCCGAACGCTGACCGGACTGGCTAGAAGTAGTAGGCGAGTTCGAGGCGGGCGAAGTCGTCGTCTCGCAGCTCGTGGATGACGCTGTCGTCCGCGCTGTCGAGGAAGAACCAGGCTTCGAGGATCAGCCGCCAGTTGGCGCCAAATCGCCGGCTCGCCTCGATACTCAGGGCGTTCTCGGAATGCTCCGTGTCCTGTGCGAACCCCATGAGCAGGTGCGTGCTGGCGGCATCGTTCGGCGTCATGCGCATCCCGACGAACAGGTCGTTCTGAAAGATGGTCTGTCCGCCATCGTCGCGGTCGTTGTAAGCATACTCGGCGAGCAGGCCCATATCGGTGTTGCTGCCGCCGACGCCGACGAAGGTATATTCGAAGCCGCCGGTGGCGGCGAAGTAGTCCCGGAAATAGCCGTTGCGGAAATAGGCTTCAAGCTTCCAGAGCCAGTTTCCGCTGGCGTACTGCATGTCGGCGCCGAACTGGTTGATCTGCTCGTAGAACGGGATCAGCTTGTAATCGTTGACATCCTCGGGGTCGATCAGCTCGGGCGGTACCATGTCGGGTGTTGCCAGCAGGGGGTCCCGGCTGGTTCCTCGAAAGACGTACACGCCGAAATCCAGGCCCCCGACGGTGCGGCTGTAGCGCGCGGCCACGTCGATGTTTCTCTCCTCGGAGCTGCTCTCATAGATGGTGTCGTCCAGGTCGACCACCCGGCTGGTGCGCAGGCGGCCGCCCCGGCCCGGGAACGTGCGCTCCCGAAAGTAGGGCATGAGGAAGAAATCCAGAGTGCCCCAGCTTGGCGAGATCGAGAACTCGAGCATGGGCTGGCCCAGCTTGTCCTCGCCGTCGATGTGTTCGATCAGGTCGGTCTGGTTGATGATGTCCACCAGGTGAACGAACTCGGTGGCGCCCCAGAAGACCTTGCCGACGCCCATGCGGACGAACCAGTTGTCCTGCCGGTAGAGATAGTTCAGCTCGCGGATATCGGCATGGGTGCGGCGGGAATCCGCGGTGTCGGCCCGCCCGAAGGGCACGAACGTGAAGCTCGATCCGTTCTCCCAGGTGTGGTAGTACTCCGGCTGCGCGGCGATCGAGGCGTTGTCCCGGTCCTGGCCTCGGTACAGGGGTTCGTTCAGAAAGCCTCGCCCTTCCACGGCAATCCAGCCGGACAGCTCCCCGGCGCCTCCGACCGTCCAAGCCGACATCCCCATCACCAGAGCCGCCATCCATGTCCTGCTGTGCATCCGTGTCACCTCAATAACGTCAGACTGTGTCTGTCGAAGTCGATTTCTTTCAGCCCCGTCCGGAACGACAGATCCGACCAGGTCAGGAACGTGCTCTTGCCCGTTTGATGGTTCACCATCTCCATCTGCCGGGCCCGCCAGAACCGGTCCAGGTGCTTCTCGTACCCCTTGAACGTCAGCGTTTTGAGAAGCTCGTTCTTGCGGTCGTAATAATCAACTTTCCAGGTCCTGTAATGCTCCTGGTCGAGCCACGCCACCTGGCGACTGTAGCCGGAGTTGGCCCGGTCCACCGGGACCCGTTCGATCACGTGGCAGTCGTTGCCGTCGTACGGTTCGTCGGCGAGCCACCGGTAGGTGTACTTCTCCAGTTCCTGCGTGGCGATGTCCTCGTACGAGAACTCGCTGCCCATGAACGAGCCCGACTTGTTCTGGGCGGCGATGCGCCGAATCCGTCTCGTGGCCGGCAGGAAAAGCCACTGGTCGTCGTCGGCCTGCTTGTGCGTGTGGGTCAGCAGGATCGTTCCCTTCACGTCGGCCGGCGTGTCGAAGATGCACAGGCTTCGGGTGCCCTCGGCCTCGACCTCGAGCGTGCGGATGCGAATCTCCCGCTCGCTGGTCAGACCCTGCCGGTTGCGAAGCACCATACGGAGATTCGCCGTGCTGTCGCCGTATCCGCTGCTGAGCCGGTCGGCCTCCCTGGCGACGGCCAGCCCGCGCTCTTCGGGCGAGGTTTCCCCGCCGGTGGAGGCATGGGCCGTCAGAGCGGCGACCATCGCGATGCACATCGGTACCAGAACACGGGCTTTGAATCTCATAGACAACTCACCTGCCGATCCATCTGCGGTTCACGGACAGCCGTAAGCTTAGCATTTCCGCGATCGAATCGCATCAACAAAGTCGGTGAAAGGAAGAAGTCCACCAGCAGCGCCAGGCCGATCACCATCGCGCACATCAGGCCCATCTCCTCGCTCAACCGGTAGGGCGAGACGGTCATGACGCCGAATCCCGCCACCAGGACGACGGTCGTGATGCCGATGGCCGAGCCTACCGTGTGAAACGCGCTGCGTACGGCCTCTTCCGGCGTCAGTCCATCCACCTTGCGGGCCTGGAAGTACTTGATGAAGAAGTGGATCGTGTCGTCGACGATGATGCCCAGCGTCATGGACAGCACGACCGACAGCGCCAGCCCCACCTGCCCCTTCGTCATTCCCCAGATTCCGAAGGCCAGAAACGGCGGCATCAGGTTGGGAATCAGGAACAGCACGACGAATTTGAGGCTTCGCAGCACGAACACCATGATGCAGGAGATCGTCAGAATTTCGCCCAGCGACGCCAGCAGCATGCTCTGGATGTTCCGCGCGGTGATGTGGGCCCAGGCCAGGGACAGGCCGGTGCCGGCCGTGACCATGTGTGCGGGGGCGTTCTCCGTGAGCCACCGGCCGGCGGCCTCGTCCATCGCCCGCAGCTCGGTTGCGCTCATGCTCTCGAACGTCACGGTGAATCGCGACGCGGCGCGGTCGACGTCGATCACGTTGTTCAGATCGTGCCCGAACGGCAGAGAAAGCTCGTAGAAGAGCAGGTACTGGGCCGCCAGGTCGCTTCGCTCGGGCAGCCTGTAGAACCGCTCATCGCCGCCGTTCATGTCCCGGTTGAGTCGCTTGAATGTGTCGACGAGCGTCGTGACATGGACCACCTTGGGCTGTTGGCGGTACCATGCGGCGAACCGGTCGACCGTCGCCATGTACTCGGGGTCCGTGATGCCGCCGGACCGCCCGGAGGGCAGGGAGTACTCGATCACGTCCCAGCCCCGGAGGTTCTCGATCATGAAGTCGGTCGCCCGCCGGAATGCGAAGCTGCGATCGAAATACATCAGGAAATTGTCGTCGAGCTCGATCCCGAACAGACCGAGGCTGCACACCGCCGTCAGCGCGAGCATCGCATACACCACGAGCCGCCGTCGGCGGATCACGAAATCCGCCAGCCGGTCCGGGTTGACCCAGGGAGCCCGGTCGCGGCTCAGTCTGGCTGAGACGGGCAGCACCGCCATCATCGCGGGCAGGAGAAAGATCGAGTTGACCATGTCGATCAGGACGCCGATCCCCACGATGTTGCCCAGGTCGCGGAACGGCGGCGACTCGGAGAAGTTCATCGTCAGGAAGCCGATGACCGTCGTGATGCTCGTCAGGCAGACCGCCTTGAGGTTTACCTGCACCGATTTGGCGACCGCCGCGTGTTTCGAGTACCCATGGCGGAGGTAGTGAAACATCGTCGTCAGCAGATGGATGTTGTCGGCGACGGCCAGCGTGAGCATGAGCACGGGGGCGCCGACGGAGACGGCGTTTACCGGCACGCCCAGCCATCCGACCAGGCCCATCGCGGCGCCCAAAGACAGCACCGTGACGGAAACCGCCGAGAATGTCCCATAAAAGCACCGCAGCGAGACCCCGACCAGCGACGACATCACGAGGAACGCGATCGGACCGAGGGTGAACAGGTCGCGCCGGCTGGCCTCCGCAAAGGCCTCGTCCATGATGACCGAGCCGGTGAGATAGATCTCGATGTCGGGGTGGCGCATCCGAAAGTCATCGACGATCTTGCGAGCGTGCGCGGCAATCTGCGACGTGGGCGTGGGACTATCCTGCGGCGCGACGAATCCGACGTACACGCCGGCCACGTGTCCGCGGCGGGACAGCAGCAGGTCCACAATGCCCGTTTCCGACAGCGCCTTGTGTCGAATCCTCTCCAACTGCGCCTCGGTCAGCGTGTTCGGATCGGGCACCAGGTCCTCGACGATCAAGTCGTCGCCCTCGGCCCGCATACTCTGGTAGTTGGTGATCGAGTGGACGGCGGCCGAACGGGGCAGTTGCCATCCGGCCTCGGTCAACTCGGCCACCGCCGTGAGCGTCTCGCGGGTGAAGACGTTTCCATCCCGCGGCGCGACGAGGAAATCCACGCTTTGTTCGCGGCTGTAGGTGTGTTCCAGAGCCTTGAGTCTCTGGTAGTCGGGATTGTCTGCCCCGAAGAACACGCGCGTGTCGTTGCTGATCCGGATTCGCGTGATCCCCGCGGCGCAGACAAGGCTCGTCGGAACCATCAGCAGAATGATCCACCAGCGGTGTCTGACCACCCATTCCCCCAGATGGTTCTCGATCCATGTCATGATGCGCCTTGCTCTTGCAACGGGGCTTTCATCGGAGTCCTTGCTGCCACCCACGCGGTGCGAACGAAGGCCACACTGTAGCGGAAACTTCCCCGTCCGACAAGTCTTTTCGCGATTATCCCACCCGCCGAGAAGCTCGCTGAAGGAAGGGTGCTATTGGGTCGTGGGGGTGCGCAAACGTTGGATCAACGACGGCAGCAGGTCGTATCGGCTCAGCCGGACTCCCAGGGCCCCTCCGCCGGGATGCAGCTCCACGAACGGTGGCTCGGGCGACAGGCCGAACCGGCGGTAGAACGCCGTGCCAAGGAACTGCTTGACGTCACTGGGATGGGCTTTCTGCGTGTCGATGTGTACCTGGAAGTAGTCGCCTTGTCCGGCCGCGTTGACACGCACCGCGACCGCATCCGATCCGAAGGCCCGCTGGAGCATTGCCTCAGCCAGGTCGATCAACGCCAGTCCCCGGAAGAAGTTCGACCCCTCCAGCCTGTGGAATTCGAGCGGAGGATCGAGCGCCAGCGATGCGTCGTCCAACCCCCGGTTGTAATCGAACGGTGTCGCGCCGCAGTACTCCAGCCAGCGGTCCATCAGCGCGGCCCCGGCGGCGCCGTGTTCCCACGCCAGTGGCCCTTCCATCTCTTGACGGCCGGGCAGGCGATCGGGGACGATGTCCACGCAACGATCCCCTCGTTGTGACCGTGTGACGTATTCGATCCATCGGTCCGGGTGGTGGATGAGATAGAAACACTTGGCGACTTCGCCGAAGAGGTAAGCGACCATCGCGCGCAGAGGAACGCCCGTTTCTTCTATAGTCGTCCCGGCGTTGGGTGTGCGTCGCAGCACGGCGTCCCGCCATCCGGCGAAGAGCGCCGCCAGTGTTGCGTCGGCCTTTCGCCCGGCGGCCTCCGAGTCGATGTGTTCAACGTCGATGAGCTGCTCGACGTACCAGTCGCGGTGGGCGGTGACCTGCTCGCGTAGCTCTTCCTGACGTGCCAAGAGTGGCAGCTCGCGCAGGACCGAGCAGATCCAGCGGCGACTGTCGTCAGACAACAAGCCATCGTCGACCAGATCATCCTCGATCCTTTTGAAGAAATCGGTGTCGAGCGGCAGTCGCGTCAAAAGGGCGGCTATCTCAGCGGCTTTGCCCGTCATCTTCCTCGCTTCGCCGGTCGTCATTGGCCCGGTCCCGGCGACCTCCGCATACGCTCCCCACGACCATCGCCAGGCGCTGCGGTCGCGTTCCACGCTGTAGGGGAAAATGATCGCAAATCGCTCGGAGGGAACCGGATACGTCCCGATGATCCGGTAGTTGTCCCTGGGATTGGAGGAGATCAGCGTTCCCTGGCCGGCCCGTCCTTTCTGTTCGGTGGCCTGGTCGAGCGAACCGGCGCGGACGCCGGTCCCGTATTCGGCCTGGCAGGCCAAGTGCACGAGCATGTCCGGCGGGATGCCGATCTTGAACAACGCGTTGATCGCGTTCTTCGTGGCCACGGTCACGGCCGAGGAGCTGGAGAAACCCCCTTGCGGGATGTTGCCCGTGCAGACCAGCCGCAGACCCGTGAAGCGATCGCGCCCGAGATGCTCGCGGACCTTGGCGCCCAGGTTGCCGCGGCGCAGCGTCCGCAGGGACGCGATGGCATTGCCCACGAGGGCGAACGGACGTCGCATGTTGCTGCTGACCCAGCACGATGGCGGCGGCAACGGCAGCCCTTTCCGGCGCCGCTGCTCGAGTTCTCCGTCGCTGAAGTATCCCAGCGACAGCAGCAGCATCTCGCTCATGTGTGTGCCGAAGGCCTCGTAGGCGTGCAGGTCCGAGATGCTCTCGTCGGGATACATGGCGCTGTTGTCCGACGAAATGGCATTGACATCCTCCCGGTATTCGCGATTGGCGGGAAACAGACAGATCTGCCGATTCTCCGCGCGCTGCACCAGCAACGCGATCTGTTCGCCACCGGAGACCGTACCGGCCCCGATGGGCATTTGCCAGGCGGGGCCGAAAAACCGAACCATATCCGGGTGCATGAAGGCGATTCGCAGACGGCCGCCGGAGACGCCGATTCCCACGGGACGGTCGGGCTTGAAGCCGAGCCGCTCCTCGTGTACGAGGGTCAGCAACTCCTCCAGTTGCCGGGCGATGGATTCGGTCTGCTCGGCAGGGCGGTCCGCACGGATGGTGCTGGCCACCTCTTCGACCTCTTGTTCCCCGGGAAACGGCAGGCGGCCGCTCGATGCCACGATCGCTTCCAGAAGCGCCAGGTCCTCCGGCCGTGTTACGTCCGAGCACAGTAGATCGTACTCGGGATCGGTCACCGTGGTGGTGATCGTGCGGATCTCTCCTCGCTCTCGACTGATCGCCTCGATCATGTCGGTCAGATAGTACTGGCCCTGGGTGTTGGCGTTGGTCAGGTCCTGGAGGTATCGCAGGAGGGTGGCCGCGCGGGCGACGTAGAGCGGGCAATTGCCTTCCGTCAGTTCCAGCAGGGCCCGGCGCCGGACCTCGTCCGGCTCGGCGGCGATGTCCCTCTCCTCAATGATGCGGATGACCTGCCCATTCTCGCCTCTCAGCACACGGCCTTTGCCCCGGTTCTTGGGCGGTTCATATTGCGCGGTCAGAAACGTCAGGTCCGCTTCTCGTTTTCCCGCGTGGTGGGTTTCCCAAAGGCGCCGAAACACAGACGACGGGACGATGCGGTCGCCCATTGTGATGATCAGCGGGGGATTGGCCTCGAGAAGCCCGGGCGTCATCAGTGCCTCGAAGGCGGCCAGGGCCGTCCCGCCGGCCGGATCGTCCGAGAGCGTGTACGTGTTGTCACCGCCCAGCGCAGCCGAGACCTCCTCGTGCCGATAGCCGACCACGCAGATTACCGGCGAGCGGTGAAGCCGGCGAAACGCATCGATCGAGTGACGCGCCAGGGGCGTCCCGTGGACCGACTGGATGCACTTGGGGGCCTGCCCGAAGCGTGACCCCTTGCCGGCCGCCAGAAGTACCAGCACCGGCGCGCCGGACGGGATGCCTCCGAACTGTGCGAGACTGGCGGGGTTGAGCGTCTTGTCGGCGCCGGGCCTGACAATGTCCCGCAGCCGACGAATCGGCGTCCGCCCCGATCTTTCTCCGTCCGTCATGCACTTCCCCTGGAAACCACCGAGTCGGGCTGTCCCGCAATCCGTCCGGGCCGCGCAAAATGGAGGCGGGGGGATTCGAACCCCCGTCCCGAGATGTTTCAAGCCAAGCGTCTACATGCGTAGTCGTTCTTTTGGGATTTCGCCTCCCCCAGCGCCGAGCGACAAGCTCTGAGATCGGCTATTCCGGTGAAGTTTCGCCCCGGCGGCCCGGACGTCCGAAAGGGCTAAGCCTGCTTTTTGGCGCCCTTGCCAGGCTCACAGGCAAAGCCTGACAGGACGGGTGGCCTAATTAGGCCGCCATGCGCAACTGTGAGTTGCCATTTAACATTTAGGTGCCGGATGATTAACCAGGCCAACCGGCGTCCTGGGCATGCAACTTGACCATCCATTCATCCGGTCGAAGCCATTCGCCCCCATATTCACTTATCATGGAGAACCTCTGCTCTGAATCGTCTCCCATTTTACCGCAATACATGCAACGATGCCAAGGAAAGTTCTCAGCGGCGGACGTAGACCTCGTAGACGTAATTGACCCGCCTCTCGGTGGCGGGGGGCAGGTCGATGGTCCAGGTCAGCTTCGAGAGGCCGTTCATGCGGCCCAGGCCCTTGGCCAGTTTCTCCTGCTTAGCGGCGGGGTCGGTCGACTGGACCTCGCCCGAGAGCGTCTTGGTGATCTCCAGTTTGATGGCTTTGTTTTGCGTATTGAGGACCGACAGGTCGCCTCGCACGGTGATCTGGTCGAAGATGTCGCCGTACATGCGGATGACCTCTCGCTTGCGGCTGGTCTCCAGCTCGATCTGCTCGGCCTTGACGCCCACCGCGCGGGTGATGCGCAGGATCGCGGTCCCGCCGGGCGGTGTGTACTTGAGCGTGTCCTGGCCGAGGATGGCGCCGCCCTTGACCGTCTGTCCCGGTGCGGTCGTCCACGGCACGGCGGTTGCGTTGGTCAGCCGCAGATTGTGCCAGACCTCCTGTTCGTCTTCCGCCTGCGGGTCGCGATCGGGATTGTAGGAGTAACGGCCGACTTCGTCGACGTAATCGGGCAGCTCCCATTGATAGATGTGCTCGCAGGGGACCGACTCGGTGAACAACGGGATATACGCCACCTGGCCCCGGTCGAGATCGATCTTCCCGGCGGGGTAGAGGAACAGATCTTCCGCCACCGTGCCGGCCTCCGCCGCACCATACTCAGGTCCGGCCATTCCGGCGCCGCCGTACATGACATTCTGAGTGACAACCGCTGCCGCACGGCCACGCGCCATGTCAGGCTGGTTCAAGCTTTGCAGGAATTGGGCCAGGGTCTCTCTCAGGCCCATCGGGCTGAGGATATCGGCGAACTGCAGATGCGGAACGCCGGTGACGAGTTGGGCCGCGACATTCTCCAGCTCGCACGCGTCGTTGATGATCAGCGCTTTGGCGGAGATGCGCGCCTTGCCTTCCTCGGTGATGTCCACGAGGTAGCTCGGCGCCCACGTCACGCCCTTGGCAAGGAAGGTCACCGCGAGTTTGCGGCCGTCTGCCGCCCGATTGAGCCGCACGTCGAGTTCGGTTTGCCGGACCGCGCGAGGCACCTTCTGCTCGGCACCGCCTCCCGTGAATGTCACACCGGTGACGGCTCGCGGGTCGACTCCGACGAGACCGGACTCGGTCTGGATCGTCATCAAGGCAGCCGGCTGCTGAGGCACCCTGTAGTCATAACCTCTGGCCGGCCCGACCGGAGGTCTGGGAGGATAGAGTTCGTCCTGGTCCGGTTGGCGATCTTGGGCAAAGTAGGTGATGACGCCTGTGATCTCGCGCTCGCCCAGCGCGATTCGCGCGCTGCGCCCGACGTTGGCCCGGAGCAGTTCGGGGATCGTGATGGCGTCCTGCGTCTGCGTGGACTCGACGTCCTTTGCCACGACGGAGGCCAGGTCGACTTCCGCTGGATACGAAATCCAGAGCGTTCCGTGCGCCGGCGCCGCCGGCAGGGCGACTCGCAACTGGGTCTGTCCGGCCGGGCACGTGACCTGCCCTGTGAAGAAGCCCAGGCCGTTCTTGAACAGGGCTACCTGCTCGATATCCAGCGACATCGCCGGTGGCGGGCTCTGTGCCAGCGCCTGAATCGTCAGACCGAGGGTGAGAAGAAGAACCGACCGATGTGTGTTTTGTCTCATGGCATTGACTCCTTTCCGCCTGATAAATCACATCCCGCGCCTTTTTGTGGCGACCGCCGCACTTCATCTGACGCAGATGCTATGATGAGGCTTCGTGCGGGCAAAGCAAAATGTTCGCAAAAAGGCGATGGACGCGGCAGGGGATTCCTCGCTATGGTCACCGTTTGTAGTTTCGTAGGATGGGCTTTAGCCCATGCGGCATCTAAGGCCTTGAGGAGAACGCGACGTGGACGTCTGGAACCAGCCTGGTGAAGTGTTGCGGCACTGCCTGAAGTGCGGTGCGGCGGCTCTGCGTCTGATCGGGAGCAAGCAGCTCTATTGCGACCATTGCGGCTTCGAATTCTACCTGAACCCTGCTGCGGCTGTGGCGGCGTTGATTTCCGATGCCGAAGGGCGGCTCCTGATCGTCGAGCGGGCCCAGGAGCCCCGAAAGGGAACCTGGGATCTGCCGGGCGGGTTCGCTGACCCGGGGGAGTCGGCCGAGGAATCTCTGCGGCGGGAGGTCCGGGAGGAACTCGGACTGGAAATCACCCATTCGCGCTACCTGTGCTCGTTTCCGAATCGCTACGAGTACATGGGCGTCGGATACGCGACCATGGATTTGGGCTTCGTCTGCCATGTGGAGAACGCGGGCGCAGCCCGGGTCGCGGAAGCGGAGGTTGCCCGGCTGCTGCGCATCCGGCCGCAGGAGATCGATCTGTCCCGATTCGGTTTCCCCTCGGTGGCCCGGATCGTCGAGCGGTATCAAGCCGGCAGTGTCCGGTAGCCCATTGGCTGCCGCGATACGACGTGCCGCAGCCCACGGCGAGCGGTGTTGCGTGACTCGCGGCAATATGGTATAAGAAGAGTCAGAGGAGTTCCGTTCACAGCCGACGGGGGGTAGGCCGTGATCTGAAAAGTGGCACGCCTTTAGTGTGCGGTTGAGTCTGGAATCACATCGAGGTCAGGGTCGCACGGCCGGGACAGAGTGTGGGTGCTGTGCAAGGCGCTTCGACCCGCCCGATGTCCATCGGGGCACATCGGGTCAGTCGCAACGCCGCCGGACAGATCTTATTCGAAGGAGGATCATTATGGGCAGACGACTGACGTATCCATTGTGTTTCTTCTTGTGGTTCGCGGTGTTGTCGGCGGGCGCTATACGAGCGGCCGACGCGACTCTCGCAGGCTACTGGATGCTGGATGAAGAGTCCGGCCTGATCGCGGCCGATTCGAGCGGCAATGGCAACGACGGGGCGTTGTCGGGAGACCTCACGTGGCAGCCGGCGGGAGGCAAGTGGGCCGGCGCCCTGCTGTGGGGTGGGACGAACACTGCCCACGTCGAAGTGTCCGCGGCGAACGTGTCCGCTTCGGCCGGAACCATCATGATGTGGGGCAACCTCAGCGAGCCGCAGCCGTCGCAGACACGCTACTTCTTCGGCCACACCACGCAGCCGTCATACAACAGCCGCATCCAGTTGTACATGGACGGCAGCAACACCGAACTGGACCTCGGGTTGGGCGGCGCCCACGCCGTCCGGAGCAACATCCGAATCCTGGAGACGCAGAGGTGGTATCACGTTGCGCTGACGTGGAACAACGGCAGCTACGTCGTATACATCGACGGCGAAGAGGCGGCGGCAGGAAGCTATTCCGGGCTGAGTGCAATCCACGACTTCCTCTGGATCGGCAACGACGGCAATCCGGTGTCGGAAGGGACCGAAGGGTTCGGCGGCCTTCTCGATGAGGTGGCGATCTACAGCCGGGCCCTGCCGCTGGAAGAAGTCCAGTATGTCATGAACGGCGGCCTGCGGGAGAAGGTGACGGCGACCGAGCCTCAGCCGGAAGACGGCGCAGTGGATGTGCGCCGCGATGTGGCGCTCGCTTGGGTCGCCGGCAAGTATGCCGCTGCTCACGACGTGTATTTCGGAACGGTCCAGGCCGACCTCGAAGCGGCGGACCGGGCCAACCCGGTGGGGGTGCTCGTCAGCCAGGCCCAGAGCGATACGGCCTATGTCCCCGGCGGGCTGTTGGAGATCGGCCAGACCTACTACTGGCGTATCGATGAAGTCAACGCCGCGCCAGACAACAGCATCTACAAAGGGGACGTCTGGAGCTTCACCGCCGAACCGATGGCCTATCCGATCGTGGGTGTGATTGCCACCAGCAACACGACCACTGTGGAAGGCGGTGTGCCGGACAATGCGGTCAACGGCTCGGGCCTCGACGCCGACGACTTGCACTCGACGCAGGCCAACGACATGTGGCTCGGCGCCCCCGGTGAAGACCCGGCGTGGATTCAGTTCGAGTTCGGCAAAGTCTACAAGCTCCACGAGCTTCTGGTCTGGAACTACAACGTGATGTTCGAGCCGGTGCTGGGTTTCGGGCTCAAGGATGTGACCATCGAGTATTCGCGGGACGGTGTCGAATGGGTGGTTCTGGGCGACGCCCAGTTCGCCCGGGCGACAGCCAAGGCAGGCTACGCGCACAACACCGCGGCCGATCTGGGCGGAGCGGTCGCCAGGTATGTCCGCCTGAATATCAGCAGCGGGTGGGGCGTGATGGGCCAGTACGGCCTCAGCGAAGTGCGATTCACGTACATTCCCGTGCAGGCCCGCGAGCCGCAGCCGGCCGACGGCGCCACCGAGGTCAATCCGGATACCGCTCTGAGCTGGCGCGCCGGGCGCGAGGCGGTTTCGCATGATGTGTACTTCGGCGCCGGCCCGGATGGACTCTCCCTGGCCGCCAGCCTCGACCAGGTGACCTTTACGCCGGACGCACTGGTGTTTGGCACTACGTACTACTGGAGAGTGGACGAGGCCGGTGACAATGTCTGGGCCGGTGACGTGTGGAGCTTCTCCACGAAGGAATACGAGTCGATCGACGGGTTCGAGACCTACAACGATGACGTGGATGCGGCGACGACGATCTTCGACACGTGGCTCGACGGGTGGGTCAACGACACCGGCTCGACCGTGGGCTACCTCGAGGCTCCATTTGCCGAACGGACGGTCGTCCGCACCGGCAAGCAGGCGATGCCGCTGCAATACGACAACACGGCCAGCCCGTTCTATTCCGAGGCCGAGCGGACGTTCGAGACCGCGCAGAACTGGACGGTCCACAGCGCCGATTCTCTCTTGCTGTATGTCCAGGGTGTCGCGCCGGCCGCTGACGGCACCGCCGAAGGCAATGCTGCTGCGCCGCTGTATGTGACTGTTGAGGATAGCGCCGGAAAGGTCGCAACCGCAACGAATCCAGACACGGCCATCACGACGACGGCCGAATGGCAGCAATGGAGGATTCCGTACGGCGACCTGGCGGGCGTCGACCTGAGCCGGGTCAAGGTGATGGCGATCGGGGTCGGCAGTCGGACCACTCCGACGCCTGGCGGCGCCGGCATCCTCTACATCGACGATATCTCGTACGGAAAACCTGCCTCGGGCCAGTAGTGCCGCAAGCCCATTGTGGCGATCCGCCCACAATCGGAGGATCGCCCCCGCAAGGTACACTCGGGCCTGCCTCGATCCGATGCTTTTCGGGATCGGGGCAGGCCTTTTTCAACTCCGTCGCAGGCACATGGGGGGATGACCGGTGTTAGGTTGACGGGACCCCGGCGGGTGAATAGCGTTGCATCCGTCGCTGGGATATGCTACAAATAGAGACAGACGGGGGGAGTTCGCCGGCAGGTCGGCCGGATCTGCTGTGAGGCACTGTGGTTGTTCACCGCAGTGCCGGTGGCTGGGTCTGGAATCACATGAAACGGACGGATCGGAGGTCGCAGGCGGAGTGTGGGCTGTGGACACGTGGCAGACTGTACGGCATTCGGAGCGGGGTCCCTCTTCATCCCCGTGGGTATTTTGCGCCTCCGCTACATCATACGTTTCGCTTCGCGGACGTCGGCGGACAGAGAACGTCTGTCGGCCATTCTCCGGCATGGAAAGACCGTGATCCGATGAACGGCAATCGGGGTGTGCCTGACGCCGCCTCGGTGGGAATCGTGTCGATCTGGTATGAAGGAGGATAGTCATGTGCAAGAATGTGACGCTGAGTGTCTGTGTCTTCATGGTTCTGATCGCTGCGGTGCCACCGGCGCCGGGCGGCATCAACGATGGGCTGGTGGCGTTCTTCAAGCTCGATGAGACGGAGGGGACTGTTGCGGCCGACGCCTCCGGCAACGGCAACGACGGCACCCTGCTCGGAGCGGGGCTGTCCTGGGTGGAAGGACGCGACGCCGGCGCCCTGATGTACACGGGCGTGGACACCGACGGGCGTCTGGAGTTTTCCACGGCCGGGATGTCCATCAACGCCGGAACGTTCGCCACCTGGGGATACCTGTCCGACCCGCAGCCTCAGACAGACGGTCGGTACTTCTTCGGCCACACGAGTCAGCCCCAGTTCAGCAACCGCATCCAGCTCTACCTGCAGGAAGGAACCACGCCGTCGAGATTGCTCGACGTCGGATTGGGCGGCTCGCACACCACCAGGACCGACATCGTGGAACTGCCGATGGAGGAATGGCTTCATGTGGCTATGACCTGGGACAACGGAGCGTACGGCGTCTACTACAACGGCGCGCAGGTGGCCAACGGTTCCTACTCGGGTTTGACGGGTCTCCATACTGTGGCCAATGTCGGCAACGATGGAAGCAGCGCGCCGTATGAGGCGTTCGGTGGCATGCTCGACGATGCGCGGATCTACAACCGGGCCCTCACCGCGGCGGAGGTCAGCACGATCTTCCGTATGCCTCCCGTCTCTCTGTTCTTGGCGCAAGACCCCAGTCCGGCGGATGGAGCAGCGGAGGTGCCTGTCGACGCGGTTCTTTCCTGGACCGCCAGCCAGTTCGCCGCGGCGCATGACGTGTACATTGGAACGTCGTTCGACGATGTCAACCAGGCCAGCCGGGCCAATCCCGCCGGCGTGCTGATCAGCCAGGGGCAAAGTGCGACCACGTACGCCCCGGCTGCCGCGCTCGAGTTCGGCACGACCTATTACTGGCGAATCGACGAGGTCAACGCGCCGCCGGATAGCACCATCTTCAAGGGCCAGTTGTGGAGCTTCACCACCGAGCTGTTTGCCTATCCGATTCCGAGTGTGATCGCCACCGCCAACACAGTCTCGACCGAGGGTTCGGGACCTGAGAATATCGTCAACGGCTCCGGGCTCAATGCCGACAACCAGCACTCGACGCAGGCGACGGACATGTGGCTTGGCACGCCCGGCGCCGAACCGGCGTGGATTCAGTTCGAGTTCGACAAGGTCTACAAGCTGCACGAGCTTCTGGTCTGGAACTACAATGTGCAGTTTGAGCCGGTGCTCGGTTTCGGGGTCAAGGACGTGACTGTCGAGTATTCGACGGATGGCGCCGAATGGGTGGTTCTGGGCGACGCGCAGTTTGCCAGAGCCACGGCCAAGGCCAATTATGCGCACAACACCGCCGCGGATCTCGGCGGTGTGGCCGCCAGGTATGTCCGGCTCAGCATCAACAGTGGCTGGGGAATACTCGGCCAGTACGGGCTCAGCGAAGTTCGGTTCACGTACGTTCCTGTTCAGGCCCGCCAGCCGCAGCCGGCCGACGGCGCGACGGACGTCGATCCGGACACCATCCTGAACTGGCGTGCCGGACGCGAAGCGGCCTCGCACGACGTCTATCTCGGCACGGACTCCGACACGCTGTCGCTGGTCGACAACGTGACACAGACCACGATCGCCTCGGCCGCGTTGGAGTTCGGGACCACGTACTACTGGCGCGTCGACGAGGTGGGAGATGCCCTTTGGGCCGGAGACCTCTGGACTTTCTCCACCAGGGAATATGCGTTGATCGACGGCTTCGAGACCTACGATGACGACGTCGAAGCCGGGACGACGATCTTCGACACGTGGCTCGACGGCTGGGTCAACGACACCGGATCGACCGTGGGTTACTTCGAAGCTCCGTTCGCCGAGCAAACCGTCGTCAACAGCGGCAAGCAGTCGATGCCTCTTCAGTACGACAACAGTGTTTCGCCGTTCTACTCTGAGGCCGAGCGCGTTTTCGACTCCGTCCAGGACTGGAGCGGCAACGGCGCCAACACGCTGGTGCTTTACTTCCAGGGTGTGCCCGGACCGTTCGTGGAGTTGGCCAGCGGCAAGATCGTGATGGGCGCGGCCGGCACGGACATCTGGAATACCGCCGACCAGTTCCGTTTCGCGTACAAACCGCTGAGCGGCAACGGCTCGATCGTGGCGCTTGTCGAGAGCGTATCGCGTGCGGTCGACTGGACCAAGGCCGGCGTGATGATCCGCGAGACGCTGGAGGCCGGCTCGACGTTCGCGGCGGTGTATGCGACGCCGGACTACG
>CAZOFX010000064.1:0-32592 GCA_964579055.1 uncultured Pirellulales bacterium
GACCCGCCTGAGCCTGGCTGACCAGCACCCCCATCGCATTGCTCCGGCTGGCCCCGTCCACGTCGGCGAAGGAGGTCCCCAGATACACATCGTGCGTCGCCGCCGACTGGCCCGCGCCCCAGCCCAGACTCACTTCGCGCGGGACATCCGTGGCGCCGTCCTCCGGCGACGGAGCGACGGCGATATTGGGATTGATGCCGTCCGGTCCCATGTGATGGTACTTCTCGATCTCGTCGGGGGTCATCGCGCCCTTCCAGAGCCGGACTTCGTTCCAACTGGCATTGGCAGTGTTGTCCTCCCACTGCGAGCGTCCCAGCCAGTTGTTGGTGTCGTTCAGCTCGGACAGCTTGTTGGTGGACTGGAACGACCCCTTGGCCTCTCCCAGCGCGTCGCTGGTAGCCGGTCCGGTGTACCACGTGACCAGCCCGTTGTCGAACACGCAGACGATGTGGTACTCCACCCCGAGCGTGTAAGGAGCATTCGTGTTGTTCTGCGTGTCACTGTCATTGGGACCGAGCCACTCGACGCGATCGTTTTCCAGCGTCGTGGCACTGGTCCAGCTCATGAACACGTTCTCCGTCGTGCTCGTGCCGAAATCGAAGATGCGCGACCAGTTCTGCACCGTGATCTGCGTGGCCCATGCCTCGAACGTGACGGCATCGCCCAGACTGCTGACGATCCCATCGGCCAGGTCGATGTAGTCTGACGTGCCCTTGCCCCCACCCGTCAGGGTGATCTCTGTATCGGACAGGATGGCGTTGCTTGCCCCCAAATCCACGATCACGGCATCCTGGCCACCCACCGAATCCGTGAGATTGCCGTTGAAGCTCCAGCGATGGGCCAATTCGGCGGCCTGCCCATCGGCCCCCAGACCCAGCACGAACAGGGCCGCGATCAGGTACAGCAGTTTTCTACACATGCCTGTCCTCCTTCAAAAGACACTGACTCGGTTGTCGCCCCAGTCTCAAACGGAAACACCTATCGCTCTGTCTATCGGCGTGAATCACCATGTCCCCAAGCAGGATATCGGCAACACCCCGCTCGGCAGGTCGATTGGCCAGGGAAAGACACTCCTCACTCATCTCGAATTCGGCAAAATCGAGCCTTTCAGCGTTCACCCTGTGCGTCCTCCCTGCTTCGATTCCCGCACCCGATGTCCGGGTCGGGCGGTCCACCTCAAACGCAGCCGCCACGGCAGGATGCGTCCTCATCCAACGACGGACTGCCCGTGGCTTGCTGAATCCCTTGCTCCCTTGTCATGCGGGCAAAAATGACATGCCCACCGAGCCGCAGCTTAACACCTGATTATGTCGTTTTCAGACCCATGCCAACAACGCCTGTTTGCGTTTTCTTCTAACCACTTCGCGAACAGAGGCAATTATAGGACACTGTGGAGGAGGCGGACCCGCCGACCGAACAGATCCGCCCGCCCCGCGCGCCGGAGCCGGACAACCGCGTACCGCAGCCCCCGTCGCACGGTTCGCGGGAAATAACAGTGGGACCCACACCGAATCCGTGTGGGTCCCACGAGCGTTGAGTTCTTCAGACCGCTCCCCGCGTCGAAGCGGTTCGCCGTATTCACAGCCCCAAAGGGACCGGATTACTCGCCGGCGAGATACCGTATCTCGAACGGAGACAGGACGCGATCGTAGATGCGGATGTCATCCAGCGCGCCGTTGAACGGATTGCCTCCGTTGGCCACCGAGGCGCCGAATACCATGGCGGAACCCGGATCGGTACCGAACGAGAATGCGGCCTCGGCGCCCAGATCGCCGGCCATGTAGACCTTCCCGACGGCGCCGTCGAACGTGATCGCCACGTGGTACCATTCACCGATCGGCAGCGCCGCCGTGGGGATGTCGGTGATACCTTCTCTCTGGAGGCGTACGATGCCCGTGTCGATGTTGGCCTCGATCTGCCACATCATGTCGGCGGCGGCCCACGAATCCCTCTTGCCGATCAGGCCCTGGTATTGGCCGCTCAGACCACTCCAATTGGCCCAGAGCGAGACGGAGAGCAGCCCGGTAGCTTCGGAGGGATTGAGCGTGCCGAGACTGACGTACTGAGCGCCGGTCCCATCGAAGCTCAAACCCGAGCCGACTTGTCCGGCCACGTAGACGGGGTCCCCGACCGCCGTGCCATGGTGCCCGTTGCCGGAACTGTCTTCCACGTTGCCTTCCAACGCATAGTAGGCCACGAGACCGCTGTTGCCCGGATCGACATGGCCCGGGTGCCCGACGCCGATCTCGTCGACGAAGACCCGACCAGAACCGCCGGCGCTCGGGTTGTTGCGGCTGCCCACGCCGATGTACAGCGTCTCCACGTTGCTCAGAGTCACGCCACCCAGCGAGCTGAACGGAATCTCCCACGTTTGCCACGTGGTGAGCACCGTGGCCTCGGGGTCAGGATGTGTCACCACGGCGGTTCGACCGGCGCGGTCTTCCACCGCGATGTACAGCGGCGCAGGATCGTTGCCGGCGACCTCCGCCGTGGTGGCGGCGTTGCCACGGAAGTGCACCACGAGGGTGTCCGCGCCACTGACCGTCCAGTTAGCGCCGCCGAAGTTCCGCTCCGTTTCGGAATAATACGGACTGGCGGTGTTGTTGTATTCCAGCGGCATCGCCTGAGAGCCGGCGAAGACAATCCTTCTCTCGGCGAACGGCGTCTCGAGATAGCCGACGGTCGAGCCGGTGTCGTTGGTCCAGCCGTCGATCCAGGTCTGGAAGATCGCGGTGCCGGCGTCGATGTCATCGTCATAAGCCTCGAAGTCTTCGACGGTGACGTATTCCTTCGTGGAGAAACTCCAGATCGGTCCTTCCCAGGCCGTCGGGGCGGCCGTCTCGTTGACCTCATCGACCTTCCAGTAGTAAATCCTTCCAAGGTCCAGTCCGCTGATTGCGTACCGGCTCTCGTCCACGGTGTCTGCGAGAGCTGTGCCGGCCTCTACGGCGGCTCTGTCGCTGTCGAAGTAGACTTCATGGGAGGCCGCCTCTCGGCCGCCACGCCAATCGAGAACGACATCCAGTCCCACCTCGCTCTGGCTGTCGGCGGGCGACGGCTCGCGCGCCACCACCGGCTTGTAGTAGAACCGGACCTCGCTGAGGCCGAACTGAGGCATCATGCCGCTCCAGTTGCTGCCGGCCGTCAGCCGGACGTACTTGGCCGCCACACCGTCCAGATCGACGATCGTGTTGGCCGCGTAGGTCGCTTTGGCGGTGGCGCGGGCGAACTCATAGTCGCCCAGGGCCGTCCACTCGACGCCGTCGACAGAGTACTCAATGGCAACCTGCTTGAACCCGAAGCCCAGAACCAGCTCGAACTGCACGTTGTAGTTCCAGACCCACATCTCGTGGAGCTTGTAGACCTGGGGGAACTCATACTGGATCCAGACCGGCTGCCCGCTGTTGCTGGCGTCGGTCAGCCACATGTCGGTCGCTTCGATCGAATGCTCATCGGAGGCGCTCAGGCCGGAGCCGTTGACCGTGTTCTGCGGCCCCGCGGTTGCCTCAGCGCTGGAGGCGGTGGCAATGATGTTCTCGACCGGATAGACGTACGGCTCTACCGTGAACGTCCAGACATTGCCTTTGAAGACGGTGTAGTCGGGAGCGCCGTTGACCTCGTCGATTCGCCAGTAGTAGGTTTGCTCGTAGTCCAGCAGGCCGGCGGGATCGAACGAGATGCCGCTCTGGCCCTGGCTGACCAGCACGCCCATCGGATTGGCCCGGGTAGCCGCGTCAACGTCCTCCAGAACGGTTCCAAAGTACACGTCGTGCGTAGCCGCCGTCTCGGCCGCCGTCCAGCTCAGCACCACGTCGCGCGGCACATCGGTGGCGTTGTCCTCCGGACTCGGATCGCCCGCTACCCCCGTGACCACCTCGCCGATCACCACGTTGTCGATGTGAAGGCTTCCCTTCGTGCCGGCGGCGGAGTCACTGGAGATCAGTACGCTTTCAATCGCCACGAAGTTGGCGTTCGTAATGGTGCCGACCACCGTGCCGTTGAGCGTGACGGTGATCTCCGTGCCGTTCTGCTCCAGCATCACGTTGTTGTACTGCCCCGCCACCGTGGCCGCACCGGGGATCTCGACCCAGCCCGGCCATTCGCCACTGACCGAATTGGCATGGTTGAGCGGACCGCCGACCCAGCAGTAAACCTCGATATAGGCGCTGCTGTCGGCGCTGGCGATGTTCACGTGCATGTTGAAATTCTCATTCCCCAGGAAATCGAACGAGACTTTGTTCTCTCCCACGACGGGTCGGGAGATACCGCACCGCACCCAGTCGGTGGCCTGTGTCCCGGCGATAAGAACCTCGTTGTCCACGATTTCGACTGTGATGGTCCCATCGGTTTGAGTCGTCCAACCATTGCCTACGTTGCCGTTGGGCCTGTCGAAGTCGTCCTTGAAACCTGCTCCCCACGCGCTCGCCATCAGGAGCATGCAGGTCAGCACACTGAAACTCATCATCTTCCTCATCGTGTTTCTCCTTCCCAATAAGTGGAACATGACGTTAACGACTGCACAGAAGTCAGGAATCAGGTGAAAAGCGATTTGCTCGGTACAAAGATGTCCCGCTGGCGGACTTGGTTCACGACATCCTCCATATCACGCTCTCCGGTCCCTTCCTGACAAGAATCGGCTTGCCCGTCCATGCAAGAAGTTGCTGCATCACCAGACCAGATGATTATACCGTTCCGGGCCGCAGACGGTCAACTACAGATTCATCGGTCCTGAGCCGCGGGCCCTTGAGGGGCAGTCCTGAGATCTTCCTGGGCCCAGACCGACAGGCCGGCTCCGGCCAGCAGGAGAACGCCGAAAGCCAGTTGAGGCAGCGTCAATCGCTCGCCAAATACCACGCTGGAGATACTGAAAACCACGAAGGGCTGGGCCAGGATGACCAGGGAAGGAAGGGTCGCGCCGATGCGTTTGATGGCGGTATAGAAGCAGACATGCCCCAGCGCGATGGCGGTAACGCCCGAAATGATCACCGCCGTCCAGCCGGAGAATCCCAGGGACGTGGTCCGAGCGGGATGCCCGAAGAGCGTTGCGCCGATCCAGAGCCCCAGGGTCGTGTAGAGGCTGATCACGGCGAAACCGCATCGAGAATCGACGTCTCGGAATTTGACCTTCACCGCTACCGCATACGCGGCCCACATGACGGCACAAGTCAGCGCGATCAGGACGCCCCAAAGGGTGCGGGCGGCGGCAAAATCCGGCTTGAAGCAGAGCACGCCGCAGACTCCTGCCGTTGACAGAGCCAATCCAAGCCAGAAGCATCGGCTCCTGGCCAGAGGCCTTTCGTCCGCGAAGAACACCAGAGAGAACAGGGCCACCCAGAGCACGGAGGTCTTGCTCAACAGCGCGGCAAAGCCCGGATTGATGTAATAGAACATCGCGGCCCACAAGCTCTGCATGGCGACGTTGGTCGCCACCGGCAGAAGGGCCAGACGCCACGTTCGATGGTCGAACCTCCCGACGCGGATGAAATGAAGCAGCACGGGCAGCCAGAACAGGCAGGCCACGGTGTAACGAAGCGCGTTCTGCGTCCAGGAATCGACGTAGCCGGTCAGTTGCTTGATGAAGATCGGGCCGATCGACCAGCAGCACAGGGCTCCGAGGGACGCCGCCGTGGCGACCATGTCGACTCGATGACCTTTGGGAGTAAGTTCGTTCAACGGGGCCCCTCCGATCCGGAGAAACAGCCGCGCTGCGGAAGCGAGCAAGCGGACTCAGGCGAGCATATCGAGGACAATTTGAGCCACCTCTTGGCCGGCCTTCTTCTGTGCGAGTGGTTCGATCAGATCAACCAGTTCATTGCTGAGGCGGCTCAACGTCTTCGGGTTCCGCAGGAGATTGGACACCTGATCGGCAATCGGGGCAACCGATACGAAATAGGGCATGAATTCCGGCACGAGCGGACGATCCGCCAGCAGGTTGACCAGCGTGAAGAACTTCGACTGCACCAGCCACCTGCCGATCAGATGCCAGAGAATCCGGTTGGTCTGGTACATGACCACCATGGGGCAACCGGCGGAGGCCACCTCGAGCGTCGCGCTGCCGCTGGCAACCAGGCAAAAATCGACCGCATCGGCCGTATCGGTCACCGAGTCGATCGAATACTCGCACTGAAAGCCGGGGATTTCCATCCGCCTCAGCAGGGCTCGACGCTCCTCGCTGGTCGCTACTGCCACATACTGCGTTCCAGCGAATTCGCGTCGCAACAGCAGCGCAACCTCCTGCATCGGCTGCCAGAGCGATTCGATCTCCGCCAGCCGGGAGCCGGGCATCAACGCGATCCGCGCCCGGCGGGGATCGAACCCCGAGTAGTCCTTGCGGAAACTGGTCAGGTCGGCGGGCAACTTGTCGAGCAGCGGATTGCCGACGAAGGTCGCATCGACCCCCCGCTGCCGGAACCACGGCTCCTCGAAGGGCAGCAGACAACAGAGCTTGTCGCAGCAGCGGCGCAGCTTGCGGATACGCCATCCACCCCAGGCCCAGAGCTGAGGGGCGACGTAAAACAGCGTCCGCACACCGGCCCGTTTGGCCGCCTTGGCGACATGGAAGTTGAACGAGGGGGAATCGCAGACGATCACGAGATCGACCGGATGCTCGCGCAGGTGGCGTCCGATTCGCTTCAGAAGCCTGTAATAGTACCCGGCGTGGGCCACCGCCTTGTAGGTCATCACCGCGCCGCCCACGGTGTTCTCGATCAGCTCGCAGCCGGCCTCGGCCATCTTTGGCCCGCCGATGCCCACGAACTCGATATTCCGTCCGCTGGCCGCCAGGGCGCGAATCAGCCCGGCACAGTGCACGTCGGCACTGGGGTCATTGGCGCTGAGGAACAGCCGGTATGTTCTCTTCGCATCTGCCATAATCACAAGTCGTTACCTCTTACCACTGCCGCCTCCAAACATCAATCCCGAATTCCGCCTTCGGTCAAGCCCGAGGCAAGCCGCATTTCTGTCTGACAGAACTCGCTGTTCCCGCTGCCCTCGCGAGAGCAAAGAAAAAATCTGAATTTGCGTTTGCACATTGGGCGACTATATGAGTATATTATCACATAGTTATTCAGTTGGGCCGTTCGGTAGCGGCCTGTGAAAAGGGCCGGAGATGCACGATTATGGACAGCAGTAAGAACCTGTTGTACGAGAAACAGGCGGAGATCGCCAAGGCGATCGCCCATCCGCTGCGTATCGCGGTGATCGATTTCTTGCGAGATGGGGAGAAGTGCGTCTGCGACATCGCCGAGCACGTCGAGTCCGAGCGATCAAACGTATCGCGGCATCTGGCAGTGATGGTTAACGCCGGCGTATTGAGCTGCCGCAAAGAGGGGCTGAAGGTCTTCTACTGCCTGCGGACCCCGTGCGTCGTCGACTTTCTCGGCTGCACGACCCGCGTCCTGAAATGCCAGGCCAAGGAGCACGAGAAGCTCCTGGCCTCACTGTAGTCTGGGGGGGAACCGGCTCAATGGACTGGAAAAGTGAGTGGAAGAAGCTCGTTCTGATTGCCGGCGTCTTCGCCGCCTGCTTCTACCTGCCGGTCGGGCTTGGCCGCTTCGACGGCGCCGTCATGGAGTCGCTGCACCTGGTCAGGTGGTACGCCCGCGAGCACGTGCTGCTGTGCCTGGTGCCGGCCTTCTTCATCGCCGGGGCAATCTCCGTCTTCGTCAGCCAGGCGTCGGTGATGAAGTACCTCGGCGCCAGGGCCAACAAGGTCCTCGCTTACGGCGTCGCCTCGGTTTCCGGATCGATCCTGGCGGTCTGCTCGTGCACCGTGCTGCCGCTGTTCGCCGGCATCTACCGGATGGGAGCGGGCCTCGGACCGGCCACCACGTTTCTCTATTCCGGTCCGGCGATCAACATCCTGGCCATCATCCTGACCGCCCGCGTTCTTGGACTGGAACTGGGTATTGCCCGCGCCGTCGGCGCGATTCTGTTCAGCGTCGTGATCGGGCTGCTCATGCACCTGATCTACCGCAAGGAGGAGACCGCCAAGGCCGATGCGCAGATGGCCATGCCGGAGCCGCAGGTCAATCGTCCGCTCTGGAAGAACGCGCTGTACTTCGCCTCGATGGTGGGCGTTCTGGTCTTCGCCAACTGGGCTCGCAGCGGCGACGTCCGCGCGGTGTTTCTCTGCTGTCCCGGCGGACTGACCACTTTCAAGGTCGAAGGGACCGTCGTTGACAGGACGGACGAGACGGTGACCATCGTCGATACCGCCGGCAAGAGGCAGGAGCTGTCGGCCGATCTGCTCCAGGACATCCAGGAGGTTCGCAAGAACAACCTGTACGAGTTGATCCACCGCTTCCGCTGGGTGCTGGTTGGCGGGCTGCTCGCGGCGTTTCTGCTCATGGTCGGTACGTGGTTCAGCCGCAGTGAAATTGGCGAGTGGGTCGAGGCTACCTGGGGTTTCGCCAAGCAGATCCTGCCCCTGCTGCTGGTAGGCGTCCTGATCGCCGGCTTCCTGCTGGGCCGTCCCGGGCATGAGGGGTTCATCCCCAGCAAGTACGTCGAGATGCTCGTGGGGGATAGCCCTAACCAGATGTTGGAGGTCACCGGCTGGGGCGACGGATTCGAGAGCTTCGCTCGCGCGATCTGGCCTGTGTGGACGAACTTCTTTGCCAGCGTCTTCGGAGCCTTTATGTACTTTGCGACGTTGACGGAGGTACCGATTCTCCAGGGGCTGATGGGTTCGGGCATGGGCAAGGGTCCGGCATTGGCGCTGCTGCTGGCCGGCCCCGCCCTCTCGCTGCCCAACATGCTCGTGATTCGCTCCGTCATGGGCACGCAGAAGACCATCGTGTTCGTGTCGCTCGTGATCGCTATGGCCACGATCTCCGGCATGATATTCGGAGCCATGTGAAGGACAACTGGAACGTTGGAGTATTGGAATACTGGAATGGTGGAACGCTGGGGAGAGAGAAATGGAGCGGCGGAACATCAATAGAGGTTACCTGAAGCTGACGGTATGGCAGGATGCGATCGCGTTCTACGCACATACTGTCTCGGCTTTTGAGGATTGGCCCTATGAGATGAAACGTGTGGCGGGTCAGCAGATCGCCAGTGTCGATTCGATTCACCGAAACATCGCCGAAGGATATGGACGCAAATCCTTGAAGGAGTACCTCCAGTTTCTAAACATCGCCTTGAGTTCTGCCGCTGAGTCCGTATCGGGGCTTCACGCATACCGCAGGAGCGGCCAACTGACAGAGGCGCAGTTCGACGCCCTGGACGCCGAAGCCTACAAAATCGAGAATGGTCTCAAACGTCTCATAGCAAGCCTCCAGAAGAAACAACAAGAAGGAACCTGGCAAGATGAATTCTGAAATGTCACTATGCCGATTGGTAACGAGAGACACCGGGCGTACTGTCGATCCTTCCAGTCTTCCATCTTTCCAGTATTCCACTATTCCACCGAGGCAATCGGAGATTGCGATATGAAGAAGATTCAGATTCTGGGAACCGGATGTCCCAAGTGCACGAAGCTGGCGGAAAACGCCGAGGCCGCCGCGAAGGAACTGGGGCTGGATTACAGTATCGAGAAGGTCACGAAACTCGACGAGATCATGGCGTTCGGCGTGATGGTCACGCCGGCCCTGGCCGTCGACGGCAAGGTCAAGGTCGTCGGCAAAGTGCCCTCGTCCGCTCAGATTCAGCGAATGCTGGAATGACGTGGCGACGGAAGGACAGAAGGCCTTTGGAAGGGAGGCTCGAAATGAGCGACAGACACGAGTGCGCCGGTGGAGAGACATTGATCTTCGCGTGTTCCGGGGCGGCGGACGTGGGCGCCGTCAGCGATCGGGCGGCGAGGCAGATGACACGGGATGGAATCGGCAAGATGTTCTGCCTGGCGGGCGTGGGCGGCCGGGTCGAAGGGATCGTGCAGAAGACCAAGGCCGCCTCACGGATCGTCGCCATCGATGGCTGTTCTCTCGACTGCGCGAAGAAGTGCCTCGAACAAGTCGGCATCAGCCGCTTCAAGCATCTGCGCATCACCGACCTGGGCATGGAGAAAGGCCAGACCCCGGTCAACGATGAGAACATTACGGCTACGGCCAGAGCAGCCTCCGCCCTGCTGGCCTGAGCAAAGAGGTGCACGCATGAGTTCGATGTGGAAACCCTTGATCGCAGCGGTCGCAATCGGCGCCGTGGTGGCGGCTGTCGCGCTGCAACGACGCGAGGCGGCCGCGCCTTTTTTCCCCACAGATGAAGCAAAGGTCGCCACAGACGGTTCGACGCCCCGCGCGCCGCTGCCTTGCCTGGTGGAGTTCTCGGCGGGCGACTGCGGCCCCTGCAAGACGATGGAGCCCATCCTCGACGAACTGGCCAGGGACTATCAGGGCCGGTTCCGAATCGAGACCATCGACATCTGGAAACGGCCGAGCGCAGGTGAAGAGCACAGCATCCGCATGTACCCGACGCAGATCTTCTACGACACGATGGGCAACGAGCTGTTTCGCCACGAGGGTTTCTTCTCCAGAGACGACATCCTCGCCAAGTGGAAGGACCTGGGCCAGGATTTCGAGCCGTCTCGAACGATGCCGGCCACCGAACGATGAGTCAAACGTGGAAAGCGGTTGTGTCGTCACGTTGCTGATCGTGTGGGGGGCAGGAGGTGATACCATGATGTTTGCACAGTATTGCAGGACCAGTCCAGCAAATATCGTGCTCCTGCTGGCTACGGCGATAGGTATGTGGTGCATCTTCGTGTGGGTGCCCTCCGTATTGAGAGCGAAAGGAGATCGTATGACCAAGACGCTGAAGATTGTCGTGGTGGCGGCTCTGATTCTATCTGTGGCAGCTATCGTGTGGCTCAAGCAGCGAGATAAACAGATGGAAGCCGTGCAGAGCCTGACGACACCGCCTGTCGCGGCCGAACCAGCCGCATCGGGCCTGCCTCGCCTGGTGGACCTGGGTGCGGACAAGTGCATCCCGTGCAAGATGATGGCGCCGATCATCGAGGAACTGAAGGAACAATACAAAGGCAGGCTGGACGTGGTCTTTCTTGATGTGTGGAAGAACCCCAACGTCGGCACGCAGTACGGCATTCAAGTGATCCCGACGCAGATCTTCTACGACGCCGCCGGAAAGGAACTCTTCCGCCACGAGGGCTTCTTCTCCAAGGAGGACATCCTGGCCAAATGGAAGGAGTTCGGTGTTGATTTGTCGGCGTCCGGCTCCAGCGCTGCCACATTTGAGCGACTCACGCTGGCCAAGGCCGATGACCGTCCCAAGGAGACCATCTGCTACATGTGCGACGGGGACATCGACGCCAGGACGCTCGTGACCGTGCAGACAGACAAAGGGCCGGTGCCGCTGTGCAGCCCCCACTGCTACTTCGTCATGTACTCGTGCCTGACCGAGGACAAGACGGAGTTCGAGAGGAAGGTGACGGTCGCCGACTGGGCCACGGGCAAGCCGGTCGCGATTACCGAAGCTGCATTCCTCTGTGGCGAGGATGAAACCACGGGCAGGCCGTGGATCAAGGCCTTTGCCGGCCGGGACGCCGCTCTCGCCGAGCGGTCCGCCGCCGGAGGAAGCGTCCTGAACCTCGAATCGCTTGCACAAAAGGAGATGTCGCACCGCTGTGGCTTCTGCGATCGCGCGTGCTATCCGCAGGATGCCGCCGAGGTGATCGTCGAAGGCGGCGTGCACACCTGGGGCTGCTGCTCGCACTGCGCCTTGGGCGTAGCCGCTCGAATGGGCAAGGACATTGAGATGCGCGAGAAGGACCGTCTGACGAAACAGCCGGTCGTCGTCAAGACGTTCGAGGGCAAGGTCGCGTCACTGGAACCGGCGACGGCCGTCGCATGGTTCGGCCAGCGCCAAAAGCCGGATGGCGCCTGGGCTTCGGCCGGCTGCTTCCACCAGGGCTTCTTCACTACGGCCGACAACCTCAAGAAGTGGGTCGAACAGAACCCCCTCGAAACGGGCAAGTTGATCAGCATCAGCCAGGCCCTGGCCGATAAGATGAAACTCACGCCCACGCAGATCCAGAAGGCCTGCAAGATCGGTGAATGCGCGCCGAAATGACCGAAACAGATTCACATCCGGAGATCATGACCATGATGAAAAGAACGATCCTTTCGGCGGCTGCCATTGCCGTACTTGGAATATCCGTCCTTCCGACATCTGCGGCCGAAGTCCCTGCCAGGCCCGCCCTGGTGTGTGACGTCTATCCGGGCCTGGCCTCGAACAGCCTGACCTATGCGCGGCTGTCGGAGCTGCCGCCCGGGGTGATTCTGAGGGCGGATGGTCTGGCCATAAAGGAACAGGAGGTCACCGACGAAATCGCCAAAGCGCCGGCAGAGGTGCAGGCCCAGCTCAAGAAGAGCGCCTTCTTCCTGCTGGAGAACCTGGCGACGCGTCGGCTCCTGGTGACACAAGCCAAGGCGAGGGTCGCAGACAAGGATGCGGCGGCATCGGACGAGCGAACACTGATTCAGACCTACCTCCAGGGTCTGGTCGCCGGTGTGGAAGTCAGCGATGCGGAGGTGGCCAAGTTCTACGAAGAGAACAAGGATGCCTGTGGCGGGGCGACCCTGGACCAGGTGAAGGACCAGCTCAGACACATGGTGCTCCAGCAGAAGCAGCAAGCGGTGGTCGATGAGCATGTCCGCACGATGGCTCGGCGCACGCCCATCGAGGTCTCCGCGGCGTGGGCGAAGGGGCAATCCCTCCTCGCGAACGACAATCCCGTGGACAAGGCCCGCCGTAGCGGCACGCCTTCGCTGGTGGATTTCGGTTCCACCGGGTGCGTGCCTTGTGACATGCTGGCCCCGATCCTCGACACGTTGAAAGAGAAGTACGCCGGCAAGCTGAACGTGCTGTTCGTCCACGTTGGCCAGGAGCAGATTCTCGCCTCGCGATACGGGGTTCAGAGCATTCCGACACAGTTCTTCTATAACAAAGACGGTAAAGAGGTGTTCCGCCATACGGGATTCTGGCCGCAGGCGGAGATCGAGAAGAAGCTGGCGGAAATGGGGGTCACACCATAATGGAGCAATTGTTCACCACACTGACGAAGGCCGTGGAGGCGACGCCGGCGATCGCCATTCTCGCCTCGTTTGTCTGGGGCATCCTGAGCATCCTCTTGAGCCCGTGTCACTTGTCGAGCATCCCGCTGATCGTAGGTTTCATCGACCAGCAGGGCCGCATGTCCACGAAGCGGGCCTTCGCGATCTCGACCCTGTTCGCGGTCGGCATTCTGGTGACGATCGGCGTCATCGGGGCGATTACGGCGGCGGCCGGGCGGATGATGGGCGACGTCGGCCGCTACGGCAACTACTTCGTCGCCCTGATCTTCTTCCTCGTGGGCCTGTACCTGCTGGACGTGATCCCGATGCCCTGGTCGGGCCCGGGCCAGGTTGGGATGAAACGAAAAGGGATGCTGGCCGCCTTGATCCTGGGCCTGGTCTTCGGCATCGCCCTGGGTCCGTGCACCTTCGCCTACATGGCGCCGATGCTCGGCGTGACATTTCGCGTGGCCTCTGCAAGCCTGCTGTACGGAATCGTCCTGCTTGTCGCCTACGGCGTGGGCCACTGCTCCGTGATCGTCGTGGCCGGCACGAGCACCGGATGGGTCCAGCGCTATCTCAACTGGAACGAGAAGTCCAAAGGCGCCGTCGTCGTCAAACGAGTATGCGGCGTCCTGGTGATCCTGGGCGGACTCTACCTGATCTACACCGCACCCTGATTCTCTGTGCCAAGCGTGCGCAGTAAGCGCCCTGCACGAATCCACACGATGATAGGAGGACAAGAATGAACAGAAGAGAGTTTCTGACAACCACACTCGCCGCCGGTGCGACTGCGTCAACCGTCTCAGCAGCAGCCGAAACGCAAGGTGGCAAGACGATCCGAATCGTGGGTATCTCATGCAGTCCGCGCAAGGGCAAGACCACGGCGGCGGCATTGAAGATTTGTCTCGACGCCGCCAAGGGCGTCGATCCGACCATCACCACCGAGTTGATCGAGCTGGCGGGCCGCAATATCGGTGTGTACGACCCCGCCGACCCCAAGGCGGTCCAAGGCGGCTTCGCCGACCTGATCGGCCTTCTGTCGAGTCCGGACGTGGCGGCCATCGTGGTCGGAACACCCGTCTACTTCGGCAACATGAGTTCGCTGTGCAAGGCGTTCCTCGACCACTGCATGGTCTTCCGCCAGCAGAGCTTCGCCCTCTCGGGCAAGGTCGGTGGCGTCGTCGCGGTCGGGGCCGGTCGCAACGGAGGCCAGGAGCTGACCCTTCAGTCCGTCCAGGCGGCCCTGATGGGCCAGAATCTGATCATCGTCGGCGACGGCCAGCCCACCAGCCACTTCGGGGCCACGCTGATCAACACCAAAGACGACATCAGCCAGGACGAGTTCGGCATCGGCACCGCGAAGAACCTCGGTCGCCACGTCGCCGAAGTCGCTTTGAAGCTCGCGCAGACAAAAAGTTAGTTCGTGAACCACACTTGTCGTTGACACGTATGTTCGGAGGGTATATATTTCGTCATATGGCGAAATATAAAGGATGGATATGCGTGAGGTTCTGGAGATAACCAAGGCGCTGGCCGAGGGGAATCGGCTGCGGGTGCTGATGGCGCTGACAGGCGGAGAGCTGTGCGTCTGCCAGATCGTCGAGCTGCTGCAACTGGCCCCTTCGACGGTGTCCAAGCACATGACCATCCTGCGACAGGCCCGGCTGGTCGAGAGCCGCAAGGACGGACGCTGGATGCACTACCGGCTGCCCGGCCGGAACGCTCCGAAGGCGGTCCGCGATGCCGTGGCGTGGGTGCGGCGCAGCCTCGCGGAATCGCCGCAGACGACGCAGGACCGCAAGAGACTGAAGGCCATTCTCGCGATGGACCCGGAGGAAATATGCAGAAGGCAGAACAGAAGCTGAAGGTGCTGTTCCTGTGTACAGGCAACTCCTGCCGCAGTCAGATGGCCGAGGGCTGGGCCCGCCACCTCAAGGGCGATGTGATCGAGGTGTATTCGGCGGGCATCGAGACGCACGGGCTCAATCCCCATGCCGTCAAGGTGATGGCCGAAGCCGGTGTGGACATCTCGAACCATCGCTCCAAACACGTCGATGAGCTCAAGAGCATTCCGTTCGATTACGTGGTGACCGTCTGCGACCACGTCCACGAGTCATGTCCGCTCCTTCCCGGCAGGACCAAAGTCGTCCACGTGGGCTTCGACGACCCGCCCCGCCTGGCCAAGGAAGCAAAGACCGAAGAAGAGGCACTGAACTGCTACCGCCGGGTTCGCGATGAGATTCGAGCCTTCATCGAAGGACTGCCGGAAGGCCTGACAGCACCGAGAACATGACACACAGGAGATCTCACGATGCCCCACGACACAAACGCCAACGAGAGTGTTCGCGAATCGGTCAGGACCGGATACGCACAGATCGCACAGGGCGGCGAACGGTGCTGCTGCGGCTGCGGCGACCCGACGCAGTTGGCGCAGACCATCGGCTATACCGCCCAGGAGTTGGAGGCCCTGCCGGAGGGGGCCAACATGGGCCTGTCCTGCGGCAATCCTACGGCTCTGGCCGGCCTGAAACCCGGACAGGTCGTCCTGGACCTCGGCAGCGGCGCCGGATTCGACGTATTCATTGCGGCCGCCAAGGTTGGTCCCACGGGACGGGTCATCGGCGTGGACATGACGCCCGAGATGCTCGTCAAGGCCCGTAAGAGCATCCCGGCTTTTACCCGCAAGACGGGCTTGAACAACGTGGAGTTCCGCCTGGGTGAAATCGAGCACCTGCCCGTGGCGGACAACAGCATTGACGTGGTCATCTCGAATTGCGTGATCAACCTGTCTCCGGAAAAGGCCCAGGTCTGGCGAGAGATCGCACGCGTGCTCAAGCCCGGCGGGATCGCATGCGTCTCCGACCTGGCGCTGAAGGCCCCCCTCCCCGACGCCGTAAAGGCAGCCGCAGAGGCCCTTGTCGGCTGCATCTCGGGGGCGGTGCCAATCGAAGAGACGCTTCGCATGATCGAAGCGGCCGGCCTCAATACCACGCAGACGGACGACAAGCCGTACAACGTCGACGTCATGGACGACTGTAACGACGCTCTGTACAGGGCGGTCCGAGACAGCCTGCCGGCCGGCGCGAGGCTCGGCGATTATGTCGTCAGCGTCAACTTCGTTGCGACAAAGAAGGAACGCTGAGTAAGGACACCAAGGTCGCAGAACTCATCGCGGAAACAGTCGGCAAGGACCTGGCCTGATCCACAGGAGTCGCAATCATGGCAGAACAAACGCTCGCGAAGGCCACGAAGGGCCTGAACGTCTTCGAGAAATACCTGACCATCTGGGTGGGGCTGTGCATCATCGGCGGGATCGCGCTGGGCAAGGTCGCGCCGGGCGTGGCGCAGTCGCTCGACGCGATGGCGATCTACGTCGGGGGCGCGCCCGTGGTGTCGATCCCGATCGCGATCTGCCTGTTCTTCATGATGTACCCGATCATGGTCAAGATCGACTTTGCCGAGGTCATCAAGGCCGGCAAAAGCCCCGGGCCGGTCCTGCTGACGCTGATCGTCAACTGGGGGATCAAGCCCTTCACCATGTTCGCCATTGCGACGTTCTTCCTCGGCTATGTCTTTCGCGGCCTGGTCCCCGGCACGGAAATCGTCAAGGACGGCACGGAGGTCGAGCTGTTTCGCTCCTACATCTCCGGGGCCATCCTGCTGGGCATCGCGCCTTGCACGGCGATGGTCCTGATGTGGGGCTATCTGGCCAAAGGCAACCAGGGCCACACGCTGGTCATGGTCGCGATCAACTCGCTGACGATGCTGGTGCTCTACGGCCTGCTGGGCGGCTGGCTGCTGGGCGTCAACAAGATGCCCGTGCCGTGGCAGGCGCTGCTGCTGTCCATCGCGATCTACGTGGCGCTTCCGCTGGTGGCCGGCTACTTCTCGCGCAAATGGATCATCCAGGCCAAGGGGCGGACTTGGTTTGAAGCCCGCTTCCTGCACGTGCTGACGCCCGTGTCGATCATCGCCCTGCTGGCAACGCTGGTGCTGCTGTTCAGCTTCAAGGGCCAGACCATTCTCGGCAACCCGCTGACAATCCTGTGGATCGCGATTCCCCTGTTCCTTCAGACGGTGTTGATCTTCGCCATCACGTACGCGGCGGCAAGACTTCTGAAGTTCAGCTATGAGGACGCCGCTCCGTCGGCGATGATCGGCGCGTCGAACCATTTCGAAGTGGCCATCGCGACGGCCACCATGCTGTACGGCCTGTCCAGCGGCGCGGCCCTGGCCACCGTCGTCGGTGTGCTCATCGAGGTGCCCGTGATGCTCCTGCTGGTTCGGGTCTGCCTGCGGACGAAAGGATGGTTTGCCGCCGAGCAACGTGCCCGCCAGGAGTCCGTCGCCATGGCAGGTTGAGCCGGCAGACTCGCCGACCCTACGTCTCCGGTTCGTCTTCCGACTTGGTTTCGAGGAGCCGTTCGATGACGCGGATGTCCTTCGGCAGGTGCACGGTCACGTACTCGCCCGACTCGATCTGCGTGTAGGAGTGGTCGAGAAGACCGTCGAAGAGAATGGTGTCATCCGGACCGAGCCGATAGGTTTTGTCCTCGATTCGCAGCTCCACACGGCCGCTCAGAATGTAGCAGAACTCGTGGACGTCCTCGTGCAGGCCCATCACATGCACGTGATCGCCCTGCTCGGCGATGACGCGAATGAGTTTACCCTTGTCGTAGCGGGCGACGCGGCACTTTTCCAGGCCCTTGTCCGATTTGGACATCGGACCTCGCGGCTCTTCCTTGGCCTTCCGTCTTTGGACGAAGCGGCGTTCGGCCAGTCCGATCAGCGCGCTCGTGGAGATTTGCAGGGCCCCGGCCAGCGCATCCAGCGTCTTGAGAGAAGGGAGCGTCTTGTTCGTCTCGACCGATTCCACGGTCGGATAGGTCAGGCCCGAGCGGCCCGCCAGCGCCTGCAAGGTCAGATTCAGCCGACGACGCAAGACGCGGATGATGCGAAAATCATAAGCGCTGTTCACGGCGCCTTTCCTCCCAAGAGACCTCAACGATCCATCCCCGGCAGGACCCGACCCTGGGCAACCTGCCGGCGATACGCCCCTACGTGACCCGACACCACAGGGCGTCAGTAAAGCACGAACGGCGAAGATCCGCAAACATCTTTCGAGACGGACCCGCCTGAACGGGTCGCGCGCAAGTGAATCTCCTGGCACTTGCGCTCCTCCGGCGCCCGAGTTGCCCTGTGGATTGAAAGAGTAGGCCCTTGGCGATCTCAGCCGCCGCCGGCGGTGTTCGTCTTGCCGGGGTAGCGGGCGTCGAGCCAGTCGAGGTCCACGTTGGGGGGATTGAAGACCTGGTTCTTGCCGAATCCCTGGGCGGCTGCCTCGCCTCGACTTCTGCAAAAGATGATCGTTCGCTTGTCCTGCCATTTCTTGCGTTCGGCGTGCCCATCCATGAAGCTGAACGTGCAGGCGTCGCTGTGGAAGATGCCCAGCGGGTCCCACATGCTCCCAGAGTATGGGGTGTACGACCAGCCGTCGTGATTGAAGTTGCCCGCCGAGCCGTCGTAGATTTCCTCGACGAAGAGCATCTTGTTGGCCTGGTCCTTGAAGGTGAGCAGTTTCTTCGGATCGGCCGGGTCCGTGCCACGCATGTAGTCGGACAGCGAGTAACTGCGGAAAATCCGATACTCCAGGCCATTGCCCAGGCTGGTGCCCATGTTCTTGCGATTGTCACCCGGGCAATGGTAGACGTCGAACTCATTAACGTAACGATACAGAGCCCCCGCCCGCAAGCCGTTATACCGCTGTTCGAGCGTCACGGCACCGGTGACGATGCTGTAGGTGCCGCTGGCGCTAATATTGCCCGGCGGCCTTACCCACGGCGGCACCCCGCCTGCATCGTCGTGGCGGGCCCATCCTCCGCAAATCGAACCGTCGTTGTCGTCGGCGTACATCATGTACGCCTGGGCCAGCGACCGCTGGTTCGCCAGACAGTTGATGCCCCGGGCCTGCTCGCGGGCGATTTTGAGGGCCGGCATGAGGATCGCCATGAGGATCGCAATCACCGCGATGACCACCAGCAGCTCGATCAAGGTGAATCCGTTACGCCTGAACATGTGCGGGCCCTTTCAATATCACGCCTCGACGCTGCTATCGAATGCCCCGGCGCCCCATGCGTAACCAGGCCCGGTTGCCCTACGGCCAGATCCCAGAAACACGCTCAGAACATGATTTTAGCACACGACGAAGGCCCAGGCAATATCCACAGCCGATTTGGTGGAGGGGAAAATCGCCGAGCCGGACAGCCCTCCCCAGCCCGCTGCTGGTCTGGAAGGGACCCGGGAGGGCTGCTGCTTTGGTTTTTCTCGGTCCGGCGACCAAAATTCCCTAAAGTTTTCCGACCCGCTTTCCCGATATTGCACAATGGCAAGAATAGGGCGTTCGGTGCAACAGAGCCATGTCGAACGAGCTTGCGACGGACCGAGGCAAAAGGGCTTTCGGAGAGTTGAGGCTCGCGACGCGTAAACGTTCCTATACAATCATTCACCATCTTTGCAGCGGTAGCAGCCCTCTGTTACCGCTTCTTTTTTTCGTGGTTCGTGCAGCCAGAGGAGATCACAGGCATGGCAAAGTCGCGGGATACCAGAAAAGAGAAGAAGAAATCGCCGCAGAAGACCGCCAAAGAGAAAAGGCAGGCCAAGCGGGAAAAGAGAAACGGCTGATCGAGCCCTGCCGGGGTTCGATGCATCCGGCGAAACGCATTTTTCCGGCTGCCACGATCCAACAGCCCAAAGGCACGTGACGGCGGTTTCCTGCCCTCGGAGAGGTTCTTGAATCATCCCATTCGCAGGAGTCGGGCTATTTCGCAGGCCCGATCGGACGGATATTGATGTTGCGGAAGCAGACCTGTCCGTGATCGCCCTGAAGCGTGATGTAGCCAGTGCTCGACTTGGCGAACAGAGACATCCGGCCGAATTTGCTCCTGGCCACGCGGTCGTTGAAGTCATCGCTGCCCAGGACATACTCGAAGTACTGGACGCCATTGATGTCGTGGGCGCACCTTTCGGGCGTCACAAGCAGCCGGACGCGATTCCACTGCCCTGGCGGCTTCGTGGCGTCGAGCGGTTTGCCCGTATCCGGGTCAGTCGCAGGCTGATAGAGGGCATACAGCCAACCACAGCGGACCGGATCGGCGGCCTCCTTGTTGTCTTCAAGCTGAAACTCCGGGCCCGTCGCCCATGCGGCGCCGCCCTCGTCGGTGACATGGTACATGATCCCGCTGTTGCCGGCGGGACTGATATCGTAATCGAGTTGTAGCTCGAACCATTGGTATTTCTCATTCGTGCACAGGTCGCCCGCGTTGTGGGGGTCGGCGCAGACCAATGCCCCACCGCGCACCTGCCAGCCCGGACGGATGTCCTGGCTCTTGAAGTTGTGCCATCCGTCCAGATTCTCGCCGTTAAACAGCAGCTTCCACCCGGCGGCTTTCTCCTCCTCCGACAGCGTGTTCGGCGCAGGGCCGGCGGCCTCCGCCGCAACCTTGGCCTGCATTGCCTCTTTCCATTCGTCTCCCAGCTCCTGCACGGTCTTGCCTGTGTATTCCTTCCAGAGGCCTTCGTTATACCGTCCCTCGCGTGCCGCGGCGTTGAGCTTTCGAACGATGTCGCCGTCGTATGTTGCGGTGACCCAGTTCAGGAAATTTCCGCTGATGCGGTAGTTGCCGTCGTAGCGGGCCCGGTCGACGTTCCGGCTGGTGATCTCGGCCCCGTGCGAATGCGGCTCGTACAGAAACCAGCGGACATAATCGGCAATTCCCTCCACAAGCCATCCCGGCGTGCGGGTGGCGTCGGGGTTGCTCCGTCTGGCCCGACCGTAGCTCTGCACGACATGCACCAGCTCGTGCACGATCGCCCCTTTGGCCTCGCCCTGCAACTGGCCCCGGAACCAGCGTGCCGCACAACGGACCTGCGTTCCCCCCGTGGCGGCGACGCCCTGCATGTCGGCGCTGAACGTGATGGTGACGCGCGTGGGCGCCTCGTATCCATCGCTGGGCAGCATGGCCACGAGCTTGGGGTACCACTGCTTCACGACGGGCGCCAGTTCATCGTGCGCCCACTTGCTCAGGTCAGGTGTCTCGGTGGTGTCGATCGTGATCTGGTACTTGCCCCCCTCGATGTCCACGATCTCGCGGCGCACTTCGCCAACCGGTTCGATTGCCGGTTTGGCGACGACGACCGGCGAGGTGGGATCGACCACATCGATCTCGCTGTAGAACGTGTTGCCGAACGCATCCGTCTGCTCGGTACGAAAGACATCCAGCAGCAGATACCGGTATGTGCCGAGCGTGCCGTCTGATTCGCAGACGCTGACGCCGTACTGCCCACCGCCGGTATTCCCTTCGGGGCGCGTGTCGACCCTGGCGATGAGCTTCCACCCGCACGTCTGAGGGTCGGTCCCTTTCTTGGGCTGGGAATCGAAGCCGTCGGCCTTCCCATCGCTGGCGTAGAGGTCGTACACCTGAGGTCCGCGGCTGCCGGGATGCCAGGAATACGTGTTGACCTGCTTGACGTCGATGGCGCCGCCCAGATCGACCAGAAGGCGTCCTCCGTCGGTGCCGGCTCGGAAGAAGAAGTTCTCGGCCGGCTGATCCTCCTCTGTGGGAACCCGGCCGTCGTGGAGCTTCTCGATGCTGCCTCCGTTGCCGGCCGGCCGGCCGTCGACCACCGTGAAACGGGCCCGTGACCCCGCATCGGTCTGCGAAGGTGACGAGACCTTCTCGAACCTGAATTCCGCCGACCCGTCGGTGCGGCCGGACACGATCCGGACCTCGGCGTGCGAGATCGAAGCAACCAACAGAACCGCTGCCAAGGCAGCGACTGACCACCAGACATGCAACTTCATGGAATCCTCCAAACCATTCGATTTCGTGAGCAATTCACAGGCGGCATGCTACCACATCGCGCCTTTGCCTGCAACCCGGCAGACAGATCACAGAGCCTGCCATGCGCCAGCCTTGGCGCTGGCGAACACCGCGTCGATCACGCGCATGTTGGCGATCGCGTCCCCAAGAGGGGTCGGGACGGCGGTGTCGTTCAGGACCGCTTGCGAGAACAAATCGCCCTGGACGGTGTACTGGTCGGTCTTGGCCAGGCGGATCTCGCGGAGCTCCGACGCATCCTGGTGCCACAGCCGGCATCGCTTGTTCGCGGGGGCATTGAAGGGGACTTCGATCTCGACCCGGCCGGCCGTGCCGAAGACGTTGACCCGCTGATAGGCGCTGAGCTGCATCGAACAGGTGAAGGTCGAGGTCCCGGCGTCAAACTCCAGGATCGCGGAGGCCAGCCGGTCGACTTTGAACGCGGGATCGTATTCCACGATGCCGAGGACCCGCCGAGGTTCGGCGGCAAAGAGGAACCGCGACAATGAAATGCAGTAGCATCCGATGTCCAGCAGGCCGCCGCCGCCCAGGTCGGGCTTGTTGCGAACGTTCGCCGGGTCGACGTTGCAGTAGGAGAAGAAAGACTGGATCGTGCGGAGCGATCCGATTCGCCCGTCCGCCACCAGCCTTCTCGCCTCGACCCATTGCGGATGGAATCGATACATGAACGCTTCCATCACCTTCAGGTGTGGATGCTCTGCGGCGGCCGTCTGGAGCCGGCGCGCCTCCTCGGCGTCCCGTCCAATAGGCTTCTCGCAGAGAACGTGCTTGCCCGCTTCCAGGGCCTTGATCGACCACTCGACGTGCAGATGGTTCGGCAGAGGAATGTAGACCGCCTCGACGTCCGGGTCGGCCAGAAGGGCCTCGTAGGAACCGTGAGCCTTGGGGATTCGAAGCCGCGTCGCCGCATCCCGGGCCTTGCCCGAGTCGCGCGACGCAATGGCAACGATCCTGCTGCACTTGCCCATCTGCATCGCGGGAATGACCTTCTGCAAGCCAATCTTCGCGGTGCTGAGCACTCCCCACGCCAGTCTTTGCATCCTCAAGGCTCCTTCCTGGAATCGTCTGTCCGCCTGCTCCAAATGAAGATCCATCGCTTAGCTACAGCCTGTCGATCTTGGCGGCAAGGACAAAATCGTTCTCATGCAAACCGCCGATCTTATGCGTCCACAGGTCGATCCTGACTTTGCCGTAGCCCAGGTAGAGGTCCGGGTGATGGTTCTCCTGCTCGGCCAGCTCACCGATCCTGTTGACGAAAGCCAGAGCCTGCCGGAAATCGTCGAACCGGAACTCCCTGCTCAGATGGTGCTCATCCACCACATCCCAGTTGCGGTCCAATTGCCCGGCATATGCGTTCAAGGCCTCGCCTTTGAGCGGGATGCCTCCCTCGCGACATGGCTTGCATCTCTGATCGCTCAACGTTGCCATATGGCGTCTCCTTCGGTTCGGATGGTACTTGCGCGGGAGGCCATCGGCAAACCGGCCTCCCACAACAAGCTACGGCCCCCGTCACCTCCGGGATCGCCCGTCCGATTCGAAGGCCCGTGTGCGACGCCACAGGATCAGGGCCCAGGCGGAGGGCCGACCGGCGAGATCAGCACCTCAAACGGTTTGCCCCGACGAATCCTCCGCACGGTGAACTCCAGAGGCTCGACGCGGAGCCTCTGATCGACGACGGGGCTCTGGCCCAGCCGGGCGGTCATCCAATTGGACAACGTGCCCTCGGCGGCGATCTCGGGCATCCCCAGCCGCTCCGCCAGCTCCGACATCGACACACCCCCGCCGACGATCCACACGCCCTTGGGCAGGCTGTGGCACATCTTCGGCAGGCGGTCGAATTCATCCTGAAGGTCGCCCAGGAGCACTTCCACCACGTCTTCGAGCGTAATCAGGCCGGCCGTGCGACCCTGGTTGTCCCGCACGATGGCCATGTGCTCGTGCTCGTCCACGAAAGCACGGAGAACCTGATGGCAAGGCATATCCGGCGGCACGAACCGAACGGGCCGGATCACCCCATGAAGTGTCGGTTCGGCGGGGTTCGTCCGGACGCGATAGACCAGCTCCTTGAAATTGACGTATCCCTGCACGTCATCCCGGTCGCCCTTCTGGACGACCGGGAACCGCGTGTGCGGGTCCATGTGGGCGGTCACGAGCGATTGCGGCAGCGTCTGATCGCTCGACAGAAACGTGATCTGCTCGACCGGCACCATGATGTCGGCCGCGGTCTGCTTCGAGAGGTAGGCAGCCTGGGTGATGATGTTCTCCTGCTGAGGCGTGATCAGGCGAACGAGCCGGGCGTGGCCGGCCAGGGCAACGACCTCATCCAGCGACAACGAGGCGGCGTCCGCTCTCGAACGCGACTCAAAGGGCCGGTTCAGCATCCTTAACAAGCGGATTACAGGACTCATGACTCGGGTGAGAACCGACAGCGGAATGGCCATCCACGCGCAGACGGCTCCATTGAACCGGACGCCGAGCGATTTGGGCAGAAGCTCCGTGTATTGGAGCATGAAGAAGGTGAACAGGCCGGAAAACAGGCCGATCGCCTTGTTGCCGAAAATCAGAGCGAATTCCGCCCCGGCAATCGTGGCTCCGATGGTGTGGGCCGCGGTGTTCAAGGTGAGAATCACCGTGATGGGTCGGTCCAGGTCGTCCTTCAAATGGCCCATGGCGGCGCCGAGCCGCGGTTTAGCCCGTTTGAGCCGGGCAAGCTGCCCCGGCGTCAGGCTCAGCAAGGCCGCTTCCATAAGCGAGCAGAAGAAAGACACGAGGAAAGCCAGGGCGATCCCTGCGACAAGCACAGCAACACTGCCTTCGGATGCCGGTATACCGCCATCCATTTCCACCTCGGCAAAATCTCGCGGCGTCTTGTCCAGGGGTACGCACCACTGGCGATGGACGCAGCAAAAACGGCCTGAGCGAGCATAGCACAGCAGGTCACGCGAATCAACCGGCGCCTCCCTGCCTGGCAGAAGGATATCGGGGGCCGCCCTGCAGGGCAACAACCGCAGACTCGGTCTTAAAACAGAGGAAAATTTGGCATCCACACGGAGTATTAACTTGCTTTACAGGCCGGAACCCGCCCAATATACTGTGCAGTCGACGGCCGGACGGACCGGATGGGGGTTGCCGCGAGCCATTGGCGCGGCCCGGGGCAACCGATATTCCCGTGCCGAGACTCGGAAATGTGCGATTTGCGGCGACGCACCGGGGAACCAACGAACGCACAATCCGGATCGGTCGTACACTCTGCATCAGGAAGGATTCGCTCGGCGACGGAGCCGAGGCGGTGCACGATGAACGTAAGTCTTTGAAAGACAAGGACTCCATTAGTATCAAAGGAGGATTCACAATGGCTGGCAGGAAGGCCCAGAAGAGTGGTACTGTAATGATGGAACGCAACGTCCAAACCGGCGGCGCCAAGACTGTTGGGACCGGAGCCGCTACAATGGCAGGAACCGGCTTGACGACGAAGTCGTCCGGCGGTGCGGTGAGGCTCACCCACGAGCAGATCGCCAAGCGGGCGGAGGCCATCTGGATCCAGAAGGGCCGCAAACCGGGTCAGGATGAGCAGAATTGGCGAGAGGCAGAGGCCCAGTTGAAGGCTGAGCTGGGAATTGCCTGATCTGCGTCGGGCCTTATCTCCACAGGAAACGAGCCTGAGGCCCCCGCCATAGTCGGATGGGGAGTAGGACAGGAAACAGGCCGGCATCTTGACATGTGAGACCACTGAGCCGCTTGGCTGCACGAGCCAGGCGGCTCTATGAGTTATTCTGCAGTTGGAAGTGCAGCAGAAGAGTTCTATTGCAGAGGGGGGGATTGTTATTACGGGAAATACGTAGTCTCTACAATGGGCGCGCTGTGCCGCCTGTGCTACACTGATGATGGGTTTTTCATCAGAGGCGTCAGGTGGAGACAGCGACGGCATACAGGGCCGTAGGGACTCTGGTGGCTCCGGTCGCCCGCCGGATCGGCTTAAGGTACACGAGTTCTTCCTCTCTATCGACCCGGACGCGCGCTTTTCGCGCTCATCTCACGTCAAGGGCGGCGCCCATCCGGCGGACTCAAGCCCTTTCTTCCACCAAACGGCCGCGAGGTGGCATGGGGGATGGCCTATGACCCTGTGGAACAACGTGGCCGAACTGGTGGACTACTACATTCCCCCGATGCCCTCGGAGTACTGGGCCGACATCACCAGGGCCTGCAACCTCCGCTGCGTGATGTGCCCCCAATCCGACGGCCTGAGTCGACCAAGTGCCGAGATGCCGATGTCGATGTTCAGGCAACTCATCGACGATGTCTGCGAGAATCGGCCGCTGGTCAAACTCTATATGTCAGGCGAGCCTCTGCTCCACACGAACCTCTTCGACATGATCGACTACGCCGATGCGAAGGCGTGCCGGACCGCGATTCATACCAACGCGACCGTACTGACCGGCTGGATGGCGGAGAGGATCCTGTCCTCGCCACTGACTTCCATCTCCTTCTCCTTCGATGGGTGCTCCGCAGAGGTCTATGAGAAGCTGCGTCCACCAGCCAGCTTCGAGCTGGTCCGATCCAATCTCCGGCGGTACCTGGACCTGCGCAGGCACTTTCCCCACGGAGGGCCCCGAACGTGTATCGAGATCATTCGGATGCAGGAGACCGATGAACTGATCGAGGCCTTCGTCGACGAATGGAAGTCCAGCGGCGTAGATGAGGTCAAGGTCGTCGACTACATGATGTGGCACGGTCGCATGAAGGACCGTCGCGTGCCGGGCACGGGGCAGTCGACCGGATATAAGCCCTGCGCGGCGCCGTTTCAGCATGGCTGCGTCCTCGCCGATGGAACGGTGGTCCCCTGCTGCCTGGACGTCGACGGCGAGATGCCCCTGGGCAGTATCGCGACGGATCGCTTTCGAGACATCTGGATCGGCAGCGCCTATCGCCAGTTCCGCCTGGAAATGCTGACGGGAACCTTGCCACCCGATTCGATCTGCTGCCGGTGCCTGAACACGATTCGAGCCAAATAGCGGCATAGTGCGACCCGTCCGGTCCATTCCTCGTCCGCCCCGCTGCTTGCTCTTGGGCCCACTTTGGAGGATCATGGTCCGCGCCGGCGTAGCAGAACGGCGAATGGGTCGGCTCGACTCTGCGAGAAGACGGAAGGACAGCCATGCAGGAAACACCCAGAGACGGAGACAGACAGCGGCTGGACGCGGCCGGGATCACGGTCGTTGTGGGCACGTTCTTCGGGGCGTTCATTGAGGGCGTGGCACTGTTTGCCGCCGCCGGGACGATGGCCTTGCCGCGAGCCTGGTTCTTCCTGGCCCTGAGCTTCGTCGCGATGTGCAGCCAGACACTCCTGGTCGCCTGGAAGAACCCCGAATTGGTCAATCATCGAGGCCGCTGGAAGAAGAAGCGGGACGCCAAGCGATGGGACAAGCCTCTCGTGATCGTGTTTGGCATCCTCGGCTTCTACGTGGTGCCCATCGTCATGGGACTCGACGTCGGCAGATGCCACTGGTCACGTCTCGGAACGTGGTCACTCGTTGTCGGAACGGCCCTTTACATCTTCGGCACCGTCCTGATCACCTGGGCCATGCTCGTCAACACGCACTTCGAGACGGTCGTCCGCATCCAGACCGACCGCAACCACAGAGTGGTGACCGACGGACCGTACCGCTTCATCAGACACCCAGGGTACGTGGGAGCCGGGCTATGGATACTGGCGGCCCCCTTGATCGTGGGCTCGGCGTATGGACTGATCCCTGTCGCCCTCGTCGCCGTCACCATTGTGGTCCGAACCGCCCTCGAAGACCGAACCCTCCACCGCGAGCTGCCCGGCTACGCCAACTACGCCGCCCGCGTCCCCTACCGCCTCTTCCCCGGCCTCTGGTAACCTGCGAGCTACGGGCCCAGCAACTGGCGGGCGCGGTCGAGCAGGCTGGGCGGGTACTTTTCTTGTTCGAGGATGCGGATGGCGGTTCTGGTGCCCGCCGGGCCGGGGCAGAGCAGGTAGTCGAACTCAATGCCCTGCTCGGTCAGGTGTTCCTGGAAGTGATGGTTTTCGGCCAGATCGGACGCCGCGGCGGTCTGCGTCAGCGTCTCTTCGTGTGTCGCTACCAGAAAGAGGTTGCCGGAGAATAGCAGATGCTCTGCCAGGGCGATGCCGGCCGCCGTTCGTTCGGAGGAATTGGTGCCACGGAAGGGTTCGTCGATCAGGCCCAGCAGAGGCGTTTCGCTGTCGGAGTCGACCACCATGCGGCGAAGCCGCCGGACCTCGGAGAGGAAGTAGCTCTCGTTCCGCGCCAGGTCGTCGCGGATGCGGACGTCCGTCAGCAGCCGCACAGGCGAGAGGGACATCTGCCCCGCGACCACAGCGGAACCGATCTGCGCCAGCAGCACGTTCACGCCCACCATTCGCAGGTACGTGCTTTTGCCTGCGGCGTTGGGACCGGTGATGACCCACATGCGTTTCGCATCGGTCAGGCAGACGCTGTTGGCCGTCACGTGCCCGGACGGGATCAGTGGATGGCGGCCATCCGAGATCGACAGCAGTGTCTCGCCGGTCAGGTCCGGATAGCATGTGCCCGTTCGCTCGGCGCCGAAGCACGCCAGGCTGGCGAGGGCCTCAAGCTCGGCCATCGCGGCCAGCCCTTCGAGCAGCATCTGCCGGCCGGACACGAAACGCCGGACGATGGCTTCGGACACGTGCAGATCGTAGAAGACGATCACGTTCAGAAGACTGCGAGCCAGACCGCCCAGCGCCATCCACCCCAGGTGATCGCACAGCGAAGGAATCCCCGCGTCGGTCGCCACCTTCGCGAAACGACGCCTCAGCACGCCCAGATCGGCCTCGGCAGGCAGGCTCTCCTCGGCGCACTGGGCCACCGTCAGAAGCCCACGCAGGACCGACGTCAGTCTGACCAGAGGCAGTGCGGCCGCCTCGAGCAAGGCGAGCATGTCTCGGTTCAGACGCGCGATCAGCAGGTTGACCACGATCAGCGCGACGATCAGCCGCAACCAGTCGTACTGCCCGCGCAGCATCTGTACGACGGCAAGTGCGAAGCACAGACCACTGAACACCGACCAGGTGCGAATCCACCTCGACGCATTCACATGCGGGTTGGACGTCGTGTTGTGAAGGCGCTCGGCGAGCGCCTCGAGACGTTGGGATTGGCCGCGCAGGGGAACGACGGAAGCCATCATGTCGATCCGTTGGGCATCGTGCTCGGCGAGCCAGCGCACCGCCTCTTGTCGAGAGAGAATGTGCTGGGCGGAAAGGCACGGTCCGTCCAGCATGTCGCGCAGCCGCCGGGCGCCAAGATCGGTCGAGGTGCGATTCAGCAGGCCGAAGACGCCGATGGGCGCTGCGTAGATGTCCAGATCGTCCAGCTCCTGCTCGCTCAGGGCCCACGTGGGGCCCGATTCGAACGCGACCGGCAGAACCGCCTCCGCGAGGTCCGAATCCGATGGACGCTTCCAGTCGCGTATGGGCTTGCCCTCATCAACGGCGCTGCGCAGCGATTCTTCGACCACGGCGAGAACCCGCTCGGTCAGGACTCGCTCGCCTTTCCAGCGGAGATGACGCACGACTACCAGGCAAAACACAATCAAAGCAGGGACCGCGCCTGCCGCCGCGGGCAGGAATCCATACCGCAGGGCCACGGCCACGATCCCAGCGACGCAGATCGCGAAGGTCGCCAGTCTCAGCCACGACCAGCGGACTTCACGACGCCGGTACAAAGCAAGATCGCGCTGGAGATCCTGCCGCCGGACCATCAAACGCTCGTGGCATGTGGTCCCCTGGCCTTGGCCGAGCCCGGCCGAGGAATGAGTTTTGACGTCCTTGTCCATTGCGGGCCTATAGATAGCACGCCAGGCACGGCGACGCAAGAGAACACCCGTACAGCCGTGCAACTACCTGCCAAAGGAAGTTGTAGCTTGCTTTGCCGCGCGTCGCCGGCCACAATGGCGTTGATCGACGCGACCGACCGTTCCGAAATGAACTCTTTCATCGGAGCCGACATGATGTCACCGCACAGGGTTTCCCGCCGCACGTTCATGAAGTCCCTTTCGTTGGCCGCGGCTGCGGCCATGATCCCTGCTCCGTTGCGGGCCGCCCAAGGCAAACGCCCGAAGAACATCGTGCTGATCTATGCCGACGATCTGGGCTATGGCGACGTCAGTTGCTACGGCGCCAGGGACTTCCAAACGCCGAACATCGACCGGATCGCCGCCGAAGGCGTGCGCTTCACCCACGCCCATTCCGCCTCGGCGACGTGCACCCCGTCGCGGTACGCGATGCTGACGGGCGAATACGCGTGGCGGCGCAAGGGCACGGGCGTCGCAACCGGCGATGCGAGGATGATCATCGGACCGAGTCGCGCGACGCTGCCCATGCTTCTCCAGAAGGCAGGCTACACCACAGGCGTTGTCGGCAAATGGCACCTGGGGCTTGGCGCCCAGGGGCAGGAACTGAACTGGAACGAGGAAATCAAGCCGGGCCCGCTGGATATCGGCTTCGATTACTGCTTCCTGATCCCCGCGACCGGGGACCGCGTGCCGTGCGTGTACGTGGAGAACCGCCGGGTCGTCGGGCTCGACACAACCGACCCGATCGAGGTCAGCTTCGCCGGGCCGGTCGGCGACGAGCCGACGGGCAAGGACCACCCCGAGCTGCTCAAAATGCACCCCAGCCACGGCCACGACCAGACGATCGTCAACGGCATCAGCCGGATCGGCTACATGAAAGGAGGCAAGGCGGCGCGCTGGGTCGATGAAGACATCGCCGACACCATCACCGCCAAGGCAACCGATTTCATCTCGACCCACAAGAACCAGCCCTTCTTCCTCTACTTCGCCACGCACGACATTCACGTCCCGCGCGTGCCGCACTCCCGCTTCGCAGGCAAGAGCGGACTTGGCCCTCGCGGCGACGTGATCCTTCAGCTCGACTGGTGCGTTGGCGAGATCCTCAGAACGCTGGATCGTCTGAAGCTCACCGACGACACGCTGCTGGTCTTCACCAGCGACAACGGCCCGGTGGTGGACGATGGATACAAGGACCAGGCGGTGGAGAAACTCGGCGCCCATAAGCCGTCGGGCCCGCTGCGGGGCGGCAAGTACAGCGCGTTCGACGCCGGCACGCGCGTGCCGTTCATCGTCCGCTGGCCACGTGAGCTCAACCCGGGCGTTTCCGAGGCCCTCGTCTGCCAGATCGACTTTTTCGCCTCGCTGGCGGCGCTGACCGGCCAGACACTCGCCTCCGACGCGGCGCCGGACAGCTTCGACGTCCTCGGCGCCCTGTTGGGCAGGACGCGAACCGGCCGCGACCATCTGGTCGAGCACGCCGGAACGCTATCGCTCATCAAGGGCCGTTGGAAATACATCGCGCCAAGCAAGGGCGCGAAGATCAACCGCAACGTCAACATCGAGTTGGGCAATGACCCCGAGCCGCAGCTCTACGACCTCCAAACCGATCTCGGCGAGAGGCACAGCATCGCAGCCGAGCACCCCGAGACGGTCAAGGAGATGGCAGCCCTGCTGGAACAGATCAAGGCCGCCGGCCGCTCACGACCGTGACGTGCGTCACAACGGAAGGGCTGGGCAACGCCGCTCTATGGTTTCTCTGCGTCCTCCCGAATGACGTCCACGAGGCCCACGTCGATGTACTGCCCGCCGGAGGTTTGGCGGCAATGAACGGCGAACACGTTCCTGCCCGGCTTCAAAGTCGCCAGCGCTGCCGGCGTCATCGCCATCTCCCCATAGCTCGATGTGAAGCCCGACGTCGTCAGCGCGAGCACACCGTTGAGATAGACCTGGGCATCCTCATCGTGGTGGATCTGTAGTTGCAGGTCGTGCCACATCCCCTCGGGCAGAACGAACTCGCGACGCAGCCAGATGTCGGAACTGTTCCAGACCGTTCCGACGCTCGCGCCGGGCGTCCCTTTGGTGCCGAATCCGCCGGGTCCTTCGCTCCAGGCGGACGCGTCGAAATCCGGCGTGAACCAATTATCGGCCGGTTTGTCGGTCGTGTACCGCCACGTGATCGGCTCGTTCTGGCTGGTCGGGACCGCCGTAACCACCCTGGGCGGCTTGGGCAGCGGCGCCCAGCCCGATGCGTCCGTCAGGTCCCGGCGGGCCCACTTCCGCCAGATGCGTTTCTCATAGAGCATCCTCAGGAACACGCCTCCTACCACCGGCCGGGCCTGGAAGCCGCGTTTTTTCGCATCGTGCGTCCAGTACCAGTCGCTCGTGGGCACGCGGTCCGGCGTTTCGTTGAGGAAACGGAACACCGGCTCGACAAGGGCCTCGAAGTCGTCCTGGTTCTGTGTCAGCGTCGCCGTCCAAAGGATCCAGTCGAGCTTCGTGTAGCGAGATCGGTTGTCCAGGGGCAGCCCGTAAGTGTTCTGCACCTTCTTGTAGTACTCCATCTCGGTGCGGAGCACCTCCGCCGGGAACAGATCGAGACCGAGAATCTCATCCCAAACCAGATTGTATTTCTGGCTCCACGTGCCGGGCTTGTCGAACGCCAGACGATAGTGATCGCCGTCGTTAGCCTCCTCGACCCAGCGGGCGGCGAACTGTCGCGCCAGTTTCATGTACTCATCCGCCTTCGCCTTGTCGCCTCGCATCGCGCAGAGCTTTCCGTAGGCGCCCAGACCGCAGATGGCCTTGGCCGAGAGGTTTACGTT
>CAZOFX010000065.1:0-5562 GCA_964579055.1 uncultured Pirellulales bacterium
GAGTCGTGCGAAATGAGCCCGCAAACGGAACGCAAGACGGGGTCTGTCCCGCGTTGACGGTGGATATTGCGTCACGATGGATGGATGTCGTATGATGTGGTCGGAGAAGGTCGGGCAGGGAGGCGTGAGACGAGCGGAACCTGTTTGACGAGGTGAGACGATGAAGCGAAATGCAATTCATGTTCGTGCACAAGTCGTTGTGGTCTTCTTCTGTCTATTAGTGGTTCATTCCCTGCCGGCAGAAGAGGAGCCAAGACACACGTCCACATTTGACCAGACGTGGCTCAAGACTCTGGTGTCCATCGAAGTCTGGGAACCTAACGGACCCGAAGAGCCAGAGAAGAAGCCGAAGTCGATCGCCTCAGGATTTCTGGTGAAGACCCCCGCCAACCACTTGGCTCTGGTGACGGCAAAACACGTGGTATTTGACAAGAACAACGGATGGAGACAGCGGGCTGACCTGGCCTATCGGCTCAACCGAAAGGAAGGGCGCAGTGATCTCCTCAGGGAGACATTCGTCGCCCAGCACCGTCCGGGCGGATGGTTCAAATCCGAGAGGCATGATGTTGCATGTTGCCTGATGGGAGTTCTTGAAGGGATATCCGACGTCGTGCCTATTCCGTATTCCCGGTTCCTGATAAGGCCTGAGATCGAGGCGGGTGCACCGGTCTTCATAATCGGTTTCCCCAGAGGTCTGAGAGACGAGAACTACGCCGAGCCGATTCTCCGTTACGGCATAATCGCGAGAGCAGATCCAGACATATTGGTGGACGGATTCACATTCGGAGGAAACTCCGGTGGTCCTGTCATATACGCTCCTTCAACACCACTTGGCAAAACCCTCAGATCGAACATACTTCAGGAGCAGTGGCTCGTAGGTCTTGTAGCGGGGCATATAACGACTGTGGTTACGGACCCAAACACTAAGGAGAAGACCGAAGAGCACTTGGGTCTATGCAATATTGTCCCTGCCTCGGCAATACTTGAACTACTCGAAAGCACAGAGTTCAAGGCTGTGGAAATGCAGGCGGGGCAGAGAGAACCTGACCGAGATGGAAAACAACCCACCGAACGGAGGCTACCGAAATGATGAAGGAGAGACTGCTTCAACGAGTGAATGAATTGATCGAGAAGGGTAACGAAGTATTGGCTACCCGTCATCGTAACGATGTCTCCGACAACCAAGGCTGGATTACAGACGTATTTGGACAACGACACGAACATCGGCACAGCGGCCCAGAGTGGGTGGATGACGGGAAGATGAGAGGCTTCAGGACGGCCTCGCTGTCTTTCATCCAACGCACGTACAACGAGAACCACCCTCACTACACGGAGTTCTTAAAAAGTGCGGCCGGCAGCACCTCTCAGGATGTCAAGAATGGCTTGGGAATACTGGAGGCCATTCGAGACGAGATTGCAGGTGGCTGGCTGTTCACGATCAAGAACCTGGTAACAGCGGAAGTCTTCACCGACTACATCGATATGGCTGAGTACTTGTTGAAAGAAGGCTACAAGGACGCGGCGGCGGTCATCGCGGGAAGCACGGTGGAGGAGCGTTTACGCCAGTTGTGCAGAAATAACGGAATCCCAACTGCCCGACAGAAGGACGGTAAAGAGACTCCATTAACGGCAGATACTCTGAATAGCGAGCTTGCCAAAGCAGAAGTCTACTCCAAACTCGACCAGAAGCAGGTTACAGCGTGGCTTGACCTTCGGAACAAGGCCGCACACGGGAAGTACAACGAGTACAACGCGGATCAAGTAGAGGGAATGATTAGAGGTGTCACTGAATTCATGGCACGAGTGGCTGTGTAGAGAAGGTGCGCCCCGGGGACAGCCCGCATTTTGAGATTGATATGCGCCCAGCGGAACGAACCGGAGAACAGGGGGGACGGCCCCGTTGGCCTCCATTAGGCGGAGGCAGTCGACGGACGGCAGTCGCTTCTGCGTCGTGGAGAGTGTGTAGGTATGTTCCTGTTTTATGCGGATGAAACCGGCAACCGCGACCCGCGATTGGAGATCGCCCAGAAAGACGGGACGGCCAAGCCGGGCGACTGGCTGTACGTTGTGACGGCCGTGAGCCTGTTCGAGCAACAGTGGCACGGCTTTGAGAAGACGATCAACCGCCGGAAGGTCGAGTTGACCCAGCGAATCTTGCGGGACAGACAGGTTCGGCTGGAACTGGCGGACTGCGAGGTCAAGAGCAACTGGGTTCGCATCCCGAAGGGACGCCGGCGTCATCCGTTCCTGGGCAACCTGACGGGCCAGGAACTGACAGACCTGATCGAGTTGTACTACAGACAACTGGAGCACCACCACATGCACATCGTCTCGGTGCTCGTCGACAAGCGCGAGCTGCTCCCCTATATGGATCAGGAAAAGCTGCACCGCAAGAGTTGGGAGTTTCTCCTCGAACAGATCGAAAGGCTGATGCGAGCAAAGTACGGGCGCCATCAGGCAATCATGGTCAACGATGACGTGAGCCTTCAGGCCAATCGGTCGCTGGCGATGAAACATGCCTGGCTGCTGGACCAGGGCACGACCAACGGCGTGTGGCTGACGCGCATCTGTGAGATGCCGATGTTCGTCCGAAGCGAGCTTTCAAACGGCGTGCAATTGGCCGACCTGTGTAGCTACAACATCTACCGGGCGTTCAAGAGCGGCGACCTGGAGTATCCGTTTTTCGGCCGCATCAAACCGTACATCTGGTCCCGAAGTGAGCCGGTAAGAAAGCCGTTCTCCGGGCTGTATGTCTTTCCGGGCAACAGCCCATTGCGTCGTCTTGTGGATGCCTTCGAAAAAGAAAGAGCCTCGACGGGAAACGCCGAGGCTCCTGATGTTTGATGCCCAGCGGGGCGAACCCTATCGAGCCGACAAGCGGCACTGGGCTAGTACTCTCATATCGGTACGATAGATTAACGGCTTCAGTTCAATCCGTCAAGCGGATTCTCCGAGCCGCCACCTCCATCGGCGCGTAAATTATAGCCTATGCCGCCCGAATTGCCAAGAGAAAAAGCATAACGTCTTGACACAGAAAGACTTGCAGACGCATAGAGAGGCGAATCAACGGCGTGCGGTACACTTTCCACTTGGTTGTGCGGCGGCCCTGTCGGCGCGGGCTCACTGAGGACCTTTCTCTTCGAGATAGGTCTTCGCGTCGATCAGGACCATGTCGGGCGACTGCGGCGCATCACGGAAGCACTGGATGGGCATGAACAACGTGCCGCGGCTGGCGGCTAAACCTAGGGGCTAAACCTAGGGACAGCCACCCATTTAGCGACGGTGTCACTCCACTTAATTGGTGGCGATCCCTGTTTACACCCGTCGATTCCCAACTCACGGTTGCTGCTTTCTGTGGAATTCCGGAATTCGAGAGAGAGATCAGGGGGATACCGGAGACCGAAGCAAGATGGCCAGCCGCAGATCTTCGGCATCTACGCGGCCGTCGCCGTTGAGGTCAGCGGCATCGATGCCGGCGCCCGGCGCGACGCCGAACCACGATTTGCTCGCCTCGCAGGTGCCGCCGTAGACGCCCATATTCGCGCGGCCGCCGTTGGGGAATGGCTCCTGGCCGAGCGGACTATTCGGGTCGCCCGCGTCGATGCAGGGGCTGGTGACGTCGTCGGCCACCCACGCCAGGGCCACGGCGTCCCAGTGGCCGGCCTGCGACTTCAGGTGAAAGTCGTTCTGGTCCGGGGCGACGAAGAGCGGGTCGGCGCCGATATTGCCGATCCCGCCACGGTCCGGCGTCCAGCCCTCAATGCAGGAGTACTCGACGACGACCCCGTTGGGGTCGCCGGCAATCTGGGCGTCGTAGCCAACCATCGGCGGGCTCTCCGGATCGTCTGCCAAGCTCTGATTGCTCCAGAAGATGCATTCGATGGCCTGAAGTGAGCTGACGGTCGTCCAGAAGGGGGGACGGCAGTAAGCGGCACCCGCCCCGTCTTCGGTGGCCATGTTGCCGTGGAATGTGCAGTGATCCAGCAATACCGAAGCGTCTCGAACGGACATCGCGCCGGCGTTCTCTCCCGTGTTTCCGACGAACAGGCAGTTGGCGATCACGGCATGGCCGTCCGTGCAGGTGACCGCTCCCCCGCGTCCTCCGTTCTCGATGAAGGTGCAGTGCAGCAGGCGCAGGTCGCCCAGGTTCCAGACGGCCCCCCTGCCGTCCTCGCCGCGATTGCCACGGAACAGACAGGCGAACAGGACCATATCGCCCTCCTCGTTGTGTGCCGCGGCGGCACTCTGTTCGCTGTCATTCTCGATGAACTCCGAGGCGATCACCACGACCGAGCCCTGATGGTTGCACAGCGCCCCGGAATCCTCGCCCGAATTGCGCAGGAAGCGGCAGTATTCGATCCGGAGATCGCCCTGGTCGTTGTAGACGCCGGCGTCGCCGGCGCTGGCGAGGTTGTCGCGGAACGTGCAGCGACGCAGGAGAGGGCTTCCCCCATCGTTGCACAGTCCGCCCCCATGGCCGTCGGCGGCGTAGGCGTGGCAGATTGTCAGACCGTCCAGAACGGTGTCGCTGCCCACCGCCGGGGCCATCACGACAGAGAAGCTGTTGTTGTACCGTGCCAGCGGGTTGGCGGTCTCGTCATCGCCGGCCAGGTCCCCGCTCAGGATCGTGGCGAAGCGGTCGGGGTCGCGCAGATCCGGGTCTGCCGCCCCCACGCCGGCAAAGCCGCCCAGGATTGCGACGCCGTCGTTCAGAAGGAAGGTCGCCCGGCGGTTGCCCTCCACGACCTGGAAAGCCTGGTCGGGACGGTATAACCCCTGGGCCACTCGAATCTCGTCTCCCGCCGACACCACCGCCATGGCGTCCTGCAGATACCGGAAGGCGGTGGTCCACGAGGAACCATCCCCGGGCGGGGTGGCGTCGTCGTCCACGTAGAGGGTTCGCCCCGGTACGGTGCCCGAAAGGGCGGGAAGGACAGTGCACAAAAGGGCCAGGGCCAGTGATCTCGAATTCCGCTCCGTTCGCATATGCCTCTCCTCTCACCATCGGATCAGAAACCAACCGCTTTTATTATACACGCGGTGGGCGGGGAACGCCACGGAAATCGGGGAGATTGCCGCTTCTTACAGACCTGCACTTCGATCTGTCTTCTGCGCGTATCGACGTGCGCCTCTCGTGTGAGTCCCCATATCCATGACTCAACCCATTCGTCGCCGCCGCCGGACTTGGTTCATAGTGACGCCGTGAGGCGTACTCTTCCGCGTTGGGGGCCCCGTCGCCCCTACGACACACCGCCAAGAGAAGATATGCCCTTACAGGCACACTACAAACGGGATACACGGGATCTGTTCAAAGATAACGGATGAGGAATCAAAAGTGTCCGGTCCATTCTTCCACTTGCTTGTGCGGCGGCCCTGTCGGCGCGGAGTCACTGAGGACCTCTCTCTTGGAGGAATTAAAGGTGTCAGGTACATTTTCCCGGGTACTCCCCGGTGGCGGAGGGGACACCACACAAGAGGCGACGGGGTCGGGGGCTTGCGGCGGTCTTGGGAGTTGCCCCTTGGAAATCGCCCCACTCGCAAGGACCGGTACCTGCGAATCGC
>CAZOFX010000065.1:5572-10000 GCA_964579055.1 uncultured Pirellulales bacterium
CGCCGGCTCGATAGGAGCGGGCGCACCGGAGGCCCTGCGCAGGACTTGAGAGCTGGAGCCACTCCTTTTGAAAATTGCACTGCCCCCCATGACCGGTACCTGCGAATCGCAGGTAGCACACCTGGCCCCTTCCGCAGGATGGCGCAGGCAGACGCCCGGCGCGCCTGTCTCGGGGCGGTCTTGCGCTTGAATCCCGTGGGAACGGCGGTATGTTTGTCGAGCAGGGCGCCGACGCTGTTGCCGGGCAATAGTCATTTGGGACATGTCGGGTAGAAGAAAGGCGGCAAGCCATGGACAGGTTGGACCAATCAGGGGACAGGAAGTCGGTCGAGCCGCCGACGAGCGGCGAAGGCGGCAAGCGTGCCGGAAAGCACCTATGGGTGGCGGCCGGGCTCGCCGTGCTTGGCGCCGGCGTCATAGCGGGTATCGCATTGGGCAACGGGCCGATCGCGGGGATTTCGCCGTTGGGGTCGGTCGGCGTCCCCTGCGCCAGTGTTGGAGTCATGACGGCCGTCGTCTGCTGGTCGATTCTGAGATATCGCTGAGGAACACCACGCAAAACTCGGCGGGGTCAGTGGCGGTCGAGGGTGGGAAGGGTTTGAAGAGTGGGAAGGGTGAGAAGGGTGCGAAAGGGCTAAGGCCGCAGGTATCTCGTATCTCGTAGCCCAGCGGGAGAAAGCGAGGTCTGTGTGGTGCGCGACGAGGAGAATCCTCCCTTGGTCGTCGGACGCGTGGGCGGGTATACTGGCGGCGCAGGGCAAGGTGAGAATCGGGCGCGAGCGACGGGGGATCACGCCGGCCTTCGCGGCGGCATGGGCGGACTTGGGAGCTTGGGATATGGCGGACAGCTTTCGTACAACGTGTGTGTCGATCCTCCTGGCGTTGGCGTGGAGCACGTGGGCCTGCGGGGATCAGAATGCGTCAGAGGGCGGCGTGGGAACGCGGTTCCCTGCCGAGAAGGCGACCTACGTCGACTCGGTGACGGGCGCGGACGTCACCATGCTGACGACCTCGCCCGCGCGGGACGATAAAATCTACCAGACCCACCCAAACTGGACGGCGGATGGGGAACACATCGTCTTCCTGTCCGACCGGCCCGGCTCCAGGCAGTACTTCGCCGTCTCGCCGGCGACGGGGGTCATCACGCAACTGACCGATGACAGCGGGCCGGGCAACGCGTGCCTGAGCCGCACCGGCAACCGGATGTTCTACTCGTGCGGACGCGATATCTGGGATCTGGACATCGACGCGGCGATGCGACAGGGTCCAGACGCACCGAACGGTTCCCATCGCCGCAAGGTGGCCGAGCTGCCCCAAGGCACCGAGCTCAGCGGGACGCTCGCCGTGGACAGCGACGGCAAGACCATGTACCTCGGCGTTCAGCGCGGCGACTCGTGGGCTTTGCTGGCCCTGGACACCGAACGCGGCGCGTTCCGAACGATCCGGGAGGCAGAGTTTCGCGTGGGCCACTGCCAGGCTCATCCGAGGATCTCCGGCCTGATCATGTACTGCTGGGAAACGGGTGGAGACTCCGAGCAGCGGATGTGGGTGGTTCGCGCCGACGGCTCCGAGAACGGCCCTCTCTACCGCGAGACGTACGATGAGTGGGTGACGCACGAGGTGTGGTGGGGAGCGGACAAGGCGCTGTTCACCCTCTGGCCGAAGAACGAAGAGATGCTGCGCAAGCCGCACGGCATCGCGTACGTCGCTCTTGGCGACCGGTCGCTGCACGTCCTGAATCAGAAAAGGTACTGGCACGTAGGCGGCGACCCGGCGGGCCAGTGGGCGGTGGGCGACACCTTCGACGGCCAGCTCTTTCTCGTAGATGCCCGGACGGGCCAGGCCAGACTTCTGACGCAGGGACATCGACCCCAGGGCGCCACGGTCCATCCGCACCCATCCTTCTCGCCGGATGGATCGTCGGTGCTCTTCTGCTCGGAGAAGAACGGCAATTGGGACCTGTGCCTGGTCCGCGTGAGGTGACGGGCACGGCGATGGGCGGTGCGCACCTCCACGGATTCTATTCGCCCCGAATCAGATCGACGGCCTCGCGGGCGTCCTGGGCGCCGGCCAGAGCCCGGCAGAACTCCTGCGACCGGCCCAGCTTGACAATGGTAGCCAGGGCCTCGACGTGAGGCCCCGACTGGCTCGGGGGCGCGACCAGCAGGAAGAACAGCCTGGACGGCTCTCCGTCGATGGAGGCGAAATCGATCCCCTGCGGCGCGATGCCCAGCGCCAGTTTCAGGCTGGATACGGCGTCGCTCTTGCCGTGCGGGATGGCGACGCCCCCTTCCAGACCGGTGCTGAACTTCGCTTCCCGCTCGACCACGCATTGGAGTACGGCATGGGAATCCTCAATCTCCCCGGCATCGCGGAGTGTCTGAACGAGTTCGCGCAACACGTCCGGTTTTTCGGTCGCAACCAGCGGAACTCTGACGATTTTTTCCTTTACCAAATCAATCAACGCCATGCCCTGCTTCTCCTGAAAACCCCATGTGACCCGATCCCAGCGGCCGCCGGATCAGATCGGACCGCGCACGAAACCATCCGCATCGCCGGCTCGATTCCGGACCTATACCCGGCCCGGAGGGAAATCGAGCTCCACGAGCTGCCTGGGGTAGAATCCGATGCGACAGCAAAGCCGGCCGATCAGACCAAGCCCCCTCCTCCAACTCTCGATGGCCTGGCGCAGTTGGACCGCCTGCGGATCGTTCTCGTGCTTCAGCCGGTTCATCACCGCCATGGCGGCATCCTTGAAATTGACCATCAGCATGGACGTGGCGAAATTGAGCCGGAACCGCAGCGGTGTGTCGTCCGGGATGTTCATATAGCCTCGAAACGTGATGTCGCGCAGTATGCCGATGGCGTCGCTGAGTCTGCCCAGCCTCAGCAGGCACACGGCCCGCGCGTTCTCCACCTCAGGGGTCTCCGGTCCGCAGCGATCGAGGAGATTCAACGCCTCCTCGGGGCGATTCTGGTCGAGCAGATCACGAACGCGATCCAGCGTGGTCCTCGTTGTCATCGTTGGTTCTCCTGTGAACGTGGCCAACGGGGTGTTCTCCGTCGGCGCATGGGATTCTCGACAGGGGTCTGTCGGGGTCGTGAGGTCGCAGAATGCGGTCCGTCGCGTGGCTGGGGTCGGTAACGTTACGCGGAGCGGACCCGCGGCGGCTACACGATCAGAAGGCAGAGAACCGAAAACAGCGAATGACGCGGGACTTTCGCGGAAATGGCGGCGAAAAGACCGCCTCGATGGCTGTGCGAGACGTCGATCTTCGGCAGGACGGCGGGGGCAGCGGCGACGATCTGCCCCGGCTCGGTTCGGGGTCCGAGCGGCAGTCGCTCTCTGGGCGTCGGAAGGTCGGGCAAGGGCGGGTTCAACAGCCAGTGATCAACTGCATGCAGCCAACCGCACAGGGGGCTATTGGCCGTCTCCGGCGAAACCCCTTTCGCGGCAGCCTGGGGGCTGCATGCTGCCGCACACGCCAGCATGATCGCCGTAGCCTGATTGACAACTGCCATACGCATACGCACTTGCTCCACCTGTGCACTTGACGCGCACTATATGGCAGAATGAGCCGTTCTGTCAAGGCGGAACTTCCCCTCTGCCGTCGTGCGCGGTACACTCAGGCGAGCGAAAGGCACACTTCTTTGACTCGGCGAAAAGGAGGACCTATGGACCGCGAAGTTCAGACTGCACGAAGCGTGACGCGATTTCTGATCGGGATTCTGGTGGCGCTGTCGTGGGGCGCGCCGGCGGCGAGCGCGCAGCCCAACACGCTGAGCGTCGAGGAACAGAACGCCGGCTGGCGTCTGCTCTTCGACGGCCAGAGCACGGCGGGCTGGCGCGGGTACAAGTCGACCACGATGCCCGCCAGTTGGAAGGTGGAGAACGGCTCGCTGCTGGCGCGCCGGGAGGAAGACAAGTCCGCCGGCGATATCGTCACGGTCGAGCAGTACGGCGACTTCGAGCTGTCGCTGGAGTGGAAGATGACCCGGGGCAACAACAGCGGCGTGATCTACCGCGCCACCGAGCAGGAGACCGAGGTCTGGCAGTCCGGGCCCGAGTACCAAATTCTCGACAACACGACGCACCTGGACGGGCTGAACACGCTGGCGTCGGCGGGAGCGTGCTACGCCGTGTTCGCCCCGGCCCGCGACGCGACGCGGCCGCTCGGCCAGTGGAACCAGACGCGGATCGTCGCGCGCGGCAAGCACGTGGAGCACTGGCTCAACGGCGAGAAGCTGCTCGAATACGAGATCGACAGCCCCTACTGGCAGGCGCACGTCAAGACCAGCAAGTTCTTCGAGACCGCCTACGGACGCGGCAACTGGGGCCGCGCGCTCAAGGGACACATCGCCTTGCAGGACTACGGCGGCGCCATCGAGTTTCGCAGCATCAAGATCCGCCCGTTCGCCGAGGGCCAG